>NC_014829.1:4012861-4681672 GCF_000177235.2 Evansella cellulosilytica DSM 2522 | reverse complement strand
TAAAAAAATGTGGAAAAACATATAATATAGTAGAAAAGTAGTTTATCAATAGTATTCACATCTATGTGGACAAGCTTATTAAGAGATGAATATAACTATCCACATAGTTGTTAACAGTTGTGGATAGTTATTATTTTACCACAGGTTTTCCACTAGCAAAAACAAGAATATAATATCAAATAAATGCTTTATTAGCAATAAGCAGTGAGAGTTATCCACATAATTCAACAGGTTGTGTTGAAATGTTTTCCACAACACTATATAGTGTGTAAAAGCTGTCGAAATTTCTGTGGAATAAATAAAAAAATGTTGAAAGTTGTCCACAAATAAAATTTAATCTCATTATTTAACAAAATGAATTTTTAACTTTTATGAAAATGGTCGGCTGCATTTTCATAAAAGTTAAAAATAAAAATTTACATGTTGTGAAAAATTTCTCAGTAGCAAAATGATCGAGAAAGTGATATCGTTCATTTTGTCGGAAAAAATGAGACAAGAGAAAAACTTGACAATGAATAGTCACTCTCATATAATTTATTAGACTGTCGTTTTCGTAATTTCCCGCAGGAGGTGTTATAGATGGGTAAACCAACATTTAATCCAAACAATCGTAAACGTAAAAAAGTACACGGTTTTCGTTCTCGTATGAGTACAAAGAACGGTAGAAGAGTTCTAGCAAACCGTCGTCGTAAAGGAAGAAAAGTATTATCTGCATAATAGTAGGCCACTGAGAGTTCAGTGGTCTTTTTCTTTTGTAAAGTAGGAATAAGGGTTGGCGTTAGGACAACTTTTTCTTTATAATGTTATTTGTCTACATCATTTTCCTGAATTAAAGGATGATAACGTAGCGGTAGTGAGGTGTAATAGGTGAAAAAAGAAAACCGCTTGAAGAAAAATGAAGACTTTCAAATCGTATTTCAGCGTGGAAAGTCTGCAGCTAATCGGCAATTCGTTATGTATTCATTAATAAAACAAGATCAAACGCTCCCACGAATAGGTTTATCTGTTAGTAAGAAAATTGGGAACGCAGTAGAAAGAAATAGAATTAAACGATTAATGAGAGAAGCATTAAGAGAAGTATTACCTCATATTAAAGAAAATGTAGACATTGTAATAATTGCTAGAAAACCAGTTATAAATATGAGTGTTTTTCAAATAACTGACTCTATTCAACATGTTTTAAAGGTTGGAAAAGTGATTAAACGTAGTCAGATCGAGGTGAATAAAAAGTGAAGAGGTTCTTTATCGGATCTATTCGTTTTTATCAAAAATATATTTCTCGCTTCACACCTCCGACATGTCGATTTTATCCAACATGCTCTCATTACAGTATCGAAGCGATACAACGTTTTGGTGCATTTAAAGGTAGTTGGTTAACGTTTAAACGAATATTAAAGTGTCAACCTTTTCATCCAGGAGGCTTTGATCCTGTTCCAGATGAAAAAAAAAGTAATCAGTGCAAATGTTTTTCTGGTCATTGATGGTTGTTTAAGTAAATAACTATAATGACGTTTTTATAAAAAAATATAAAATATGTTATAGGAAGGTTAGGAGGACCACATGTGGCAAGGAAATTAAGCTTAATACTTATTTTAGTTGGTTTGATGTTATTAATGACTGGTTGTTTTAGTATTGACCAGCCAATTACTACTGAAAGAGAAGGATTTTGGGATTCATTTTTCGTTTACCCGCTATCTTGGTTAATGATAGAGATTGCAAATATTTTTAATAATAGCTTTGGTATATCTATCATTATCGTAACACTCTTGATTCGTATTTTAATTTTACCTTTGATGATTAAACAAACAAAAAGTACAAAAGCAATGCAAGCAATTCAACCAGAGATGAAAGAATTAAGAGAAAAATATAGTGCAAAAGATCAACAAACACAGCAGAAACTTCAACAGGAAACAATGGCTTTATTCCAAAAGCACGGGGTAAACCCATTAGCAGGTTGTTTACCTATTTTAGTTCAAATGCCTATTTTAATTGCGTTTTATCATGCAATTATTAGAACGCCTTATATAAACCCGGAAGTAGATATTGCAAATTATGGTCATTTAGACCCACAAGTTTTCCTTTGGTTTGAACTTGGTCATGCAGATCCATATTATATTTTACCGTTAATTGCAGGGGCAACGACATTTATTCAGCAAAAAATGATGATGGTTACAGATAATCCGCAAATGCGAATGATGATGTATATTATGCCACTAATGATTATGGCATTTGCAGCATTTTTCCCATCAGCATTAGCACTTTATTGGGTAATTGGTAACTTATTCATGATCGTTCAAACGTATTTCATTACAGGTCCTAATGTAGGTAAAGATAAAGATCCTAAAACAGAGGGAGCGAACCGCAAGTGAGAAAAGTAACTGTATCAGGAAAATCGGTGGAGGAAGCCATTGAACTAGGACTTAAAAAGCTTGATACGACGAGAGAGAAAGTAGAAATTACAACTTTGGAAGAGCCACAAAAAGGTTTATTTGGCTTATTAGGTGGAAAACCAGCTGTAGTTGAATTGAAATTAAAGGCTGATCCAGTCAAGGAGGCCATCATATTTTTACGAGATACCATTGATAAAATGGGAATTTCAGCAAGTGTCGACAAAGAAGAAAGACAAGAAGGTCTCTTTTTAAATATTACTGGCGTTGATATTGGCGTTCTTATTGGGAAAAGAGGTCAAACGCTTGATTCACTTCAGTATTTAGTTAACTTAGTTGCAAATAAGCAGTCAGAAAATTACATTCGAATTTATTTGGATGCAGAAGGCTATAGAGAAAGAAGAAAAGACGCACTTCAAACACTCGCTTTAAGACTAAGTAACAAAGCATTAAAAACGAGACGTGAAGTAAAGCTTGAACCGATGAATGCACATGAGCGAAAAATCATTCATACGACACTTCAAAATGTGAAAGGTATTAAAACATATTCTGATGGTGAAGAACCAAATAGAAGAATAGTTGTTGCACCAAAATAAATAATACAGTAGAGCATCTTAAAGGGTACGACCTTTACGGTGCTTTTTTTTTGAAAATATAATAAAGAAAAACGAGATAATAGAAGTTCTATCACGTTTTTTCTTATAGATGAGATGTGAATAACTCTCTATATTTTTTTGTCAACATGTAGAAAAATATAGCGTTTTAATTATCCACATGTGGATAATTCCTGGTGCATTATTTTCAAAAAAGTAATTGTGGATGATTTTTTATCTTTTTGCCAATGATGAAGAAGAGAGATTAAATGTGGAAAACTTTTTTACATATGAAATATGTGGTATTCTTATGAATTGGGAATAGTTAATAACATTTTTAGCATATAGAGGAGGTGTAGCTGATGGAAATGGATACAATTGCAGCAATTTCCACACCGATGGGTGAGGGAGCAATCGCTATTGTAAGAATCAGTGGAGATGAAGCAGTAAACATTGCCGATCTTATTTATCAAGGTAAAAAGTCGTTGAAGGAAGTAGAAACACACACAATTAATTATGGATATATAGTAGATCCTGAAACGAACGATAAAATAGAGGAAGTAATGGTTTCTGTTCTTTTAGCTCCAAAAACATTTACGAAAGAGAATATTATAGAAATTAACTGTCACGGTGGTATCATTTCTGTCAACCGTATCCTCCAATTAATCATTAGTCATGGTGCAAGGCTAGCTGAGCCTGGGGAATTTACGAAACGAGCATTTTTAAATGGTAGAATAGATTTATCACAAGCCGAAGGGGTAATTGATTTAATTAGAGCAAAAACGGATAGGGCTATGAATGTTGCCATGTCGCAATTGGAAGGGAAATTATCAAAACGAATTCAAAAATCAAGACAAGACTTACTTGAAACAGTAGCACATGTTGAAGTCAACATAGATTATCCTGAGTATGATGCAGAAGAGATGACGTTAGCTTTACTAAAAGAAAAAGCTCATGATGTAAAGGCAGACATTGAAAATCTACTGCAAACGGCACAACAAGGAAAGATTTTAAGAGATGGCTTATCTACTGTTATTATTGGAAGGCCTAATGTCGGTAAATCTTCCTTATTAAATAATCTCGTGCATGATAATAAGGCAATTGTAACTGAAATTGCGGGTACGACGAGAGATGTCATTGAAGAATACGTAAATGTACGAGGGGTGCCCCTTAGATTACTTGATACAGCTGGGATAAGAGAGACAGATGATGTCGTTGAAAAAATAGGTGTGGAAAGATCAAGAAAGGTAGTAGGAGACGCTGAGTTAGTGTTGCTTGTACTAAATTATAATGAGGAATTAACAGAGTCAGATGAGGAATTATTTCATATTAGTAAAGGAAAAGAAAGAATCATTATTATTAATAAAACCGATTTGGAACGGAAAATTAATATGGAGCGAGTAAAGCAGCTAGCGAATGAAGCTCCGATTGTTTCCACATCTTTAATTAAAGATGAAGGAGTAGACGAACTAGAGGAAGCTATTAAAGTGTTATTTTTCCAAGGTGATATTGAAACTACGGATTTAACGTACGTGTCTAATACGAGACATATCACCTTACTCCAAGAAGCATTGCGATCTGTCAGTGAAGCTTTAGAAGCAATTGATGCAGGACTACCTATTGATATGATTCAAATTGATATAACGAAAACTTGGGAACTATTAGGAGAAGTAATAGGGGAAAGTGTTCATGAAAGTTTAATTGATCAATTATTTTCTCAGTTTTGCTTAGGGAAATAATTGAAGAAGGAGAGTTGAAAGATGAGTTATCACGGAGGCGAATATGATGTCATTGTCATAGGTGCTGGTCATGCTGGAGTCGAAGCTGGTTTAGCTGCAGCACGAATGGGTGCCAATACATTAATGCTCACATTAAATTTAGATGCTGTTGCTTACATGCCTTGTAATCCGTCTGTTGGAGGTCCAGCAAAAGGTATTGTTGTACGAGAAGTTGATGCTTTAGGCGGAGAAATGGCGAAAAATATCGATAAAACGCATATTCAAATGAGAATGCTAAATACCGGGAAAGGTCCGGCGGTTCGAGCGTTGCGAGCACAAGCTGACAAGTTTTTATATCAACACGAAATGAAAAAAACGATAGAAGAAACGGAAAATTTATTACTACGTCAAGGAATGGTAGAGCGACTTATTATTGAAAATGATAAAGTGACAGGTGTTATTACACAAACTGGAGCGGAGTACTATGCCAAGTCAGTTGTTATTACAACAGGCACATATTTAAGAGGGAAAGTGATTATTGGTGATTTATCTTATGAAAGTGGTCCTAATAATCAACAGCCTTCGGTAAATTTATCTTATCATCTACAAGAGCTTGGCTTCGAGATGGTTCGCTTTAAAACAGGAACTCCTCCAAGAGTAAATAGTCAAACTATTGATTATAGTAAAACAGAAATACAACCTGGTGATGAAGTTCCGAGAGCATTTTCATATGAAACGACGAAGTATATAACAGACCAGTTACCATGTTGGTTAACGTATACGAATGATGAGACTCACAGTATTATTAATAGTAATTTAGACCGCTCACCAATGTACTCAGGTATGATTGAAGGAACTGGTCCGCGTTATTGTCCATCAATTGAAGATAAAATTGTTCGTTTTAATGATAAGCCTAGACACCAAATTTTCTTAGAACCTGAAGGAAGAAATACGCAAGAAGTGTATGTACAAGGTTTATCTACGAGCTTACCTGAGGATGTGCAACACCATATTTTACGATCTATTCCTGGATTAGAAGGCGTCACAATGATGCGCCCAGGTTATGCAATAGAATATGATGCTATTGTTCCTACACAATTATGGCCGTCTTTAGAAACAAAGAAGATTGAAGGTTTATTTACAGCCGGGCAAATTAATGGTACTAGTGGATATGAAGAAGCTGCTGGACAAGGTTTAATGGCCGGAATTAATGCAGCTAGGAAAGCGCAAAACAAAGAATCTGTCATATTAAAAAGGTCAGACGCTTATATAGGAGTGTTAATTGATGATTTAGTAACGAAAGGAACGAATGAGCCATATCGATTACTTACGTCAAGAGCTGAATATCGTCTCCTTTTACGCCATGATAATGCCGATTTACGTCTAACAGAAATTGGTCATGAAATAGGCTTAATTAAAAGTGAACGTTTCGATCAATTTTTATCTAAAAAGGAACAAATAGAACGTGAGAAGGACCGATTAGCATCAACAATTGTGAAAGTAACAGAAGAAACAAATCAATTTTTAACTGAAATTGGCTCTTCACCATTAAAGGAACCAATGTACGGAGTAGGTTTGTTAAAACGTCCTGAAATTACTTACACACATATTGCGCAAATAGTACCTCCTCTTGAGAAGTTGGATGATGATGTAGCGGAACAAGTAGAGATTCAAGTGAAATATGAAGGGTATATTTCAAAGCAGCTTGAGCAAGTCGATAAACTGAAGAAAATGGAAAACAAAAAATTACCTGAGGACTTAGATTACCATGCAATAAACGGCTTAGCAACAGAAGCTAAACAGAAGCTATCGGAAGTGAGACCATTGTCAATGGCACAAGCCTCTAGGGTTTCTGGCGTAAATCCAGCTGATGTATCTATTCTTTTAGTATATATGGAACAAGGAAAATTACAAAAGATCAAACAATAGGAAGCTTCAATTTAGGGAGATGTACTATGAATGAAGAACAATTTCTAAATGCCCTGCTTGAACGGGGAATACATTTAAATACAGACCAGTTAAAGCAATTCCATGATTACTATGAACTTTTAGTAGAATGGAATGAAAAAATGAACTTGACAGCAATTACTGACAAGGAAGATGTTTATTTAAAGCATTTTTTTGATTCAGTTTCGGTTTCTTTTTATCACGACTTCAAGGAGCAGAAGTCTATTGTAGATGTTGGTGCTGGAGCAGGTTTTCCTAGTATACCGCTTAAAATCTGTTATCCTCATTTAAAAGTCACGATTGTCGATTCGTTAAATAAAAGAATTACGTTTCTCAATGCTTTAGCAGAAAAGTTATCATTAAAAGAAGTTTCTTTTTATCATGATCGTGCAGAGGATTTTGGCAAAAAGAAGGAGCATAGAGAGACTTATGATACTGCACTTGCACGTGCTGTAGCTAGATTACCAGTACTTGCAGAGCTTTGTATGCCATTAGTGAAACAAAATGGATACTTTTATGCCATGAAGGGTGCTGGTGCAAAAGGTGAAATAGTCGATGCGAAAAAAGCAATCTCTACTTTAGGTGGAGAACTAATATCAGAAGATAACTTTGTGCTACCTAAGGAAGAAAGTGAAAGATATATTATTGCGATAAAAAAATTAAAGTCGACACCGAAGAAATATCCAAGAAAGCCAGGCTTACCAAACAAGCAGCCTTTATAAAATGAATGTACTACCACGAAAATATTTCTAGTAATAAAAAACACATTAGTTTTCAATTGAACTAGTGTGTTTTTTTGTTGTATTAATTTCTAGTCATGATTTTTATTTAATTTCATAATCAAACGAAAAATACAAACAATATATTTTTTTATATAGATTGTATGTTTGAAATTATCCTATCTATTATAATAGAAGTATTATTTTATATTTTTACTTGAGTAACTCAATACAGTCTATGATAAAGCGCTATACTAATCATAGAGATGAATCGTTAACGACATATGATTTTACAATTTTATAAAATACCCAAAATAAAGTTTATTTTACTAGATATACATTTACAGTTATAATAGTAGTATGATAGATACTTATGTGTTTTTCATAAATAATAAATAAAATGTTCCACGTGAAACAATTTATATACTCATATTTTTAGAATGGACTTTCTTCATATCAGTTACCTCTAATTTTAAATCTGTTACAATGAGAGGCTAATATATGATTTTAATCAACTACAAAAGCAGGACTTTTATCATTCATCCCGAATGATTAATGATAAAGAGGGAGTTTTTTTGAGGGTGGTGTTGGAATGAAACAGCCGTTTACGCGATTATTTGGATTAAGTGATAAGAACGAAGAGACTGAAGAAATTACAATAAGTGAAAAAGAAGAAGTACATCAACTACCGATCGACAAAATTGTTCCAAATCAGTTTCAACCGCGAACTGTCTTTCAAGATGAGAGAATTGAAGAGCTAGCACAAACAATTAAAACACATGGCATCATTCAGCCAATAGTAGTTAGAGTAAGAGAAGACGATATTTTCGAACTTATTGCTGGAGAAAGACGTTGGCGAGCCGTCCAAAAGCTCGGTTGGGAAACAATTCCTGCAATAATTAAGGAGTTTAATGATTCTCAAACTGCATCTGTTGCACTGATTGAAAATTTACAAAGAGAAGGCTTAACCTCTATAGAGGAAGCTACTGCCTATGCAAAGCTCCTAGAAATTCACAATTTAACACAAGAAAGCTTGGCGCAGCGTCTTGGAAAAGGGCAATCAACAATCGCGAACAAATTACGTTTACTTCAACTTCCACAAATAGTTCAAGATGCCTTATTAAATCGACAAATTACCGAAAGACATGCGCGTGCTTTAATTGCTTTAAAAAATGTTGAACTACAGGAAAAACTATTAGAACGAATTATAAACGAAGAGCTAAACGTTAAACAGACAGAGGAAGCTGCAAAAAAGATCTTAGAAGGGAATAATAATACCGCTAAGAAACCGAAACCTTTAAGAAAAAGTGTTTCAAGGGATATGAGGCTAGCGATGAATACTATTCGTAAATCAGTAGATATGGTTGTCCAAACGGGGATGAATGTTGATACATCTGAAGAAGAACATGATGAATACTATCAATTTACGATTAGAATTCCTAAATAAATACAGAAAAAATATGTTGTCGCATTTGTCATAGGCAAATGCGATATTTTTACAGAGAAAATTTATTCGAGTTGTTATAAATATATCTATTATATTTTTAGCGGAATTTCTTCATTTTAAAGTTCTCACAATGGTTAAATTTGCGTGCGCCCACTATAAGAAAGTCAGTTATAGTGGGCTTTGAATTGGCTTTTGTTACCCAATATATAGATTATAGGTAGCTTAATAGGTAAATGAAACGCTTTCGAGTCAATCACTTTCGTACGTTATATGTCGAGTGTAAATAATAATTTTATAATTTTATCATTTACATTCGTTTTCTCTCGCTTTTTCATGATAAAATAAAAAAAGTTGCTATTTATTTTTTTGATTAGATAGATTTGAAAATAGTAGTTTTAAGGTAGGTGAAATAATGGGAAAAGTCATTGCCATTGCAAACCAAAAGGGTGGTGTCGGAAAAACGACATCTGCTGTTAATTTAAGTGCATGTCTTGCTCATTTAGGAAATAAAACGTTATTAATAGATATTGATCCTCAAGGTAACACGACTAGTGGTGTTGGAATTGACAAAGGGGATGTCGATCATTGTATATATAACGTGCTCGTTGAAGATTTGAAACCAAAAGATGTGATTATTCCAACAAAGGTTGAGGGCCTTCATATATTACCTTCAACGATTCAATTGGCAGGAGCGGAAATTGAACTTGTACCTACAATTTCAAGAGAAGTGAGGCTAAAACGAGCAATAGAGCAAGTGAAGGAAGATTATGAATATATTATTATTGATTGCCCACCTTCATTGGGTTTGTTAACAATCAACTCATTAACAGCATCAGACTCTGTTTTAATACCAGTGCAATGTGAGTATTATGCACTCGAAGGACTAAGTCAATTGCTTAATACAGTCAGATTAGTTCAAAAGCATTTAAATAATGAGCTCGAAATAGAGGGTGTCCTATTAACAATGCTCGACGCACGTACGAACTTAGGGATACAAGTAATAGAAGAAGTGAAAAAGTATTTCAGGGAGAAAGTTTTCAAAACTATTATTCCTCGAAACGTTCGTTTAGGGGAAGCACCTAGTCATGGAGAACCAATCATTACGTACGATCCTAAATCAAGAGGTGCGGAAGTTTATATCGATTTAGCTAAGGAAGTGATGAGCAATGGCTAAAGGACTAGGGAAGGGAATAAACGTTTTTTTTCCTGATAATATCGATGAAAAAAAAGATAAAATTCAGGAGATAGAAATTTCTGAATTGAGACCTAATCCTTATCAACCTAGGAAAAACTTTGAAGAAGATGCGATTGAAGAATTAAAGACTTCTATTGAGCAACACGGTGTTTTACAGCCAATCATTGCTAGGAAAAGTATTAAAGGGTATGAGATAGTTGTTGGTGAACGGCGCTATCGCGCTGCAAAAGCTGCAAATCTATCTGTTATTCCTGCAGTCGTCAGAAAACTGACGGAAGAAGAAATGATGGAAATTGCACTTATAGAAAACTTACAACGAGAAAACTTAAATCCACTTGAGGAAGCCAAAGCATACCAAAAGCTCATGGAGCAATTAAATGTTACACAAGAAGAGTTATCGAAGAAACTAGGCAAGAGTAGACCTCATATTGCTAATCATGTTAGGTTATTACAGCTACCATCCTTAGCGCAAGAGTTGATAGCAGAAGGTAAGCTTTCAATGGGACATGGGCGTGCTTTGTTAGGGTTAAAAAGAAAAGAACTATTATCTAATACGCTAAAAAAAGTGGTAAATGAGAAGTTAAATGTACGCCAAGTAGAAGAGTTGGTACAACGCTTAAATGAAAATGTTTCACGTGAAACAAAATCGAAAAAGAAGGATACTAATTCACCATTCATTAGAGAAAGAGAATCGCACTTAAAAGAATACTTTGGAACGAATGTTCAAATTAAAAAAGGAAAGAAAAAAGGGAAAATTGAAATTGAATTTTTCTCTGAAGAAGATTTAGATAGAATACTGCAATTAATCAACGAAGAAAAAGAATAAGACAAAATTAAAATACTCGAAGGTCACTAACCTTCGAGTATTTTTAAAAAGATAAGAAGAAAGTATAATTCTAAGAAAAGACTAAAGACGAGCTTCGAGCGAGGCCACTGAAAAAGTATAAAACAACTTTTCAGTGCCTTTTATTTGTATTGCAGTCGCTCGCATGATAGGAGAAACCCGGTCCTATCAGGCTTTTAAACGATGGCGTCGGCTACGCAGATTGCTTAAGGGCACTGAAAAAGTGAAAGAACGCCACTTTTCAGTGTCCTTCTTCAAGCTCATTTTTAGTCTTTTCTTATTGCTATGTTAGGCTTTGTTGTTGATTTAGGCTTTAAAGAGTCACTTTATGACAATAAAGAATGAAAAGACTATAATAGCAATAATGTGTTAGAATTTCTTACAGTTAGGAGAGAAAGTGACTTATGGTTTTGTTTGGGACAATCGTTAACGGAATAGCAATTATTGTAGGGACATTAATAGGAATCAACTTCAAAAAACTATCAAAAGGGTTACAGGAAACAGTGATGAAAGCGATTGGACTAGCAGTCATTATTTTAGGTGTATCAATGACGCTAGAAGGTGAACAGTTCTTAATTACGATTTTAAGCCTTGCTTTTGGAGCAGTATTAGGGGAGGCATGGAATATTGAAGGGAAACTTAATCGTGTTGGTGAAATAATAGAAAAGAAAATGAAAAAGAAGAAGGATGACAAAATAGCAGAAGGTTTTGTTGCTGCAACTCTCCTTTATGTTGTTGGGGCGATGGCCATTATAGGCGCATTAGATAGTGGATTAAGACACGACCATTCAGTACTACTTACAAAATCTGTCCTTGATGGATTTTCTGCAATAGTATTTGCTGCAACAATGGGAATAGGGGTCATTTTTTCAGCTATTCCAGTCGTGATTTATCAAGGAACAATTGCATTAACGGCGACTTTTATTGACGCATGGGTTCCTGAAGCTATATTAAACTCTTTCATTCAAGAAGTGACTGCAGTAGGTGGTATTATGATACTTGGAATTGGTTTGAATTTATTAGGTGTTCCTAAAATAAGGGTAGCAAACTTATTACCAGCAATACCTGTTGCAATCGTTGGGGTTTTCATTACAACATTGCTTTAAATTATGTATACTTTGTTATTCATGTTCACATAGGGCAATCTGTTTGTAGCACTTCAGATCGCCAGAAAATATGTTGGAAGGTGTGCAAAAAGGATATGAATCTATCTTGAACACCTTCTTTTTTTTTGCTGTGTAAAGGAATTGAATTCAACTTCAGTACATTCGCTTCCTTCGAATAATTTGGTCTTATTAATGTAAAGTTCGCAACAATAAAACTATGATGTAGTATTTTTAAAAAATATAATCAGTATTTATCTCCAATAGCGGCTATATTAAGCTTCCGTAACCACTCAGGCTCCGTTTCTAACCATCTAGCAGCACGAGATATCGCTCTTGAAATAATATCTGCCATATCCATGACGAGTGATAGTCGCGTATTTTGTAAAACCATCATTTCCATAAACCCATTAACATTAACAATACCAGTAATATGAATATTCCCAACGTCAGGTAGCACCTTATTGACAGCAGCACCTGGCTTCACAGGTCCTTCAGATACTGTCATATAACCAACACTTGAATGCCTTCCTAAGCATGCATCTATTCCAATGATAAAAGGATTATCATAGTTTAATTGAATAGAAGATAATGTCTCTTCCAAGTTTTTTGCATGAACTGGCTTTTCAAGCGTGCCGAAAACAGGGAACCTTTTACAGCCTCTTTCTAGCAGTTTAGTACCAACAAGTGGACCTAAACTATCTCCAGTTGAACGATCTGTTCCGATACAAACAATAATTATTTGTTGATTGTTATCTTTAGGTAACAAGGAGTAGATTTTTTTGGCCATATCACTAGTGACAATCGGTTGTTTCATATGGGCTCGAAATGAGTTATTTTTCTTTTGTGGAAAAAGTTGTCCAGAAAGCATCATACAACCCTCATTTCTAAAATAATAGTAACAGTATACGGATATTTTTTTAGAACTATACGTCAAAACAGGAAAAAGAGGGGAAAAAGATGTGGCTATCTGGTTTTAAGTGGATGTTTTTAATTATTGGTACAATAATAGGAGCAGGGTATGCGTCTGGTAGAGAACTATGGGAGTTTTTTGGGACAGAGAGTACATTTGCAATCGTTTTGTTTTCAATACTCTTTTTCATATGTACCTATGTCATTATGAAAATAAGCTATGAAAAAGAATCGGAACACTATATTCCTGTATTAACGGAGTTAATGGGGAAAAGAATAACTCGCATCTATGATGGGATGATTATTTTATACTTATTTTCAACTACAATGATCATGATTGCTGGTGGGGGAGCGACATTACAAGCTGTAAACATTCCATATTGGTATGGAGTATTTATCATTTGTAGTCTATTAGTATTATTGTTCATATGGGGTATTAACGGCATGACATCGATGAATGCATTTATAATTCCAATATTAATTACCTTCCTAGTAGGTACATTGGTAATCTTTCAAGTCACAACAGGATTTAGTGTTGAGATGGATTTTGGCAAGCAGCATAATTGGCCATCAGCCTTTACTTTTACAGCATTAAATATATTACCTCTAGTTGCAGTAATAGGGGCTATTGGTAGTAAAATTAAACAAAAAGGAGAAATGCTCATTGCTAGCTTTGGAAGTGCATTATTATTAGGGGCCGTATCGTTATTATATAATGAGTCTCTAATCAAAGTCGCTAATGAAGTCATGTTATATGAAATACCGTTATTTGCAATTTTAAAGAACTATCCTTATTTTATGATTATCGTGATGACAGTTTTATTATGGGCAGCAATATTTACAACAGCAGCTTCAGGTATTCTTGGATTATGTACAAGACTATATGAGTATTTGAAAATGAGGTTTTGGCTGATCGCCTTATTATTACTCATTTTAATGGTTCCTTTAACAACGATAGGCTTTGCAAAATTGATATCGATACTTTATCCATTGTACGGTGTGTTGAACTTATATATTTTAGCAGCAATTCTATTACACCCAATAATCCATAAATTTGACGATAATACGGTTAATTGAGAGGAAGAGGATGTTAGCATAAACTATCCTACATATAGTATAATTTTGAGAAATGAGTTTTTAGTAGGGAGGTATGCTTGTATGTCAAATTCAAACTTTGAATTACACGATGTTGTAGAAATGAAAAAACCTCACCCGTGCGGAGAAAATAAATGGGAGATTATACGAATGGGAATGGATATTCGTATTAAGTGCTGTGGTTGTAATCATAGTGTCATGCTTCCTAGAAAAGAGTTTAATAAGAAAGTAAAACGAGTGTTAAATAGAAAAGACGATTAAAGCACGACTGAAAGGTGCTCTATCCTTCGTTTAATTGTATAGATTTTTTCAAACTATAACATCACAGGTATGTTTATTCATTTCGTTTATTTAGATGGATTTCCACTTTAATTCATGAGTTACTGGCTTCAAAGTAGTCGAATGTTATTTCTACTACATTTGCAAGTGTTGGCATGGAGAAAGGAAGAAATCAGTATGGTCTTATAGATTTAATTTAAAAGTAATCGTTTATTTTTATATAAAAGAAGATGCATGAGTTTATAATGATCAGAGACTTAAAGGGGGGATGTTACCTATTAAGTCTCTTTTTTTGAAAGAAAAAGCTTGTTGGTGAGAATGATGCCATGCGTAGTAGAGAGAAGAGCACTACTACTTTAAAGGCATGTGGCAGCATCTCTTCAACTCTTCTAAGAAGTGACTTAAAAAGAGCTTGATGAAGCTTGTTTTCAGTCTTTCTGTATAGACACTTGCGGAATTGTAGTACAAAACCTATAATTGTTAAGGATGAATGACTGTTTGTTTAGGCTGTTTTCGTAAAATTTGTTGCTTTTTTCAGCTTGGTGAAACGAAAGGTGTCCTTGCCCGCGGAAAGCTTCCGCCTGTATTGGCAGCCAAGCATATAAATATACTTAAAAACAACAATCTATGCTAGAAGAGCCTTTGTTAATGTAAAATGTAAACATATTAAACAATAAAAATATTATTTTTAATAAAGGAGCAAAAAAATGGCTTTAACAACTGGAATAGTCGGGTTACCGAATGTAGGTAAATCAACGTTATTTAATGCAATTACGCAGGCAGGTGCAGAATCTGCAAATTATCCATTTTGTACAATTGATCCAAATGTAGGTATTGTAGAGGTACCAGATTATCGGTTAGATAAATTAACAGAATTAGTTGAACCGAAAAAAACAGTACCTACAGCATTTGAATTTACAGATATTGCCGGTATTGTGGAAGGTGCCAGTAAAGGTGAAGGGTTAGGGAATAAGTTTTTATCTCACATACGCCAAGTCGATGCTATTTCACATGTTGTACGTTGTTTTAATGATGAAAACATTACGCATGTCTCAGGAAGTGTTGATCCTATAAGAGACATCCAAGTCATTAATCTTGAATTAATCCTTGCTGATTTAGAGACAGTTGAAAAAAGGATTGGAAAAGTAGAAAAACAAGCAAAACAAAAAGATAAACAATCAATGGCTGAATTTGAAGTATTGGACAAGCTTCGCAATGCTTTTGAGGAAGAAAAACCAGCGAGAAGTGTGGAATTAAATACTGAACAGGAGAAAATTGCTAAAGGCCTACATTTATTAACGATGAAACCAGTCCTCTATGTCGCTAACGTAAGTGAAGAGGAAATACTTGATGTAAGTGATAATCCTTATGTCCAAAAGGTAAAAGCATTTGCAGCTGAAGAAGGTTCGGAAGTAATAGTTGTTTGCGCAAAAATTGAATCTGAAATTGCAGAGCTTGATGGAGAAGAAAAAGAAGAGTTCTTAAATGAACTCGGTATTGCAGAGTCTGGTTTAGACCAACTCATTAAAGCTGCTTACCAATTATTAGGTTTAGAAACATACTTTACTGCTGGAAAACAAGAAGTCCGAGCCTGGACAATAAAAAAAGGAACGAAAGCACCTCAGGCTGCAGGGGTAATTCATACAGATTTTGAGAGAGGATTTATTCGTGCAGAAATCGTTTCTTTTGATGATTTAATAGAGGCTGGATCAATGACTGTTGCAAAAGAAAATGGGAAAGTAAGGTTAGAAGGGAAGGATTACATCGTCCAAGATGGAGATGTTATTCACTTTAGATTTAATGTGTAAAAAAAAAACTTTAATCAGTGTAAAAGCTGATTAAAGTTTTTCTTATTAGAGTTAGTAAGTAAAAGTATTGACTAATGTTAATTTTTCATTTGATTAGCGGAAGGTGCAGTAAGGCTCTGTAAAAAGTATAATAAAGCTGTAGAAAATGGTAAATTTATTTAAAATCAAATACTTTCTTGTATATGCTTGTATAATCTGATATAATTTTCAATTGCGAGCAATACAGATATATTTTGCTCCTTGCTCCTCTCATGAAAGGGGAGCCTTAGACCAAAAGGAGGTGACACACATGCGCAAATACGAAATTATGTACATTGTACGTCCGAATCTTGAGGAAGCTGCAACAAAGGAAGTTGTTGAGCGTTTCAATAAAGTATTAACGGATAATGGCGCAGAAGTCGAAAACGTTGAGGAAAAAGGTAAGCGTCGTTTAGCTTACGAAATCAATGACTTCAAAGAAGGTTTTTACGTTTTATTAAACGTAAATGCTCCAACTGTTGCAATTGATGAGTTCAATCGTTTGATTAAAATCAACGACAACGTTTTACGTCATTTAGTAGTACGTGAAGAAGAAAAGTAATCCGATAGAAATAGATATTTAGAAGTAGTGTATTCCGGGGAGGGAATCCAATGATTAACCGTGTTGTTTTAGTTGGTCGTTTAACGAAAGACCCAGAGTTAAGGTATACAGCTAACGGTATTGCAGTTGCTTCGTTTACTTTAGCGGTAAACCGTCCTTTTTCCAATCAACAAGGAAATCGAGAAGCAGATTTCATTAACTGTGTTATATGGAGAAAACCAGCAGAAAATGTGGCTAATTATTTGAAAAAAGGTAGCCTAGCTGGAGTAGACGGTAGACTTCAAACGCGCAGCTATGATAACAATGAAGGACGCCGTGTATTTATAACTGAAGTTGTTGCTGATAGTGTTCAGTTTTTAGAGCCTAGAAATGCATCTTCTGGTGGGAACCGTGAACAGTTTGGTGGAAATTTTGACCAAGGCCAAAGTGGTTATCAAGGACCTCCTAGTCAATCTCCCGGACAAGGTTTTAGTCAAGGAAACCAAGGTAAACCATCTAACGATGATCCGTTTGCAAACGACGGTAAACCGATAGATATTAATGATGATGATTTACCATTTTAAATGAAAAGACACTTGTTATATAAATAAAAAATAATGAAGGAGGGGTATTCATGGCACGTCGTGGTCGTCCAAAGCGTCGTAAAGTTTGTTACTTTACAGTAAATAAAATTACTAGCATCGACTATAAAGATACAGATCTTTTAAAGAAGTTCATTTCAGAGCGTGGAAAGATTTTACCTCGCCGAGTGACTGGTACATCAGCAAAGTATCAACGTCAATTAACTCGTGCGATTAAACGTTCTCGTACAATGGCATTATTGCCTTATGTTACTGAATAATAATGTTCAAAAAACACAGTAGTGACGGAGCTACTGTGTTTTTTTACAGATTAAATACAAATGTACGGGACGTTTAAATAAAAAGAAGTGAGTATAAAATTACATGTAATGAAAAGTATCAAAAGTAGTTCAACATTTAGAAGTTTTGTTCACCATATAAATGTATATCAGTATTTACATGGAAACGTTCTAGCTTCTGCGTCGATTGTTAAAGTTGTCTCAAGGAATGCTTACTTAAGCTATGCTAGTTAGGCAACATTTACTTTTAACTTCACTGATTAACATCTAATATCCTAACAGCGTAGAGTTTTCCCCTTCCCGTCTACGATAAGTAATATCGAATCGATATGAACTTCATGTAACCATTATCTACTAGCTTAAGTCCATTTTTTAGAGGAAGAGATCTGCTGTATACTCATTTGTAAAATATATTTCCTTTACAATGATAAATTCTTATTCTTAAGAATTGAAAGTATACACTAATTGAAAATGTTCCACATGAAACATTTTAAGTACCATTCTTCAATCGTATTAAGGGTATAATGGGAATAGATAAACAACCTTTGTTCTTAAGAACTAACTCATGCTACAATTAATGGCGATATATTGATTTTACATAGGAAACGAGGGAATGATTAAATGAATCGGTCTCACATGCTCATGGAAGGGGCTAGAAGTTTAGCTATATATATTATCTTAATTCTTTTAACAATATGGCTTCCTTTTGTTAGTCTAATAACTTTATTTTTAATTCCAATCCCGTTTATTTTATTTACTAATAAACATGGATTAAGAGCAGGAGGCTTATTAGCTTTATTTTCATTCTTTTTACTCTTTCTCATAACTCCATTATCACTTCCAATAACAGTTGCTTTTGTGATTGGTGGGGTGACAATAGGGGAGTTATATAGAAAGGGGAAGCATGCATTTGCTGTTTTTCTTGGAGGATCGTTAGCTTTTATTTCAGCATTAATCTTTAATTATGTTGGAAGTATTTTAGTCTTAAATATTAATCCAATAGAAGCTTTGCAAAATTTATTTAGAGAGTCACTGGAGCAAACGGCAGAAATGCTTCAAGTATTAGGACAGTATGATGAAGCAGTAATAAATAGCATTAATTTGTATATTGACCACTTAAGTTATATTGCACCAACGATTATTATTATTTTAGGTGTCGTTTATGCATTTATTGTTCAATGGTTAGCTTCTTTATGGATGCGTAAGCAGAAATATCAAGTAACGCTTTTCCCACCGTTTAGGGAGTGGAGCTTTCCTAAAGTTTTCATTTGGTACTATTTAGTAACATACATTTTTGTTTTTATCGGTTTAGAAGAAGGGAGAACGATGTTTATCGTTCTCGCCAATTTAACACCTGTATTAGATATAATATTGATGATTCAAGGGCTTGCATTCATCTTCTTTTTCTTTCACATGAAGAAGAAAAACAAGATTGTACCTATTATCATTACGATAATACTGTTCCTATTGCCAATGCTATTATACATTGTGCGGATTATAGGTATAATTGATTTAGGTTTTGAATTAAGGAAGCGGTTGAACTCTCAGAAGTAGGAGATGTGAACAATGCCGAATTTTTTATTAAAACGCTGGCATGGATACCATGTTATCGCGCTCTTTACAATTTCAGTGATAATCTCATTATTTTTAACATACTTCCATTGGCAATTTGGTTTAGTTGCCTTTGGTAGTTTAACTGTTGTGCTTTACTTCATGTATAGGGCGAAAAAACAATTTGAAAATCAATTAAAAGAGTATATATCGACCTTATCGTATAGAGTAAACAAGGCAGGGGAAGAGGCTTTTACAAATCTTCCGTTTGGAATCATTCTTTATAATGATAACGACAAAATTCAATGGGTAAATCCATATGTAACAGAATTTTTAAAACAGGAATGTGTTGGAGAGCCATTAAACATACTATCGAATACTTTGCCAGAACTATTAAAAACAGATAGAGAATTCACTGTTTCTATTGAAGAACATAATTTTAAAGTAGTTCACGATGCTAATGAGCGTCTACTATATTTATTTAACGTTACACAGCAAGAAGAAATTAAAGAGCTATATGAAAGAGATAAAACAGTTATTGCTCTCATTTATTTAGATAATTATGATGAAGTTACTCCGGGATTAGATGATCAGTTTCGTAGCAAATTGCTATCAAAGGTTACTGACGAACTAAACAAATGGGCTCAACAATATGACATTTTATTAAGAAGAACAGCTTCAGACCGTTTCATTGCTATATTAAACGAAGCGGCATTAGAATTGTTAGAAGAGGATAGGTTTACAGTATTAGATGAAGTTCGAGAAGTTACTGCAAAGGAATCTGTTTCCTTAACTTTAAGTATTGGTATTGGAAGTGGGAAGGCACCGTTAAGAGAGCTAGGAGAGCTTGCTCAGTCAAGTTTAGATTTAGCACTTGGTAGAGGTGGAGATCAAGTTACTATTAAACAGACGAATGGTAAGGTTCGTTTTTACGGTGGAAAATCTAATGCAGTTGAAAAACGTACGAGAGTGAGAGCAAGAGTCATATCTCATGCGATAAGAGATTTAATAGTAGAAAGTGATAAAATCATTATTATGGGGCATAAAAACCCGGATTTAGACTCGATTGGCTCTGCGATAGGGATGATGAAAATAGCGGAAGCGAATGGTAAAGAAGCAAGTATTGTTCTTGATCCGGAAGATATGAATCAAAGCGTTAAAAAGCTACTTTTAGAAATAAAAAGTCATAATAACCTTTGGAGCCGATTTATTACACCTGAAGAGGCACTAGAAGAAATAACACAAGATTCGATGTTAATTGTAGTAGATACGCATAAACCATCATTAGTCATTGAAAAGAGACTACTTACAAAAGTAGACAGAATCATTGTTATCGACCACCATCGAAGAGGTGAAGAATTTATAAAAGAGGCTGTTTTAGTCTATATGGAGCCATATGCATCATCTACTGCAGAATTAGTGACTGAGATGCTGGAATACCAGCCAAATCATCCCAAATTGCATGTGATTGAGTCAACGGCGCTATTATCTGGTATTATAGTTGATACGAAAAGCTTTGCAATAAGAACAGGATCTCGAACTTTTGATGCTGCTTCTTATTTAAAAAGTAAAGGTGCAGATACAACGATCGTTCAGAAGCTATTAAAAGAAGATATAGAACAATATGTAAAAAGAGCAAAGCTAATCGAAAATGCTTATATTTATAATGGAGGCATGGCAATTGCAAAAGGAAATCCAGAGGAAACATATGGACAGTTAACAATTGCACAAGCAGCTGATACACTATTAACTATGAATGATGTTGTAGCCTCATTCGTTATTTCTAAACTAAGTGATGGAAGAGTGAGCATTAGCGCTAGATCACTAGGAGATATTAATGTACAAGTAATTATGGAAAAACTTAGTGGTGGTGGTCATTTAACAAATGCTGCTACTCAAATAGATGATAAAGATATTGATGAAGTAGAGAGTTTATTAAAAGATAAGATTGATGATTATTTTAAAGGGGGAGAGACGTCATGAAGGTTATCTTTTTGAAGGATGTTAAAGGTAAAGGAAAAAAAGGTGAAGTAAAAAACGTTGCAGAAGGATATGCACGAAATTACTTATTAAAAAATAACTTAGCTGTTGAAGCAAATCAAGGCAATATGAAGACATTAGAGAAAAAACAAGAAAGCCAACAAAAACAAGCAGAAGAAGAACTGCAAAAGGCTGAGGAGTTAAAAGCGCATTTAGAAAGTTTAACTGTTACTTTAAAAGCGAAGGCTGGGGAAAATGGTCGCCTTTTTGGTGCTGTTACAAATAAGCAAATTGCAGAAACATTAAAGAAAATGAAAATAAAAGTGGATAAAAGAAAAATTGAAATGGATGAACCGATTCGTGTATTAGGTTATACAAATGTACCAGTAAAGCTCCATCCTAAAGTAACAGCAACTGTTAAAGTTCATGTAACAGAAGAATAAATGACAAAATGAAGTGCAGCAACAAGTAATTATCATTTGCACTATTGCGGAAAAGAGGGAAGTATGTCATGAGTGATATATTTACTGATCGCACACCACCGCAAAATATGGAAGCAGAACAAGCGGTGTTAGGGGCTATTTTCATTGATGACCAAGCCCTTGTCACCGCTTCTGAACGTTTAGTTCCAGAGGATTTCTATCGAGCTGCTCATCAACGGATTTACTCAGTAATGTTAACTATTGCGCAAAGAGGAGACCCAGTGGATCTCATCACAGTAACATCTGAGCTGCAAACGAAGAAATGGCTTGAGGAAATCGGTGGTGTATCATATTTAAGTGATTTAGCTAACGCTGTACCGACAGCAGCAAATATAGACTATTATAGTCAGATGGTAGAAGAGAAGTCACTTTTACGTAGGTTAATTCGAGTAGCAACCGATATTGCATCTGACGGATATGCAGCAGATGAAGATGTAGATGCTATCTTAAATGAAGCAGAGAAAACGATTCTAGAAGTTTCACAGAAAAAGAGCTCTGGCGCATTCGTGTCTATAAAAGATGTTCTTGTTGAAGCATTTGACAAAATAGAGATGCTTCAACATACTGCTGGAGAGATTACTGGTATTCCTACTGGGTTTTCAGAGTTAGATAGAATTACTGCTGGATTTCAAAGAAATGATCTTATTATAGTAGCGGCACGTCCATCTGTTGGTAAAACTGCTTTTGCGTTGAATATTACCCAAAACGTAGCCACAAAAACAGATGAGAATGTTGCGATATTCAGTTTAGAGATGGGTGCAGACCAGCTAGTAATGCGTATGCTCTGTGCTGAAGGTAATATAGATGCACAAAGGTTACGTACAGGAAAGCTAGAGGATGAGGATTGGCAGAAGCTAACGATGGCTATGGGGAGTTTATCAAAAGCCGGGATATATATTGATGATACTCCAGGTATAAAGGTAAATGAAATAAGAGCAAAATGTAGACGACTGAAGCAAGAACGTGGTTTAGGAATGATCATGATTGATTATCTCCAGTTAATCCAAGGTGATGCAAGAAGCGGAGAAGGAAGGCAACAAGAGGTTTCGGAAATCTCAAGGTCACTGAAAGGACTAGCCCGTGAACTTGAAGTACCTGTTATTGCTCTCTCACAGCTTTCTCGTGGAGTAGAATCAAGAACAGATAAAAGACCAATGATGTCTGATATTCGTGAGTCAGGAAGTATCGAGCAGGATGCTGATATCGTAGCCTTCCTTTATCGAGATGATTATTATGATAAAGAAAGTGAAAAGAAGGATATCATTGAAATCATTATTGCAAAACAGCGTAATGGTCCTGTAGGTACGGTAGAGTTAGCATTCGTGAAAGAATTTAATAAATTCGTTAACTTAGAAAGACGTTACGACGAAAGTGATATTCCACCTGGAGCTTAAAGGTATTGGTGGTTTATAACAGGGAATCTGATCATAATCACGTGGCAATATTTCATCTTGTATGTACGAAAAGACTTAAAATTAGCCTACAAAGCTAGTTTTAAGTCTTTCTTATGTTAAAATAAGAAATTTTATTGATTATAATACATAAGGCGAACAAAATAAATGTGTATTAGTTTAATGTTCGGGATTTGTATTGACTATCTATACAATTTACTGATAAACTAGTTGTGGTTTTCATTGTTCATACAATTATTGGTTATACTAAGTATGATTTTCAACTTTTAAAATTTTTTTACTATCTTTTAAATTATTTTTATAAGTATAGCTACAATCATTTGGAGGTGCTCATATGCCATCTGTTGTTGTCGTTGGTACACAATGGGGAGACGAAGGAAAAGGAAAAATTACTGATTTTTTATCAGAGCAAGCGGAATTAGTAGCAAGGTATCAAGGTGGTAATAATGCAGGTCACACAATTGTGTTTAACGGAAAAAAATATAAGCTGCATTTAATTCCATCTGGGATTTTTAATGGTGATAAAACTTGTGTAATCGGAAATGGAATGGTAATAGATCCTAAAGCGCTAGTAGAAGAGCTGAAATATTTACACGATCACGAAGTGGATACAAGTAACTTAAGAATTAGTAATCGTGCACACGTTATATTACCTTATCATCTTAAGCTTGATGCTGTTGAAGAGGATAGTAAAGGTGCAAATAAAATTGGTACAACTCGTAAAGGGATTGGACCAGCTTATATGGATAAGGCTGCTCGAGTGGGTATACGTATTGCCGACCTTCTTGATAAAGAAGTTTTTGAAGAGAAGCTAGCTTATAATTTAAAAGAGAAAAACCGTATGTTTGAAAAGTTTTATGAAGTTGAAGGGTTTAAAATAGAGGATATTTTAGATGAGTACTACGAATATGGTCAACAATTTGCAAAATATGTAACAGATACTTCTGTAGTACTAAACGATGCTATTGATGCAGGGAAACGTGTGTTATTTGAAGGCGCACAAGGGGTAATGCTTGATATTGACCAAGGAACATACCCGTTTGTCACATCATCTAATCCAATTGCTGGTGGAGTTACTATCGGTTCTGGTGTAGGTCCATCAAGGATTAATCATGTTGTCGGTGTCTCAAAGGCATATACTACTCGTGTTGGAGACGGCCCATTCCCTACAGAGCTAAACAACGAAATTGGTGATAGAATTCGTGAAGTAGGAAATGAGTATGGAACAACTACTGGTCGTCCTAGAAGAGTTGGATGGTTTGACAGTGTTGTTGTTCGTCATGCAAGACGTGTGAGTGGAATCACTGATTTATCTCTAAACTCCATTGATGTTTTAACTGGTATTGAAACGTTAAAAATATGTGTCGCGTATAAGTATAAAGGCGAGGTAATAGAAGAGTTCCCAGCAAGTTTAAAGGTTCTTGCAGAATGTGAACCTGTATATGAAGAGCTTCCTGGTTGGGATGAGGATATTACTGGCGTAAAATCGCTACACGATTTACCAAAAAATGCTTTATACTATATTGAGCGAGTGTCTCAGTTAACAGGAATTCCTTTAACAGTATTTTCAGTTGGTCCAGATAGAAATCAAACGAATTTAATTAGAGGCGTTTTCGGATAATATAAAACATGAAAGTATAAGGAGGGGGACTCAAAACTTTTTGAATCCCCTTTTTAAAAAAAGGCTCTGTTAAAGGCTAATGTTGATTTTCACAAAAGGTGCGAGACGCCTGCGACGAGCGTTACATCACGATTAAGCTTCGAGTTGTCTCGACGGATACAACTCCAGAGCGTTGCATGTAGAGGAAGGGACAGGTTGTGAGCTGAAGATCCCACAGGGTGGTGGTTAGATAGCAATAAAAAAATATTTTGAAATAGCTATTGCATTATTATTTTAAAGGTGGTAAGATATATCTTGTCGCTGAAATAAGTCATTACAGTTTGGCCCGTTGGTCAAGTGGTTAAGACACCGCCCTTTCACGGCGGTAACACGGGTTCGAATCCCGTACGGGTCACCAACTTTACAAACTGAAATAAAATTGGTATAATTAATCTTGTCGCTTCACATACTAAGTTATGTTGGGGAAGAGATAACACAACAACATAGGTAAAGTTTATAACGTCGCGGGGTGGAGCAGTCTGGTAGCTCGTCGGGCTCATAACCCGAAGGTCGGTGGTTCAAATCCGCCCCCCGCAACCAAATTTTAAAACCTCATCGAAATATCTTCATTATACTTTTTGTGCCGAGGCGCTTTTTCACCACAGGAGCAAAATAATACATAAAGATGAGACACTTTGTTTTAAAAAAATACTTGAGGTCCCGTGGTGTAGCGGTTAACATGCCTGCCTGTCA
The DNA here is from genome assembly GCF_000177235.2 of Evansella cellulosilytica DSM 2522. Lineage (NCBI taxonomy): Bacteria > Bacillati > Bacillota > Bacilli > Caryophanales > Bacillaceae > Evansella > Evansella cellulosilytica. The sequence goes on along the minus strand of NC_014829.1, from coordinate 4,656,408 downwards.
CGCAGGAGATCGCGGGTTCGATTCCCGTCGGGACCGCCATTTTTTTTTGTTGATTAGGACAAGTTTTAGTAGTTTAATGGCTCGGTAGCTCAGTCGGTAGAGCAATGGACTGAAAATCCATGTGTCGGCGGTTCGATTCCGTCCCGAGCCACCATTGATATAGTTATTTGCTGGCCTAGCTCAATTGGTAGAGCAACTGACTTGTAATCAGTAGGTTGGGGGTTCAAGTCCTCTGGCCAGCACCATTTTATATAGTATATGGTACATTTTAATGATACTTAACTCTGTATTGTTAAAATGTTTTTTTGTGTTTAAATTTGATTTATAACGATAAAGTTTCAAGGCTGAACTGTTCGTATAATCACTATAAACTATCTTTTTAGTTTTATTTCTATATAGCATGTGTTTGATATGTAAATTTTTTCTTGTTTTGTTACTATATTATTACAAAAAACGATAATGCTTATCATGTTTTCTTGTTACGAATCAAATCGTAAAATATAATTTCAAATACGCATGAGATCAAGCTTTACTGACATTTTTACTATTTACTATTTCAGAAACAGTAAAACTTGTTTTAAAACTTGTAACATTAATAATACAATTTTTTTACGTTTTCCAGAATTATGCCACAATCTATCATAATATGATAAAATATCAATGCTTACATTAAATTCATTTAGGGGGAGAAAAATGGTTTCAATACCGTCACCCATAAAGTATCAGTACTCGCTTAGAAAAGTATTTATGCTTATATCAATAAGTTTATTTATAGTATTACTTTTATTCTCGAATCAAGTGAAAGCAAGTGAGGAAAATTTAGACTCTTCGATTCAAACTATTTACCATGTTTTTTATGGAGATGAATGGTTAGGAGTTGTTGATGATCCAGAGGTAATTGAGAAATATAAAGAAACAGTCATTGGAGAATTAGCGGCAGAGTTTGACGACTTTCATTTTACACTAGATGACTCACTCACTTTTATACCGGAATTAGTTTTCTATCATAATGCAGACAATGAACAAACACTTTCATATTTTCAAGACATGCTAGAGGTTTATGCTAATACATATGAAATCACTATTGGTGATAATGTAATAGGTCATGTTGATAGAAATGAAGATATTGAGGCTTTAGAAAATGCGTTAATGTTAGAGTACATCAGTGAAGAGGAGCTTAATAGTCTAAGTGAAGAAGATATTGATGAGCGTTTAGATGCTCTTGAAATTGGTGATTCAGTAATCGTTAATGCATATATTTCTGATGAAATTGATTGGAAAAAATCAAGTGCTCACCCAGATGATATTTTAGAGATGAATCAAGTTTTAAAGAAAATTCAAAAAGGTACATTAGAAGAAGAAACGTATACTGTACAAGCTGGTGACGTGCTAGGAACGATTGCAGAAAAACATGATTTATCTATTAATGACCTAATGGATATTAACCCAGATATTACAGAAGATACGCTGTTACAAATCGATGATGAAATAAATGTAACGGTTTTGAAGCCTTTAACGACAGTAATCGTCGAAAAAGTAGAGAAAAATAATGAAACAATTAAATATGAAACTGAGACAAAAGATGACAGTGATATGTGGCAAGGTGATACGAAAGTAACCCAAGAGGGTGAAGATGGTGAAAAAGTTATTGAGTATGCGATCACATATGAAAATGGACGAGCAGTCAATAAAGATGTCATAAACGAAGATGTTATTAAAGAAGCACAAAATAAAATTGTATTAAGAGGAACAAAAACTTCTCCATCTAGGGGTTCAGGACAGTTATCTTGGCCTGCTGTAGGTGGTTATATCTCTAGCTATATGGGAACTAGGTGGGGAAGATTCCACCGCGGGATTGATATCGCTAGACCAACTAACCGAAATATTTTAGCTGCTGATAATGGTACAATTAAATCTGCTGGCTGGGAAAATGGTTATGGAAATACGATTAGAATCAATCATAATAACGGAATGGAAACAATGTATGCTCACTTAGATAGTATAGATGTAAGTGTTGGACAAACTGTAGGACAAGGACAAAAAATTGGTATAATGGGCTCTACTGGGAACTCTACTGGTGTGCATTTACACTTTGAGGTATACGTAAACGGACAACTTAAAAATCCTATGGATTATTTAAATCGATAAGAATTATAATCAGGTGTCTCAATTGGATATAACAATCCTTTTGAGACACCTTCATTTTTTGGTAAAATACTATCAGGAGACGTAACGATACTAAGGGCGTTATATGATAGAATAAGAACATGAATGAAAGAAAGCTGTAACTTTACTATAGGAGCTGGTATAACAGTGGACAAGCAAAAAATTCTCGTTGTTGACGATGAACAACCTATTGCAGATATTTTAAAGTTCGGATTAGAAAAGGATGGTTATGAGGTTATATGTGCGTACGATGGTAATGAAGCGATAGAGATGACGAACAAACATGAACCAGACCTCATTTTATTAGATATTATGCTCCCATATCAAGATGGTATGGAAGTATGTAGGGAAGTACGTAAAAAGTTTGATATGCCTATTATTATGCTAACGGCAAAAGACTCGGAGATAGACAAAGTATTAGGGCTAGAGCTAGGGGCAGATGATTATGTGACAAAACCTTTTAGTACTCGTGAATTAGTGGCGAGAGTAAAGGCTAATTTAAGAAGAAATCAAAAATCTAAAGAACCAGATACAGAAAAGAAAAACATTCAAATCGGAGCATTATTGATCCAGCCAGATGCTTATTTAGTATCCAAGCGTGGTGAGCCAATCGAATTAACGCATAGAGAGTTTGAGTTAGTCTATTATTTAGCGAAGCATATTGGACAAGTGATGACGAGAGAGCACCTGCTACAGGCTGTATGGGGGTATGATTACTTTGGGGATGTTCGAACAGTCGATGTTACTGTACGAAGACTACGAGAAAAAGTAGAAGATGACCCGAGTAACCCAACGTGGATCATAACGCGTAGAGGAGTAGGTTACTACTTAAGGAATGCTGACCAGGAGAACTAGCATGAATAAAATTCGATTTTATAAATCCATTCATGTAAAAATCGTTATTATTTACGTTCTCTTAATTCTTATTGCGATGCAAGTAATAGGTGTATATTTCACAGGTAAATTAGATGAATATTTACAATCTAATTTTAATGAATCACTGACAGAAAGAGTAAATTTACTTTCTTACAACGTCGCACAAGAAATAAGCCGTGATGAAGAAGATGAGGAGCGGAACTTTAATACGAGAATAAATAGTTTGTTAAGAGACCTCTTTGATAGGGATACAACCCTTGTACAAATTATTGATAAAAATAATACGATTATAGGCGTATCTAACCCACGCCAACAACCAATTTTAGGTCAACGAACGACAAACGTATATATAAAAAGAGCACTCATCGGTACTGGAATGTCTCAGCCTATTACGATGACAGACCCAACAACAGGTCCAGTTGGTGTTATTGCAGTCCCGGTCATTTTAGACGATGAAGTAGTAGGTGCGATATATATTGAAGCATCTATGCAAGAAATTTATGACCAAATGCAACAAATTAACCAAATTTTGATGACCGGTACGATTATGGCGCTAGCTATTACTGCGATTCTTGGCGTATTGTTAGCACAGACGATTACACGTCCTATTGTTGATATGAAAAAACAGGCAGTAGTTATGGGACAAGGAGATTTCACACGAAAAGTAAAGGTTTATGGTGATGATGAGATTGGTCAGTTAGCTTCGGCTTTTAATGTATTAACTAAAAAGCTACAGGAAGCAAATGAAACGACTGAAGGCGAGAAAAGAAAATTATCATCTGTTTTAACGCATATGACAGATGGTGTAATAGCTACTGATAGATTAGGGAAAGTAATTTTAATGAATAAACGTGCAGAGCAGCTTTTAGGCCATATGCAAGATGACGTACTAGGAATTGAAATTACAAAAATATTAAACTTAGATAAATTTCTTACATTAGATGATCTTTATACATTTAAGGATCCGATTCTTTTAGATTTTGATTCAGATGAAGAGGAAGTCATATTAGAAGCACACTTTTCAGTCATTGAAAAAGAAGCAGGGGCACAAAATGGGTTAATTGCCGTTCTACATGATGTGACAGAACAAGAACGTATCGAAGAGGAAAGAAGAGAATTTGTTGCAAATGTTTCTCACGAATTAAGAACGCCATTAACGTCGATGAAAAGCTATTTGGAAGCTTTAGCAGATGGAGCAATAAACGATTCGGAAGTTGCACCGAGGTTTATTCACGTTACACAAACAGAGACAGAGAGAATGATTCGACTTGTTAATGATTTGCTGCAGCTCTCAAAAATGGATAGTAAAGATTATAGTATGAATGTCGTAGAAATTAATTTACCACAATTTATGGATCAAATTATTGAACGCTTTGAAATGGCGACAAAAAATGAATCCATATCCTTCAAAAGAAGATTAACAGTGAATACGGATATTATCGTTTTTGGTGATCGAGATAAATTGACACAGCTACTAGATAACATTCTATCAAATGCCGTTAAATATTCACCAGAAGGTGGAACGATTCTTTGCTCTTTAAAGATAGCGAAGGATAACGTTATCGTTAGCATTAAGGATGAAGGTGTTGGTATTCCTAAGGAAAATATTCCTTATGTGTTTGATAGATTTTACCGTGTCGATAAAGCGCGTTCTAGGAATTTAGGGGGAACCGGTCTAGGGCTAGCAATAGCAAAAGAGATTGTACATGCTCACGGAGGATCTATTTGGGTAAGTAGTGATTGGGGAAGAGGTACAACGATTTCATTTAGTCTCCCATTTGACGAGGCGGTGAATGTAAATGATTGAAAACATAAAGACGTTCATTTTATGGGTTCTCATTATTACTAGTGTTCTATTCACTTGGCAAATATGGACTTACCAACATGACTATAATTTCATTAATGAAACAGAGTATTATGAGAGTGAGCAAATTGGTGAAGAACGGTCATTAGAGGAATTAATTCAACCGAAACAAGTGATTACGCATGAAGAGGATAATAGCTTTTGGATACAACCGACAAATAACCATTATCTCCTTTTAATGGAAGAATTAAAGCAAGTAAACATTCAAGAGATACGAAGGGGATCAAATTCCTTTGCTAGAACTATCAACGATGTTCAAGGAATAGAACTCCTTTTTTCACACGAAATAAAAGGAGAATGGATCCATCGTTTTTTTGAAATGGACCAGGAAGAGCCATTCCCGATGGAAGGATTAGATAGAATCATTATTTTTATTAATGAACAATCGTCGGAGACTGAAGTATCTGTGCGTTTTATGTCAACTTCAGAGGATGTATTATATCAGGCGAATACGAACTTATCAGCTACTAGCCTCATTTCGCTGTATGAACAGTATGAGGATACACATAAGACGTTAGTGGAAGAAAGGTCGTTACTAGGAAGTGCAGGTGGGCTTTACACAGTCAACTATATGCCAGTAGAAGAAGTAGAAGCAAATAAGTATTTCTATACTGCTACGGAGCTGTCTATAGAAGCTTTTAAGAATGGTTTATTTAATGATCCTGAGTTTGTTAAACAATATTCCCTAGGAAATGACGAAGTATTTGCAGATGGTATTCGGATGATGAGTGTTGAAAACGATGGCTATCTTCTCAAATATGGACAAACGTCACAAAGCTTGCAGCCAGGTGCTGGAGAGCGATCGATTGTAGATGCTAGTATTGATTTCATTAATGGTCATGCTGGATGGACAGGAAATTATCAATTAGATCAATGGAGAGATTCATTAATTAATGACCGAGTCACATATCGGTTACATGTAAAAGGATTGCCAACTTTATCAACAAATTTTTCGAATCAAGATATTCTAACATTTAATATTACAAGACAAGGTAGTCAAATCTCAGAATACGTCCGTCCGTTATTTCATTTTGAAAATGAAGACTTATTTGATGGCCATTACGATACAGTGACCTTGCCGTCATATGATGATCTCATTTCGATTATTGAGCAAAAGGAAATTTTAGAAACGAGTAATATTGAAGATGCAAGAATTGGCTACTACATGAGAATTGCAACGTATGTGTTTTTTGAACCATCCTGGTTTGTAAAGGAAAGGGGTTCAAGTAGCTGGAGAAGAATTGATACGAGTGAACAAGCACAGTCTAGAAGCCAAGCAAGGGAGAGTGATGATAGTGGATTGGAGTAATACGAAGACAATATTCATTATCATCTTTCTTTTTTTAAATGTATTTTTAGCATATCAATTAATGGAAAAGCAGCAACACAGTCATTTTAGTGAATTACTCCATGAGTCCATGCAGGAGCTTTTGCAGGAAAATATTGAAATTAATGTATCAAATCCAGAGGAGCCAATTACTGGTTCTCCAATTCTTGGCTCGCTACAATCATTCAATGAAGAGACATTACACTTTGATCGGCAGATTCAGGATATTGAAATTTTTGGACAAATGCTTTCGTCACAGCTCGTTTCCCCATATCCATTAAATAGAGATACTATAGAACTTGGAGTGGAAACGTTTCTTCAGGAATATGTGTATAGAGGAGAGCAGTACCGATTTCACCGGTTTGATGAGGAAGATAATGTGATTCATCTACAACAGCTGTACGAAGGAAACCCAATTAGTAATCAAGAGCAAGAATCACATATAAAGTTATTTATGAATGACGATTTTGAAATTCAGTCATATCAACAGGAGTATTGGGTTATTTCAGAAGGTGAAAGACAACAAGAAATACTATTACCGCTTGAAGCGATTGAACGTTTATATATTGAAGGGAAGATACCGAGAGATACGGTCATTGATTATGTTGAGTTGGGCTACTATAGTTTGCTTCCTTCAATAGGACAAAATCAAGTGTATACACCAATGTGGAAAGTAGAGGTAAATGATACCTTTCAATTAGTAGATGCCATTGATGGATCAATAACATCACAATAGTATGAGTTTAAAATTGGAGTGAAGCTTTATGACGCTAAGGTTTAGTGTGCTAGCAAGTGGCAGTACGGGGAATGCCATATACGTAGAAACGGGAAATCAAAAGCTATTAATAGATGCAGGATTAAGTGGAAAAAAGATAGAAAACTGCTTTAAACAAATCAATATTTCACCAGAAAGTCTCGATGGTATTCTTGTGACACATGAGCACAGTGACCATATTAAAGGCGTCGGCATACTTGCACGACGCTACGATTTACCTATTTATGCAAATGATAAAACGTGGAAGGCGATGGAAGGGTTACTTGGTAACATTCCTATCGAACAGCGATTTCATTTTGAAATAGGTGAAACAAAACTTTTCGGAGACATTGACGTAGAATCGTTTGGTGTTTCGCATGATGCAGCAGAACCAATGTTTTTTACATTTCAGCATAGTGGAAGAAAGCTAGCACTTGTAACAGACACAGGTTATGTAAGTGATCGAATAAAAGGGACGACAAAAGAGGCAAATACGTTCATTTTCGAATCTAACCATGATATGGATATGCTCCGAATGGGAAAATATCCGTGGAGTGTGAAACGAAGAATTTTAGGAGATGAAGGCCACGTTTCCAATGTAGATGCTGCTTTAGCTTTATCAGATATTATAATGGACTCCTCAGCAAACGTGTATTTAGCACATTTGAGCTTAGATAATAATATGAAGGAATTAGCACGAATGACTGTACACCAAACGTTAGAGGAACAAGGAATCCATGTAGGAAAGCAAGTGAAATTGTTTGATACGGATCCATTAAAGCCAACAGCTCTAACAGCAGTATAATGAAATATGCTTGTTTTATTTTTGCTATTTGTGGGAAATAATATGGATGTGTGAAAAATTGTATAAAATAATCGATAGTATAGACGAAACAAATAGTAGTTTAATAAAATATTCATAGGTCTTTCATTAAGACTTTTCTCCATATTTAAACAAAAAGAGGAGGGTTTTTATGGGATATTATGACGGGCATTATCAATCATCAAGACAAGCAAATCGCCAAAGTGCTAGACGAATTGGTCTATATTCCTTTTTTGGTGCAATCATGGGAGCACTTATCGTAGTTTTTTCGATCCCGGTGTTATCCAATTATGGCTTTCTTCCTTATGATATAGCTCCAAAGGGAGCAACTCAAACTGGAAGCACAACTGAGGAAGCACAAGAGGTTTTAAGTGATGTACCTACTAATACGGTCAATATTTCTATGACATCAGAGGTGATGGAGGCTGTTGATAAAGTTTCAGATGCTGTCGTAGGTGTTGTCAACATGAGGCAGTCTACTAGTATTTTTGGAGCGGGAGGAGAAGGTACAGGCTCTGGCGTTATTTATAAAGTAGAAGGTGATCTTGCATATGTCGTTACAAATCACCACGTAATAGAAGGGGCAAACGAAATAGATGTTACGTTAACGAATGGCGCTCGCGTATCAGCAGAAGTCGTCGGCTCAGATGAATTAACAGATCTTGCCGTGTTAACGATTGATGCTCATGAAGTATCAACGGTTGCTGACTTTGGAAACTCAGAAATGCTAAGAGCAGGTGAACCAGCAATTGCAATAGGAAACCCACTTTCCTTTGAAGGATCTGTTACGTTAGGAATTATTAGTGCAATTGAGAGAAGTATCCCGATAGATTTATCTGGAAACGGTCAGCCTGATTGGGAAGCTGAAGTGCTACAAACAGATGCTGCAATTAATCCAGGTAACAGTGGTGGGGCATTACTAAATATAAACGGCGAAGTCATTGGTATTAACTCTATGAAAATAGCGCAGCACTCTGTTGAAGGTATTGGGTTTGCCATTCCATCAAATATTGCTTTACCTGTCATAGAGGATTTAGAACAGTTTGGTGAAGTTCGTCGTCCGCAAATCGGTGTTTATTTACACTCACTTCAAGAAATACCAAGCTCTTATTGGAAAGGTGCACTTAACCTTCCAGAGGACATTAAAGGTGGTATATATATAGAAGATGTTATCCCAGATACACCAGCAGCAAAAGCTGGTATACAAGCTGGTGATGTTATCGTAGAGTTAGATGGCGAAAAAGTAAAAGGCGCCAATGAATTAAGAAGATATTTATACACAGAAAAGAAGATTGGCGATACGTTAACGGTTGGCTTTTATCGCCAAGGTGAAAAACAGGAAGTCGAAATAACACTAGATGCGCAAGTGTCATAAGGTTGACTTAAAAGGTTGGTTTTTCAAGGACACTGAAAAAGTGATGTTCTTTCACTTTAGTGTCCTTAAGCAATGTACTGTATTGCTACTATAAGTGGATTGATTATAGTGGGCGCGCGTCTAGTGTACCCATTGCCAAGTTCTAGCTTATTTTAAAAAACTAGGGGAAAAATCTTCCCTTAGTTTTTTATTTTTATCAGTTATCCACAAGTCGTGTGAACGTTTTAAATGATTGGGTATGATATAATGTCGGAGGAAATAATAAAAGTAAATAAAATGACATACATGAAGGGTGTTTGATTACGATGTATTATAGCTGTAAAGATCACATAGATATAGCGATGGAAGAGATGGTTGATGAAACTGGAATGCCGCCAGATTTACAATTAGTAAACGAAGCGGAAAAAGAAGAGAGACATTGTTCTTTTTGTAATTCGGAGGCTACGTATAAAATCAGTGGATAATTAACAGGTTTTTTGTGGATATGTGGATAACTATTGTGGATAAATGTGGATGAGGAGACTAAATTGTGAATATATCTATTATTTCGGTTGGAAAGTTAAAAGAAAAATATTTGAAGCAAGGCATAGATGAATATAAAAAACGTCTATCAGCCTACGCAAATATACAAATAGTTGAGGTTGCTGATGAAAAAGCACCAGAAAATTTAAGCAATACAGAAATGGAACAAATTAAACAAAAAGAAGGGGAAAGAATATTAAGCAAGTTATCCCCAGATACATATGTTATCGCGCTAGCCATTGAAGGAGAAAAATGGAGCTCTGAAAAACTAGCAAAGCAGCTAGACCAATTAGCTCTCCACGGAAAAAGTAAAGTTGCCTTCATCATAGGAGGCTCACTCGGATTAAGCAAAGAAATCATGCAGCGCTCACAAGCACAGCTCTCCTTCTCCAACATGACCTTCCCCCACCAACTCATGAGACTCATCCTAGTGGAGCAGATCTATCGTGCTTTTCGGATTAATAGGGGTGAACCGTATCACAAGTGATGGTAAAGCAAAAAGTTGAGATTATATTAGATAAATCTGTTCTAAAAAAAATTCTCAAAAAATGAAAATAAGTTAGAAAGGGAGGTTTGGTTAGTTAAATTAACCAAACCTTTTTCTAAAATAATTAATATAGAAGATTTTAATAATTATTGTTAACGCTATACTTAACTTTATATTCTTGTTCTGTCATAATTTCCATAATTTCTTTTGGGGGTATTCTCCATTCAGGATGTACATATGAGTAAAGCTCGTATTTGCCGTACTTTAGAATATAAAGTGATTTATGGATTACCCATTTCTTTACCTTTGCCTCTATTACATTATTAGGTAAATATTCTAAATTACCTTTTGTAATTCCGTAATCATTATCCTCATATTCAACTTCAAATGTGAACCACTTATAGTAGTTCAGTGGTTGCTTAAATTTAATAATATAATGTTTTTTATTTTTATCTTTAATCCAATCTAGCTCAATCTTTTCATCCCCTAACAAATATGCTAAATCGTAAAGAATCTCTGGTCTATCCTTTGTATAGCCACCGTATGTAAGGACATTTTCGTGACATAAGAACCCGTTAACTTGATAATCACCATAAAATTTATGAATTACACGATTTTTATTTTCATCTTCGTCACTTAAGCAAAAACCTTCAGTTTTCTTACTTATATCAAATTTATTACCATTAAACAAAATGTACATTTCTTCTATACTAATTTTGATATTCTTATCTTCTAAATAAGCCTTTAATGGCGTTTCTTGCGATACAGCATCCTGTAGATTAATTATGCCTATCTCTTTGATTGACTGGCAATTATCAAAACTGGTGGTACTATGTAAGCTTACTAATTCCATATCCTTTTCTAATAGTTTTTCATCTGTTATATTAAATGCTTCCAAAAATTTCACTACTTCTATATCTGTGCTGTTTAAAACAAATTCTGAAATTTCTTCTTTAGTTAAGTCTAAAAAAACTGCTAGTGATTTAATAGTGTTATCAAAATCTGTCATATCAAATATCAAAATTGAACACCTCCAAATAAAATTTTACTAGATAATAGTAGGTTATTATACAAAAATATACAAAGGGCTCCGTTATTTTATTAGTTATTGGAAATTCCGATAATTGAATAGCATAAGGAAATATTTATGTTAATATTAGGATAATAATGTAAAATGTTAATAGAAACCTTTTAAGAGGAGAATTATATTTTATGGATAGAGACGATAAGTATTTATCAAGAATAATGTTTCAAAATAAGATATATTCTAGTGATGGTCAAAATTTTGAGGATCTCTTTACAAAAATTATGGGATTCAGACATAAAGATTTTAGAGCAGTTAAACCTCAAGGTAGATTAGGAGATATGAAGAATGATGGATATATTTTAGATACTGGTCAGTTTTACCAAGTGTATGGACCTGAAAATATATCTACTAGTATCGAAAATGCAATTTCAAAACTAGAGGACGATTTTGATGGACTAATTAACAAATGGTCTGCTGAAGTCAAAATCGAAGAATTTTATTTTGTTGTAAATGATAAATATAAAGGTGCATTTGTAGAGGTACATAAAAAAATAATGAAGCTCCAAGATATCATAGACTCTCTTGGAGAAAGCAGAAAAATAAAGACAGGATTAATTGTAGCAAGAAATTTAGAAAATTTATTATTTGAACTAAATGAAGACGATATTATCGCAGTTGTTGGATTAATACCAAGAACTCATTCTATATATAATGTTGATTACAATTGCTTAAATGATGTTATACAACATATATTAAATCTCCCTTCAAAAAATTATATAGAGGAAGATTTATTTGTTCCAGATTTCAATAAAAAAATTGAGTTTAACAATCTAAGCAAAATAATTGAACGTAGATTAGATGCAGCAGCAATCAATTATGGTGATGTTGAAACATATTTTAAGTATCAAGGAGATTTTCTTAGAAATGAAATAAAGAATAAATTTGTAGATCTATATGAAGAGTCTAAAGAAAAAATTAAGGAAGATGAGGAAAATTATTCAGACCGCAGGTATATGTATATATTAGAGAAAAGTATGCCTAAAAACAGTAATAACTCTGTACAACAAGCAACTGAATGTTTAATGGCATTTTACTTTGAAAGTTGCGATATATTTGAACAGCACATCTTAGAGGAGGTTGAAAAATAATGATTCTACCTCAAAAACACATAAAACTATCGGAATCTATATTTGCAATGGGAGCTATCATATATAGTTTACTTGATGATAACAAATCTGTAGGTGTAGATGAGTTATGGGAAAGACTTAAAAGCAAAAACCAAAATGAGAAAATAATTGATAATTATTCGTTTGATAAGTTTATTATCTCATTAGATTATTTATTTACTATTGGTATTATAAACTCTAATGAGAAAGGAGGTCTAACAAAATGTATTTAAGAAAGTTAAGTGCAAATAGGTCAGGCTTCCATACAATAAAGTTTAAGGATGGTCTTAATTTTATTGTTGGGAAAAGAGAAAATCCAGAAGAGAAGGATTTGAAAAACACCTATAACGGTGTTGGAAAATCATTGGCAATTGAACTAATACACTTTTGTTTAGGAAGTAAAAAAATAGATGTTTTTGAAGAAAATTTAGAAGGTTGGATTTTTACTTTAGAATTTGAGATAGATAGTGAAGAATATATTGTTTCTAGAAATTGTTCAGAGCAAAATAATGTAATACTTAATGGTAAAAAAATTTCTGTTGGAAAATATACAAAACTGTTATTGGAAAAAGTTTTTGGATTTGAAGAAGATAATAAAATAAAATATCTGACATTTAGAAGTTTAATTTCACGTTTTATAAGGAGAAGTAAGTCCAGCTATACAAAGTATGATAAATACCAAGATAAAGAAACGGATTATGCAAAATTATTAAACAATGCATATTTATTAGGATTAGATATAGATCTAATAGAAACTAAAATGATATTAAAAAAAAGTATTGATGAATTGGAGAAAAACAAAAAAATAGTTGAAAAAGACCCAATTTTAAAAGAGTATTTTATTGGTAATGATGATCTAGACTTTGAAATTATAGATTTAAAAGAAGAGGTAAAGGAATTAGAGAAAAAAGCAAGGGAATTTAAAGTCGCAGAAAACTATCGGGAAATTCAACAAGAAGCAGATAGACTTTCTTACCATATAAGAGAATTAAAAAATAAGGGTACGCTTATTGAAAATTCAATTAGGAAAATAGAGAAAAGCTTAAGTCTAAAGCCAGAAATTGAATTAGATATGATACTAGAAATGTACGGTGAAGCAAGATTACTCTTTGAAGATAAAGTTAAAAAGACTTTATCTGAGGTAACAGAGTTTCATAATAAATTACTTTTAAGTAGAAATGAACGGTTAGAGAGACAAAAAAAATCCTTCGAAAAGGAAAAAGAAGAGATTCAGGAAAGAATTATTGAAAAAGGTAATGAATTAGACAAAAAAATGAAGTATCTTGGAGGATACGGTGCGCTTGAAGAGTACAATGCATTACATGATAAATTATCAAGCTTACGAAATAATTTAGAAAAAGTAATGGATTATAAGAATTTACTTGAAACTTATGACGATAGATCAGCACAAGCAAAAATAGATATAGAACAACAAAAATTAGAAACAAGCAAATACTTAAAAGAACATAAAGAAATGCTAGAAGATATTATGGGTACTTTCAGGTCATATTCAAAAGCTTTTTATAAGAATAAAGCGAGTGGTTTAGACATTAAAATAAATGATGGTCTTAATCAGATAAGATTTGAAATAAATGCAAAAATTACGGGTGATTCATCTGATGGAATAAGCGAAGTGTGTATTTTTTGTTTTGACATGACTTTATTGAAGTTGAAAAATCATAATGTTAATTTTATTTTCCACGATAGTAGATTGTTTTCAAATATGGACCCGAGACAGCGCTTATCTTTACTGAAAATAGTAAAGCAGGAAGCAAAGGATGAGAAAATTCAATATATCACATCAATTAACGAAGATATGATTTCTACTATTAGAGATGTTACGAATGAAGAAGAATATCTGTATTACAAGAAATTAATAGATATGAATACTATTCTAACTCTGACTGATAAATCAGATGAAGATAAACTGTTAGGTATGACAATAGATTTACCATATGATAAATGATTTTACAGGCAAGTGGCGTGTCTTTTTCTCTAATATTAGGAAGGGGAATACAATTGCTTTTATACTCCAATAACAATAAAAGATGCAATTAGAGATATAACAGTTTTAATTAGAATTTTGGAGATTTATAATCAAGATACTTTGACAAGAATGTTGTCAAAGTATTTTTTATTATGTTTTACGATTAAATAATAGTAAAAAGCCAAATTTGACTTCAAAAAAAACGGTTATATAATGATGTAACACAATTGAAAATTGAATAGAAAAATAATTATTAAACCATATAAAATAGGCAGTTTTGGAGAGGGTGAAATATTCTCAATGGTTCTGGCTCCCCTCTTAATCAGGAGGGTGGGATGCGTTAAAGGCTAGTAGTTTTCCCAGATGCCTTTCAAGATTATTTTGAGAGGAATTGCCCGTACTAATCGCTAATAGCGAGGTAGAGGTAGGTTATTGCAGTGATGCAAGAGTTGTAAAGTTAGACCTGGGGACTTAATTAATATTGTGTGTTAATTTAACCTACTAAAAATGACTGACTGAGTGATAACTATATCCGTTTTGAACAGTTTTTCTCTGCCCCTTTTTAGGGGGTAGATCTGTCCTTCCCTCATTCCTCCTTCTCCATTTTGGAGTTTATAAATAAAAATACTTAGTGAATCACCCTCTAGATAAAAAAACCAAGGGGGTATAGATTCGCAATTCTTATTCTAAAAGTGGTTGTTCTTATTTATATAACTGGCTCTCCCATCCGCAAACAGCGGCTCTATCTTACGCAATCAATGGCTCAAAACTCCGCACAAGTGGCTCTCTTCAGCCGCAATAATAATCAGGCTTTTCTAATGCTATACATTGGAAATAATTTAGAGAAGGAGTCATTTCAATTATCAACTTCGGGTTAAACTCTTAAATAGTGGTTTTTCGTTGTAAAAGGCTTACATATTTAAGTAGTTCAGTGTAAACTGAATTTACATAATTTATAGTAGATAAATTCATAGTTGTCCGAATAATGTAAGTATTGTATTATAATTGCAACTCATTAAAAGCTAATTTACTATTGCTGGATAATCAATATTTTGATACGCAATTTAAATTGGAAAAGGAGGAAACTTATGAAAAAGTATATTTGTAACGAGTGTGGAGGAGAATTCTCCAAAAATCAACTCGATTCAGAATTACTGGTAGATGGTGAGTCTCTCTGCAAAGGATGTGCTAGCAGCTTAATGGAAGCTGGAAGAGACTTTGTAGATCCTAATCATAATTTTGATTCGTATGACGACTGGGACAAAAATGGACGTTAACTAAAATAACAGAAGTATTAAGAATAGACCGACCTCAATATAGTTGGTTAAGATTTTTTATTATTTCTTTCTTTGCTTACTATTTTGGGTGCTATAGTATATTCGCTTTCCGAAACAATCAATCTTTTTTTGAAAAAACAATCTTATATCTGCTCGATAAGAACCCATTTTGATCCCTCTTTTGGCAAATTGGGTTCTTATTACTTATTGTAACATGTGGGTTTGGGAGGTGCTTATGAACAAACCTCATTTATAAGCTACACAAGTGGCTCACTCACCCGCACTCATGGGCTCTATTGTCCGCAATACTCAAAGTCCTATGTTTTGCCCCAAGGTATATCTTTTATTAACAATTTGATACACTAACCGTAACTGTATATTGAATTAATAAGTCTCAAGTAAATTTATTGAGATAAGAAATATATAGAATGTACTTTAAATAATATTATGTTAAGTGGAGGGGAGCGTATGGATAACGGGGGAAGAACAATCGATAATATAAAATCCCAAGTTAGACACCTATTACAGGAGAATTTATATAGAGAAGTTACACCAGAAACAAAACATAATATATCAGGCATCTATATGATTTACATTGACCATTTTACTTCAGAGGAAATTGTCCCCATTTATATAGGACAAGCAAAGGATATACAAAGAAGATATAAACAACATTTTACTGAAATACTGGCTTTGAATAGACTTTCTTATGAGGAATATAACAAATATTTCTTTTCTAAAACTAGATCTTTTTATGAAGGTAAGTTTAAAGCGTGTAAAATTTTTAAATATATGCTAGAACATGATTGTTCTCTACAAGACTTTCATATGATTGTCTTAGAAGAGGTAGAAGAAGAAATGTTAGATGGAAAAGAAGAGGAATATTTTCAAAGATTATTACCCGCATTTTTTGGATTTAATCAACTGAATTCTTTACTTAAACAGTTTAAGTTGCGTTTTTCAGATTCACAATCGGAAATAAGGGATTATTTGAGGATATTACTGGAGGATGTTAATAATATAGCCACTTATTATGAATATGGATTTACAAAATTTAATTTTGAACATTCGGTACCAAAAGATATCTCTTTATTGAAAGACAAAGAACATTTAGATAGTGACATATTATTAAAGTTTGAAGAAGTAAATCTAAAGCTCAATGAATTGTGTGAACGATACATACCTAATTTTGAAGAAATAAAAAAATTGAATGAAAAGAAAAATAAATTATATGAAGTGTATAAAGTCGCTAGAGAACAATTTAATGAGGAATTAGACTTGCTGAAAAGGTTGATTAGCGAAAAATTTGTAGATATGAACATCTATAGCGAGGAAGCAATTAATAATTTTATAAATAGTATAGAGTATAAAGCTAACCCTAAGTACAAAGAACTTTTCCATAAGTATCTTAAATCAAAAAAGTGTAAATTAAATTTTTATAAGATTTTTGATAACCAAATTAAAGTTGTAAACAAAAAATTAGAAGAAAAAGAAAATAAGAATATTCCTTATCAAGAAATTTTGGACATATATTTAAATAACGAAGATACAATGAGACCAGAAAGATACAAATTAATTTTTCCTTCACATCACTTTGAATCTTTTTCTTTAAGAGCTAGGTCAAACCATTTTGTAATAGAAATAAACGAAGAAAATGATTTATTGAACACATGTCATATTAATATATACATATCAAATAATGCCATTAATAAAAGTGTTGAATACAGTAAGGAACCTTTTATTATTAGATTTGATTATTGTTACATAGATAATGAAGGAAATAAAATAGAAGTGAATCATTATATTGATAATGAAACTACAAGAAATTGTCAGTCTGGCATAGAATATATTGAAAAAGATTACTATGATTTTTGGGCTATAAAGAAAGAAAGGTTTAAAGTTTCTAGTATAATAAATAATGAAATAGACAACTCTTTTATTTCTGTTCTAGCTGAATACAAGCATGGGATTAACGATTACACGATAAAAAATAAAAAGTTGGTAAAATTATCAGCTGTTTTGGAAGAAATTCAACAATTAGTTGTTGAAGATACTCGATTTAGTGTTGGTGCTTCAGAATCGCAAAGATGCTTAGAACTTTGTATGTTGAATGAAAGATTAAGTAATAATTCTTGGGTAGAAAAATTACTTGCAAAAAAATTACCTAAAGTTAAGAAAAAAAGAAAAGCCTCTAAAAAAGCAATAAATAATTCGAGAGACTTGAAGGTAGATAATAAGGTTTCACGAGCTGAAGCTTATAAGCAAAAAATATTAAAAAAATCTAATAATGCTATTAATGTACTAAAATACATTTCAAGTAGAGAAAAAGTAACGGCGCAATGTATCAGTTGTGGATATGAGTGGCAGATCCGAAGTGACCATCTTTTAACAAGAACTTTTTGCCCGTCATGTAGAAAGAGATAAATGAAAGTATAAAGGAGCACCCACTTGTATAGGTGCTCTTTTAATTAGCTTATATTTCAGAAATTGAATTAACATAACGTCTCTTATCTTGTTCGTTGATAGTGGTATAGCGACTAGTAGTTTGAATACTATCGTGTCCCATTAACGTTGCAAGTGCACTTAAAGGAATATTAGCATTCTGGATTAAAGAGTTAGCATAAGTAGCACGAAGCCTAATGCAATATAGTTCGACCCCAGCCTCTATTCCAATCACTTCAACTACCCTTTGAATAGCACGTACCTCTAATCTATCCTGACGTTGAGAAGTAAAAACATACTTACTTCGGGTGTGATATATCTTATCTGATTTATTTCTTTCGTCTATCCAAGCATTTAATGCTTTACAGGTATCCATTGGAATTGGAACATAGCGAGATTTGTTTCTCTTAGAATCCTTTACTAAAAGAGTAGGTTCCTTATCTAAAAATAGACAATCTAATGTAAGGCTACTTAATTCACTTGGGCGCAAACCACATTTTAGTAAAACCATTAGTATGGCATATGCTTTGATTCCCTTTTCTTTAGCTTTACTCATTACTCTTAACTCTTCTGCTCTAGTCATATATTGACTTTTTATATTATCAACTTTTTGTAGTTTAATATATTTTGCAGGGTCTTCTTTTATAATATGTGTTTGTGTCATAAACTTATAAAACGTTTTGATACAGGCTAATTTCTGATTTACAGTAGCTGGAGAATACTTTTCTAATAATATTTGTCTGTATGCTTTAATTTCTCTGGTTGCCACTATTGATAAATCATCTATAAACTTTTCTTTGATTAACCAATTTGAAAATTGAGAAATAGTGTTTAGATAACTAACAATAGTCCTTTCACTTTTATCCATGTCCTCTAAATAATTATTAAAACCCTTTAAATAATTCATTTGTGAAACCACTCCCTTTAAATAGTGTTATACGCTCAGTTTTTTTATAGTGTTATACGATGAGAACATTAAATTTTAGCACCAAAAACCAAGTTTTCAAAAAGAACTAGCCACTTAATAATAATTATGTGTCCAGCAACCTATAGGAAGTAATGCCAATTATTAGTATAGTAAAATTTGTAATATACATTGTGTTATTATATTTATAAAGACAAAGATTAAAAAGATGTTTATTAATTCGTTGAAATGACCTAGGAAGGAAGAAATAGAGATGAAATTAGAAGAACTGGAATCTTGGTTATGGGGAGCAGCAAATATTCTTAGGGGACCTGTAGATCAATCCGACTTTAAATCATACATATTTCCAATGTTATTCTTTAAAAGGATATCTGATGTATACGATGAAGAACTCCAAGAATCTATGGAAATTTATGGAGAGGATTTTGATGAAGAACATAGATTCATCATACCAAAAGGTTGCCATTGGAATGAGGTTAGAAGTGTTACTAAAAATGTAGGTATAAAAATTTTAAGTTCAATAAGGGAAATAGAAAAGGCAAATCCTGAGAGCTTGTATGGTATTTTTGGTGATACACAATGGTCAAATAAAGATAAATTAACTGATGAAATACTAATAGAATTGATTGAGCATTTTTCCCAATATAACTTAGGGAATAAAAACGTAAAATCAAATACAATGGGACAGGCATATGAATATTTAATAAAAAAATTTGCTGATGTTGCAAATAAGAAGGCAGGAGAGTTTTATACTCCTAGAGAAATTGTAAAGTTAATGACAATGCTATTAGATCCTGAAGAAAATGAGAGTATTTACGACCCAGCTTGTGGAACGGGTGGGATGTTGTTGGAGGCAGTAGATCATTTGAATGATACGAGTAGAGATGCTAGGACTTTAAAACTTTATGGTCAAGAAAAGAACCTTACAACTTCTTCTATAGCAAGAATGAATTTGTTTTTACATGGTTTAGAGGATTTTAAAATTGTAAGAAATGATACTCTTAAAAATCCTGCATACTTTGAAGAGGATAAGCTAATGACCTTTGACTGTGTTATTGCGAATCCACCTTTTTCCTTGAAAAGTTGGGGGTATGAAGAATGGAAAGATGACCCTTATGGAAGGAATATAGCTGGCATTCCACCAAAAACAAATGGAGATTACGCTTGGGTGCAACATATGATTAAGTCTATGGAAATGTACACTGGACGTATGGCTGTGGTTTTATCCCAAGGTGTTTTATTTAGAGCTGGGGCAGAAGGTAAAATTAGAAGGGAATTACTTCAACAGGATTTATTAGATACTGTTATTGGATTAGCACCAAACTTATTTTACGGAACAAATATATCTGCTTGTATTTTATTTTTCAGAAAAGATAAACCCGTAGATAGAAAAGGGAAAGTACAATTTATAGATGCATCACAATTATTTAAAAAAGAAAGAAATCAAAATACATTATTATTAGAGCATGTTAACGAGATTTTTAAACTTTATAATGAATACAATACTACAAAAGGAAAGACCAGTATAGCAACTCTTGATGATATTAAATCTAATAATTTTAATTTAAACATTCCACTTTATGTAAAGCCAATTATAGAGGACGACGGAATATCATTAGAGCAAGCATATAATGAAATGGTCCAAGCATTAAAGGAAACTAATGAGTCAGAGAATGTATTAAACAGTTTTTTAAAAGAAATGGATGTGTAATCTGTGGGTAGAATATCTTTAGAAAAGCTAGAGAGGTATTTATGGGGTTCTGCAAATTTTCTAAGAGGTCATATTGATGCAGGAGATTATAAGCAATTTATTTTCCCGTTATTATTTCTAAAGAGATTATGCGATGTTTATGATGAAGAATATAATGATTCGCTTAATACATTAGGTGAGGATTTCGACGAAAATCATAGATTTATTATTCCAAAAGGTCATCACTGGAACGATATTAGGAAGAAAGTAAATAATATAGGAACAGCTATTCAAACTGCAATGGCTGAAATAGAGAAAGCAAACATTGGTAGGTTAGAAGGCATTTTTGGTGATGCACAGTGGACGAATAAAGATAGATTGCCTGATTCATTATTAAAAGATTTAATTGAACATTTCTCACAGCAAACTTTATCACTTCAAAATGTGTCGGAGGATGAATTAGGACAAGCTTATGAGTATTTAATAAAGAAATTTGCTGATGATAGTGGGCATACTGCACAAGAATTTTATTCAAATAGAACAATCGTAAGACTGATGACTGAATTGTTGGAACCCAATCCCAAAGAGAGTGTTTATGACCCAACATGTGGTAGTGGGGGGATGCTGTTACTTTCAGCACTACACTTAAAGGAAAAAGGGAAAGAGTATAGAAGCTTAAGATTATTTGGGCAAGAAATAAACTTAATTACATCCTCAATAGCTAAAATGAATATGTTTTTACACGGAATAGAGGACTTTGAAATATTAAGGGGTGACACACTAGAAAATCCAGCATTTATTAAGAATGATAAATTAAGGCAATTTGACATTGTACTAGCTAATCCTCCATATTCAATTAAAAGATGGAACCGTGAGAGGTGGGAAACAGATCCTTATGGACGTAACATATATGGTACTCCACCAAAATCAAGAGCGGATTATGCCTTTTTACAACATATTATTAAGAGTTTGAAAGCAGATACTGGAAGATGTGCAATATTATTTCCACATGGTGTGTTATTTAGGGATGCAGAACAAGAAATGAGAGAGAACTTAGTAAAAAGTGATGTTATTGAGTGTATTTTAGGGCTAGGTTCAAACTTATTCTATAATTCCCCAATGGAAGCCTGTGTAATATTTTGTAGAACAAATAAAAAAGAAGATAGAAAAGGGAAAATATTATTTATTAATGCTATCAATCAAGTTCGAAGAGAAAGAACAATGAGTTATATAGACCCTGAACATATCGAAGAAATAAAAGGTGTATATGATGAATTTAAGAGTATAAACGGTTTTTCAAATGTAGTTGAGGTTGATGAAGTGTTGAAAAATAATGCCAATCTAAACATTCCTTTGTATGTAATAGATAACAAGCAATATAAAAATTTTACAATTAATGAAACTGTAGAAGAGTATCAAATCGATAGTTCAAGTATAGACGACTCTTTTACAGAACTTTTTAAATTGGTTCAGGAGGTATCATTTAAGTGATAAAAGAGAAAGGGGATATTATTCAACTTGGTGATGGATGGCGTTTAGTTCCTTTTAAACTAATGGCTGAACACATTTCAAAACGAGTTGAACCAAAGGAAACAAAACTAAAATATTACATTGGATTAGAGCACCTAGATTCTAAAACTCTTAAGATAAAAAGGCACGGAACCCCTGAAGATGTTCAAGGAACTAAATTAGTGGCTAAACCAGGTGACATTATTTTTGGGAAAAGAAGAGCGTATCAAGGTAAGGTTGCAATATGTGAGTGGGACGCTATTGTATCAGCGCACTCAATGGTATTACGAGCACAAGAAGAAGTAATTATTAAAGAATTACTACCATTTTTTATGCAATCACAAGAATTTTATAATCGATCACTTAAAATATCAGAAGGTTCTTTATCACCTACTATCAAATGGAAGGTGTTAGCAGAGGAAAAATTCATTATACCTCCTAAAAATATTCAAAGAGATATCATAGAAAAACTGAATGCAACTGAAGACAATATTAATTGTAAGGAGATATTGTTAGAGAAAACATTAAAATATAAAGAAAAATTAGTTAATAAGCTATTAACAAGAGGGGTAAATCATTCTAATTATAAGCCATCATCCATCGGGGAAATTCCAAAAGATTGGGAATTAAAAAGAATCGATGATGTTTGTAATATTAATCCTCAGAAAGAAAAAATAGCGGATACTGATACAGAAATATCTTTTCTTACTATGGAAGATATATCAAATGACGCTAAGATAATTAACTTAAGGGAACGAAAATACTCTGAGGTTTCTAGTGGTTTTACATCATTTAGAGAAAATGACGTTATAGTAGCAAAAATAACACCTTGCTTCGAAAATGGTAAAGGAGCATTGGCTCAAAATTTAAAAAATTCTATAGGTTTTGGGAGCACGGAATTTCATATACTTCGGGCTAAGGATGAAGTCCTCCCCAAATATATCTACTATCACACAACAAACAAGTTATTTAGGACTTTAGGTGAGTGGAATATGACGGGATCTGCGGGACAGAAAAGGGTTCCAAAGGAATTTTTAGAAGGGTTCAAAATAGGAATTCCACCATTAACAGAACAGAGAAAAATTGTTGAAATACTTGATGGTCTAGAAAATGTTATCTCAAATATTGAAAGTAACATAAAGAATACCAAAAAGGTTAAAGAAGAATTGCTTATTTTCCTTTTTGACCCAAAGTTTTATCAAAATAATATAGCAAAAGTTTAATTTAAAGGAGGGATGTTGAGATGTCTGTAAGCAAGTTCAATGAAGGAAATTCTGTTAGAGATTACATCAGAGATTTACTTGTTGAAAATGGTTGGAAGTTCGTTCCCTCTAATAAATTTAATCGAGAATTGAATAATCCATTTATTGAAGAACATTTAGTAAATGCACTAAAAAAATTAAATCCAGAAATAAAAGCAGAACCGAGTCGTGCTGATGAAGTAATTTATAAATTAAGAGCCATTGTGTTAAGTGTAAAATATGAAGGTTTAGTTAGAGCAAATGAAGAGTTTTCCAAATGGCTTAGAGGTGAAAAGTCTATGCCATTTGGGAGAAACAATGAACATGTTCCCGTGAAACTAATTGACTTTGACGTTGTGAAAAATAATGAATTTATAGTAACTACAGAGTATAAGTTTAAAACTCAAGAAAGTCGAAGAACAGATTTGTACCTTTTAGTTAACGGAATTCCTCTAGTTATAGGTGAGTGTAAAACACCTGTTCGCCCAGCAATCTCTTGGGTTGATGGTGCAAAGCAAATCTCAGAGGATTATGAAAACAACGTTCCAGAACTTTTTGTCTCCAATGTATTTAATTTTGCTACTGATGGAAAAGAGTTTAGGTATGGGACAGTCAAATCACCAATCAATAAATGGTTCCCTTGGAGAGATTTTAATAAAGGAAAGCATTCAGAGCTGTCTGCATTACAATTTCCTATTAAGGAAATGTTGAATAGAAGAGTATTACTAGATCTATTGCAAAACTTTGTGATATTTACTACTGATGATAAAAAAAGAAGAATAAAAGTAATATGTCGTTCTCAACAATATGACACTGTTAATAAGATTGTAGAACGTGTAGTGAATGGTAAGATAAAGAAAGGATTAATCTGGCACTTTCAAGGTTCAGGAAAATCATTATTAATGTTATTTGCAGCGTTAAAATTACGTATGCACGAGAAGTTAAAAAGTCCGACTGTCTTAATAGTTGTAGATAGGAAGGATTTGGATTCACAAATAACAGGAACATTTTCCTCAGCGGATGTTCCAAATATGGTCCCTGCTAAAACAATCAGTAGTTTAGAACAGTTATTAATCCAAGATACACGTAAAATAATAATAACAACAATATTTAGATTTAAAGAAGTGGAAGAAGTCCTTAATGATAGAGAAAATATCATTGTCTTAGTAGATGAAGCACACCGTACTCAAGAGGGAGATTTGGGTATTAAAATGAGAAATGCTTTACCAAATGCATTTTTCTTTGGACTAACAGGAACTCCTATTAACAAGCGTGATAGAAATACATTTGCCACCTTTGGTGCTGAAGTTGATGAACAAGGGTATATGAGTAAATATTCTTTTGAGGACTCGATAAAGGATGGGGCAACAAGAAAATTAAAATTTGAGCCACGTCTGGTAAGGTTACATATTGATAAAGAGACTATGAAGGAAGAGTTTGATAACTTAACAGATACAATTGGTGATTTAGAAAGGGAGGAACTAATAAAACGAGCAGGAAGAGTATCCACCTTCGTTAAAGCACCTGAAAGAATAGAGATGGTAAGTAAAGATATAGCAAATCACTATAAAGAGATTATTGAACCCAATAAGTTTAAGGCAATGGTGGTCTGTTATGATAGAGAATGCTGTATTAAGTATAAAGAAGAATTAGACAGATTATTAGGTAAAGATGCCTGTGAAATTGTAATGACTGTTAATAGTGGGGAAGAAGAATATAAAAATTATGACCGTACCCCAGACGAAGAGAAAAAAGTATTAGATAATTTCAACATAGAGGAACACCCTTTAAAAGTTCTTATTGTTACTGCAAAATTATTAACTGGATTTGATGCTCCTATATTGCAGACAATGTATTTAGATAAACCTTTAAAAGAACATACACTATTACAAGCAATTTGTAGGACGAACCGAGTATATAAAGATAAAGAATTTGGTCTAATTGTTGATTATATAGGAGTTTTTGATGAGGTTGGTAAGGCGCTAAACTTTGACCAAAATTCAATGAAAAAAGTTATTGAAAATATCGATGAATATATAAAGGAGTTCCCAGTAGCACTAGATAAATCGTTATCATATTTTCAAGATATTGACCGAAATCTTGAAGGGTATGAGGGACTAATAAGAGCTCAAGAATGTTTACCTAATAATGAAACTAGAGATCAGTTTGCTTCGGACTTTTCTTATTTGTCTAAACTATGGGAAGCTATCTCTCCCAATCCAGTTTTAAACCAATATAAAGGCGATTACAGATGGCTTTCTCAAGTATATGAATCAGTTAAACCCTCAAGTGGTCAAGGAGCATTAGTTTGGCATACGCTTGGACCAAAAACAATGGATATCATTAATCGTAATATACATGTTTCAGAAATTGAGGATAATTTAGAAGAGATTGTTTTAGATGAGGAATTAGTTGAAGAAGTTCTTAAAAACCAAGATTCTCAAAAAGTGAAAGAGATTGAGTTTAAGATATCGGCAAGAATTAAAAGAAACATTAATAAAAACTCTAGGTTTAAAGAATTAGCACAAAAACTTGAAGAATTAAAAGAAAAATATGAAGAGAATTTTAAGACTAGTTTAAATTTCTTAAAGGAACTCTTGGAACTAGCTAAAGAAGTACTAAGGGCTGAAAAAGAAACAGACCTGAATGAAGATGTAAAGACAGGTAAAGCGGCTTTAACAGAATTATTTAATGATATTAAGTCTCAAAAAACCCACATCATTGTTGAAAGAATCGTAAATGACATTGATAGTATTGTTAATGTTGTAAGATTTGATGGTTGGCAAAATACTAATGCTGGAGAACGTGAAGTAAAGAGAGCCCTTAGAAAAACATTAGCAAAGTACCAATTGCATAAGGATCAGGAACTCTTTGAAAAAGCCTATAACTATATCAAAGAGTATTACTAAAAAGTAGGGGGAAGTGAGCCTCCTACTTTTTTCTAAGGGCTAACAAATAATTAAGATATATCCATAATAGTAAAGGTAAAGTATATATGCTATATATCGTATATAGATTAATCTCTATTAAAAATAACTTTTGCACTAACTAAATCATTAATACAATCAATAGAAAAGTTCTTTTCATTATCATAAAAACTTAAGATTTCATTCATGTAATTTCCTGTATATCCAAGCGTTTTTTTAATTTGTATTAGCCCAAATAAATATGTTTTATTATATATCACTTTTTTCCCTTTATTATGAATCTCTACAAAAGAACACTTTTCATTAATTATCAAATTGAAATAGAGCAAAAATGCTACTGTAGCTGGTGTGAGTGATATAACTAAAGGTACACTAATCTTTGAATGTTCTAGATATAAAAATATTGCTAGGAATCCGAGCCCTAAAAACATAACTATTATTCTATTTATAGTATAATCAAATTTACCAACATAAATATTAGTATTGAAAGCAACAATCCTCCTTTGAAATATCAATAACATAGATACCATTATCTATGAATAGGGAACACAGTTCATCATAGTCTCGAAAATGTTTCATACTTGGAACAACAAGGCATTGTATTTCCTCTAAGTTACCCACTAATTTAAACATTTCTTTAAAAGACCCTCGAGTATCTGTAAAAAACACACAATCATTAATATCTAAAGATAACTCTTCAATTGCGAAAAAAAATAGATTTAAAAAATAGTAATCCAAAAATTCCTGAGTATCTCCATAGCAGTAAAAAGCGTATTTCCTCATAATCCCACCCCTAAAATAATGTGGTCCGATTCTAGCAATGATCTGTAATTGTGTAAAGGCTAAACAATATAATATATAATTCTCATTCAGCTCCGATATAGCT
Organism: Evansella cellulosilytica DSM 2522; assembly: GCF_000177235.2. Classification (NCBI taxonomy): domain Bacteria; kingdom Bacillati; phylum Bacillota; class Bacilli; order Caryophanales; family Bacillaceae; genus Evansella; species Evansella cellulosilytica. The sequence goes on along the minus strand of NC_014829.1, from coordinate 4,629,137 downwards.
TATATATATGATATATATGTTAGAAAAAATAGAAAGTATCCATTGGTAATTATGGACCGATTGGTAATAACAAATATAACAAAAAGATATATTCATTATATTGAACAACAGAAGGTATTTATTGATGCTTTGGATAACCAAGCTACTTAAGATTGAATATACATAAATTTTACTTGAATGCTCATTTATAAAGTAGTTATTAATAACAAAGGAGAAATGTATAGATTAAATAATATAAAAAAGTATGTGTATACATTAAAAAAAAGTACAAATAACCAAAAATACTAAAAAAATTAGACAAGATATTCTAAGTCTAAAATATTATTAAAAAGGAGTTTTTACATTAGTCTTAATTAGAAAGGTATTAAAATGTTCTTTGAAGTCTTTTATAGATAAGAGGGTCATTTATAAAAAGGTGTGAATGAGTGTAGTTCATTTTATCTCCATACTTTTTTAAAAGAATTCGTTTAATATCTTTTGTAAGCCTATCTGCTGAAAACTGGGAAGGGTTTGTATAGACCAATTTTGAATAGAAGTGAAGGTTAACCAAATATATTGAAGAAATTAGAATACATATTAAGCCGTAAATAAGTGCAAAGTTTTCTAAGAATGTATCTGAAAGACCATTAAACAACATATTCAACATCCTCTCTATTATTCTTTTACTTTTACTGCAGGATAATTATACCAATTATGGGTATGGGTCTCAAGCTCTAGTTTTTTTAAAAAAATATTTTTTTATGTGGAAAGGAATGCTAAAAAACCACCGATATCTACTAAGATAATAGTGGTTAATGTCTATATTCTATAAATTAAATAATCCATTTCTTAAGACTAGATTATGATGACAGTGGAATAACCCCATTGCTATGCTGTCACTTTGATGATTATCAAAGTCGGAAGGTTCTCCTAAGATGTTAAATATATGCTCATATACTATATCCTTGTTGATTCGTGGTAATCCAAAAACGTTCCTATAACCGTTTCGCCAAGTGTTAACGTGGACAACTTGGCATTCAATATTTCTATAATAAAAGAAGTATTGTAGAAAGAATAATAAGGAAGATAATTTCTTGTATGTCGTTAGTCCAGTTCCTCTATGCTTTTGGATATCTTCTACAATTGCAAGTTTGATATTATAATCCTTTACCATTTCATTTAATATATTTTCTAAGCAGATTATCCTTTCGAAATAATCTAATTTGGTATTAAGTTTAATCGTTCCGTAATCAATCAGTTCGGATTGATTATTATGTATTTCGAATATGGAATAACCGCAGGAAGTGATTGACTGGTCGAGTGATAACAGCCGAGGCATTAGATGTCACCCCAGAATAACTGTTCATAATCGACTTCATTATATGTATTTTCAGCAAGTAACTCCTGATAAAACATTTCTTCTAATTCATCTAATTCAGGGATTTGAAAATCATATTCTTCTGGTTTATTATTCTTAGCTTCTACATGCTTAGCATCATAGAATAAATACTTCACCATTGATTGATTAGGTAGTTGAATAACAGCAAGAAGGCTTAGTTGATTAATTACTGCCATATAAGGTACTCCTATGCTGCGTATCAAATTTTGCTTGCTTATTATTAAAAATTCCCATTAGTCTCTACTCCTTAATAATCATTTATGTTTTATTGTAGTAACATCTTATTATGGATTTTTAATAAGTCAAATTTGATTAATAATAGCATTAAACTTATATATTGTTGGCAGTATGATTGCTTACAATAATGTATAATTAATAGTACCAATTAAGGAAATTGAATGTTTATTTTACGGAGGGTATTATGAAAATAGATTTTAATATTAAGGAGATTTTAACGCTACCAACAACAATAATGGCTGCATTAACATTAGCAAGTGGAATTCTTCTCTTCTCTCCAACAACTATTTTAGAAAAAATGTTTATGATTGATTTTAGGGATAATTATGGCTTTATTATTGGAATAGTATTTATTGTATCTTTATCAATTCTCATAGTAAATTTAATATACAAGATAGCAAAATCAATTTCTGATGCTAAAGCCAAGAGGGACTTTTATGCAACAGCCGAAAAACGATTACTAAAACTAAACAACTATCAAAAGGCTATTATTTATGAATTATATCAACAAGATAACAGAACGTTGCCGTTGCCGTTACATGATGGTGCTGTTTTAGAATTAGAGCAACACATAATGATTGGAAAAGCAACTTCAGAATATATGGTTAGTGATTTAAACACTGCATCATTTCCATATTTACTTCATCCGTGGGTTGTAGATGAGTTAAATAATAAGCCTGGATTATTAAAAGACTTCAATGACGCTTATAATGCACTCTACGAAAAAGAGTTTAATAGGAGTAAAGAACAAATAGATTACTGGTAAAAAACACAATAAAGACCCCCATGAATAATTGATTGAATTATTAGGGGGTCTTTTCTACATGAAGGGGCTATTATTGTTTTTTACTCAACAACTTATTGTCATAAACGGTAGAATAGATTTCTCCAAAGTTTTTAAATTTTAAATTTTTAACTCCTAATCTCTTCTCAACGAAATCAGTTACATCAGTAAAGTGATGCTGATTATTTCGGTTAGGTCGCTTTGCTACAGTGATTTTTGTACCTTCTTGAATTGCAAAAATACGAATGCTTACTCCATTAGGGAAATAGATACAATGGCTTTTCTTACGTATTTCAATTTTATCGGTAGGTTGATTTATTGTAAGTTCTTCTACTACTTTTTTATAGTGCTGTTGGGTTGTATATATTTTTTTACTTATCATTATTAGAACCTCCTAAATAATATGAATATCTAGTTATAATACGAAAAAGCATAATAGACAAATTTCACCACCGTAAAAGTTTACGGTGTTTTTTATTGTGGGAAATGTAAGTAATATCAATGGTTTGAGCCGAATTTGACTTTGGAAATATTGGTTATATAATGATGTAACACATTTACAATTGAATAAAGTTTTACTTTTTTAAACCATTTAAAATGAGCAGTTTAGGAGAAGGTAAACACCTTCGATGGTTCTGGTTCCCCTATTAATCACAGGGTGGGAAGCGTTAAAGGCTCATAACACACCCAGATGCCTTTCATATACATTTGAAAGGAATTGCCCGTACTAGTCGCTGAAAGGCGAGGTGGGGGTAGGTTATTGCGTGATTGCAAGAGTTGTAAAGCTAGACCTGGGAACTTAATTTATGTGTGAATTTAACCTACTTAGAAGATGACCGAACGAGTTGAACGACACCGTTTTGGAAGAAACTTGTCCACCCTTTTTATAAGGGGTGGGCTCTATTCCCTCACTCGTTTTCACTCCTCCATTTTGGAAGTTGAAAAGATACAAACATTAGAGCTTTACAAAAAAATACAGACTGATTTGAGAAAATTGACAATTGAATATTCAAATATATATCAAACAATCAAAAAGAAGTGAGGTACTCAATAATGAAATTAGAAGATTTAGACTTAACACTAGAAGACTATTTATTAGAACGTAATTTATACATAAGAATTTCAGAAAGCCAGTTAGAGGAATACACAAATCAAGAGGAACAATATATAGTTATTAAGGTAACAGGTAATTCCACATTGTTTGCTAAAGACACATACGTAATTTATTTGAACCATGGTTCTTGCTACTTTTCGGAAGGTGATAATTTAGGAGATTGTAAGTTAGATGACCCGAGCTTCTTTGAAGGGTTACGCATAACTGGAGATATAGATGACGAAGATTTCTCCATCACAGATTGTTATTTCTCAAAAGACTATGACGCTTGTAAGTGGGAAGCTGATTATGACGGGACGAATATTGCTTATGAGTTCAAAATTAACGCACGAAATGACAATGGATTTGCTGACTTATACGGGATTTTCGTGGTGGATAAATAATATAATATAGGCTGGTGGGTTTCACCAGTCTATTTATATAATATTATATATAGGACAAGTATTAGGAGGTTACGAAAGTGAACATTAATGATTACAAAAAATTGTTTAACATGAAATTAAACGATATTGAGAGCTTAGAAGTGTTTGTTGAGTTATTCCAAGAAGAAGAGCACGAGAATGTTATTAAAGATGTTAGTAGATTTATAAAATCATTTGAAAATACTCAATCAGATAAAGGGAATAAAATAAATTATGTTATCTTTGATTATATAGATGACGGATTTAGTGACCCTGAATTTTTAATATTATTTTATGTAAGGGAAGAAGATAATTTGGTGATTAAGACTTACAAAGCGTCATTCAATGGAGATGGGTCAAATGAAGAAATCAAGTTCTACCTAGACAGGGAAAAGATGTTAGAGGCATTCTTTGAGTAAGTAAAATGAAAACGTAAGATTTTCATTCGTTTAAGGTAGTATATCTTAGTTTCTTAAGCTAGTATCTATCTATTAAATTAAAAGTGGTTATTAGGTTGAAAATAGTATTTTCATGATTAAAGAGCAGGGATAATTTCTTGAAGAGGTAAAATGGGCTAATTATGTTGGAATAAAAACAAAGAAACACTAAATGACCGCAGCATGATGTTTAGCATTACTTTTAAGGTCCAACTAGTGTACTTTAATGTTGAGATTTTCTATTTACTGTGATTATTTAGCAAATTGTATGTAAGGATGTGAAATAAACGATGTATGAAATATTACCGAAAGAATATTGGAAAAAACAAGATTATCTGCTTTACGCTTATGATGTTTTGAGAGATATGTTAAAACAAGCAGATAGTAAGAAGCTTTCCAATGTAACTATAAAATTTAATGATATAAAGGAAACGCAATCATTTGAAAAAACGGATGATATTTTTAAGTGGTTGGATTTTAATGGTTATCACGATAAGGCATTAAATTTATTTAGTAACCATATTTTCTTTCTTCTATTAAAGGATTTTTGTTACTATATATACGAATCGATAAGTTGTGCCGAACGGGGAAAAGTAACAGTTGCTTACTCATTACTCCGAAAACCAATAAGGGATAATTTATTATATATGGAATGGTTATTGGCAGATCATGAAGAATTTTACCACACATTTTTACATAAGCCCATAGAAGAGTATGATGTTTCTAATTATAAAATTTTTACAAGGGATAGAATAAAAAAAATCATAAAAGAAGCTGGTGAAAAGACCCATATGGGTGAAGCTATTAATTATAATAATCTTGTTTATACGTTTAGATTTAATGGTAAAGAAGAAATAGGTTTACAGAGAATCTGGAATCAATCGATGCATTTAGTTACAACATCACCTAATTACAAGACGGAGAAAAATAACCTTAATTTTGTTTTTGCGGATGAGGAAGTTTGGAACGATTATTGGCGATACTATTATTTTACACTCCCACAATTAATGGCATATGTCTTAGAGATCTGTGAGTCATTGTTTGTTAAAGCGGTGAAGGTTGATAGCTTTAATTTATTCCTCAATCGATGTATTCGGTACGCTAAATATGCAGATGTTTATCCAAGTGTTGATTTACTTAAAGAGCTGAAGAGTCAACCTAATATACTTTATAAAACAATGAAGGATAGTGGAATAGTATATAAATTTAAATGTGAACATTGCGAGGAAAATATAAAATTAACTTTGGAAGTATTAGATGAGATGGTAGATAGATGGAGTGTTTATTGTTCTTCGTGTTACAAAGAACACAATATCTGTAAATATTATACAGATTCAAATTATTCTAATGAGTAACGATATAAGATAAGGGCTTAAATTACCTTGTCCAATTTAACACTTATTCCCCGTTACGAGGATATAGTTGAATCCATGGTCAAAAGGGTAGTTATTAAAGGATATTCCTCCATATAATAACTACCCTTTCTTTTAATACACTACTTGGCAGTAGCCAATAAATCCTCTTCCTTCTCCAATTTAGCAACAATCAACTCTTTCTCTGCTGTTACCTCATAAGTTCCGTGTACGGAATCCAAATCAATTTTGTTGAATTTGAAAAAGGAGATAGCTGATGTGTAAGTGGCATTCCCTTTGCTGGTTTGGTTTATCTTCAATGCTTTCTCGTCGTTATTAGTTTTGCACAGCTTAATAGCTATTTGTTTCGTTTTAGCGTTATAACCTAATTGAATGAAATTATTGTCTTTCATTAGAGTATTAACGAATTTTTTATTGAGATTAATTCTGCCAGCTTTACTAATGTTGATTGTTGGAAATGGTGATTCTCTTGTTGTTTTATTTTTGCCGTAGTCAAAAAAATCAAATTGTGCAGCAGTCATATTAATCGCTCCCTTTGGTTATTTATACCAGTTTTTTCTGTAGTTAAATTGTATAGTAACAGAATAGGAGCGCCAAGCTTTATTTTGGATGTAGCAAGATTCCTATAGTTGTTTTAATGAGGTTATATGGAAATAGCAGGTTAAGTATGTGGTTTTTGGAAGAATAATAATCATTTAATGCATTTAGGTTTTTTATTATCCAGAACAGATCGCCATTTCCTACACAGACCAATTATCAAATTTAACAGAATGTTATTTTACTATTCATTTTTTAGAATCAAAGTTTCCGTGCTATCATCCATCACTTGATTTAAAAAGGAGATGGAGATAGTGATTAAAACAGTAAAGCGAGGGGAAGTTTATCTTGCTAATATGGATACAGATGTTCAGGGAGTATTGATTGTTCAGAACAACAGGGGGAATCTTTTCAGCCCTACTACAATAGTATTGGAGATTAAGGATACAAAAATTGATTACTTTTCGTTACGAACAATAGATAAGAGTAGGTTAATCAAACGTGTGGGGCAATTGAGTACATATCAAATGCAACAAGTTAGTGAAAATATGACAGCGGTAATTTTAGGTGTGAGAGAACCTGCCTTGGTATAGGTAGGTTTATTTGATGGTTACATGATGTATTAGTAAATGAATAGGTGAATTATAAAAAAATGCAAAATAATAAAAAAAATGTTGACAAGTAGCAATAAGATATACTAGAGTTATTATCAAGTAATTATTTGAAGGAGGAAATTCCTACTTCAAAAGGATGCGAAAAAAGTTTTTTTAAAAAACTATTGCATTGTGTTGAATTACATGCTAGTATTATTTTTACATTCTACATTCTAACAAATGTTGGTAGTTGGTAGATTTACTAAAAAAGAAGGGAAGTGATTTTATAGGATAAAGAAGAAGGTTAAAATTAATTATTAATTGTTAGCTAGATATTTCGAATGCCTTATCTGTATGATAAGCATTTACACAAATTGGAATGCAAGGAAGTTTATATATTTACTATAACCTTTCCGTTCCAAGAAGAACATTGATTGTTTTTAGCACTTACATTTGAAGAGTATCTTCACTTGTTAAGGTAGCTAAGTTTTGAATACTGAATTAATAGGATAAGTATGTTCTATTTTAACAATTCAGTATTACAATCAAAATTCTTGTTATTGTGTAAATGTGTCGCAGATAGTTATTCGAAATCTCTAGCTTTTTTGTTTTTTAGAGATTTTCGTCTGCAAAGCATACGGGAGTCTCTTTTTTTTGTGGGATTCTGACTGTTCTTTGACATAGTGGCTTTCATAGCACGCTGAATAAGCAATACCCAAAGTAGGAAGGAGTTTTAAATTCCGCAAAAATAATTTACGAGGGTGATTATCATGTATCAAAATAACGAGCAAATAAAAGTAGAAATAAGAGAAATTGACCGAGAATTATCTAACTTAGAAGGATATGCAAACATATCTTTAAAGGTTAGTAGAGAAAATGTAGAACGTGGAAGGATACAAAAGCACCTGAATTTTGTAAACCAGCTAGAAAAAAATAAAGATATACGGAATAACAGCTTAATGATTTTCTTTGACGGATATGAAAATGACGCTAGAGAGATAATTGAAATTCCAGAAGTCAGAAAATGGGTATCCAGGCTCTTTAAGAAAAAGCCACATATCTTCTATTATCTGTCAGATAATGAAACGATTAGTATCTTCCTTCTATGTATAAGTAAATCTAAAATAGTTAAATCCGACAATCAAACAGCTACATATGAGATTACTTTAGAGAATCACATAATAACGAAAATAATGACCTCAGCTATTGCACACTCAAGAAAGCGTGGAGACAGCATAGAAAAGCAGGAAGAAGTGGAATCAACAATACTATTTGGAATAATTAAAAATTCAATGTAAGGCAGAGGGGTGTTGTGTAACCTCCTTTGCCAATCAAATTAAGAGAGGGCGAGAAAAATGACTGAAAAAACAATCGAGGAATTAGTTAAGAGCATAAATGAAAATAGTGTTAGTCAGTACAGTGTAAGAAGAGAAGAAATAACAGCCTGTGGATATAAGGGATATTATTTTTCACAAGAAATACCTAACTCTGTGAAAGACCCATATAAAGCAGTTGTAGAGCTAATCTCTTCTACTGAAATAGTTTACGAAGCTCGAATTTTTGATTTAGAAAGCTGTAAAGTTCTTACCTACTACCGTGACTATGATACAGGGCATGGAAACAGAGTTTCTTTTGAATATGAAGAATTTGGAAAATACGTAAATTCATTTGTTAATGAGCTAAATACAAGCAATATTTATGTAATGTTAAGCACTTTGGATATCGTTCAAGAAGACTTGATAAAAATTAGTAAACTGGCTCAATTCGAGCAAGTAATGGATTATATTCAGAATCTATATCCAGTTACAAAACCTAAACCGAAAACTAGTGAACCTCTGTCAGAGAAGGAGTTAGTGGAGTTAATTAATTACGAAAAAGAAAGCTTTAAAATCTCTGAAGTAATAAATGACGACGGTTTTCATGAATGCTTTGAATTAGAAGCCCATGTCAAGGGGAACTCCAAAGAAGTATTGAAAGAAATAATAGATTGTAGTTCAGCTGCACTTGGCGCACTTCTTAATGAGGAAGGAAGTTATAACACCATTGGTAATGCCAATGATTTACCCACTCCATACCCACTAAAACCAAAATTAAAGGTGGATAACACTCACGTAATACTTTGGTGCTCATTGGATATCGAAGACTTAAAAAATATTAGAGAAATGGCAGATACTGAACAAGTGCTAGAGTACTTAAAAAATCCACCAGCAAGATATACGCAAGAAAATTTATTGGAAAACTGTGTTGAAGACGAAGAGATACTTCCATTTTAAAAGAACTGAATCTTCAATGAAACGAAAGTGGAGAAGCTCTATGTTCAAACTAATCAAGTTAAAACAAATAATCTAGTAAAGGGGAAATTAATCATGCATTTAGAAATTAAAGTAATAAAAGATAATAACAAAAATGAATACACACATATTAAGCTACCTTCACCATATTTAGAAGAGGAAATCAATGAAATTGTAGGAACGGATTGTTATTCAATCCAATTTAATAAGAGTATCAAAAATAAGGTGAATTTAAGTATTGCCGATATCAACTTAATTGCAGAAAGATTAGAAAGATATGATACAGCACTGGTTGAAGCAATGTATGAGTATACTGGTTGTTTATATGAAACCTTCGTTTGTTTGGAGGAATATAGGTATCAGTATAAAAGTGGTGTTTCTAGTTTAGTTGAAGTAGCGGAAGAAATGGTGAAGCTAGGATATTTAGGTACGAATGATTTAAGCGAGGAAGTATTGCGCTATATTAGCTTCGATAAAATAGCACGAGATTTAGACGCTGAGGGTTGGAAAATCATTAACAATATTGCCATTTTAGCATATTAATCCCCCTATAAACATTAATAAAAGTATTTAAATGTAAAATAATGATCACCTAAAACTGAGTAAATTTATAAGAAAACTAGCAATAAGGCTATAGGAAATATTGACTTTATTAAATCGGAAACAAGACCTAAAGCTAATCAAATTAGGAAAGAAGCGTTGAAATTCGAATTGGTAATGCATAAGGAGAACTCGAAAGAATTGCAAGAAATGCTAGATAGAATATTAGCACCTTTATAAAATAAGATTTTTAGGGAGCTGTACTTTGGACATTGAGATCCAATGTACAGTTACCCTGAAATCTACGGAAGTAATAAGCCATAAGTTGATTTTTATAAAAATATACGGGGGTAGAACAAAATGATTAATAAAGAAAATTTTTGTGTTGAGGTTAATCGAAGTGATATTGATAGAGGACATATTTTAAGTTATTTAAAATTATTTACAGCATTAGAAAAAAAGAAACAAGTCCAATTGGCAAATAAGATTATGTTTGTATATAGGGGTTATAAGTATGAAGAAGCAACAGAAATTTATAAAAATATAGAATTTAAAAAATGGGCTAGGAGATTGTTTAAGAATAAACCACACATTTTTTATTATTTGTGTGAACATACTTCACAAGATATATATATGGCTATGTCGGAATTTGAGGAATTTAGTACAAACGGGGATAGAGTTATCTATAAAATTAAATATAACGAGAGCCTATCTAATAAGGTTATATTTTCAGCATTAAAGCATTCTGTAAAGCGCAAAGATAGCCTAGAAGTACAAGGATCTGTGGGAGTTACAATTGTAGACTCATTGTATCCAGATATGGGAGGTATTTAAAATGAAAAAATTATTAGGACAAATAGAACTAAATCGTATATATCAACGCAATTGTACTGAAGGAATGAAAATGATACCTGGTGAAAGTATTTCTCTTGTTATAGCTGACCCACCTTATAATATTGGCAAAAAAGGTAGTTTCATAGAAGCAAAAGATAAGCACCACCATACAATCAGAGAAGATTGGGATAATATACCACTCAATGAATTTGAAAAGTTTAATAATGATTGGATAAATGAATGCTTCAGAGTTTTAAAGCCAGGTGGTTCATTATTAGCTTGGGGTAGTCACCATAATATACATATTATTGCTCAATTAATGGAACAAACAGGATATGATATGAAGCCCTTTTATATATGGGAAAAATCTAATCCTGCTCCTTCTTGGAGCGGGAGACTTCCAACAACTAGTACAGAGTATCTACTATGGGGTACTAAAGGAAAAAACTGGACTTATAACTTGGACTATGCAAAATCAATCAATAATGGCAAAAACATAAAAAACGTTTTTAAAACAAGTTTAACTCCACCAAAGGAAAAGAAAAAAGGTAGATTTCCTTGTCAAAAACGTATTGAGGGTTTAACAGACCATTTAGTTAAACTTCATTCACTTAAAGGTGATATTATTCTTGTTCCTTTTTGTGGAAGTGGAACTGAGTGTGTCGTTGCAAAAATGTACGGAAGAGATTTTATATCTTTTGAAACGAAACCTGAATACATAGTACTCGCAAATAACAGGTTAGACGATATATGTGACGTAAGCTAATCTACCAATCTCTTTTAAATATACATACATATCAAAAGAATCACCCAAATAATAACTATGAGGGGATAATTTAAAATGAATGAATATAGAAAAATGATTAATGAGTTTCCTACTAAAGCAAATATGGTTTTAAATTTACTAAGCATACCAAATAAGTACACATATCAATCATTGAGCCTATTAGAGAAAAGAATGCTGGAATTGTACCCTATGGTTCAGGCTGATATTTATTTGCAAACTTATGTTGCTCTTTTTCTAGGAGAAGTATTGGTCCGTAATTTTAAAAAAGCAAAATGGGTTACTGAAGAATGTGAAACTCACTGGGATGTCCATATAACTCTATCAAACTCTCAAGGAGAAAAAATAACATTATACCCATTTAGAAGGGTACAGCGATTTTTTGAGAATCCTGAGTATGGATTAACTGTATGTTATCAAACATTCCAAGACATTTCTAAAAACAAGATAAATACCGTTGGCTTACCAAAAGGTGAATGGGTAAAGTTTGGTGGGTACCAACTTCGTGCAAATAACCCTGATAACTTAAGTAACGACTTAATTTCAATAATACATAAAGAATAAGGTGATTAAAATGTCTTTTAAAGAGGAAAAAAATACAGAATGTAAAAGTAGGTTTATAAAACCAACAACAGAAGAAATAAAAAAACAAGAACTAATAAGTACACTTGCAAGCTTGTTAAAAAAATACGCTCAACAAAAATAGTTTCATACTGATTATTATGGGATAAGTGCCTTATCAAGCACTTAGTCCCAATTTTATAAAAGGGGTAATAAAAATGAATATTGAACAGTTCTTAATGAGAATAAATAACAACAGTAATAAAAGAGATTTTGGAGTAAAAATGAATGATAATGGATTGCTATTTTATTTAAAAAACGATAATACCGATAATGTTATGAAAAACCCATATAAAGAGGCTATCGAGTTAGCAACAAATAAAAGTGTATACCAAGTCTATATTATAGATTATTTAGACCATAGAGCCTATACATATACACGCAATTATTATAATGGCAACGGTGAAGAAGTATCCTTTCAAGAATTTAGTTTTGACTGGTTTGCTAAAAACTGTTGGAATTTAGCTTCTCGTAGAAATGTAGATATATATTTTGAAACACTTGTCCTTGAAAGTACAGATTTACTAAAAATTAGTAAAATTGATTCTTTGAAAAAGGTTATAGGTTATATAAAATGCATTAGCAATCATAATATTCCAGATAAAGCGGTTAAGGATATTCAGGCTAAACAATTAGAGGTACAATATCCTGACGTAGATAGTGACTTACCATTTTAGTTGTTAGGGCAGATTTAATGATCTGCCTTTTAATATAATTTTGGAGGGATATAAAATGTCAAAATCAACATTAAAAGCTGCATTGTATATAAGAGTTTCAACTGAAGAACAAAAAAAACATGGGTATTCATTAAGTGGGCAAGCAGAAGAATTGAAAGAGTATGCTAAACAAAAAGGCTATGAAGTATTTGACGTTTATTCTGACGGTGGTTATTCTGGGAAGAACTTCAATAGACCAGAAGTACAAAGAATGTTCAGGGATATGTCAAATAATAAATTTGACGTAATCATTGTATGGAAAGTTGATAGAATATCGAGAAGTAATAAAGATGTTTTAAGTTTAATAGATGACGAACTAAAACCTAGAAATATGAAACTTTTGGTGAAAACTTGTGATATAGATAGTAGCACAACAAACGGATATATGTTTATTTCTCTATTAGGTACATTTGCGGAATACGAGAGAGCCGTCATAATCGAAAGGGTAACTGCGGGTATGGAAAAGGTCGCTAGGGACGGAGAATGGAATGGCGGCAAAGTTTTGGGGTATGATTCAGAAGATAAACAGCTAGTGATTAATGAAGAAGAAAGTAAAATTGTTAAAGAAATATATAATATGAGGGCTGAAGGACTTGGGTATAAAAAAATAGCTGATAATCTAAATTCTAAAGGAAAAAAGACAAAAAAGGATAATTCGTTTAGTATTCCAGCCATTAAACTGATTTTAGAGAATGAAGTTTATATCGGAACCAAAGTTTGGGGTAAATATCGTAATTGGGAAGAAAAAAGACGTGGTGGAAAGAATAACAGCCCCATTAAGGTTGAGAATAAGCACGATGCAATTATTGATATAGAGCTTTGGAATAGAGTACAAGAGATTAAGAGGATTAATAATAATACCTATTCTACAAATAGAAATTTTAATGGGAACTTATTTTTAACAGGACTGTTAAAATGTCCTGTATGTGGCGCTGGAACAGTTATGAGTAAAACGAAAAAAAGAAATGGAAATGGATATCACATTTACTATATGTGTCAAAATTATCACAGTAAAGGTAAAACAGTTTGTAAACCAAATCTTATAAAGAAAGAAATAGTAGAAAATAAAGTTTTAGAAGCGATAAAAGAAGTTATTTGTGACCCAGATTTAATAAATGAAGTAATTACAAAATTAGAGTTGGAAAAAAAGAGTGGTGTCGCAGATTTAACTAGTAATTTAGCCCTTTTAAAGAGGGAAATAAAAAAATACAAGGAAGAACAGCTGAACCTAGATAAGCAATTATTATGCGGATTAAAAATAGAACATTATAATCGTGTTTCAGACCAAATTCAGGATAGATTAAATGAGTTAAATCAAAGTATAGAGAATATTGAAAGGCAAATTGAAAGAAACAATTTAAATAATTTTATAACCAAGGAGATAATCATAGATACCTTAAAGAACTTTGATAATTTGTTTGAAAAGGCAAATGGAGAGGAAAAGAAACTTTTGATTAGGTCTTTAATAAAGAATGTAGAAATGGAAAAAGACAGAAAAGAAATAAAACACATTGCTTTCTGGTTTGCAGAAGGCAATGGTCCCAAGCCACCAAATGGTTTACCACCTAGTAAAGTTCGGAGAACCGTATCATAAGTGATGAAAAAATATTAGAAAACTTGGTAACTTAGTAAAAAATAAAAGAGGCTGCTCCTATATGCCCGGCTTGCCAATGGACATTTAATTAAAGAAGGTAAATTTAAATCCCCCTACAAAAAGTAAGGGGATTTTTGCGTATGCATGCTATTTAGACATTTTACGAACTGAAGGGGTCTCATATTTAAGTAAAGAATTATCCAGTTCGTTTTGAATAGTAAGTGGGTCTAAATGGTCACCAATAAATAGAAATTCTGATAGCGTTTTGCTTGGAATTTGTTCAACATAAGTTTCTTCCTCTGAAAATACTTCGATAGAAGACCCGATTTGTGAAAAATAATACGTTTGTTTTTCTGAAGGACTATAACATACTGCCTTTGTACGTAATATTCCATCAGGAAGTTGTTTGAAAAACTCTTCAAGACCTTCCATAGAAACGGGAAAAGGACTACGATAAATATACGTATCAATTCCATAATCACTAACGAGCATGAGTGTTTTTTTCTGCTCAAATAATTGTAATTGAAAAGTGTAAAGCTCATGAGGGTTACGCCACTTTCTCATGTTTTTTTCCTCGAAAAGCTTACTATCCCTTTTGAAATCATTCAGAGTAACAATTGTAGCTAGTGGATTTAGCTTATTTAAAAACCATTGTAACTCAGCTAAACGTTCTTGGTTAATCTTGTCATTGTTTCCGATGACAATGGTGTCTGCCATTTCTAATGGTGCAATTAAAAGTTCTCCAATTGATGATTCATATGTTTCTCTCCCGTCCGATGATGCAACATACTTTGTAGAAGAATATTGAAACCAGAAAGTAACCGCATCAACAACATGGACATGTGCCACGTTTACGGGATCATCGTCTTCCAATTTGAAATAATGAGGAAAGTGAAGTTTGATATTTGAAAACCTTTCTAGATCAATAATGATCGAGTCCATTTTCTTATTAGTTCGTTCCATTAGAATAGAAAGTAGATCCTTTTCAGTGAATATCTCTATATCGTGCACTACTTCGGTTAGTATATTATCTTGAATAAACTCTTCCTCAAAAATTTCTCGATTTTCTACAGTACGGTCTCGAAAAAGAATAACTTTAGACTTGTTTTGTAATTTCATGTTCTGAATTAAAGAAGATTTTATACTGTCAGACATCCCCGTTACTAATGTAATGGGAACTTGTTTTTCCGCTGTCATTGTTACCTCCCTTCTGGTAACTTACATCAATAGCCTCTATAAAAGGAGAACTCCAAAAGTCTGAGATTCTTTAACACAGACAGCTGCGCTTTCCTATTACCAACTGGATTTTTTGACACCAGGAATTTGTCCCTTATGTGCTAATTCTCTAAATGCAATTCTTGAGAGTTTAAATTTGCGAAGAACACCTCTCGGTCTCCCTGTCATTTCACATCGTCTAGCAAGACGGTTAGGGTTTGAATCCTTAGGAAGCTTTCGTAACGCCTCGTAATCTCCCTTAGCTTTTAATTCTTTTCTTAACTCCGCATATTGAGCAACTAAAGCTTGTCGTTTTCTTTCCTTAGCTACCATTGATTTTTTAGCCATAAATCTTTTATCCTCCTTAACGGTTATAAATCGTAACCGTTTCGTTTTGTGTATGTTATTATCATAGCGAAAAAATATTAGTAAGTAAAGGAAGCAAACAAATTAAGTTGCGATCATTGTTAATGACATGCGTGAGATTAACATTAACCCTGAGATGGTGAAGCAGGTTTAAATAAAAAGTCAGTTTTTGTGACTACCTCAAAATATCTTACAAATAATATTGTTACAGCTATTATTATGTCAATGTAACAACATTCAGTGAATTTTTTTGCAATATATGTAAAAGTTTGTGAAAAAGCATTTACCCAATTAGAAGTAAGAGATAAGATGGAGTAAGTGAATATTTTAAAACCTAACAAAATTTGAGTAATGGATTCAGAAAGCTAAGGAGGACATAAAGATGAAAAAATATACACTTGATTGGAATCGATATACTGACTTGGCGCGAACTGCAGTTGCAGAAGGTGCCGTTTTATTGAAAAATGAAAAAGAGACACTGCCAATAAAGGCAGGAACGACTATTTCCATTTTCGGACGTAATCAGTTTAATTATTTCAAGAGTGGGACAGGCTCAGGTGGTATGGTAAACGTATCGTATGTGTCAAGTCCGCTTGATGCTTTGAAAGATTGTCCTGATATTCATTTAAATCAATCTTTACTTCAAGTTTATGAGGATTGGCTAGAGGAAAATCCGTTTGATAAAGGTGAAGGTTGGGCAGGCGAGCCGTGGTCTCAAAAAGAAATGCCTGTAACCGAAGAGATGGTTGCTGATGCAGCAGTAAACTCTGATATGGCGTTAATCATGATTGGAAGAACAGCTGGTGAAGACCGTGATAATACTGCAGATCCCGGGAGCTTTCTATTAACGGATGTAGAAAATAAGATGATTGAAATGGTCACGAAGGCATTTTCAAAGACAGCAGTTATTTTAAATGTTGGAAATATTATCGATATGAAATGGGCAATCGACTTTAATCCAAGTGCTATTGTCTATGGATGGCAAGGTGGTATGGAAGGCGGAAATGGACTGATTGACGTCCTGACAGGAAAAGTTAGCCCATCTGGTAAATTAACGGATACCATTTCCTATTCTATTAATGATAATCCGTCAACTGAAAACTTTGGCCATGAGGATATAGGCATTTATCAGGAAGATATTTATGTAGGTTATCGTTATTTTGAAACCTTCGCAAAAGATAAAGTTCTGTACCCATTTGGATTTGGTTTATCCTATACAAGCTTTGCAACCGAGGTTATTGAAGCTACAGAAAGTGAAGGAATAATCAACTTAAAAGTCAATGTTACAAATACAGGTAAGATAAGTGGTAAAGAAGTAGTTCAGGTTTACGTTGAAAAGCCGCAGGGTCTCCTCGGAAATCCTTCACGTTCACTCGTTTCTTTTGCTAAAACCATGCTACTTGAAGCTGGCAAACGCCAAACACTCGATATATCCATCCCTGTTAATGATTTTGCATGCTATGATGATAACGGAGTTACCGGATATAAATCGTCTTACATATTAGAAAAGGGAACTTACCGTATTTATGCTGGGACAGACGTCAGATCTGCAAGCCCTGTCTTTGATTACAATATAGATGCATTACAGGTGATAGAATCGTTAAGTGAAAATATGGCACCTGTCACGCCATTCCAAAGAATAAAACCAATTGCAAATGAAAATGGGTACGAGGTAGCTTATGAGAATGTGCCATTGCGTACAATCGATGTACAGGAAAGATATTTAAGTGAACGTCCAACGAGTCGTGAATACACGGGTAACCGTGGGCATAAGCTAACAGACGTTTATCATGGTAAAGTTTCACTCGATACTTTCCTTGATCAGTTATCGGATGAAGATCTTGCGAGCATCGTTCGTGGACAAGGAATGAACTCCCCTAGAGTCACACCAGGTACTGCCGGTGCCTTTGGAGGGATTTCAGATAAACTTAATGATTTTAGCATTCCAGCAGTTTGCTGTGCGGATGGTCCATCTGGCATTCGCATGGACATAGGTACAAAAGCATTTTCATTACCTAATGGTACGCTTTTAGCCTCAACCTTTAACTTGGAGTTAATCGAGGATCTATTTGAAATGACTGGACTTGAAATGCGTAAAAACCGAGTTGATACACTTCTTGGACCTGGCATGAATATTCATCGTAATCCATTAAACGGACGTAACTTCGAATATTTTTCTGAAGATCCGTATCTCACTGGAAAGATGGCTGTTGCCCAGCTAAACGGTATGCATCGAGTAGGTGTAACAGGTACACTAAAACACCTTAGTGCAAATAATCAAGAATTCCACAGGCACGACATCAACTGTATCGTCTCTGAAAGAGCACTAAGGGAAATATATTTAAAAGGGTTTGAAATGGCAGTTAAAGAAGGTAAAGCCTACTCAATGATGACAACATATGGTGGAGTCAATGGTATTTGGACTGCCGGACTTTATGATCAAAATACCCGTATTCTACGTGACGAGTGGGGATTCGACGGAATTGTTATGACTGATTGGTGGGCTAAAGTTAATCAAGAGGGTGAAAAAGCGAATCGGGAAAATACTGCTGCGATGGTTCGTTCTCAAAATGATTTGTACATGGTTGTTGGAGAGCCTGAGGCAAATCCATTTGAAGATAACACTATTTCATCCATTGAGGATGGTACATTAACAAGAGGCGAACTATTACGGAGTGCAGCTAATATCTGTAAATTTATTATGCGTTCTCCTGTCATGGAACGTACGCTTGGTTTAAATGATGGCGCGATTGACGTAATTGGTTTAGATGAAGAGGTGGAAGAAGAGCTGGATTTTGACGTTTCATATCAGCATGTAAAAGACGGTGAAAGTATCAATCTTATGGATGTTGATACATCTACAGGCAGTTCACATGCTTTCGCAATCTCGGTTGATCAGTCTGGTATGTACGAGGTGACACTAACGGTACGTTCCTTCGCGGGTGAACTTGCTCAGATGCCTGTTACAATATTTGCAAATAATATGCCAGTAGCGACGCTCACATTTAACGGTACCGGAGGGGAATGGGTATCTCAAACGAAGCAAATGTTTTTTGTAAATCAACATAATTATCTAAAGCTCTATTTCTCACTTGGCGGTCTTGAAGTGAAGGAAATAACATTTAAATTAGCAAATTCCTTTAGTATGAGAAATTTATAAGCCAAAGTTTAGTTAATATAGAAAGCTGCCTGAAAACAGGCAAAAGACATCCCTGGAAAGAGAACAGGGATGTCTTTTTTCGTGAAACATATGTTCATTCAGTTTTTTCTCGGCATGATTTACCTTTATTGGCTTTAATCAATTTGTCATGATCTACAATTTTTCCGTTAATGACTACGGATGGTAAATGTTGAATCGAATAGAAATCACGTTTCTCAGCAAATTCGTTGTCTCTTTCATGATATAGTTTTATTTCACAATCTGAACATGCTGTTGCTTTTACATCCTCGATGAAGCAGTGGTCGGACTCAAGGTTTTGTATAAACACTTCAATCTTCATGGCTATTGTCATGATCTCCTTTCATTATTGATTGTATGACGGGACATTGATCTTTGAGAATAGGATGAGGAGTATGAGATTTGAGTAAGACCTTTTTCAATAGGTGCTTTTGGTGTTGTAGCTGAGCTATTTTAGATTCGATTTGCTTCAATTTTTCCTCAGCTAGTGCAAACATAGTCGATGTCTCCACTTCTTCGGAAGAATAAAAAATCATTAAAACTTGTCGAATTTCTTCTAGTGTTAGCCCTAACGCCTGTGCGGATTTTATAAATCGAATATCCTCAATTGTCTTATGTGTAAAAAGCCTATATCCTGACTCAGATCTCGTTGCTTCAGAAATAAGCCCACGTTTCTCGTAGTATCTCACGGTCTCAATACTCACCTGGGATAATTGTGCAATACGGCCGATAGTGAGCCCACCCATTGTCATTCCTCCTTTTCTCAAGATCTTCCATCATATATTTATTATCAACCCTCATCTATACTTCAGGGTCAAACATTTATTAAAGAGGAGTATAAAAAGCACTAGCATAAGAAGTCACGCATGAGACGTAATCCATGCGCCAACTGACATTGGAAATTATCATTGAAGTTATAAGGCCATTCAAGGCCTCGAATCATATGTATGGGGATGACACTGCGGGAACACTTTCATTTTATCATGTTTCCAATAAGTACAGAGTGTAACTTCATGAGTTGTTAAGTTCGTTTAAGAAAAATCACGAATTAAAGTAGCAGTGAATACATTTTTAACTTTCAACAAGAAGGTAAAGCTAAGGAAGGAAGGGAATAGAAAATAGAATAAATTTTTACAAACTAGTTTTTTATATGTAATATGACTAAATTGTCACTTAAGAGTCACCGGACAGTCATTTTAGCCAGTTATAGTAAAGTCAGCAAGAATAAATGGAGGTTATGAGATATGGAAATCTTAAAAATAGAAAATCTGTCTAAAGTGTACGGAACTGGTGACACAGTAGTAAAAGCACTTGATGATGTATCGTTTAGTGTGAAAAAAGGTGAGTTTGTCGCGATTATTGGTCCTTCTGGTTCTGGTAAATCAACACTGCTTCATTTGCTTGGGGGAGTAGATCGGCCATCAGGGGGTAAGGTATTTGTAGATAATACCGATATTTATAAGTTGGATGAAACGCAGTTAGCAGTTTTTCGAAGAAGACAAATCGGTTTAATTTATCAATTTTATAATCTTATTCCAATTTTAACGGTCGAGGAAAATATTACACTGCCGCTGCTATTAGATGAGCATAAAGTAGACAAGGCACAATTTGATGATATTGTTAAAATACTTAATTTATCTACACGATTGAAACATCTGCCTAATCAGCTGTCAGGTGGTCAACAGCAACGTGTTTCAATAGGACGTGCGCTCATTAGTAATCCGGCAATTATGTTAGCGGATGAGCCAACGGGTAATCTCGATAGTAAAAATAGTCAGGAGATTATGGCGCTCTTTAAAATGTTTAATAGAACGTTTAACCAAACTTTAATTGTAATTACACATGATGAACAAATTGCCCTCCAGGCTGATCGCGTTATTGCGATAGAAGACGGCAAGGTTGCTAAGGACGAGGTGATTCGACCATGAACATCATGCATAAGCTTACATTAAGACATTTAAAAGAGAACAAACGAAGAACGCTCGTAACAATCATAGGGACTATCATTTCTGTAGCGATGGTTACCGCTGTTGCTACGTTAGCAATCTCCTTCCTTGATCTCATGCAGCGGCAATTAATTGCCGATAAAGGAGAATGGCATGTTAGCTATTTTCATGTGAGTGCAGAACAAGCGGAAACAATCGAAAATGATCCATCGACGGAGCTACTTATTCTGTCAGGTGACCGAGGATATAGCTATTTAGAGGGAGCTCACAATCAATATAAACCATATATCTTTATTAAAGAATACAATGAAAATGCTTTTGAAAAAGTGCCAATAAGTTTGAGGGAAGGAAGATTTCCTGAGGAGCCCGATGAAATTGTACTATCCTCAGAGATATTGGAGAATACAGATGTTGCATATCGGATAGGAGATACGATTTCGTTTGAAGTAGGTAATCGGGTTTTACAAAATACTGAAGCACACCTTGAAAGTTTCATTGATCAGCAGTATTCACTGGAGATACTGGACGGTGAAGTTACTGAATCGATAGAGAATACAAAAACGGAAACGTATGAGATTGTTGGGATTATTGATCGTCCGAATTGGGAATATTCATGGTCTCCGGGTTACACAGCAGTAACGTATACAGATGTGTCGTTAATTTCAGATAACCATCCTACTACTGCCTCTGTAATACTGAATGATGTGCAGAATTCCTTGTTTTTTCATGCAGAAGAATTAGCAAAACAAATTCATCTCGGATCGGATAATCTTAGTTTTAATCATGAATTACTTCGCTATCATGGAATAACAGATAACGATAATTTACAAGTCACGATGTACTCTTTGGCTGCCATTATTATGACAGTAATCATTGTTGGTTCTGTTGCTTTAATATACAATGCTTTTGCTATTTCGGTATCCGAGCGCGCGAGACATTTAGGAATGCTATCGAGTGTTGGAGCAACGAAAAGCCAAAAGAGAAACTCAGTTTTCTTTGAAGGTGCCATGATTGGTTTAGTCAGTATTCCACTAGGTATTATTTCTGGGCTAGTCGGAATGGGTGTAACATTTTGGTTTATTAATAGGTTGCTGCAAGGTGCATTAAATGTTACTGAGAAATTAATTGTTGTTGTGACACCGATGTCTGTTTTGACAGCAGTTTTAGTCTCTACCTTAACGATATTTATTTCCACTTATCTACCAGCGAGAAAAGCATCAAAAATATCAGCCATTGATGCAATTCGTCAAACGACAGATGTAAAGCTAACAGGTAAAGCGGTAAAGACGTCTACACTCATACGTAAATTATTTGGAATGGAAGCGGAAATAGGCTTGAAAAACATAAAAAGAAATAAGCGGAAATACAAAGTCACTGTTTTCTCGCTGACTGTTAGTATTATTTTATTTCTAGTCGTCTCGTTCTTTACGTACTCACTAGAAAAGTCCATTGAGCTATCACAACAACAAATTAATTATGATATACAATTGACGACTTCAGGTAATATGGAATTCAATGAACTGTCGGTGGAGGCGATTACTAGTTTAGAAGATGTTACTAGTTTTTCTATGATGCAAGAGACATATTCCTTTTATGCGATGGTAGAAGAAGGGGATATCTCTGAAAGATTAAAGGAAATAGTAGAAGATGACCCTAGTATATTAGAGGATGGCCACTATCCATATTTTACAGAAATTCATGCATTGGATGATGAAAGTTTAAAGACATATGCGCAGGAAATTGGAATGAATGTGTCGCCTTTATTGGACGAGAAAACATTTTCGGCCATCGTTGTAGATAGAGGTGTATATGAGGATGTTCAGGCAGGAAGGTTTGTTGAGTTTCATTCTATTCATACATCTGAAGGAGAGCAATTAGATATATATTTTGATGATTGGGAAAATGACAAGAAAGATTTCGTAAGTACATTGACGATTGAGGCACTAACGGATCAGCTACCTATGGGAGTTACAACTGGCGGTGGCATATCAGAGATAAAAGTCTTTGTCTCAGAAGCAGTATTCCAGAATCTCATAGATCTTGAAGGCAGGGCTATCTCTCGGGACTACATCTATTTGAATAGCTCAGACCCATTAAAAACACAGGAAGAAATCGAGGACATTGACGAGAACTTATATATTTACAATGTGTATCAATCTCGTCAGCAAAGTGAACAGTTAGTTTTACTGATGTCTGTGTTTATATATGGTTTTATCGTGTTGATTACAGTTATTTCAATTGCTAATATTTTTAATACTATTTCCACGAGTATCTCTTTACGTAAACGGGAATTTGCAATGTTGAAGTCGGTTGGAATGACGCCTAAGTCATTTAATAAAATGATGAACTATGAAAGTATTTTTTACGGGATTAAATCGTTACTGTATGGTATACCGATAAGCATTGGTATCATGTATCTTCTGTACAAAGCAATGATGAACACATTTGAATATCGTTTTGAGGTTCCCTGGATGAGTATTCTTGTTGTCGTGATCGCTGTTTTTGTCATTGTCGGATCTGCAATGCTTTACTCTATATCAAAAGTGAAAAAAGAGAATATCATTGAAGCTTTGAAACAAGAAAATATTTAATTCGGTTCTTACGAACAAGCATGGAGAATGTTCTTTATGCTTGTTTTTTGTGGTTGTAGTAATGTTGTATAAAATTGTGGAGATTCTAAAAGTAACTAAAACGGGTCTAGTTAACCAACTTCATCATTGAAAAATTTGTAGTTTAAAAGGCAAAGGAGATCCGTCCCTATTAGTAAAAAAACGAAGTACCAAAGAATTGGCTCTCCGTTTTACTATGTTTTTTAACGGTAGTATGGGTAAGGTGGATAATAAGGATAAGGTGGGTAATAGTATCCAATACCAGGTCTTGGTGCTAAAAGTGCCCCAGTAGCAAGTCCTCCTAAAAATCCTAATCCCAATCCAACTCCAACCCCAGGTCTACCAATCCCATAGCCTGGTCTACCATAACCGAAACCAGGTCTTCCAACCCCATAGCCCGGTCTGCCATAACCAAATCCTGGCCTTCCTACTCCAAGTCCAGGACTACCTACTCCAAGTCCAGGACTACCTACTCCAAGACCAGGACTACCTACTCCAAATCCAGGACTTAAAATTCGTTGATCATTACCATCAATTAATTCCTGATTCATTGCTTCAGGGTAACGGTGATATGAATAACCAATTGTCAAAACAAACCCCTCCTAATAATTTCATACACTAAAGGATATGCTTAAGTAGCCTATTTGGCTGGGTATTTGTCTTATGTCCTTATAATTTTCAGTCACTGTTTATGAATCTGAACTTTTTAGGGTTGGGACAAGAATAAGGGAGCAGAGCAGATTATTATGTTTTCAAGCGAGAAGGATGTGGAAGAAACAAAGTTATAAATGAGAGGGCAGCATGTTCAGTGTAAAGCAATATTAGAATGTACGTCATGATCTGACGACTTTTTATAACATGTTTACCTCACAAAATGGTGGGTATTGAAATGTATACAAACAAAGAAAGGCGTTGGTATGATGTTAAGATGGTCAATTATATTTTTTATCATTGCAATTATAGCAGCATTCTTCGGCTTTATTGGAATAGCTGGTGCAGCAATTGAAATTGCTAAATTTATATTCTATATTTTCGTCGTATTGTTTATCATTTCCCTCATTGGTAGTGCTATCAAAAGATAAACACTATTAGGGACGGTTCTCATTTGCAATAATTAATTCGCACTTTTTAGGGTTCGGACAGAGTTGAGTAATGAATGAACAAGGGTATCTGTCTGGAAAAGAGAATGATACAGACAGAGTTGAGTAATGAACAAGGAACTCTGTCCGAAAAAGAGAAGCAATCGGACAGAGTTGAGTAATGAGCAAGAGACTCTGTCCGAAAAAGAGAAGCAATTGGACAGAGTTGAGTAATGAACAAGGAACTCTGTCCGAAAAAGAGAAGCAATTGGACAGAGTTGAGTAATAAACAAGGAACTCTGTCCGAAAAAGAGAAGCAATCAGACAGAGTTGAATAAGAAACAAGGAACTCTGTCCGAAAAAGAGAAGCAATCAGACAGAGTTGAATAATAAACAAGGAACTCTGTCCGAAAAAGAGAAGCAATCAGACAGAGTAGAATAATGAACAAGGAAATCTGTCCGAAAAAGAGAAGCAATCAGACAGAGTTGAGTAATGAACAAGGAACTCTGTCCGAAAAAGAGAAGCAATCAGACAGAGTTGAGTAATGAACAAGGAACTCTGTCCGAAAAAGAGAAGCAATCAGACAGAGTTGAATAATAAACAAGGAACTCTGTCCGAAAAAGAGAAGCAATCGGACAGAGTAGAATAATGAACAAGGAACTCTGTCCGAAAAAGAGAAGCAATCAGACAGAGTTGAATAATAAACAAGGAACTCTGTCCGAAAAAGAGAAGCAATCAGACAGAGTTGAATAATAAACAAGGAACTCTGTCCGAAAGAGAGAAGCAATCAGACAGAGTTGAATAAGAAACAAAGAACTCTGTCCGAAAAAGAGAAGCAATTGGACAGAGTTGAGTAATGAACAAGGAACTCTGTCCGAAAAAGAGAAGCAATCAGACAGAAATGATAAAGCTTCTCAGAAACACTCACTGATAGTATGAAGAATCGAGAATGTAAGCAAATCAGAAACTTAAATCAGTAAAAAACATGTTGTTGATGATACCATACGCTTTTATACATTTTCCAATAGTAATTTATCTATAATATGTTTCTTTTGTCTTTCCAACTGCTTCAAAGTTGTTCTTTAATACCCTACAAATTGTCCTTCTATTTAATTCTGTATTGCACCATTCAGAAATGATTTTAGTAGTAATTTTTTGTCCTGGTAATAGCAGTTTGAATTCGTTAATATGACGAAGAATGACTTTGCTTATTTTTTCACGTTCCCCGCAATTACCGCAAACAAAGTTATACTTTTCAATTGACATATAATAGGAGATACATTTATTACAATAAACGCCTTTTTGTAACTGATCATAATGATAGCTAGGAGGTAAAGAGAAAGGGGTCTTTGGATGATGTAATGATAGTAACTTTTTCGCTAATTGTTTGTCACTATTAGTTAGCTTAGAAGGCACATTGTTTAAATTAGATATAAAACGATTTACTTGGGATGGAAGTATAATAGAATTATCCATGGAAGCTTGATATAGGGTAAAATGAGGATTGATAAAAATAGCGGTCGATTCAACAAGATAATTACATTTGAGGATCCTAAGTAGTTGGGAGAAGAGAGTTTCACTTCTTTTTAACTGGTTAATGGGATTCTTATATTCCCATCGTGTTTTTACAGAAAATATTTTATCAGATTCCATGTAACAATCGCCTTCAAAATTTTTTATATCAATAAGATAAATAATCCCCTGTGAAATAATCAACGTATCAATTTGAAAATATGAATTATTAACTTCTAATAACAAATCATTTAGAATTAGTCTTTCTTCTTGAATATTTTCGATTAGTTGATCAAATTTGATTTCACCTTCGAATCCTTTTTCAAGATTTAAATAGCGAAACTTGTCCTTCTCATTTAACTTTATTCGTCTATTTAAATAACGTAAAATGAGTAATTCATCCGACTCAAACCTCTTCTTAAGAATCATAGGTCACAACCTTTCATATTTATAAGTACATTCTATACAACATTACATGATTGCTTTTCCATAAAATATGTATAATTTGTTAATTATTTTTTGCATAGTCATTAAAAAAGCATATTATTTTACGTTTCCTCCGTTTTGTAAACTATATTTAAATAGTCTCTTTAGAAGATAGCTACTTGTCACTACTTCTTCAAGCTCGTGATTTGAAGGCCTACAAATTATTCCATTCTAGGAAACTTTATTTTTATATTTACTATATTAATAAAATGAATTATAATATCATAGTAATTCCGACTATTTTTATAAGATATGAGGTGATTGGATGGCTTTGCAGTCATTAAAAGAACAGAAAACGAATGTCCAAACTGAAACACCATTACCACCTATGCAGTTGAATCAATTTATTATTGGATTTATCGCATTTATTATTTTAGGTGTGGTCACATACACAATTGCTGGCTTACAAATGTTGATTCTTTTATCATTTGGACTTATATTAGGATACACGCTTTTTCACGCTCGATTCGGGTTTACGTCAGCGTTTCGCCGATTTATGGCCGTTGGAAATGGTGAGGCTTTACGTGCGCATATGATTATGTTGGCAGTCGCAATTACTTTATTTGCACCAATTTTACATTTGGGAATTGGGTTTTTTGGTGTTGATCCATCAGGATATGTTTCTCCAGTTGGAACAAGTGTTATTGTTGGTTCTTTCTTGTTTGGTATTGGTATGCAGCTTGGAAATGGCTGTGCTTCGGGAGCGTTATACCAAATTGGTGGTGGTCGAACGTCTGCCATTATTGTTCTAATTGGCTTTATTATTGGTTCTGTGTTCGGTGCTTGGCACTTTGAGTTTTGGACAGTAACAGCACCTAACTTACCTCCAATTTCACTTGCTGAGGATACTAGTTTAGGTTTTATTGGTGCATGGATATTGCAATTAGCAATTTTCGGAGGAATCATTTTACTAACGATTATTGTAGCGAAGAGACGTCGCTCTCCAAAAATGGCAGTACTTCCGACAGCAGCAGGCTGGAAAAAAATTATTCGTGGTGCTTGGCCTTTATGGGTGGCAGCAGTCATTTTAGCTGTTTTTAATGCTTTAACGTTAATGGTCAGTGGTGCTCCATGGGGTGTTACGGGGGCATTTGCTCTATGGGGATCAAAAATTGCTCAATTTATTGGAATTGATGTATTGCAATGGGGGTACTGGTCTGGCGGCCGAGAGATTCAGCTTGAACAATCAGTTTTCCAAGAAACAACAAGTGTGATGAACTTCGGAGTTATAGCGGGCGCATTTATGGCAGCTGCAGCAGGTGGAATATTAAGTTTTAAAAAGAAAATTCCATTTAAGATCATCATGGCCTCATTAATTGGTGGATTATTAATGGGATATGGTGCAAGGCTTGCATACGGATGTAACATCGGAGCTTATTTCGGTGGTATAGCATCGTTTAGTGTTCACGGTTGGGTTTGGATGATATTTGCGATGATAGGAACATATATTGCTCTGTTTATTCGCCCACTATTTGGGTTGAAAAATCCTAAATCTACTGATAACTTCTGTTAAGAACGAAGGAGGTCGTATTCTATCGAATACGGTCTTTTTTCTATTGTTTTAAGTTAATCGGGACGGTTCGAGACCGCTGAAAAAGTAGAAACCTTGATATTTTATTGTATTAATATTCAATATATCTGATTATAGAATAGGTTGATGAGACCGGAGCAAGCGAGACTCCTGCGGGAGAAAAGGCAGGGGTGAGACTACGTAGATGCAAAGCATCAAGGAGGCTCACCAGCCGCCCGCGGAAAGCGAGTTTGCAAAGGTCTCATCAACTTCTATATTCAGATAACTTTATATTTATTAGTCTATACTTAAAATGAAAGTACTTTTTCACTGGTTCCGGACGGTTCTCATTTGCCAATTAATTATGTACGTATTCTACAATTATTTCTGACAAATGAGAACCGTCTTCCTTTTGGCGATCACTTATGCAATCATGAGGAGATACATCATCACTCTGGAATGCATTAAAACATAATTTTATTGCAAAAATAAAACGTAATTATGTATACAAATCAAGTACGATCTAGGAAGTTTATAATTAAACACCTAGTACTCGGCAAGCAAGAACTGTCCCCATTTGCCATTACTTCAAATAAGGTAGGCGAATGTAAAAGTTTGTTCCTTTATTAACTTCGCTTTTTACACTTAGCTTTCCATTCATTGACGCTATTATCTTGATGGCTACCATCATTCCGAGACCGGTGCCTTCACTTCCTTTAGTTGTAAAGTAAGGTTCGCCTAAACGTGCTAGTTGTTCTTTCGTCATGCCTTTACCATTATCAGATATTATTAGCATAATTTGTTCATTCGTTATTTCTGCATTTATTTTAAGCGTGCCTGTGGCGGGCATTGCCTCAATACAGTTTTTTGTTATATTCAATAAACATTGTTGGA
Source organism: Evansella cellulosilytica DSM 2522 (assembly GCF_000177235.2). NCBI lineage: Bacteria > Bacillati > Bacillota > Bacilli > Caryophanales > Bacillaceae > Evansella > Evansella cellulosilytica. The sequence goes on along the minus strand of NC_014829.1, from coordinate 4,600,107 downwards.
AAAGTTGGTCATCACCTTTAGTGTATACTTCCTCTAATTCGGTTTCTACTTTAACCCCTTTCATATTGGCTAACGGTAAAATGAGGTTAAGGGTGTGTTGTATCTCTTCTTTTATATTCAATGTTTTTACATTTTCAGGGGCAGGTTTTGCAAAAGTTAAATAATCACTAATTATTTCATTTGCCCGATTAACTTCATCAATAGCAATTTTTAAATAACCTTTTCTTTGACTATCGGGTAAATCATTTTGCATCATTAATTGCAAAAAGCCTTTTACAACAGTGAGTGGATTTCTAACTTCATGTGATACAGAAGATGCAAGATGACTTACTACTTCCAATTTTTCTGCTTTAGCTAGTCGCTTATTGATAAAAAGACTTTCATTGAAAACTTCAGAAAAATAAATAAGCAATGCTGTTGAGATTATTGTAAGTATGATGTATAAGAAAAAAAGCGTGGCACTAAATGGCATACTGAAAATGAAAATGGAGTTTAACAATGCTAAAATTGCAGCTGTTAGAGAAAGCGCAGTTCCTAGTATTACTTTTTTTGTACGTGTAGATTGATTAAAAGATTTGTACATTGTACTTAATAAAATTGTTAATAAAGTGATGACAATGATTGTAGCTGTTGCACCTAAACCACCAATTATGAAGCGACAAATGATAATAACGCCACCTAATATAAGAATAGATGGAATACCACCATATAATCCAGCTATTGTAAGTGCTACTAATCTTAAATCAAAAAAATAACCGTCCATTACAGGTATAGGAAAGGACATGCAACTAATAATGGCTAATGAAGCGGATATGATATATATCCATTTTTTCTTACGGTACGTCATTAATTTGCAATTTAATTCGGAAATAATAGGTATAAAAAGTAAGAAAACAATTAAAAAAAGAAAATTTAATAAAAGTTCCTGTAAACCCAACATAGCATTCCGCCTGTTCACGATTTTTATTTATTAGGAGGTTAACCTAATAGATTTCAAAACTTTCTAAATTTAATTCTACCAAAAATTACTGATTGGGGGAAATATGAATGTCGGAGACACTTAGAGACCGCTGAAAAAGTACAGAGCAACTTTTTCCGTGCCAATAAACTCAATGGCAATGGCTCCGTTCGATGTGTGAACCTTATTTTTATAAGTTCTCCCACTAAACATAAGTAAACTTCCACGGGTACCGGACAGTTCTCGTTTTCCAATTAATAAACAATAACTTTCCACCATTGTTAATCGGTAAAAAATAGACGTCCGAGAAGGGTAGCCAGTCAGTACCTTTTACTCTATTATAATAAACATAGAAGGCAAGGAAGAACCGTCCCCTTTAGCCAGCTTACTAATAAGAGAAAGCAGGATAAACTTATGACATGTAAAAGTTGTTTAATAGATGAAGTGATTTATGAAATTAAAATTGATGGGGATGAGAATGTATCTTTCATTGGTGAAGTTGTAGAGCACTTTAGGCGTAATAATTTTAAAGTCTCCTTTGCAAGTAATATTATCAAGCTAGAGGAGACAGGAGTAATTGACCTATTTGATTTCATCATGGATCATATGCCCGCACATCATGTATCTTTTCGAACGAATGGTGGAGAGTGGCGTCCGTTTTTAGAGATTAAAGAAGCATACAAGTTAAGGTGGATTGATGACGTAATTGAAAATGAACGTCTTACTTGTTATTTTCAACCAATTGTAAATCAAGAAGAAGAGATATTTGGATATGAAATTTTGGCAAGATTTCAGAAAGAAGATGGAAGTTTAATATATCCTGGTGAGATTTTTGACGCTGCAAGAAAAAGAGGGCGTTTATATGCATTAGATAAATTATGTAGAATGACAGCAGTGAAGTTTGCAGCCAGAATACAAGATAAAAAAGCATTTATTAACTTTCTTCCGACGTCGATTTACTCACCGGAGTTCTGTCTACGTTCAACAGTAAAGTTAGCCAGCGAATTAAACCTGGATCCCCACCAATTAGTATTCGAAGTAGTAGAAACGGAGAAAGTTGATGATATTGCTCACTTGAAAACAATACTGTCTTACTACAAAGAAAAAGGATTCGAGTATGCATTGGATGATGTAGGTGAAGGTTATAACACTTATACAATGCTGGAGGATATTTCACCACAGTATATGAAGCTAGACATGCAATATGTACAAGGAGTTTTTGAAGATGAGAAGAAACAACAGGTGGCTAAAAAGTTTTTACAAAAGGCCAAAGAGATAGGAGCCACACCTTTAGCAGAAGGTGTAGAGGAAACAAACGACTATCAATGGTTGAAAAAGATAGGATATGAATTGTTTCAAGGATATTTATTTGGAAAACCATCCCCACACCTATAAGGGGAGACTAATGGGGACGGTTCGAGACCGCTGAAAAAGTGTAAAAATTAATATATTATTGCATTATTATTCAAAGTACCTTATTTATAGATTTATAGAAAGAGTTGATGAGACCGAAGCAAGCGAGACTCCTGCGGGAGCAAAGGCAGAGGTAAGACCCCGCAGATGCGCAGCATAGAGGAGGCTTACCAGCCGCCCGCGGAAAGCGAGTTTGCATAGGTCTCTTCAACTCCTCTATACTAATAACCTTATATTTATTAGGGAGCTCACTAAATGCAAGTACTTTTTCACTGGTTCCGGACGGTTCTTGTTTGCCAAATTAAAAATATCTCATTACTCATGCAAATGAGAACCGTCCCTGTTAGCAGTCCCTGTTAGCCAACACTAAATTCTTTATCTTTTTATTCATAACTGCCCACTCTCATTTCATAGTTTAATTTAGTATCTTTATATAACTGTAGGGTTCTCGTTTGGCAATTTTTATCATTGAAAAACGAGGTAGGACAATAGGCAAACGAGAACCGTCCCTTCTTGCCGTCCTTACTTGGAAGGAGTTCTCACTTTTTTAAGGGAAATAAATAGTTTATAATTATCAGATAATAGTAGATATTTTAACCTATTAAAAACTATAATAGAGGAAGGTATCGTGAAGTTTGGCACAAAAAAGGATTGTTTTTAGGTAGCAGCTTGTTAATAAAATAATTCAACCAGAAGTACCTATGTCTTTTTTGCAGATTTTAGGGGGAAAGGAAGATTATATAATGAGCAGCATTCAAGAAGAAACAGACGTTATTTTAATTGGTGCTGGAGTCATGAGTGCGACTTTAGGATCATTATTAAAAGAGCTAGCACCGGAATGGAACATTAAAGTATTTGAGAAGCTTGAAAAAGCAGGGGAAGAAAGCTCTAATGAATGGAACAATGCTGGAACAGGGCATGCAGCATTGTGCGAGCTAAACTATACATCCGAACAGCCTGACGGGTCTATAGATATTAGTAAAGCAGTAAAAATCAATGAACAGTTTCAGATATCGAGGCAATTTTGGTCTTATTTAGTTAACAGTAATCTCATTCGTAATCCTCAAGACTTTATTATGCCAATACCTCATATGAGTTTAGTCCAGGGGGAAAAAAATGTAACATTTTTAAAGAAAAGATTTGAAGCGCTCTCAAATAATCCCTTATTTGAAGGAATGGAATATACCGAGGACGATGAAAAACTGAAAGAGTGGATCCCTCTTGCGATGGAAGGTCGTACGTCTAATGAACCGATAGCTGCAACAAAAATAGATTCAGGAACAGATGTAAACTTTGGTGCATTGACACGGACACTGTTTGATCACTTAAAGAGTAAAAATGTAGAGTTTCACTACAAACATAGTGTTGAAGATTTGAAACGTACAAGTGATGGCTCTTGGGAATTAAAAGTGAAAGACCTACACACGAATAAAAAAGAATATCATAAAGCAAAATTCGTCTTTATTGGGGGCGGCGGAGGAAGCCTACATTTATTACAAAAATCTGGCATACCTGAATCAAAGCAAATTGGAGGATTCCCTGTAAGCGGCTTGTTCTTAGTATGCAATAATCCATTTGTTGTTGAGCAACATCATGCGAAGGTGTATGGAAAAGCTAAAGTTGGTGCGCCACCAATGTCAGTCCCACATCTAGACACTAGGTATATAAATAATGAAAAGTCACTTCTATTCGGACCTTTTGCAGGCTTTTCACCTAAGTTTTTAAAATATGGTTCAGTGTTCGATTTGCTAACTTCAATAAAGCCTAATAATGTGCTTACGATGCTAGCTGCTGGAGCAAAGGAAATGTCATTGACAAAATACTTGATTCAGCAAGTTATGCTCTCACATGAAAAGCGGATGGAAGAATTAAGAGAGTTTATTCCTAACGCTAAAAATGATGACTGGGAAATTGTTGTTGCTGGTCAGCGTGTGCAAGTGATAAAGGATACGGAAAAAGGAAAAGGAACTTTACAGTTTGGGACGGAAGTCGTTAGTGCAGAGGATGGCTCGATTGCTGCATTGCTCGGTGCTTCACCAGGTGCATCAACAGCAGTCAACGTTATGCTAGAAGTATTAGAAAAATGCTTCCCAGAGCACATGATTGGATGGGAAGGGAAAATTAAAGAAATGATTCCATCCTACGGTGAATCTTTAGTAGAAAACCGAGAGCTGTTCAGAGAAATTCATAAACATACAGATGAGACGCTCGGTCTTTGTGAAAAAGAACCTGTTTATAGTTAGTTGTCTCAACAGATATAACAAAATAACGATGATTTTTAACTTTAAAGTCATGTAATGATCCACATAAATCACTACTGTTAATTTGGGTTGTTAGTGATTGCCCGGCGAGTAGCATATGGGACTATTAGAGATAAATGATTAATAATTATATAGTAAAAACGAGACAGTTTTAGAAAGTGAAGAAGCTGTCTCGTTTTTTATCATAATACTCATGTTAGCTACGTTCATATTTTTCTTGATTTGGAAAAAGAGTGGAAAAATTTATGATACAATTAAATAGTAAAGAAATTTATTGTAAAAAAATGCTATTATATCGGAGAGATTGAGTAAGAAAATACTATTAAGGGAGGTGGAGTGTTCATGATCAATATTTTTCTTGGTTTACTGTTTATATTCTTCAAACCAAATCTAAGCTTCTTGGACATAGGTATTGCATATTATATAACCAACATCATTGGATATATTTCAATATTTTTTGGAGTAAAGGAATTGGCAAGAAAATATAACGGTATCGTAAAGGTCCAACCATACGTTATCTTCATGATGATTCACAGTATTATCTTTTTACTTTTGAATGTTTCTGGTAATTCTCCTTTAACTATTGAAATGTCCTCTTACATGGCTGTTATATCTTTAATTGGGTTAGGTTTTATCATTGTAGGTACGTTTTTGGTATTTATCATTATCTCTAAACTTATTGAAGTACTGAAGGTTGAAACAAGTAAAACTGTTAGTGCAAGAAAGTTAGAATTGGTGTGTGCGGCAATGATGATTACATTTTTTTTAACAGGAGTAAGCTATTTCTTATTCCCACTGACTCCAGAAATACCTCAAATGATGATGGGTATTTTATTGTTTTTGAAGGTAATATTTTTATTTGGATTTTATAATGTGTTTCTTCGTAATAGAGAAAGTATAGTTGAGCATTACTGATACTGTTTTAACGTTGCTAGTCAATGAATGAGAGTGTTTGGAGCAAAAAGCAAGCTGCTGTTGCTTTTCTACTACAACAGGGTTCTTGAACAGAGAGAGAACTTCCTAAATGAAGAAACATCAAGGGAGAATTAGATATGACTCAGTATATTTATATTTCTTCACCAATGAGGTTACCTGGGGGATCATTCGGTGAAAATCCGGTATCGTCAGAGCAACCGAATGTTTTTAATAGTGAATTAGATTTTACACATTTATATTTTGAAAATAACTACGATAGCAACTTAAAACGAAGGTTTTCATATAGTCCACATTTTTCTTTCAAACATCAAGTGGCAGCATTCTCTAATCATATTCCTCTAACCAATCAAATAAAGGGAACGGCAGAACAAGAAAAGTGTTTAACCATACTCTATTCCTACCTTGAAGAAGCAATTCAAAATAGTGGAGTTGTAGAGTATTTCACTTCATTAAATGGTGAAGAGGATAATCCACTATCAAAAAAGAGAAATATTCATTGGATGGATTTAAAAAAACCGCATGACTTAGTTTTAGAAGATCGTGAATTTTGGCAAATCACCCTTTGGAATGTAGATGATTACTGAAGTAATAGTGAAAAAAGCGTTCGCTAGTACTTTAAGAGATAAGACGACATGCGATTGCTTCTAAGAAAAGACAAAAAACGAGCTTTAGCAAGCTCGTTTTTTGTTTTTCTTATACTAATTTCGGATAAGGTGGTCAAAAGCACCTAATGCTGCTGTTGCACCTGATCCCATAGAAATAATGATTTGCTTATATGCACTATCCGTACAATCACCAGCTGCAAAAACACCTGGAACGTTTGTAGCACCGTGGCGATCCACTAGAATTTCACCAAAGCGGTTACGTTCTATGACACCATCTAGCCATTCGGTATTAGGGACAAGACCGATTTGAACAAAAACACCTGCTAATTCAACGTGATGCTCTTCTTCTGTATCACGATCAATATACGTAATACCGTTCACTTTATCGTCCCCTATGATTTCCTTCGTTTGTGCATTTTTAACGACAGTTACATTTGGTAAGCTATATAGGCGCTCTTGTAAAACTTCATCAGCCTTTAGCTCAGGCATGAACTCAAGTACTGTTACATGCTTTACGATACCTGCAAGATCAATTGCAGCTTCGATACCAGAGTTACCACCGCCGATAACAGCTACGTCTCTACCTTCAAATAACGGACCGTCACAGTGAGGGCAATATGCTACGCCCTTGTTTTTAAACTCTGCTTCACCAGGGACACCAACATTACGCCAGCGAGCACCAGTTGAAATGATGACACTCTTACTTTTAAGAACTGCACCATTTTCAAGTTCAAGTTCAACAAGGTCTTTTTTCTCTAAGCGTTTTGCACGCTGTAAATTCATTACATCAATATTATATTCCTTCACATGCTCCTCAAGACTAGCTGCAAGCTTAGGACCTTCAGTATATTTTTGACTAATGAAGTTTTCAATACTAAGTGTATCCATAATTTGACCACCGAAGCGCTCTGCAACAATACCAGTACGAATACCTTTTCTCGCTGCATAAATAGCCGCACTTGAACCTGCTGGACCACCACCAACAACGAGGACATCGAATGGATCTTTATCCTCAAAATGAGATGCATCTGGTGCATCCGTGATTTTTGCAAGAAGCTCCTCAAGTGATGCACGGCCACTCGTTAAAAATTCACCATTTAAATATACTGTTGGCACAGCCATGACGTCTCTACTTTCAACCTCATGCTTAAATGCAGCACCATCAATCATAGTGTGTGTAATTCCTGGGTTAAGGACGCTCATGACGTTAAGTGCTTGTACAACGTCAGGACAGTTGTGACAGCTTAAGCTTACGTATGATTCAAAATGGAATTCTCCTTCAATGCTTTTAATTTGATCAATAGCACTTTGATCAACCTTAGGTGCTCTACCACTAACTTGGAGTAGAGCTAGCACTAATGAAGTAAACTCATGTCCTAAAGGAATACCAGCGAATGTAACACCAGTATCTTCACCAACACGGTTGACGCTAAAGCTTGGTGTTCTATATAGCTCAACTTGTTCAACAGTAATTTTTGACGACATATCAGCGATTTCATTCACTAACGATAACATTTCTTTTGAAACGTTATCATCGCTCACGCTTACCTTTAAAACGATGTCGTTTTCTAGTAATTGTAAGTATTGCTCTAATTGTTGCTTTATTTCAGCTTCTAGCATCGATATCGACTCCTTAAATCTTCCCTACAAGATCAAGGCTTGGCTTAAGTGTTTCTCCACCTTCTTGCCATTTAGCAGGGCATACTTCACCTGGATTGTTACGAACATATTGTGCTGCTTTAATTTTATTCACTATTGTACTAGCGTCACGGCCAATACCTCCAGCGTTTACTTCTACAGTTTGAATAACACCGTCTGGATCAATGATGAATGTTCCACGATCAGCAAGACCACTTTCTTCATTTAAAACTTCAAAGTTACGAGAAAGTGTTTGAGATGGGTCACCAATCATCGCGTAAGTAATTTTTCCGATAGTTTCTGAGCTATCGTGCCAACCTTTATGTGTAAAGTGTGTGTCTGTTGATGCAGAGTACACTTCAACTCCTAAATCTTTTAATGTAGCATACTCATTTTGAAGATCTTCTAGCTCAGTTGGACAAACGAATGTGAAGTCTGCTGGGTAAAAGCATAATACGCTCCACTGACCTTTGAAGCTTTCCTCCGTTACATCGATAAATTCACCGTTTTTAAAAGCTGTTGCTGCGAATGGTAGTACTTCTTTTCCGATTAAAGACATAGATAAAATCCTCCTAAAAATATTGTAGTTTTAAGAACTTTTATTAGCATTCCCAAAATTGCTGTAAAAAATTCTTTATCGATAATAATTCTAATTCGATACTTATTATTATATAGAATTGAATGTTTTGTCAAGTAGTATCGGTGTATTTTTTTATTCGTTCAAAAACTTTACACACTATGTAAAGAAAAAGCGAGAAAGAATAAAATGGTAGTTATTCGTTTTAAGAACGCGCAAAGAAGTAACGTTCAAAAATTAAAACATTGATTACTACTGAACATTCTCAATTGTAATTATGTTTTTCTCACTGTTCAAGAAATATGCTTCATGTAGTCGATTTGTGTAAAAAAATAATAAAATAATCTGCAATGATATAAAGAATATTTCCAAACAAACAACTTGAAAATAAAAAGGAAAAGCAGCACAATAGATACATACTAAAATATAGTATCTTAACTTTCGTTAGGGGGAGTGTTGAATGGAAATCGGGATTAGTACGTTTGTAGAAACGACACCTGATACTGTGACAGGTGAAGTGATTAGTCATGCAAAGCGTTTACGAAATGTAATTGAGGAAATAAAGCTAGCTGATGAAGTAGGGTTAGATGTATTTGGTGTCGGAGAACATCACCGAGAGGATTTTGCCGCATCTTCACCAGCAGTCATTTTGGCAGCAGCAGCATCACAAACTAAAAATATTCGCTTAACAAGTGCTGTAACAGTACTTTCTTCCGCTGATCCGGTCAGGGTATTTCAAGACTTTGCAACTGTCGACGGAATATCTAATGGAAGAGCAGAAATTATGGCAGGGAGGGGTTCGTTTATCGAATCATTTCCGTTATTTGGCTACGACCTTCATGACTATAATGAGCTTTTTGACGAGAAGCTGGAGCTCCTTTTAAAGATAAGGGATTCGGAAAAGGTCACTTGGAAAGGGAAACACCGTCCAGCAATTGATCATCTCGGTGTATATCCTCGCCCAATTCAAAACCCACTACCTGTATGGATAGGAAGTGGTGGGAACCCTGAATCGGTTATTCGTGCTGGGCGACTTGGGTTACCACTTGTTTTAGCTATAATAGGTGGAAGTCCCATGCAGTTTGCACCGTTAGTCGAGTTGTATAAAAGAGCTGCAGCTGAAGCTGGTTATGACCCAGATACCTTACCCGTAGCATCTCACTCTCACGGATTTATTGCAGAAAATACAGAAACTGCTGCAGATAAGTTCTTTGCACCAACCCAATATGTCATGAATGTCATCGGTAGAGAGCGTGGGTGGAGCCATTATGGGCGTGCTACATATGATGCTGCCCGTAGCTTTGAAGGAGCACTTTATGTTGGCGATCCTAAAACAGTAGCCGAAAAAATTATTCATTTGCGAAAAAATGTTGGAATTACAAGATTTATGCTACACGTTCCGGTAGGATCAATGCCGCATGAAGATGTCATGAATGCAATCAAATTATTAGGAACAGAGGTTGCGCCTATTGTACGAGAAGAAATAGCCAAATGGGAAAAAGGACAATGAAATCGAGAAAAATAGAATTTTTTTATTAATAATTTAGATAAATCAATTTCATCATTCACTTTTATAAAACATCATACTATCAAAAGTATATTCTCATTAATAAATTTTATTGTTACCTTAACTTTGTTGTTGATTTTCACTTCAGGACACTCGCTTGCCTCGGGCAAGGCTTCAGCTAATCGGGGGAACCCCACCCCGATGGATCTTCCGCTCTTGCTTTTCCCGCAGGCGTCTCGTACCCTTCGTTTCAATCAACAATACTTTGTACAAAACCGGGTAATTATACTTGCTACTGAATACTAAATTCGACATTCATGTAGGTACTCCTTTTTTCATGTTTTGAGACCCTTGGCCTGTAAGGGACGAAAATGATGAAATTCATTCAGATGATTTCCAATAAACAAAAAAGACACTTCTATCGAACTTCTATTTGGAATATGATCATATCATCTTGTGAAAAAGTTAGCCTTACATTTGTAGAAAATTGAACCTAATTTTCTTAAGGAATTAACGGGTTATATAGGTAATTATTATTAAAATGAGAGAATCTTTAGCAAAGCTAAATTTAGTGGAGACAAATTAGGTAATTAGTGCTACAATGTAAAAGGTTAGTTTTTATAAGATTATTTACTTATTTAAAAGGGGGTTTTCACATGTCACCTTCAAGAATTTTGAAGTGGGTTACAGGCGGACTTGAAGCGATTCTAGCAATTCCAGTTTTAGGTGCTTCTATCATTATCGGACTTTTATGGATTCCTTTATTTGTTATGTTAGTGTTGCACATCATTACACTTATCTTGACTAAAAAAGATGGTGGAAAAACAACTGGAAGTATTTTAGGTATCGTTACTTCTTGTGTTGGTTGGATTCCTTTCGTTGGATGGGTGATGCACGTTCTTACAGCGATCTTCTTAATGATCAATGCATCTCAACCAGACAACGCTTCAGCTAACAAGCCAAGCGCTGCATAATAAAATGAACAAAAAACTATTCCAAAACTGGAATAGTTTTTTTTCTATATCAAAAATGGAAATAACGCCACCAATTGGATCTCAGTCAGCTACAATCTTTACTATCCTCCAGTAAAATTTTTAAATTTGAAAGGTTTTTAAATCTTCAGCTATATAAGTCTGAGGAAAGACTTCCTTTGCTTCTAACAATAGCTGTTTCATATCATCCTTTTGATATCGAGAGCTAATATGAGTAAGGATAAGCTGCTCGACACGAGATAGCTTTGCTACTTTAGCAGCTTCTTCTGTAGTCGCGTGAAAGTACTCGTGTGCGATCTGCTCGTCTTTATGTGCAAAAGTCGCTTCGTGTACTAACGTATGAACGCCTTTACAAAGCGCTATCGAACGAGAAGAAAATCTCGTGTCTCCTAAAACCGCTACAGATTTACCCTTTTTCGGCGGACCGATAAAGTCTTCGCCATGAAACACTCTCCCGTCCTGTAACGTTACAGAACGACCAACTTTTAAATCCTTTAATATTGGCCCGGGAGGAATACCGGCAGCAACCACTTTATCCATGAGTAAAGAACCAGCCTGTTCCTTTTGATCAACCCTAAAGCCATAGGAGTCAATCCCATGCTCCAGTAGTTGAGTAGTAACAATGTACTCATTATCTTCATATATGACGCCATCATTCTCGAGCTCTTTAAAATGAATAGGATACTTTAAATAAGTGGTGCTCACCTTTAAAGATGTTTCAATAAAATGTTGTATTCCAACAGGTCCATATACCGTTAAAGGTGTTTCAGCGCCTTGAAATGAGCGACTTCCTAATAATCCTGGGAGGCCAAAGATATGATCGCCATGCAAATGACTAATAAAAATGCTATTTATTTTTCTTAGCTTTATAGGTGTATGTAATATTTGGTGCTGCGTTGCTTCTCCACAATCAAACAACCAAAACAAGCTATCATTATGTAAGTGTAGTGCGATAGAAGAGACATTTCTCTCTTTTGCAGGAATACCCGCACCAGTTCCTAAAAACGTAACCTTCATGTTTTACCTCCAATAAAAATATAAAATGAAAAGGGTCTTTTACATACATGTTTAATGGACAGTTCACCTTTCGTTTACCCAAGTCTGAAAAAACTAAAAAATTATACGGAAACAGTCAATTAAAAAATAAACAGGAGCATAGCTATATTTAGGTTATCAAATTAGATGAAGTAAGACTATTTATATAGTTTGCATATATTTACAAAAACACTACAAAAAAATGTTAAAATGATCATTATGGTGATATTGAAAAAATACATAGAAGGGGGAAATCTGCATGAAAGATAGGTTAAATAAACCTAAAGGTTTTGGGGAAATTCTCGATGTAACATTTTCCTTAAGTAAGAAACATTTTATTAACTTCTTTAAAATATTTTTATTTTTGATCGGTCCTGTTATTTTAATAGAAGCTCTAATAAGGGCAGCGTTCGGTACTAGCTTAATACGTGATGTAGCTGGGGGAACATTTCTTGAGCAGTTTACATCCGTTTTCGATGATCCAGAGCCGTATGCAACCTCAGAAATAATAGCCGATTTATGGATTGCGTTAGTCAGCTTTATTTCTTTGTTTCTATATCCAATTGCATATGCTGCGATCATCCTTGCAGTTAACCGTATACGAAAGGGTGAAGAGTATACGGTTGGGGGAGTCATTAAGCAAGCATTCTCACGCTTTTGGCCAATAATTGGAAGCTCTATTCTTTTCTTTCTTATTTTGTTTGGGATGATTATCGTACCTAATATCGCGCTTCTGTTTATCGGTGTTATTGGTATCCTCATACACCCTGTAATTGGTGTAATTTTAGTATTCATTTTTGGTTTAGCTGCATTTATCGGGCTCGGACTACTATTAACTCGTTGGGCCTTTTTCTTAGGATCTGTCGTATTAAAAGAGGAGAGCCCTGGATTATCAAGAAGCTGGCAATTAACGAGAGGTCGCATGTGGGCATCATTTGGTTTGATTATCGTATTTACTTTAATTATATCGTTGGTTGGTCTCGCCTTCGAATTTTCATTCATGGCACTATTAGGTCACAGTGTATTATTTTTTACTGTGATGAACTTGATCATGCTCGTGACACAGATGATCACTGCTGTTGCATACTCAGTCGTGTATACAGACTTAAAAACGCGACATGATGCAGAAGATATTAAAGATTTACTTGAAAATTATAACGGTTCGATACAGGAATAACCTATTTCCATGTGAAAGCTAGGTGAATAAAAATGGCTGATCATGCTAGAGAGCAGCTAGAAAAGATTTTAGACACGCCAGAATATCAAGTATATTATGAGGATAATCGAGGCTTAATTGAAAGAATAATCGATTTCGTTTTACATTGGATAGGAGAACTACTCTCACGGTTATTTCCGAACATAGCCATTGGTTCGGGAGTATCTGGAGCAGTTTTTGTTTTTATCGTTATCCTTGGCTTAGCGCTATTAGTTGTCATCTTTCTTCTTGTCGCTAGAACTATAAAAAGAAGAAGAACATTCCGTGACAATCAGCCGCTACAAGCAATGAATGAAATGAGCTGGTCGTATGAAAAGCATTTATTAGAAGCCGAAAAGCATGAAGGAAAAGGTGAATACTCTTTAGCAACACGACACATGTTTTTAGGGCTACTCCTTTACTATCATGACATAAACTGGCTCGAGGCAAAAATTTGGAAAACAAACTGGGAGTATTACGATGAGTTAAGGAAAGTAAAGAAATCTGATGCTGAATTATTCTTTAAGTTTGCCATCTTATTTGATGAAGTGACTTATGGAGAAAGATTAATAGAAAAAGAAGAGTATATTCCTTTCCGTGACGAAGTAGCAAACATTTTAAAAGGGAAGCAAGAAGATCACAACTAGGAGGTGAGAGGGCCGTTTGGAGAAAATGAAGAATGTAAGGCGAATGATTGTATGGATTTCTATTTTGGCAATATTTTTAGTCGTTAGTTACTTTGGCTTTTCCAATCAACCGAGAGAATATCCAGCATACATATCTTCCTCTCCATCACCTACTGGTGTAAAAGCACTTTACACTTATATGGAGAATGAATATGACGATGTGACGAGATGGTATAACTCTCCCGATGTATTGCAATCTGAGCAAAGCTTATTATTAATGATTGAACCTTTTTTCGTACCTATGGAAGAGGAAATGAATGAATACGTACGTTTTATGGAAGAAGGAAATACGATTTTACTTTTCAGTGAAAATCCTGTAGGGATGTTTGATATAAAGGTCGAGTATGGCTACCTGACTGAACCACTGGAAGAAGAATACCATTCTGTTCAAATGAATGAGCAAAGCTATCAATCGATGTTTCTTTCAAACATACGAATACAAACGGAAGAGAATGATGAGGTACTCATTACGGATGATTTAGGTGCGATAGCCATTCGTCGCCCTATCGGTGAAGGGCATTTAATGATCGTGAATACACCACATTGGACGATGAACACATACTTACTTGACTATGATCATATTCCTCTTGTGCTGCAGATGATTGAGGAAGGCTATGAAGACCATGAAGCGATTATTTTCGATGAGTATATACATCATCAAGGGAATGCAGCAACGTTTATCACTGTTTATCCAAAATGGTTTATCCTATTTATGATTCAAGGTGCATTACTCGCAATTTTATTACTACTGTATCAAGGAAAACGTTTTGGCCCAATATATCAAGTTCGTGATGAAGCGGTACGTTTTAGCGATGAAGGCACCCGTGCATTAGCTGCTTGGTATTTAAGAGGAAGTAGGTATGCCGATGCGCTAGCTATGCAAGCCGATTATCTCAAGCTCCTCTTGCAGGAAAAATGGATGATCTCGTATAACAGAGAATGGAAGGATATCTCAGAGGAACTAGATAGAAAATGGGCTAGAAAATCACATCAAGAAATAAAAGCATTTTTAGAAGGGTTACACATTGTATTAGGGAAACAAAAGGTCAGTAAGCAAGAGTTTTTACTCTGGTCGAAACGCTTAGAGGAACTTAGAAAAGGGGTGGAAGAAGGATGAGAGAGAAGCTAACATCCTTATTGGACAGCTATGAAAAACGCATTTTAGGTCAAAGCACAAATTTAAGACTATTATTATCTGCCGTATTAGCCGGTGGTCACGTACTTATTGAAGGTGTTCCAGGAACAGGAAAAACACAAATGGTAAGGACGCTCGCAAACCTTTTAGGCGGTGACTTTAATCGTATTCAATTTACACCAGATCTTCTTCCTAGTGATATTACGGGTAGTACGATTTATAACATGAAAGACAGTTCATTTGAAACGTTAAAAGGGCCAATTTTCACGAACGTATTGCTAGCGGATGAAATAAACCGTACACCAGCTAAAACGCAAGCAGCGCTTTTAGAAGCAATGGAAGAAAAGCAAGTAACAATACAAGGAGAGACGTATCAACTAGATGACGTATTCTTTGTTGTAGCTACGCAAAACCCGATAGAGTTTGAAGGGACATATCCACTACCGGAGGCACAACAGGATCGCTTTTTATTTAAGCTACTCATAGATTTTCCTACTTTAGAAGAAGAACAAAACGTTTTAAAGCAAGTCATTGAAAACAGCTATGATGTGAGTGAAGTAAATGCATTTATCGATATGGACGAATTTTTACTCATTCGAAAAGAAATTGAACAAGTGACGCTTAGCGAAAGTGTACTTTATTACATTATGCAAATTGTAAGAAAAACGAGGGAAGTAGATTCGCTACGCTTCGGAGCAAGTACCCGTGCAGCAATTGCAATTGGTAAGGCAGCACAATCATGGGCATACATGGCTGGTCGCGACTATGTCACACCAGATGATGTGAAAATGGTGGCGCGTCCAGCGTTAAGACATCGTGTACAATTATCTCCACATATAGAATTGGAGGGGGCGACTGTTGACCAAATCATCAATGAACTGGTGGGGGCGATTCCTGTTCCGAGATAGAGGGATATTGCCTACGAAGAAGCTGATTCTTCTCATGTTAGTTGTTTCGCTCAGCCTCTTCGTAGCAAGCTTTTTCGGAATCACCTGGACCTTTATTATACTTTGTAATGCAGTAGTGTTATTTGCAACCTTTTTAGATCTTTTCCTTTCTCCAAATAAAAGACAGCTTTCTTTTGAACGAGTATTACCGCAGGAAATGGAGAGAGATATTACGTATGAAGTGGAATTAAAAATAGAAAATCATTCAGATAAGGCGATTAAATTTCGCTTCAAAGATGATTTACCACAATCGTTTAAAAGACCGTTTCCGTACTATGGCACTGCAGAAAAAGATCGTGCGACAATAGTTACATACGAAACAGCAGCACCTGTAAGAGGCGAATATACAATCAACCAGCTGTATTTTCGCTATCGAAGTACGTTAGGCTTATGGGAAAAACAAAAGACTGTCAATATGGAGAAAACCGTTAAAGTTATTCCAGATTTAACGGAAACGAAAGAGTATTTAGAGAATGCACAAAAGTTTTTACTACACGAAGGCGTAAAAATAAAAAAACAAAATAGTAGTGTCGGTGAATTCGCTAAAGTAAGAAACTATGTCGTTGGAGACGATCCAAGAAAGATTAATTGGCGGCAAACGGCTAAGCTACAAGAAGTGATGACGAATGAATATGAACCGGAGCATGGTAAACATATTACATTACTAATCGATTGTGGCAGAATGATGGGTGTAGAGCTAAAGCGAGGAAATCGGTTGGATAAGTCTTTAGAAGCGGCTATCGCAGTGGCTGCGGCGGCGTTGAAAAAGGGCGATTACGTGGCTGTTCTCGCTTTCTCCAAGGGCACGAAAGTATATGTGCCACCGGGCAAAGGGATGGAGCACCTTCAAACGATTTTAAAAGCGGTCTATAACCTTAAAGCTGATGCAGCGGAATCGAACTACGGCGTCGTTTTGAACTACTTGCAAACCGTACAAAAAAAACGGAGCTTGTTGTTACTGTTTAGTGATGTAAAAACGTTTTTACATGAAGAAAGTGCATTAGCTTATTTAAGACGTTTAAGACAGCGTCATGTGTTTTTAATGATTGGAATAGAAGATGAAGAACTTAGAAAGCAAATAAAGAAACAGCCGAGCGATATGCAGTCAACAATGGTGAAAAGTATTGCACAGCAGCAAATGGTATTTAAAAAGCGAGAGAAAAATAGATGGGAAAAGCAAGGTCTACAAATGATCGAAGCAAAAGAGGAAAACTTAGCTGTTACAGCAATTTCAAACTATATTGATATTATCAACCGTGGGTTATTATAATTCCCTTGTAAAGCATTACCTTGGCAGGCGAGCGTTATGAAGTGAAAATCACCAACAAAGCTTATCACAGCCTAAAAACTCCCCAAACCATACAGCGCGACAGTTTGGGGAGTTAAGAAAATCATTTATGACGTCTTATTTTTTAATAATAAGTTACCGATTGCTACATAAAGTAAGAGGCCAATCACAGTTAATATTGCAACGAGATACTTTGCCTCAAGAGAAATGGAGGCAGGAGTAATAAAGCCTTCTATTAGTCCAGCGATAATAAAAATTGGGATCGTACCGATAAGAAGCTGCACGGACCTTTTTGCTTGCACCTTCAATTGGTAGCTCCTTGAATAATTCCCTGGAACGAACAGCTTATATCCCATAAGAAGACCAGCGCCACCCGCAATGAATATCGCAGCAAGCTCAATCATACCGTGCGGAACGATATAAGCCCAAAACTCGTATGTCATACCGTAATGCCAAAACAGGGCAGCAAGTGCGCCAACTATAATACCATTATAAATAAGGATATAAACGGTTAATAATCCGAAAGTAATACCACCTGCAAAGGCTAATATCGCCACTTGAATATTGTTTGTCATAATACTTGCTGACATAAGAGAAGGATCTATCGTATCATGATTAGCACCTAATTGTTCAGGGTCGACCCCTTGAGCAATTTCAGCAGGAAGCACCGTATATAAATGTAGTGGATCGCTTAAAACGGCAAAAAAGCTTCCTAAACCACCTAATGTAAACAAAATCATCGCTGCGATAACAAACTTCCATTGTTCCGTTAGTAAACGAATAAATTTTTGGGTAAAAAAGTAATGAATTTGCTTTACGCTTGTTAATTGATCTTTATAAAGTAAGTTATGAGACTTTGAAACGAGGCCGTTTAAGTACTCTGTGACTTCTTCATCTTTAAAGTACGTTTGACTATAGGATAGGTGTTGTGTTGTCTTTTGATAAAGCTGATGGAAACGCTCAATATGATCTCCAGTAACACGTTTCCTTTTTTTATGTAATGTTGTGATCATTTGTTCTAGCTCTTTCCAGTCTTCGCGATGCTGCTGAACAAATTGCTTTACATTCATGAAACCACCTGCCTTTAAATACTATATCCTTCCATTCTATTATAGTAACATGAATGAAATATAGAAATACATATAGAAAATTAACCGAAGAGGTGAAGCGGATGAATGATGAACAAGTCTCGATAAAAACGCCTGAATTTGTATCACTTCAATTTCAGCCTGCAGGGTTAGGGAGTAGAGCACTCGCCTTTATGCTCGATCAACTCATTATATTGTTGGTCAATATAGGTATCGTTATTTTGACGGTATTATTTATAAGCGGTCAAAGTTTTTTAATAGGAATGAATTCACCGAACGTGGCTATGGCAGTTACCATCGTCCTTATTTTTATCGTTAATACGGGTTACTTTTTCGTGTTAGAGTACTTTACTGGTGGAAGAACGATAGGTAAAAAAATGATCGGAATTAGAGTGATTCAAGAGAGTGGCCATAGTATTACATTATTATCGAGCTTTATTAGAAATTTTTTACGTCTTATTGATTCATTACCGATGGCGTACTTAGTAGGAATCTTAATGATCTTTTTTCATTCAAAGCACAAGCGTTTAGGTGATGTAGTAGGTGGAACGATTGTCGTTCATGAAAGAAGAGCAAAAAAATCGAATAAGAAAACAGCGTTAGAGAAGGAAATAGAAAGAAGAAGCTTAACGAAAGACGATTTGGCGATTGACGTATGGGCATTGAAGTCTATTAGTGCAGAAGATTGGAAGCTAGTCAAAACGTATAGTGAGCGACTATTACATTTACCGATGAATGAACGTGACCCATTAACTCGCAAGGTTGCCAATGCTTTATTAACAAAGGTCGGAATAGAAGGAACTGGTAAATCAAATCGGGAGTTAGAAAGCATCCTGTTTGTTCTTTATTTAAAGCTGAAAGAAGAGTGGGAGTTTGAGTTGTAGCGCTCGCAACTTGCACCGGAGAGGGATTTGGGAAGTAGAGGTTGACAGAAAAGGTGAAAATACACCTTTTCGATCAACCTCTTTTTAATCGTTTAAGAAAAATTACCTTTTCCTACTTGTTTGTGCTATGCTGCTTATTCGGTAACTTGTGGCTAGGATTGCCTGTTCCTTGGCGTTTTTTATTTCTTTCTGCTTTACTTTGTTTATCATGTAAATTTTCCACAAATTCATGTGTATTTTCCATCTTTAATATCACTCCTTCAATGTCGAACTCTATTTTAATTTTTCCTTACATCGATAAAACATACGTGCATGAAAGAGTAGGAAAAATTTTATTGTAGCAAAACAATAATTATTATATGATGAGCGATAGGACAAAATAGTCTTGACAAAAATTTAACGTAAAAAAGAGTGATGAATGTATGGGAAAAATATCAAATATGTATATGCCCCCAGAATGGGTGCCACATAAAAGAACATTAATTTCATGGCCAGTAAAAGAATCAATGGTTTTTCCTGACGACTATGACGTTGTCACGAACGGCTATCAAGAATTAGTTACAGCTATTTCAGAGTTTGAGCCAGTTACTGTAATCGTAAACGAAGCAGATGTCGCGAAAGTAAATGAATTATTTTCTCTTAACAATAACGTTGAGGTGTTATCCATTGAGCATAACGATGCGTGGTTACGTGATAATGGTCCAACCTTTGTGATCAACGAAGCTGGTGAAAAAGCAGGAATAAATTGGATTTTTAATGCTTGGGGAGAAAAATATGCCCCTTGGGATTTAGATGACAATGTCGCGCCCAAAATATTGAAGCATTTTAACATAAAACAAATAGATGCACCAATTGTAATGGAGGGTGGCTCCTTTCATGTTGATGGAGAAGGCACGTTAATTACAACGGAAGAATGCTTACTGCATCCTAATAGAAACCCTTCTCTTAGTAAGACGGAAATAGAACAGCATTTGAAAACATATTTAGGTGTTGAAAAAATAATTTGGTTAAAGCGCGGATTAAGTGGGGATGAAACAGATGGTCATGTAGATAATATCGCCTGCTATGCTGCACCGGGGAAAGTAATTATGCAAGTGTGCGAAGATAAACATGACGAAAACTATGAAATCACGCAAGAAAATATAACTATTTTAGAGAATACGACAGATGCTAAAGGTAGACGTTTAGAAGTAATTCAAATTAATCAACCACCAAAAGTAATGCAACAATCACAAAGACTTACTTTGAGCTACTTAAATTTTTACTTTGTGAATGATGGAATTATTTTACCTGTTTTCGGAGGTACTGCAGAAGAGACAGATAACCAAGCAATCGATGTGCTGCAGCAAGTGTTTCCAAATCGAAAGATACGAACGATTGATGGAATGGCAATCATTAAAGAAGGTGGAAATGTCCACTGTACTACTCAGCAAATGATTTAATCAATGAGGTGAAATGATGAGAAAAGTAAAGGTAGCAGCAACACAAATGAGCTGTTCATGTGATGTTAATGAAAACATCAGTAAGGCCGATAAGCTTGTGAGAGAGGCTTCAGACAAGGGAGCCAACATTATTTTAATTCAAGAGCTTTTTGAAACGCCTTATTTTTGTCAAAAGGAAAAAGCAGAGTATTACGCATATGCAACTGAAATAGAAAGTAATAGAGCGATCAACCATTTTAAAAAGGTAGCAAAAGAGCTTCAAGTCGTATTGCCAATTAGCTTTTACGAAAAGAAAAACAATGCGAGATACAATTCATTAGTCGTTATCGATGCAGATGGTTCGCTTCTTGGCACATACCGAAAAAGTCATATTCCAGATGGACCTGGCTACGAAGAAAAATTTTATTTTAATCCTGGTGATACAGGATTTAAAGTATGGAATACAAAGTATGGAAAAATTGGCGTAGGGATATGCTGGGATCAATGGTATCCAGAAGCGGCTAGATGTATGGCATTAATGGGAGCGGAGCTTCTCTTTTATCCAACTGCAATCGGCTCAGAGCCACATGATGATACGATCGACTCTAAAGATCATTGGCAAACCGTGATGCTTGGTCATGCTGCGGCAAACCTCGTTCCCGTTATTGCCTCAAATCGTGTCGGAGTGGAGGAAGACGATGATTCTAAAATTACGTTTTACGGTTCTTCCTTCATTGCAGGACCGCAAGGCAATAAAATTGAAGAGGCAGACCGAACAGAAGAAACAGTATTAGTCGCAGAATTTGATTTAGATGAACTAGACACACAAAGAATAGAGTGGGGAATTTTTAGAGATCGTAGACCAGATCTATATAAAATCATTACTTCCTACGATGGAGAATTAATCGTTGAATAATGTTTAGTAGGAGGCTGACTCAAAAGGTCGATTTTTACCTTTTGAGTCAGCCTCTAAGCAATGTGCGTAGCCACCGCAATCCCTTAAAGACCACTATAAGTGGTTTTTTATAGTGGTCGCGCGGTGAGTGGAGCCATTGCCAAAAATTTAATAGCTTTTGGGACAGCCTCATTTCTACGTTTTAGGGAAAGGGAGCGAGCGAGAGCGTTGCCATCTGCCTTTGAGCGGTGGGGAAAGTGTGTGGAGGGAAGATGGCGGTGTGTTATCTGCCCTTGAGCGTAGAAAAAGAAGTGTGAAGGAAAGAAGGCGCCGCCCCAACTGCCCTTGAGCAAATAAAAAGTGTTGTGAAGGTAAGATGGCGTTGCCCCAACTGCCCTTGAGCGAATAAAAAAAAGTGTGAAGGTAAGATGGCGCGTTGCCATCTGCCCTTGAGCAAATAAAAAATAGCGTGAAGGTAAGATGGAGCCGTCCCATCTGCCCTTGAGCAAATAAAAAGTGTTGTGAAGGTAAGATGGCGCGTTGCCATCAGCCCTTGAGCGAATAAAAAATAGCGTGAAGGTAAGATGGAGCCGCCCCATCTGCCCTTGAGCGAATAAAAAAAAGTGTGAAGGTAAGATGGAGCCGCCTCAACTGCCCTTGAGCGAATAAAAAATAGCGTGAAGGTAAGATGGCGCGTTGCCATCTGCCCTTGAGCGAATAAAAAATAGCGTGAAGGTAAGATGGCGCTGTCCCATCTGCCCTTGAGCAAATAAAAAATAGTGTGAAAGTAAGATGGCGCGTTGCCATCAGCCCTTGAGCAAATAAAAAATAGCGTGAAGGTAAGATGGTGCGTTGCCATCTGCCCTTGAGCAAATAAAAAATAGCGTGAAGGTAAGATGGCGTTGCCCCAACTGCCCTTGAGCGAATAAAAAATAGCGTGAAGGTAAGATGGAGCCGCCCCATCTGCCCTTGAGCGAATAAAAAATAGCGTGAAGGTAAGATGGCGCGTTGCCATCAGCCCTTGAGCAAATAAAAAGTGTTGTGAAGGTAAGATGGAGCCGCCCCAACTGCCCTTGAGCGAATAAAAAATAGTGTGAAGGTAAGATGGCGCGTTGCCATCAGCCCTTGAGCAAATAAAAAGTGTTGTGAAGGAAAGAAGGCGCGTTGCCATCAGCCCTTGAGCGAATAAAAAATAGCGTGAAGGTAAGATGGCGCGTTGCCATCAGCCCTTGAGCGAATAAAAAATAGCGTGAAGGTAAGATGGCGCTGTCCCATCTGCCCTTGAGCAAATAAAAAATAGTGTGAAAGTAAGATGGCGGCGCCCCATCTGCCCTTGAGCGAATAAAAAATAGTGTGAAGGTAAGATGGCGCGTTGCCATCAGCCCTTGAGCAAATAAAAAGTGTTGTGAAGGTAAGATGGCGCGTTGCCATCAGCCCTTGAGCAAATAAAAAATAGCGTGAAGTTAAGATGGCGCGTTGCCATCAGCCCTTGAGCAAATAAAAAGTGTCGTGAAGGTAAGATGGCGTTGCCCCAACTGCCCTTGAGCGAATAAAAAAAAGTGTGAAGGAAAGATGGCGGCGCCCCATCAGCCCTTGAGCAAAAGAAAAAGCACCTGAAGGTAAGTTAGCAACACCCCATCTGAAATTCTCCCAAACTATGCAATAAAAAACACGCAATCTCCCCTCGGAACCAGCAATATTTTCCATTAAGCAAGTATAGAAACTCTACTAATATCGAATAATATTACTTACGAAATAAGAAAGGGTAGATACAAGTTGCACAAAGCTTACATGAGTATAAAAATCGCATTGTTATTGATGATGTTGATACCATTATCTCAAGCAAGCACAGCAGTAAATACACAGATACATGAATTAGCGTATAGCGTAAACAAAGCAAAGCTTCCTATAGAAGATACTTATGTTGTTGCGCACCGTGGAGCCTCTGGCTATGCGCCAGAAAATACGTTAGAAGCGTTTGCATTAGCTAAGAAAATGGAAGCTGATTTTATCGAGTTGGACATTCAACGTACAAAAGATGGTACACTAATAGTATTACATGACAAATTAGTTGATCGAACGACAAATGGTGAGGGAAAAGTAAAGGATCTTTCATTACATGACATACAACAACTAGATGCTGGATCATGGTTTAACGAAAAATACCCGAAATACGCAAAAAAAGAGTACGTTGGAGCAAAGGTACCTACGTTAGAGCAAGTATTTGAGACCTTTGGCAATAGTATTCAATACATCATAGAATTAAAATCTCCCCATCTTTACCCAAAGATGGAGATGGAACTATTAAACCTCCTTGAAAAATATCAAATTGAAGACGATCACATCATCATACAATCGTTTGATGAAAAGTGTTTAGTTAACATCCACAAACAAAACGCCAATATTCCATTATTCCAGTTATTAAAACGACCAAATACAGACGAGCAACAGTTAAAATTGATTAAAAAGTATGCGGTAGGCGTAGGACCGAATTTTAAACGAATAAATGAAGACTATGTACGAAAGGCAAAAAGTTTTCAGTTATATATTCATCCCTATACATTAAATGATGAATTCGAAATTGAAACGGCATTAAATTGGGGGGTATCGGGGATTATTACAAATTATCCTGATAAAGTGAAGCGAAAGCTGAGTGATAAGAAGTGATAAGAAAGGAGTGGAAAAATGACTAAAAGGATAATAGCGAGTTTTGTTTTGATGGCAATTCTTTTTGGCTGTCAAGAACAAGGAAAATACGAAGGTCAACATTTTGAAGAAAGAAAAAATGAGCTATCTTTATTAAACGCTGCAAATGACAACATAGAAAGAGCTGTCGTTGTTGAGGAGAAAATGACAATTGGAGCAATAGGAGATGTATTGCTGCATAATCGTGTTTATGAGCTTGCCGAAACGGATGAAGGCAAATACGATTTTTCCCCAATGCTTGAAGAGGTTGCCCACCTTTTAGAGAAACCGGATTTTTTAATGGCAAACCAAGAATCGATGCCAGGAGGAGTGGAAATCGGTTTATCCTCTTACCCAGCCTTTAATAGCCCGCAAGAAATAGTAGAAAACTTACAAGACGTGGGAGTCGACATGGTGATCGGTGCGAATAACCATACGTTAGATCGGGGAATGAAGGCGGTAAATAGTGCACTGAACTTTTACGATGAGATTGAGATGGATTATGTTGGTGTTTATCGAAATACGGAAGATAGAGAAACGGACCGCATAGTAGAAATGGATGGGATATCGGTAGGTGTACTTGCCTATACATATGGTACAAACGGGATTCCTATCCCGCAAAATCACCCGGACGTAGTTGCTTTAATTGAGCCAAACAGAATCGTATCTGACGTAGCTAATTTGAAAGAAAAAACAGACGTCGTCGTTGTACACATGCATTGGGGTGATGAATATAAAAGAGAGCCTAACCAGGAGCAAAGGCAACTAGCACAAACATTATCAGAAGCTGGAGTCGATATTATTTATGGTCACCACCCACACGTACTACAACCAATTGAAATTGTAGAAAACGATGTAAATGACAACGAGACAATCGTTTTTTATTCTTTAGGAAATTTCCTATCAGGTCAGTACTTTGACTTTACTGATATCGGAGGGATAGGCACAGTGGAGATAACGAAAATAACTAACGGAGAGGATGTAGAAGTTAGCATAAAAAATCCTGAAATTATTCCTACGTTAGTAGTACAAGAGAATGACCTTTATCGTGTAAAGCCATTAGAGTCTACAGATGGCTCTCCAATAACAGGTTCGACTTTTAAAGAAACGATTGCGCATACATTGCTTTATTTAGATGAAGAGTAGCAAGGAATAGAAACACCTACTTTAGCACTAAGACTATTTTAACGAAAATACTTTTCAACGAGGGCAATACATACTATAATAAAATGAAGAGTTATGTCGATAATTGGAAATTTTTAAAATAAATTTAATATTGGGGCAAACTGTGCGAAAGTGCAGGACGCAAAGCCACGGGTCTAAGCATAGTATGATAGCCGGGTTACCTAGTATATTCTAGAGTAAACTGCTATAACGTTATATGCAGTTTTTTCTATTTTTATTAACGAAAACGTTTTCGTGAACAAGAGTAATATATTCACAAGTGGAGGAGGAATGATGTTGAAGCAAGAAAAGGCAAAAAATCTAGTGTTCAGTAAGTCGTTTAAGTATGTAATTGTATTTCTCCTTCTCTCTTTCAGCGCACTCATAACTAAATTATTCGATCTTCCCTTAGTTTTTGGCATGACGGTGAGCTTTGCTAGTTTATTTTTATTATTAATTGTCAGGTTGTTCAGCCTTGTTAAAGCGACAGCAATCGCTATCGTCATATTTATTATAGGATTCCTCTTTTATGAGTTACATATAACTGAGATTACGATGATACTAGAAGTCTTTTTCATTGGGGTTATTTTATTATTTAGACGAAAAAGCAGTATGGTTTTAATGGTTGGTCTCTTTTGGCTTATAATTGGAGTGCCATTAACGGCGATGATGTACAGCAGCTACTATCCTGAATTTACTGGTACATTACTGTATGTGCATTTGGCAATTCTTATCTTAAGCGGTGTTTGTAATGCATTAATAGCTGATATGATACTCGCTTATACACCATTAGAAAGATGGATAAAGGGCAGTAAAAAACAATACATTAGCTCACAGCATTTAATACTACACATCATCATTGTTGCTATCACCTTTCCATTTTTAATTAATTTTGCAATAAATAGCATTAGTGCGTATGAGTCATCTATTAGAAGCACTTCTCATTTATTGAGTAACAATGCTCGAAGTATTGAGAGTGAAATTAAGCAATGGAATACGAAAGACATGATGAAATTGTCTTTATTTGATACCGTGAAGCAAAGTCAATTAAGTAGCTTGCTAGAACGAAACATACAGGATGAAATATATAATGTCGTGGTAACAAATGAAAAAAATATCATATTATCGTCAACGAATGAACAATTTCATATGAGAGACTATTTTGATTGGTTTTCAGAATATGATGTTTACTATTTATCAGAACGCTATTATCAGAAACTACCAGCTAATCAAAATGAGCAGCCAAGCATTATGAATTGGAATAAAGGTAGCTTTATTTACGAAAGGCCTATTGAAGGGCTTCCACTAACAATATATGTAGAAATGCCATTGTCTTATCAGCAAGAGCGAATTTTTACCGACTTTTTGGATCAATTTAGATTCTTACTTATATTTGCCTTAGTTGCATTATTAATGTCAAGGGTGATCAATAGGAATTTGGTTAGTACTTTAAACCAACTTACATTAACAACGACAGGATTACCTAATAAAATTGGTGACAATGAAACGATTGATTGGCCACAAAGTAACGTGAAGGAAATTGATTTATTAATAGAAAACTTTAAATATACGTCAACGAAGCTGAAACAAATGTTTCAAAGAACAAACAATATGAATAAGGAGCTAGAAGAGCAAGCGGGGATGCTGCAAAAATCAGAGGAAAAGCTACAAAAATTAGCGTACTACGATATGTTAACAGGCCTCCCAAATAGACAGCATTTTCAAAAGTATTTAGAAAGCTTACTACAGTCTGAGGCAAACAAAAAAGCACCAACAATCGCTGTCATGTTTGTTGATTTAAATCAGTTTAAACAAATCAACGACACGTTAGGCCATAAAGTTGGTGATGAACTATTGAAGCTTGTATCCAACAAGTTGATGAAATTAGAGAAAGAGAAGATAAAAGTGTTTAGGCTAGGCGGAGACGAATTTGTCATTGTGTTAACTGAGGCTGATAAGAAAGAGGTAAAAAGATTCGGTGGGAAATTGCAAAGATTGTTTGCTGAACCAATCATTCTTAATAACATGTCCCTTTATGTAACAGCAAGTTTCGGTGTTAGTATGTACCCGAAAGATGGGGATACTTTGGATAGACTTGTTAGGTTTGCTGACATGGCCATGTACAATGCGAAAGAAAAAGGAAGAAATTATATACAATTTTTCGATCAATCGATGAAGGCTGACTTCTCAGAAAGAATGATGATTAACAATGGATTACGAGAAGCATTAGAGCGGAATCAATTTGAGCTTCATTACCAGCCGAAGGTAAATGCAAAAACGGATGAAATGTCTGGAATGGAAGCTTTAATGCGTTGGCACCATCCAGAGTTAGGGAATGTTAGCCCTGGAAAGTTTATTCCAATTGCAGAAGAATCTGGCCTTATTTTAAAAATAGATGAATGGGGCTTATTGCAAGCTTGTAAACAGAATAAACAATGGCAAGATGCAGGCTTGAAAAAAGTACCAGTAGCGGTAAACATCTCGGCAAAGCATTTTTATCATGGCTATTTAAGTGAAATGGTAAAAAGAGCATTAACAATATCGGGACTAGAAGCGCAGTATTTACAAATAGAAATAACGGAAAGCGTATTTATTAAAAAAATGGATGATGTTATTCATACACTTAATGGATTGCAAGAAATGGGTGTAAAAGTATCCATTGATGATTTTGGTAATGGCTTCTCTTCATTAAATCAGTTGTTAAAATTGCCGATTTCTGAGGTGAAACTAGATAGAGAGTTTATAAGGAACATAGGAGAAAATGAAAAACAAGCATCGATGGTAAAAGTGATCATTGAACTAGCGCATAGTCTCCAGTTAAATGTCGTTGGTGAAGGGGTCGAAACAGAAGATGAGCTAGCACTTTTACAGCAGTACCATTGTGATGAGCTGCAAGGCTTCTTATTTAGTAAGCCAGTGCAGGCGAGTGAATTAAAACAATTATTACAACGTTAAGGGATTTCCAAATAGGAAGGAGGACATGGAGTGAAAGCACACTATTTATTTTTTGTTATATTTATATTTTTAGCTGCCTGTCACGGTCAACCAATCGAAATGGAAATTCCTATACATGCTGATGAAGGATATGAGCAAACGGAAGTAAATAATGATGAGCGTATACAATTAGAAGTTTGGTCCTACTATCATGATGGATGGGAAGAGACTTTTCAAGATTATCAAGAGGAGCATCCTAACATAGAATTTTCAATCACTACCTTTGAATACGATGATTATTATGAGGCCTATTTTAACGCAATAGCAACTGGGGATGTACCAGACATCATGGTCATTGATTCTCCTTATTTAGCTTCTTTTAAATCAATGGATGGATTTGAAAATTTACTGGATGAACCATATCTTGCAGGTCAGCATAAGCACAATTTCCCAGAAGCACTCTGGGAGGTGTCTTTATCACTAGATGGTGAGTCCCTACTTGCGATGCCATTTAACACGTCGCCTTTAGTAACTTATTATCGCGCTGATATTATGGAGGATTATGGTTTTCCGTCTGAACCTGATGAACTAGCCGAGTACATGGAGGAACCAGAAAATTGGTTTTTAATAGGTGAGACGCTACGAAGAGATGATAAATGGATACTACAATGGCCGATAGAAGTAATTAGATTGTATGAATCGACTCGAGGATTTTATAATAATGAGATGAAACTTGTTAGAGATGATGGTGAATTTATTCAAGCTGTTAATCATGCACAACACGTAAAGGATAATGGTATGTTTCCTGGGTTAGATATTTACGGATGGAATGGGCGTGAAGCGATAAGAAATGATGAATATGTCATGATCTACTTAGGGACATGGGGAGCTGACTATATTAAACAAATTGCACCTGAACAAGAAGGGAAATGGCGAGTAACGAGGCTGCCTTTCAACCTTTATGGCTGGACAAACAGTGTGAACTTAGCTATTCCAGAAGCAAGCACGAATAAACTAGCTGCTTGGGATTTTGTTGAATACTATACGACAGAGCGAATGATGGGTGGCTTAATAGACTCTGTACCAGCTTATATTCCTGCTAGAGGTAATGAAGAGGTACTTTCATTTGAAAACCCATTTTTCGGAGGCCAATTAACACAGCAGTTATACGAGGATATGATGTCCAAAACGGAGGAAAGCTTTTTAACGCCGCTAGATTTTAAAACTCAACACATTTGGGATAACACGATTTATGATGCGTTAGAATTAGGGCTACGTCCGCGTCAAATATTAGATGCTTTAACTGAGAATATTGAATACGAATTAGCAGAAGATATGGAAATATTAAGGGGAAGCGTAACAAAATAATAAATACGCTATGCATAAAAACTTTCATTAGTGTCAGAAGAGCTAATGAAAGTTTTTTTGAGTTGACAATGTTTTTTTATCTATGTGTTATGCGTATAATGGGACTAGCAACGAGCAAAGGTGGAACAATGATGACTGAATTAAGAGTAACTTTAAAAAGTAAGTTTACAAACAAATATAAACGTGGCTATCCACTATTAACGAAAGACGTGCTTCAGCATGATAACGCTCAACTTGAAGAAGGTGCTTTGCTGCGGGTATTTGATGAAGGAAATCAGTTTATAGGTAAAGCATATTACGGGCTACAAAATAAAGGCGTCGGTTGGATGATCAGTGATAACGAAAACGAAAAAATTGATGAGGCATTCTTTAAAAACAAAATGAGTAGTGCATTCAATCATAGAAAATTGTTTTTTAAAGATACAAGTACGACAGCATTTCGAGTGTTTAATGGTGAAGGTGATGGACTCGGAGGATTAACGATCGATTACTTTGATGGCTTTTATTTAATTCAATGGTATAACGAAGGAATTTATTCCTTTAAGGATCAGAATATTTCTGCTTTAACGGAGCTCGTGACGTACAAAGGGATTTATCAAAAGAAACGGTTTGATAAAAAAGGCCAGTATATAGAGGATGATGATTTTATTACAGGAGAACGAGGAGCGTTTCCGATATTTGTAAAGGAAAACGACGTCAATATCGCTGTCCATTTAAATGATGGGGCAATGGTAGGGGTTTTCCTAGACCAACGTGAAGTGAGAAAGCGAATAAGAGATACATATGCATCTGGAAAAACGGTTTTAAATACGTTCTCGTATACTGGGGTATTCTCTGTGTTTGCAGCATTAGGAGGCGCATTATCAACAACGAGCGTTGACCTAGCAAACCGTAGTAAGCCGAAAACGATCGAGCAATTCAGTTGTAACGGAATTGATTATGAAGCGCAACACATCATCGTGCAAGATGTATTCAACTTCTTTAAATTCGCGGTGAAAAAAGAGTTGAAGTATGATTTAGTCATATTAGATCCGCCTAGCTTCGCGAGGTCAAAAAAGCACACCTTTAGTGCTGCTAAAGATTATAAAGATTTATTAAAGGATGCCATTTCGGTTACAGAAAAAAACGGTGTCATTGTCGCCTCAACAAATGCGAGTAACTTTGATATGAAAAAGTTTAAAGGGTTTATAGAAAAGGCTTTTAAAGAATCGAATAAGGCCTATCACATTTTGGAGGAGTTTACATTACCTGCTGATTTTAAAACAATTCCAGCATATAAGGAAGGGAACTATTTAAAGGTACTTTTTATAAAAAAGAGAGATTAGAAACACTTTGGGCAAGCGCTAGGAATAGGCTATATCGTAAAAAGCGTGAGGAGGTTACGACACTTGTATCCACAATACCCTTATTACGATAAAGAAGTAGAATGTGAAGAACAGCCTATCTCCTTTCCACCACAGCATCAAAATGAGCATCCAGGTAAAGAGTTTCCAATGATACCAAGGCCAATTTCAGAAAATCCTTACTATATGCCAGCAAATAAGTTGAAAAATAAAGTTGCGATTATAACTGGTGGAGATAGCGGTATTGGGAGAGCCACAGCGATTGCCTTTGCAAAAGAAGGGGCTAATATTGCTTTTGCTTATTTCAATGAGCATGAAGACGCACATGAAACGAAAGCGAGAGTCGAAGAGCTAGGAAGTGAATGTTTAGCGATACCGTGTGATTTGACGAGTGAACAGGCAGCAATTGCGTTTGTATCTCAGACGCTCCACTATTTTAACAAAATCGATATTGTTGTCAACAACATAGCAGTTCAGTATGTACAGGAGTCTTTATTAGATATTACGAGTGAACAACTAGAACATACTTTTAAAACAAACATTTTCTCCTTTTTTTACGTAACAAAAGCGGCACTACCGTATTTGAAAAACGGAGCATCCATTATAAACAATGCATCAGTGACCGCATATAAAGGACACGAAAAGCTCATCGATTACGCTAGTACACAAGGAGCAGTCGTTACCTTTACCCGATCATTAGCTAAATCGTTAGTAAAGGATGGTATTCGGGTCAACGGTGTTGCACCTGGTCCTATTTGGACGCCACTCATCCCATCATCCTTTTCTGCAGATGACGTGAAAAAGTTTGGCACTAATACACCGATGAAACGTGCAGGCCAGCCATTCGAATTAGCACCGACATTTGTCTACTTAGCATCAGATGATTCTAGTTATGTAACAGGTCAGGTGTTACATGTAAATGGAGGAGAAAGTGTAGGATCGTAAAAGAGGTTGACTCAAAAGGTCGATTTTACCTTTGGAGTCAACCATACCTTTTGGGACACCCTCTTAGAAACAGTAAAGAAAAGATGCCACATGTCTTTAAAGTAGTAGTGAGTGCTCTTCTCGCTACTACGCGTGGCATCTTTTCCACCGCCAAATTTATACATTATCTTTTAATAAAACGTAAAAACACCTTCACGAAGCAGTTATTAACGTTTTTTCTTTAAAGCGGTAAAGAACGACCTTCGTCCTTACTCTACAATATTAACAAAAATATCATCAATAGAAGGTGCCTCATCAATTAAACCAAATTCGAGCATCCAATCGATCGTTTCTTGCCAAGAAGCACTATCTTGACTTCCGAAACCGTTTGAAGATTGCATTTTTGGTAGTAATATATGCAAGCTTTCCTCTTCTACTTCTTCAATTAATGGGAAGTTTGCTTCATCCTCGTTACTAAACAAAACAGCTAAAGCCTCGTCGGGGTTAGTTACAGTAAATTCATAGCCTTTTGTTGCCGCACGCCAAAACGCTTTAATTGTTTCTTGCTCCTCTTCCCACGTTTGATCATTTGTAACGAAAACGAGCTCATAAAAGCTTGGTACGCCGTAATCAACGGGATTAAAATAGCGTGTTTCATTTCCTTGGTAACGTAAAACGGGAACTTCATGGTTAATGTAAGCGCCAGTGACCGCATCGACTTGCCCAGATACAACAGAGGATCCAAGCTCGAAGCCAACATCAACTAACTGAACATTTTCATAACTTCCACCGTCGTTTTCGACCATCGTTTTAATTAACGCTTCATTTAATGGAATACCAGGATAACCAACTTGCTTACCTTCAAGGTCTCTAGGTGTTTGAATATCACTATCCTCTAAAAAGATCGTATGATTTAAAGGTGAACGGACAATAGCGCTAATCGCTTTTACAGGAACGTCCTGATTAGCACGAGCAGTTACAACGTCAGGCTGATAAGTAATACCGAGCGTAATTTGCCCTGCAGCAGCGAGATTAATAGGGTCAGTTGGATTTGCCGGGAATTGGATGTTGACATTTAACCCTTCCTCTTCAAAATAGCCGTTTTCCTGGGCTACATATAAATAACTGTGTACGGCATTTGGATACCAGTCAAGCATGATGTCAATTTCCGTTAATTCGTCATTGTCGCTGCCACATGCAGTGATAGTAAAAATACATACAGAACAAAATAGTGCGATTAAAAGCTTTTTCATTTTATTTTTTCCTCCATTTTAATGTTACTTTTTCTAGTAGTACGACGAGTAAAACGAGTGTAATACCGATTAATGATAATAATAAAATCGGTGCAAATACACCAGCCCCGTCAAATTGCGTCATCATCCTCCGACTAAAGTAGCCTAAGCCTGCTTGTGCACCTAACCATTCTCCGATAGCAGCCCCAATAACGCTTAACGTCACCGCCACCTTTAAGCCAGAGTAAAAATGAGGTAATGCTGATGGAATATCAAGCTTGAAAAAAATATCCCTTTTTCGTGCCCCCATCGTAAGGAGCAAATCTTTTAAATCTTTATTACTAGATTTGAGTCCATCGTACGTATTTACCGTAATAGGAAAAAACGTAATTAATAACGTGACAGCAACTTTACTCCAAATCGAATAGCCGAACCAAAGCACGAATATTGGGGCAAGTGCAATAACAGGTATCGTTTGAGAAGAGATAATAATAGGATAAAGTGCCTTCTCTAACGTTTTACTCACATTCATCAATACCGCTAATCCTACTCCAAGAAAAATGGATAAAGATAAACCTGTTAAAATAACAGTGAGCGTAGCTGGCATATGGACGAGTAATAAACTACCTCTTAACTCCCAGAGACGAACAATAATTTGTGTAGGAGAAGGTAAAATAAAAGCCATGCCTATCGCCTTTGCGCTAATCTCCCAGGCAATGAGTACAATCAAAACAATCACTGTCGGTGCAATAAAATCCTTCCAATTTTTCATAGCTTTACCCTCGAACGAAGCTGATCAATTAATGCTTCTTTTAGTTCAATCACTTGTGGTTGATGAATATCCCGAATGTCTCTAGGACGGGAGAGCGGGACAGTCACTTCTTGTAAGCGAGTAACCGGCGTTTCGGTAAAAACGTAGATTCTATCAGATAAAAATAACGCTTCATCTACGTCATGAGTAATAAATAATACGGTAGATTTTGCCTTTTCCCATTTCTCTAACAACCATTCCTGCATCGATAATTTTGTAATTGCATCAAGAGAACTAAACGGCTCATCTAATAAAAGAATGTTTGAGCCAGAAAGCACGCTTCGTAAAAAAGATACTCTTTGTCTCATACCGCCAGATAATTCACTAGGAAATTTATTTTCAACTTCTTTTAGACCGAACTCAACTAGCAGTTTTCTAGCTTGTTCGTGAGCTTCATGCTTTTTTAACCCTTTAATTTCTAGTGGAAGTGCTGCGTTCTCTAAAATAGTACGCCATGGCATGAGCAAGTCTTGTTGCGGCATATAACCAACTTGACCGAGCCTATTTTCTACAACTCGCTCATTGATCAATACCTCACCATTTGATGGTTGTTCAAGCCCGGTAATTATCTTGAATAATGTACTTTTTCCAGAACCACTTGGACCAATAATACTTACGAATTCACCATCATTGACAGTGAAATGCAAGTTCTCTAATATGCTTTGCTCCGAGTTGTAGTAAAATGAAACATCGTGGAACTGAAGCGTCTTCTTACTCATCTGTCGGCCACATTTGCTTATTCCAGGACATATCCCAGAACATATATTCAAAACGAGTTGTATTTAAAAAGATTTCTTCAAGCTTTGCTAACTCGTCCTCTGTTTTTCCTTCCGTTAGTTCATCAAGTAAATTGATAGTCCATTCGGCTAACTGACCGAATTCCTCGGAGCTATACATTTGGATCCACTCGCCATAAAACTCATGCTCACTTGCACCAGGAATTTCATTTAATTCTTTACCAATTTCCCAGTAGCTCCACATACAAGGAAGCAAGGCTGTTACGAGGTCTGCAAGTGTACCGTTTTGTCCAACATGTAGCATGTAATGCGTGTATGCTAAAGTTGTCGGTGCTGGAGCAGCTTGCTCAAATTCCTCAGGCGTAATTCCAAACTTTTTCCCGTACTCTCTGTGTAGTGACATTTCTTCATTTAATGTTGAATCTAACAAGTTAGCAAATTTGCCCATTGTTTCTACATCCTTCGCTTTAACAGCACCAATCGCGAAAAGCTTTGCATAGTCAATGAGGTAAAGATAATCTTGAATCATAAAAAAACGAAACTTTTCTTTATCAAGCGTGCCGTCACCAATTCCTTGAACGAAAGGATGTGCATGGTTTTTACGCCAAATAGGCTGAAGCTTTTTGTGTAAACGTTCGCTAAATTTCATCTCGTACCACTCCTCATTTTTAATAAGTGTTACTGTCATATTCATACCACTTTGAAAACTAAGAGAAGAAATAAAAAAGCCACTTCTATTAGAAGAAGCGGCTTTGCTAACAATGTAAGAGACATATACGATGGCTGCAGTCGTATATTAATCATTGAAAAACACTTCTTCCCTACGCTAGTTCGAACTAGATCAGGTTATAAGGGTTAAGACTTATTTGTCTCTCTCAGCTATGTAGCACCCCTAGTAGTGAAAATATGAAGTTTATTCTGAAATATTTTATAACTCGTTAATAGTTGTATCATATAACTATAAGGACTTCAACCAAAACTATTTATTTAGAGTTCCTTCTATAGTCTTATATCATCATACTGGGAAATCGATTGTGGTAATGTTTATGGAGAATAAAATGCAATTATCATTTGTTTTGCTAAAATTTCTTTGTTTTAATAAGTATTTTCAATAAGCAAAATGTGTGCGATACTCGAATCAACAATAAATATCATGTTGAAGAAACGACTTCTGAAAAATGAACAACGTAGGGAGGGGAAAATGATACAATTCGTTTTATTGTTTAGTTCCTTTTTATTTATCGTTTTTTTAATATTGAGCATGGATCCAAGAATAAAACAAATGACCAAATTGTTCTATGTTTTTGTATTTCTTAGTGGAATTAATTTTTCAATACTTATTTATACGATTATGATTATTTTAACTATGTAAAGAAAGATGCATGAAACTTCTCCAAGAAAGTGTACCTTTGCGGTGGAAATGATGCCACGTGTAGTAGCAAGAAGAGCACTCACTATTATTTTAAAGACATGTGGCATCATTTATTCGCCGCTTTTAGTTTTTCTTATCCTTCTGTAAGTCCTTGTACATCTACATCTTGTTCATTTTCCATTTCATCTAAAGGAAAAATGCGGGCTTTGCCACTATTAGCATCTACTTCCTTAATATAAACTGGAATCCCATGATAAGAAACATTAATCATAGCAGGTGATTCGATGATTTCTTGTGCTCTTTGTGTGTCCATATTAGTCCCTCCTCATATAAAGTTACGTCAATATATTTTTTGAAGAAGGTTTATTATCTATACAGTAAAGATTTATAAATATAAAGCACGGGACGGTTCGTTGCTTCCATTGAATTTATTAGGGAACGTCCCTCTGCATCTCTATTAAAAGTCCAATATTGAGCATTTTTGTAGAAGAAAATAACAGAATGAGGGTTCCTCAGGTTTATGTAGGATTAAATAATAATGGAGGTTTCAATTTAATTGATTAAGAAATCAATTATTTTAGGAAAAAACAAACTATTTAAACTTTGGTTTCGTCTATATAAAGGGAAGGATTTGAAAAAATACCGGTTGATATAGGAATTTAATTCAAAAAAGAATCGTGCAAAACAAGCAGAGATTTATTAATCGAAATAATCGAAGCATATCTATTTTGTTGTCAGAGGGAGAAGGTAATGAGAATACAAGAAATTATGGGTATTTTGAGAGAGTATTTTTTACTAGCATTACTAGCATTAATTGTTTTAGGTATTATTATCTTTATAGGGTATTTCATTGTATATCGGAAACTTTTTAAGGGAAAGAAAGGTATTCCAATAAATAAATTATTTTTTGGAGGATTATTTATTGGTTATATCATCATGGTTATAGGAGTAACATTCTTGAATAGAGGTCCTAGTTTTCAAGGTGGGATGAATTTATCTCTTTTCAGTACATATAAAGAAGCTTGGCATAACTTTAGTATAAGGCATTGGCAGTTCGTCATATTAAACATCATTATGTTTGTGCCGTTTGGCATCCTTTTTCCACTATTACATTCACGATTTCAACGAGCAATTTGGGCAATTGGAGCTGCATTGTTATTTACCATATCCATTGAAAGTATCCAGTTAGTGACGGCATACGGTAATTTTGTCCTTGATGATTTATTTAACAATCTACTAGGGGCAATCATTGGATATGGCATCATTATAGGACTCATCACCTTAAAATCAAAGGGAATAATACATTCAGTGAAGTATTTTACCCCTTTATTTCTAGTAGTAATTTCATTTGTAAGTATTTTTACATACTATCATTTCAAGGAATTTGGAAATTTATCCATTGTACCTCTTTATAAGGCTAATATGTCGGAAGCGAAAATCACTGTTGATAAGGATCTGAACGATAATGGAACAGAAGTGTCAATTTATAAAGCACCTTCTTATACAAAGACAGCTGCTGATGAGTTTGTGGTAGATTTTTTTGAAAAAAAGAATGTGGATTCATCTAACATGGATGTTATTTACTATCAGCATGAAGGAGTTTATTGGATAAGAGAGGGAAGTTCTCATAATATATGGTTCAATTTCTTAGATGGAAGTTACAGTTATTCAGATTTTTCATATTTTGATGAAGATATAGAGCTCAAAGATGTAGATGAAGAAATCCTGTTGGAAAACTTAATACAACTTGGCATACATATACCTCAAGACGCATCTTTTCAAAAAAATGATACTGGAAGCTATGAGTGGATTGTAGATAAAAAGCTAATAGAAAATCAACTAATAGATGGTAATTTAGGGGTTAGTTATTACAACGATGATACAGTCAAAGTAATTGATAACCAATTAATAACATATGAAAAAGTAAGGGATGTACAAATAAAAAGTGAACAAGAAGCATACAAAGAAATTTTAGAAGGTAATTTTCAACATTACTCTGAAAATAAAATGATAGAAAGCATCCATATCCACAGAGTAGAGTTAACCTATCGTTTAGATTCCAAAGGATATTATCAGCCTGTTTATGCATTTTATAGTACAGTAAATGGAATAGAGCATATAATCCTAATTCCAGCAATGTAGAAAGTTATAAATCTACATCAGGAAGTGATGGGAAACTGAAGTGGCGTACTTAAACATACGGGTTGCGTTAACAACATATAAACTAGCCTTTAGTTGAACAAAGACAATCATTTAAATGACTTTATGCTGCACAGTACAACCTTACTCGTAATACACATCCATTAAGAGATAATTACTTTAAAAGTAATTGTCTCTTTCCTATTTAAAGGCTGATATTCAAGAAAAAAATTGTTCATACTTAGATGGTCTTTTTGGTGATTAGGTAATCCTTAGTCACTACATTGGCGCGTTCTTAATTGTGTAATATTTCACAATCTTTATTGTATCTAAAAGTAAATATTTACTGATTGCTTTTAATATTTAGAATTTTTACTCTTTACGCTTGACAAATAAATAATATAATATAAAGTGAAGTTTAAATCGTAATTATTACGATTTGATCAATCTATATTAATATGTTGATAGACAATTTTCAGTTGTTAGAGTACGGAGGTGATGGTTGAAAAAAATAAATATACTAGAACTTACTAATATGCTATTCCGCCCATGGTGGTCAGGTTATTTCCAAAAAAGATATGTTGGTGTCAATGTTCTTCGTATCCTACTAGTAATAGCACTATTTTCCTTGGAAGCTATTATTATGGGATAACTATCTGGCAAAACTGCAATGTATGCATGTAAAACCTACGGCTAATTACGATTCTATTTGTACTTATAAATAGTAGGAAATTAATCTTAATAACTGAAGGTGAAAATAAGATTTGTTAGGAAAGACTGGTGAAAACAAGAATGAAAGACTATACCATCCAGCTAGCAACTGAAGATAAACGAGAAGAGATATCAAATTTTGTAATAACGATGTTAGAGGAATTATATCCAACTGGTGCTTTCAATCCTAATCCAACTGATCTAGTAAAGTTTAATACTATCTATTTAAATCGTCCCATTGCTAGTTTCTATATAGCCCTAAACCACTCTAGGCAAATAGTAGGTACTGCAGCTATACGCCCCTACGATGATCGGTTTTCCTTTTTAGGAGATTTGAAATTGGTTCACCCTGTTTGTGAAATGACAAGGTTTTATGTGGAGGCTTCTTATAGGGGAATAGGAATTGGGAAAGAACTTTATGCTTTAACGGAAAATTACGCTTTTGCCACAGGGTATAAGACATCTTATTTACATACCTCGAAGTATTTACCTGGAGGTTATCATTTTTGGAAGTCCAGAGGGTATGAGGAAAATGTTTGGGAAGACGATCAAATCGTCCATATGTGTAAAAGAATTTATGAATAATATGAGGAGTGAATAGAAACATGTTGAAAAAAATATATTTAGTTATTGCATTCATAGTTATTGTTAGTATCGTTTCAGCATGCAATAGTACGACTTCAAAAGAGGATAGTGCTGAATTGGTCATTGCAGCACGTGAAATCGCTGCAAGTTTTGATCCTGTAGAGCCACTCACCTCAAGCTATTTAAGAGGCATCGGTGCTGCAGAAGCTCTTTTTTATGTGAATGCCGATGGAGAAGTAGAGCCATATTTAGCGGAATCCGCAGTAGAAGTAAACCCAACCACTTGGGAAATTAAATTACGACAGGACATTTATTTTTGGAGTGGTAAAAAGGTAGATGCGACTGCTGTCATTGCATCTCTAGAACGTTCGAGAGAAAAAGATTTGCAAGCCCTACCTTTTTTGGAGGAGTTATCTTTTAGTCAATTAGATGAGTACACCATTCAGGTAACAACGAACCGAAAGCATATGTCTGTGCCTTTAAATCTATCTTACTATCAAACGGTTATTCATAATGCAGAAGCAGCATTTGATTCCATAGATACGATGGATTTTACAGGAATGTATAAAGTGGTTGAATTTAGTCCTAATCAAAAAATGGTGTTGGAGGTTAACGAAGATTATTGGGGGAAGAAGCCGACAATTCAGCGTGTCACATTTGAGGAAATTAGTGACGAACAAACAAGGGTACTTTCAGCCTTAAGTGGGCAAAGTCATATCGCTTTAAACGTTGGCGTAACGAGCCTTAGTCAGTTTGAGAATAACAGTGATGTTAGAACATTAGCTACTCCTGTAGCGAACACGCAAACCATATACTTGAATTTAAATAAACCTCAATTCCAAGATGTACGCGTAAGGCAGGCACTAGCGTGGGCTTTAAATCGGGAAGAACTCGTTACACTTGCTGCTGAAGGACAAAGTATTCCAGTAACAACCTGGTTAAGTTCGAATCCAGTTTTCTCAGAAGCAAAAAGTGCTGTATATGAACAATTCGATATAAATAAAGCTGCTACACTTTTAGACGAAGCGGGGTGGGAGCTTGAATCAGACGGTCTCCGCTACAAGGATGGTAATCTGTTAACACTACGTTTAATGACATGGGGAGGAGATAAAGCGTTAGGAGAAGCAATACAAAATCAATGGACCCAAATTGGCGTTAAGGCAGATGTCCAGCACGGGGATTATAGTCTAATCCAAGCAGCCCGCGAGACAGGTGATTGGGATGCTTCCATAGAAGCATGGAGTACCTTTGGGGATATTTACGCATTGATGCTTGGCCAATTTTCACCTGATGGAAGTGCCAATTATGGAGGTTATAACGATAAGGAAACAAACGAATTACTCGCTCAATTGTCAGAAGCAACAGACGATGAAGCACGCTATCAGCTTGCCCTTAAAATAAATGAACGTGTGGCTAGCCAAGCTCCAGGAATCTATTTATTTCCACGACCAGAAATTACGGCTATAAGCAATGAGCTGTCAGGGTTTGAACTTCATTTTAGACAATTTGAAAACATCGTTAATCCTAATATGTCCTTAGATGGAGTATCAAAGGAGTAGGGTGTGTGATACATGCTTAAAATAATTTTACGAAGAGGCTGCGAAGCACTACTCACCTTGTTCTGTTCTACATTACTTATTTTTGTTTTAATACAGTTATCTCCAGGTGACCCAATAAAAATATATCTTGGTCATCAGCCAGAGCTTGCCATGAAAAACACAGAGGCCTATGAGGAACGAGTAGCTGAGCTGCAAAAAGAGCTTGGTCTTGATCAGCCTGTAATGCTACAGTACGTAAGCTGGATAAAAAGGGTACTAACCTTGGACCTTGGAAACTCGATTCATACTGGAAGACCTGTCAGTATTGAAATTGCTGAACGGCTGCCTGCTACGATTCTTCTTGCCATCGCTGCCATCACCATTCAAGTAATGATAGGTCTATACTTTGGAATTATTTCTGCACGAAAAGCGGGAACAGCAACAGATAATATAGTGAGGATATTTTGTGTCTTCTTTGCTTCCATTCCTGTCTTTGTAGTAGGGTTGCTCCTCCTTTATGTCTTTGCTGTTTCCTTCAGGGTATTTGATATAAACAGTTCAGTCAGCTTACAAAGGCTTTGGCTTCCTGCGATTACATTGGGACTAATAGGGTCTCCACAATTAGTTCGATTAATAAGAGCGAACCTTCTTTCTGAATTTGGTCAGACATATGTCCTATCTGTTAT
This sequence comes from Evansella cellulosilytica DSM 2522, assembly GCF_000177235.2. Classification (NCBI taxonomy): domain Bacteria; kingdom Bacillati; phylum Bacillota; class Bacilli; order Caryophanales; family Bacillaceae; genus Evansella; species Evansella cellulosilytica. The sequence goes on along the minus strand of NC_014829.1, from coordinate 4,558,417 downwards.
CTCAAGAGGGTTAGATAAAAAAAGAGTGGTAAGGCATGCCCTCCGCAATGTCTTACTACCTATTATTACGATTGCGGGCCTCTCATTTATATCTTTAATTAGCGGAGCTGTCGTAATTGAGAGCATTTTCTCTTGGCCGGGCATCGGAAAATATGCGCTAGACAGCATCCTGTTGAAGGATTATCCCGTCATTCAAGGCTATGCTTTTATCATGGTATCGCTGGTGATTCTTATCAATTTACTAGTTGATGTAGCCTATGTAATCATCGATCCTCGTATACGCAATAGAGGGAAGGAAGGTGTAGAATCCTGTGCCTAATGCAAAGCACTCTATTAGTCTTATTTCTGGTATATTTCTGCTAGCTATTCTAACCATTCTTATTATAGGGGCACCATGGATTGCTCCACATGATCCTTTACAGCAAAATCCTTCAGAGCGACTAGAGAAGCCAAGTCTGACCTATCCCTTTGGAACAGATCGTTTTGGAAGAGATGTTCTATCAAGGACTCTCCATGGGGGACAAACTACACTTCTTTCAACGCTAATAGCCCTTAGTTCTGCGATTATGATTGGAATAATCGTCGGATTATTAGCAGGGATATATAAAGGTACGATAATTGATATCTTTTTCATGCGGATCATGGATGTTTTGCTAGCTTTTCCCTTTATGGTACTTGCTATCGTTATTGCCGGGTTATTTGGCACAAGTTTTTTCCATCTAATGATAGCGGTCATTTCTGTATGGTGGGTTACGTTTGCCCGTTTAACGAGAAGTGTTGTATTACAAGCGAAAACTAGCACTTCTTATGCAGCAGCAAAAATACTAGGTGCTAAAGATAGTGTACTAATCTGTAAAGAGTTGCTTCCGAAAGTAATGAGTCCGGTGTTGATCCTGGCTACCTTTGAGCTTGGTAGTCTTATCTTAGCTATCTCCGCACTTTCTTTTCTTGGGTTAGGTGCACAACCACCCGTGGCTGAATGGGGGAGTATGTTGGCAGATGGGCGAGATCATTTTTTCCAAGCTCCATATATTCTTTTAGGTCCAGCAACATTTATTTTCCTAACCGTATTATCCTTTAATCTGATTGGAGAAGGATTACGAGATAGACTAGACCCATATGAAAGATCCGAACTATAGGAGAGATGTTAAGTGAAAAATATGAGCAAACACATCCTACATCTTCAAAATTTAAAGGTAGTCTATAATCAAAATGAAAATTTTGTGCCTGTTATCAAGGATTTTTCAATTGAACTTAAAAAAGGAGAGGTGGTAGCCCTTCTTGGAGAAAGTGGGGCAGGAAAATCTACTATTGGTAAGGCTTTAACTGGTTTGCTACCACCTTCAGCACAGGTTGGAAGTGGTACTCTAAATTTATATCCAGGTCTTTCATTTCAGCTTTCTAGTAAAAAAGAGGATTGGAAGTTTATTAGAGGAAGAAAGATTGCTATGCTTTTTCAGGATGCGCAGCTTGCATTAAATCCTGTGCTAAAAATCAAGGATAACTTTAAGGAATTACTGCTCTATCATGGACTAGTACCAGAGCAAGACATTTTTACTTTTAGCAGTAAACTGCTAAGTAAGCTCCATTTCTCTGATCCAGTGCGTGTTCTAGAATCGTATCCATTTCAGATTAGTGGTGGCATGTGTCAAAGAGTTTGTCTGGCTCTTGCTCTATGTCTTGAGCCTCATCTCCTCATTGCTGATGAGCCTACATCTGCATTAGATGATGACTGTCAGAAAGAGGTTCTAGATGTGATTAAACAGATGAATCAGGAACTAGGCTTGACAGTTTTACTAATTACTCATGATATAGAAGTGGCTCATGCTCTAGCTGACAGAGTTGTTGTCTTACATAAGGGAGCCATTGAGGAAGAGGGACCTGCTCGAACAGTCCTCTCTACACCAAAGTCATCTTACACGAACCGATTGCTTTCTTCTCGGTTTGTTAAATCTAGGCACAAAAGCACTAAGCTAGAGCCTTCTACTGAGCCGATTTTAGACATTATTAAGCTTGAGAAAAGCTATAGCAAAAGCCAGCCTGTCATAAAAGATGTAAACCTATCTGTGTACAGAAAAGAAATAGTTGGAATAACAGGGCCAAGCGGATGTGGCAAATCCACACTGGCGAAATGCATCACAGGATTAGAAACACCTCATGGAGGAAACATCCTGTATCGAGGGAAGGAAATAACAGGATTAAAAGGAAAGCAAAAACGAGAGATATGTAAGCACATTCAGCTGGTTTTTCAAGATGCAAGAGCATGCCTTCACCCAGCACGAACTGCTTTACAGCTCGTTCAAGAACCACTTCATTATTTGAATATTGGTTTGAAAAGGGAGTGTTCTATTAAAGCGAAAATATATCTTGAACATGTGGGAATAAGGGATGATACTCAATTGAGAAGACCTCCACAGCTAAGTACAGGGCAATGCCAGCGAATTGCACTAGCAAGAGCTTTAGTATTGGAGCCTGAGATCCTTATTTGTGATGAGGCGGTATCTGCCCTAGACACACATATTCAAGTGCAAATATTAGAATTGCTTCATCATCTTCATTATCAATTGGATATCTCCATTATCATGATTTCACATAACAAGAAAATACTTGAGTCCTTCTGTGATCGAGTGGCTATAATGAACAATGGAGCAATAAAAGAATATATGAATAGTAATTATTCAATTAAATAGTATACATTCCTATATCTATTCTTAAATTTCATATTAATTTATTTATTGTTAATAGAGGATAATGCTATCAAAGTTACGATCACCGACGGAAAAGAGTTTATATTCAAACGTTTTGTAATGTAATTCATAGTCTTGTCTAATGCCATTTAGTAATAATTCAGCTAACACTAAAGTTCTTATTTGTTCAATATTAACTTAAAAAAACGTTCCGTTAATCATGTTAGAGGCGGAAACGTTACGTCAAAAGTAAGTATATTTTGAAGAATAATTACTAACAAAAGAAAGCCGGTTGATACGTAGTACAATGATACTATCCAGAAAAAAATAACTACCATAATTTAGGTGGTTGTTGTAGAATGAAGTCTAGTTCCTCGGAATAAATAAAGGGGACTAGGCTATTATTACTGGTAAAAAAGCAAATAAACTAAATTCACCTATTCTCCTACAGGAACAAGCGTTTAAATCAATGAATATGCAGCGAGTTGTCTTGGTGTGTAAGATTTAAATTAAAGTACCTGAACACCAGTAGGGATCCTACCCCTACTCCAGCAGATAATGCTCCAACAATGATAAAGTCATAATGATCAATATTATTCATAATACCACCATCCTTTATTGAAAATCGTAATTATTACTTTTTATTATTGGTGATTATTTACTACTCTTTTCATTTTGTCAATAATGAACGGTATTGTGAATAAGGGGTAAATAGTAAAATTATGAAGTAAGCTTTTCAATACTAAAAGAAATATATATTCTCAAGTTTCATCACTACTAGCAGTTTTTTCACTCCCCTTAGTCACAGATTTTATTCCGCGTATTTTCGCTACCAGGAGATAGAGAATTGGGATAGCAGTTACAGACCATACAAAACCGGGAAAGCCTTCGTTTGCAAATAACTCCATTTCTGAGGAGTTGTCACTGATGTTTATTGTATAGATAAACAGTAATAAGCCCATGATTGGAGCAATTTTTTTATAATCATTTATTTTGACGAGTTTACTAAAGAGAATCGTAAAGACGAATAGACAAAAACTAACTCTTACAAAAATAGAGATGATCCAGACGGAAAAAATGAAAGGATCAACATTTTGCAAAAAGTTTGCAATTTGAATTTGACGAAGCATTTCGAGTTCAGCTACAGTACTATAGGTGGGGAAATAAGGTCCAAGTACCAATAGTACCATTATTAATATGGGGATATAGGTGATAATATGGAGTCCCATACCTATTGCTAAGCTCTTTCCTGTTTTCTCTGGATTAGCAATCATATGAAAGATGACTAGGATGATGATAATATCCATTAACCATGGAGTAGTGAATATTGTACCTTCCCATACCTGTGCCATATCAAAACGGTTGATGAAAGCAATTGTCATATCGTAATCTACCTGATTCATTAGTAAAAGAGGAATGCTAATGCCAAGGAAGAGCGATAGAAAAGTGAAATATTGTGCAACCCTTCCAATCGGTTCAACACCAGCGTAAGCTCCCATGAAACAAACGAAACAAAATAAAAAGATGAGTACCTCTTCAGGAGTATCTGGATAATAAGTTCCAGCTGTGAAATCAATAAACAGTTTTATATGAAATGCAGTGATGTGAAGGGTGAAGAAAAATAGATACACTAAGACCAACTTATGAATCCACTTTCCTACGATTTCATTTCCATAATCGAGAAAGGAATAATTCTTAACTTTTTGTCCCACCTTTGTCATCAATAAAAGAAAAAATAAAGCGGGGCCATAAGAAAGAATATATATATACCAAGACGAATAGTCCCCGATCTTGATGAGGGAACTAAAAAGAAAGGTGTTGGAAGCAAAACCAAACATAAAGGTAATCGTGACAATTTGGGATTGAGATACTTGATACGTTTTCATAAATATTCACCACGTTAAAGATAATAGTCTGTATAATTTTCCATAAACGTTGTACAAAACTTCATTGGGAGATGGCATTAATGTAGTATCTACAATCAATACGATTCCTGAAAAAATGCTGATCACTGTTAATGCACTGAATACGACCACATATGTACGAATCCTACTTTTTTTACGCTTCAAGTCATACCAAGTGAACCAATATAATATAAGGCAAAGGAAAATAAAGAATAGCATCATTCTTCTCACCACCTGAATACTCTAAAAAGCTTAGGAATTAATATCATACGTAAGGGAAGCCCTGGTCTCTCTCCCTTTCTAAAGGTTATTCATCTTCATCAACCCAAGGCGGATTACTGATCGCACCATGTCGTTTAATTTTCATTGTTACGTGAGCATCTAACGTAACTTCTTTATATTTATTGTCCCAATCACTGCGTAACTTTTCCCATTCCTTCGGGTGGTGCCACTCGAAGTATTGTCCAACTAAAAATACGTCAGCTCCCACTTCCTGTGTGATAGTAAATGTTCTTTCTAGCCTTTTTTTAATAGCCTCGGCAAAAAGCATTTCTAATTCATCTATTATTTCAGGATCATTGATATCTATCTTTGAACCAACTGAAAGCAAATCGTCTACAGCCTCAATAGTTATTTCAAACGATAATTGACCTGTTTCATCAATAGAAGGACGTTTTTGAATTTTGGAGTCAAGTACAATGATACTAATCGGCTTCCCATCGGTAGGAGAATCGATAGTAATAACAGCTTCTCTCGCAACCTTATGAAACCAAAGTGCCCCTCTCATTTCTGATTGATTAAGGGTGCCAACAATTTTCCAGTCATGAAACAGGGCGGCGCCACCAGTTCCAACCCAAGTGCTCACTTTCCAATCTTCACTAACCATCGGCTCCTCTCCGATTGTAAGCATCGGTACAATGACATTTCCACCGTATTCGTATGCCTTTAAAAAATCTAAAAAAGTTATAGAAATAGTAAGATCTTGATCCATGAATTCATCTAATACTTCGGACGGAAAGCGTTCAAAGGCTGGCGTCAATTTGGTAATATCAGTGGCTTTCCCAGGAGCAACGAAAACTTTAGCTCCAAGTGGAAATGATGGCTGTCTTGCTAAAAAGTCTATACAATCATGTAGACCTATTTCACCAAATTCTTTGCCTATAATAACATTTTTCGTTTGACCCCATGTGATTTTTCGTGGCAAATCTGATTGGATTAGCCGATATGCTGCGGCAATATTCTCCTCTTGTTTTGTGACAGTTGTGTAAAACCTCCCTTCAATACTTGCACCCATTTCTCCTGGAACCATACGATTCGTCAAGGGAAACCCAAGTGTAAGTTCGATTTGTCCGTCGTCGCCTTTATCAAGAAATATAATGGTCACCATAGCATTATCATTTATTTCCGTCATGGACCAGCAACCGCTTAATAGGATGAGATATGTAAAGACAATAATGCCTCGGTATAATTTATTCATTAATCTCTTTCCTCCTCTTTTGGAAGCTGAGGACGGATGATACGGCGACTTCTCGTTGAATTATGTGACGTTGCCAAATGTGGCCGTTTGTTCATCATCCACAGTGGTACTCGAATAAACATATCTTTCCAGTCTGATAAATGATAAGGCGCAACAGGTGTAAGATAAGGGGTTCCAAAGGAACGTAACGAAGACAGGTGAATCATGATTAATATTAACGAAATCATGATACCGTATAACCCAAAGAACCCTGCCATAAGTAGTAATGGAAAACGTAAAAGCCGAATTGGCACGATCAAATTATGTTGTGGAATCACATAAGAAGTGATTCCAGTCAAAGAAACAATAATTACTAGAGGAGCAGAGACGATACCAGCTTGAACAGCAGCGGTGCCGATGACAAGAGCTCCTAGAATAGAGACAGTTTGACCTAGGATTTTTGGGATACGAATACTAGCTTCTCGTAAAACCTCAAACGTTAACTCCAATATCAACGCTTCTAATAGTCCAGGGAACGGAACTACTTCCCTAGCTGAAGCGATGGAAAGAAGTAAATTGTTCGGAATCATTTCTGAATGAAACGTTGTAACGGCGATATAAAACGATGGTAAAACTAATGCTATTATGAAAGACATAAAACGAATCCATCTTGTCCAGGTACTAATAAAAGGACGATTATAAAAATCCTCTGATGTTTGCATTAGCATAAAGAATGTAACGGGTGCAATGATACAATTAGGTGCCCCATCTACCAACACCGCAGCTCTACCATCCAATAGAGCAGCTGCAGCAACATCAGGTTTTTCTGTAAATTCAAATTGAGGAAACAGGGAATAAGGTTGATCTTCTAAGTAAGCTTCAATGTAACTTGTATCAAAAATACCGTCTATATCAATCCTTGAGATCCGCTCATCTATTTCGTCAATAAGCTTTTGTTCACAAACACCATCAATATAAAGAACGGAAGTTTTTGTCTTCGTTAGCCTCCCAAAACGATAGTGCACAAAAGACAACTTCTCACTTTTAATTTTGCGTCTTATCATAGTGATATTTGTATCAATATCCTCCACAAAAGACTCCCTTGGTCCTCGTACCACATTTTCATTTTGAGATTCAGTGATAGAACGGGTTTTAAAATTACTTAATGAAAAAACGTTAATAACGTCTTCTTCATCAAATAGTAGCAATATATTTCCATCCATTAATTCAAGATTTGCTTCAGTTAAATCTAGTGTCGTAGAATAACCCGCTATGGGCAACTTTGATGAAACATCTTCAAATGGTTGAAGAAATCCAGTATTAGTTTTAAAATTTTTATCGTCCAATAATGGGTCTATGAGATTATTCTGTAATAAATTTAGATCCACTAATCCTTGAATATATATGAATGCCCCATGTTTCTCATTAGGTAACGAAAAAGTATAATACACTACATCTTCGGATTTCTGGAACTTTGATTGAAACCAATTGATTCGAACATTGAGGATGTTAGATATTTTTGTCATCGTTAAACTCCTAGGAATGATGTCAAGATGTTCTTTAATATGCACTTATTGGGACTAACTCATGCGCTAGTTGTCTTAAAAAATATATTTTTCTGAAAAACCTAAACTTATTGTAGAAAGGTTGCATAGCTTGTAAACAAGGGAGAAAGAAAAAGAGGAGGGAGCTGCATGAAACTGAAACTCTCAAGCCTGGATAAAAAAAAGATGACCTATACTGCGACAGGTGTGTTTGTTATCGGTGCAATTTTATTTGTATTAGGATCGATTCTATTATTTACTGTATCAAGGGCGGACTTAGAGGAAGAATTGGTGGAGGGATACCCACGTGAAGGAGGAAACGATACGCTATTCGAGTAATACTTCTTTGTATATAGTCTCAAGGCTAGCAAACGTTCGAATTCTATTTTAGAGCCTGATATTTACTAGTGTAAATAAAACACTTATGTTAAAAGAAGCTCCAGTATGTAAGTGCATATTAGGGCTTTTTGGTTTAAGGTTATTTTTCTAGTTAGTCGAAAAACTGATATATAATCTTTATTAAGTTTAAGTACAACGTCGGAATGGGAATTAATTGCACAAAATTGGAATTAAATGGACCAAAAACTTGTATTATATTTGTAAATAAGTGAAAAGAAGTCGAGTAGAATGCTAATCTCATGATGAAGTAAAATGTTGGTATAGTAGAATGTAATAAATGATGATTGGAGGGATAGCAATGCAGTGGAAAGTAGCTATGATACAAATGGATATCGCTTTTGGGGATATAGAAAAGAATATAGATATTGTAAAACAAAAGGTGAAGGAAGCGATGAAGGAAGCCCCAGATGTGATTGTTTTACCAGAGCTTTGGACGACTGGATATGATTTAGCCCGTTTAAAGTCGTTGTTGGAGCATAGTACCATTAATATTTCAGAGTTTTTAAGTAAGCTAGCAAAGGGAAATAAAGTACACATCTTAGCGGGATCGATCGCACAAGCAACAGATGCTGGAATAACAAATATAATGCTCATTTTTAACAATAAAGGAGAGCTTGTGAAGGAATATAGTAAAGCGCACTTATTTCGATTAATGGATGAAGAAAAATATTTAGTTCAGGGGAATAAAGACGGGCTTTTTTCCCTCAATAATATAGATTGTGCAGGCGTCATTTGCTACGATATACGATTTCCAGAATGGATTCGAACACATATGATTGACCAAGCAAAAGTGCTTTTTGTTGTCGCGGAATGGCCGAAAGCCCGTATTGATCATTGGCGGGCATTATTAATGAGTAGAGCAATTGAAAATCAATGTTATGTCATTGCTTGTAACCGTGTTGGTGCTGACCCCAACAATGAATTTGGTGGAAATTCAATGATTATTGGACCGTGGGGAGAGGTAGTTTCAGAAGCTGGTGATAAAGAGACGATCATATATGGTGAAGTTGATCTTTTAGAAGTAGATAAAGTAAGGGAAACGATACCTATTTACTCCGACCGTAGAACAGATTTATATAAACTATAAAATGACCAAAAAATATAAATGGAAAAAGAAGGTATTCACTTTCATGTGTAGAAGTGTAGCATTGCTGATACATATGTTTTGGACAGCGGCGACTTCTTCTACTAGATGAACCCTAAAACAATAGAAGTCTATATTATATGAAGAAAGAAGGTAAAAACGGTGAAAAAAGCTTTAGTATTAGGAGCAACAGGTGGTATAGGCTATTCCATTGTTAAAGAGCTAGTGAGTAGGGACATCGAAGTGATTGCATTTTCACGAACAGAGAAGAAATTAACAGCACTATTCGGTGATAATGAAAAAGTCACCATTTTTTCGGGAGATGTTTTTAATAGGCAAGCTTTATTGGATGCCGCGGAGGATGTCGACGTTATTTTTCACGCATTAAACATTCCTTACGCTGATTGGGAGGAAAAGCTATCTAAAGTGATGGGGAATATACTTTACGTAGCAGAAAAGCAATTAGCGAAAGTCGCTATTGCTGACAATATATATGCATACGGTAGAGCGGAAGGGGTAGCTAAAGTAACGGAAGAAACAGAAAAGAACCCACATACGAAAAAAGGGAAGATAAGATTAAAAGTAGAGAAGCAAGCTAAGGATTCCAATGTGCCCGTGTTGATTGCTCATTTTCCAGATTTTTATGGTCCAAACGCAGAAAGTGCCATTTTACAATATACGCTAGATGCAGTTGTAAAAGGGAAAAAAGCTAGCTTTGTTGGGAATCAGTCTGTGAAAAGAGAATATATTTTCACACCAGATGGAGCGAAGGCAATTGTTGAATTAGCTAGTCGTGACGATGCATACGGTCAAAACTGGAATATTCCAGGTGCAGATATTATTTCAGGACATGAGCTCGTTAAAATCTTGCGAGGTATAACCGGCTATAACAAAAAGGTAGGAACTGTGACGAAACGGATGATTCAATTTATAGGGATATTTAATGCGCAAATGCGTGAAGTAGTAGAAATGCTTTATCTTACAGAAACGCCAGTAGTGTTAAGTGGGGAAAAGTATGAGCGTGAAATTGGCGAAATTCCGAGAACTTCTTATAAAGATGGGCTGCATGAAACGATTTCATTTATGAAAAATAAGGAAGCTGTAAAAACGACAGTTTAGTAAAAGAGATGTTTTTTAAAACATGGCAGTGGAATTTTATCGCCGTGCGTACTAGTGAGAAAAGCACTCACTAGTACTTTAAGAGATACGGCGAAATTCCACTGCTTCTAAGAAAAACTAAAACCGAGCTTCAAGCTCGGTTTTAGTTTTTCTTATGGTATGACAAGTGTTTGGCCTACGAAAATCATATCGCCAGTTAGGTTATTTGCTGCTTTTAACTCATTGATTGTTGTATTATAGCGAAGGGCAATGCGGTATAAGCTATCGCCTGCAACAACAGTATATGTTGTTGTCATCGCCTTTTCTGTTTCAGTAGCGTCATTTCCACTACTCTCATGATTATCGCTACTTACAAAGGCTTCGTCGCGTGGGGTAAACCAGCTGTGATAACGATTCCATACAGTGCGATTTTCTTGACCTATACTCCAATGACCTACACCGCGAATTTGGTATTGTTGTACGAGTGCTGCTTTTGCTTCATAGGACTGATCGTTTTCAAACCAAATTGTGTATGTTCCTGGAGCTAATGCATTCCCCATAATATACGTTTTAGGATCCGTTTCCTTTATCGTGACAAGCGCCTTCACGGAAGCTGTTGCCTCATCGAAAGTGATTGTATGCTCATACTTCTTTAGCATTTCTTCGATTTGTGTATTGGAGATACCGTTTCCACCAACTGCTGCACCTTCTAACCAGAAGCGGCCATAGTGGGCAAGTCCAATAACAATTTTATCTCTTGGTACGCCTTCATTGATTGCATATTGTATAGACCTTTCCACCCATGGAAGGCTTGCCACAGGACCAGGGCTACCACCAGGATAACTTTCGTCGTACGTCATGAGCATTAAGTAATCTGCATACTTTGCAAGTGAGCGATAATCATATGCACCATGCCAGCCTTGCGTCCATCCATTAGGGTTGGCAGCTACTGCAACAGAAACCTCTTTAGAGGAGGGCACTTTCTCACGAAGTAGTCTAACGAAATCGGTGAAGTTATCCCGATCCTCATGATTAATATTCTCTATATCAACGTTTACGCCATCTAAATTATTTCTAACAATAAAGTCTGCTATTTCTTGAGCAGCAGCTTCACGGTTTTCTAGCATTGCTCTACCAATATCGCGGTCCCAATGGTTACTTAAAAAGGGGACAACGCGTATTCCTTCGTTATGCATTGCTTGAATAAAAACGGGATCAAACTGGTGTGTTACCTTTAATGTTCCGTCACGATTAATATCAAAATAACTAGGAGACACGACATTAAAGGAGCGTTCCGTTGCTAGAACCGCATTTGTAAAATGCTTAGGATCGCCAAAAAACATGTATCCTAAATTGAGCGTCTCTGTAGCGGTTACAGGTAAAAGTAGTGATTGTCCAATATGAATGCGATCGCTAGTTAAATGATTTAATCTCGTAATAGCTTGTACAGTTGTGTTGAATCTTTTTGCAATATGAGACAATGTATCTCCAGATTGAACAGTATATATGATTGCATCTGGAGAGAGAACCTCACTCAAATTCCCTGCTTTATCCTCTTGTGTTATAGATACAATGACGCCTTCACTATAGTTGATGTCACTAAGGGGAAGGTCAATGTTGAAAAATCCATTTTCACCGACAGTATAGGTAAGACTTCTATCGTTATTTCCATTAGCCTCCGCTACTGAAAAATGAATGGTAGACATCGGCTCGGCAATTCCAGAAAAGTGATAAACGACATTGCTACCAACGAAAGCAAAGCCACTTCTCGTTAAAGTTGGTGCTGTAATATGTGTATCCTTTTCAACGTTGAGCGTCGTTGATTCACTTTCATTACCAAACTCATCGGCTTGAAATAGGACTATCGTAATTGGCCCATCGTGTAATCTACTCAAGTCTAGACGAATAGCGAACTCTCCATTTTCAACAATGCCAGTTTCCGTTAATGTCGCATCCCCGTCTGAAACCGTAACTGTAACGACAGCGCCATTCTCATCACTGACACCTTGAATGACATAATCTGTATCGTTTGTATTATTAATAAAACCTAAGTCAGACACATTTAATCCACGAGGGGCTTCTGTAGCCTTCATTAAATGAGTATGGTGTTCTTTACTGACATTCCCATGAACGTCTTCTGTACTAACCATCATTGTTATTTCACCGTCTTTAAGAAAACGAAGGTCGACAGGTAGCGTAAAATTTCCATCTAAATCTGAAGAGACCATTTCAGTCATTATTTTTTCCCCATCGGTAATCGAGATGGTAATAGAGCTGTCTGCGGAAGTAACTCCTGAAACGATATAGCTATCTACATTACCACTAAAAACAGGAGTAAGGGCATGCAAACTAAGCGCAGGTGTCACAGCATTCTTTACGAAGGAGTGCTCTATCAACTCACTTTTGTTTCCTGTCTTATTTTTTTGATACATTTGTACGACAACCGTCCCATTTGCTAACTGAGATAGATCAATAGGTAATGTAAACTCGCCTTCACTATTTGCGTGTGCAGTTGCTTCCACTTGCTCGTTCTCACTCGAAATCGTAAAGAATATAGCTGCCTCCGGTTCAGCAGTTCCTGCAAAGAGAAATTCGCGTTCGTTTTGGTTGTTAATAATGTTCTCAGTATTCACTAAACGAGGCTCTTCAGGAGCTACCGTATCTTTTTCAACAATATAAAGACTAGCTTGACTACTATTACCTAAAGAGTTCGTTTGTTTGACACGAACTGTCAGTGTAGAGTCTGACAATGCACTTACATCTAACGCTGTAAAGAAGTTACCATCAGCATCTACTGTTGCTGTATTTTCAATCGTGTTTTCATGTGTATCGGTAATGCTAATAAAGATAGATGCACCTGGCTTTCCACTACCACTTACTTTGAATTGATGTTGTGAAGCGCCATTTATAGAGGTAGGAACATCGACCACTGGAGCTTCAACGACAGTATCCGGTATATGTGGAATATGCAACACTTGTCCAACTCGAATCAAATCCGAGGTTAAATTGTTCAACGTTCTAATTGCGTCAACAGATGTACCGTATCTTTTAGCAATGACAGAAAGTGAATCACCAGAAACAACGGTATATGAAATAGTATTTTGCGTCTCATCTCCACGTTCTATATTTTCACCGTCAGTTGGTGGATTTTCTGTTATATTGTCCTCTTGTTTAATAACGGGTATTTTTAACGATTGCCCGATACGGATAATGTCAGAAGACAAATTGTTTTCCTGTTTTATCGCAGTTACCGTTGTGTTAAATCGCTTTGCAATAACAGATAACGAGTCACCGGAAACTACTGTATAACGAATCGTTTCTTGCTCACGAACAGGTTCATTCGTTTCATTTATGGGCGTAGTGTCTCCCTTTGGCTCAGTGACAGCTTCCTCACCCTTTTGTGGGATCACGAGAGTTTGTCCAACGCGGATAATATCAGAAGATAAATGATTCAGTGTTCTCAAAGCATCTATAGTAGTATGAAACCTTTTCGCAATCACGGATAAGGAATCGCCAGGCACAACAACATAAGTAAATGTCGGTTCAACGGTAGCTTTTATTGGTTGAGGCTCATCCACCTTTACACCTTTGGAAGTAGTAGGCAAACGAAGCTTTTGCCCAGGGAATATACGGTCACTAGTTAAACGGTTCGTGGCAATAATATCATCGACAGTAACTTGAAAATGTCTAGCAATTGTAAACAGACTATCCCCTTGCAACACTGTGTACGTATAAAAAGGGAGCTTCAATTGCTGCCCGATAAAAATGATGTCTGATTTTAAACCATTCGCATCCTTTAGCGCTTGAACAGTAATGTCATGATCCCTCGCAATGACAGATAGACTATCTCCTCGCTTTACGGTATATACGTCATATTTTTCCTCAGTGCTTATTTGAGAAGGAGTAGTTGCATGAGCATCACTTGGTGTAGCGTGTAAATAAATAGAAGATATTAATATCGAGCCTGACATGACTTTAATCGCGTTCACTTTAAGGTTTGGGAACTTCCTTTTAACAAAGGAACGTATATAAACGTGAAGGTCTTCCTTTTTCTTTGGTGAATGACCTAATTCACTTGAAAACTCCGTTAACTGAGGATCTAAATGAACGACTAAAACCATTTCATTTTTTATTTGCTTTAACTCATAACGTTCTATCATGAATGTCACCTCCGAAGTTTAGTATGAGACGGGGCAAAAAGTTACTTTCAAGAGGTTCTACTTAAAAGTAGCTTTTGCACATCCATTCTTTACTCTTCTTTTAAGTTTGCGACTAAAACTTCTTTCTCATTTTGTGAATCGTTTATTGGGAAAATGCGAGCAGTATCATTTTCATCGTTCACGTGTTGAATATAAATTTGTTCGCCATTATATGTAACATTCTTCATATCAGGTGATTGCGCTATTTCCTTCGCTCGTTGTGTATGCATGTATAAAACCTCCTATTAGTCATTCTTTGTTATTTTGCGATGAATAAGTAATAATATTCTTTAGATTAACTAGAAAGAAAGTATACAAAGATGAACCGATAAAAAGGAGAGAGGTTGTTTTCTTAAAATTTGTTGCTTTTTTCAGCTTGGTGAAACGAAAGGTGGCGACTCCAGCGGGAATAGCAAGGGCTGAAGATCCATCGGGTGGGTTTTCCCGATTAGCTGAAGCCTTGCCCGCGGAAAGCGTCCACCAGTAGTGCAGCCAAGCATATAAATATATTTAAAAACAACAATCTATGCGAAAAGAGCTAGGAGAGAATATATGGAGAAACAAATCAAGAGATTAGAGAGTATTCCATTAATAGAAACAAAAAACTATTTGCTACGGGAGATTATGGTAGAGGATGCAAGCAGCCTATATTCTTTTTTAAAAGAAAAGAACACAATGAAATATATTACACCTCACCCCGTTAAAACGATAGAAGAAGTAAAAGAAAACATAATAGGAAGTTTGCAGCAATTCGAAAAAACAAAGGAAGTCCCATGGGTCATCGTCAATAAAATGAATGAGGAAATAGTAGGTACGTTTCGTTTTCATAAGCTAAACCTTTGGCATAAGAAAACAGAGATGGGAGTGGTCATTAGAAAAGAATATCAACAAACAGGAGTGATGACAGAGATTTTATCGTATATTTTACAATTCGGTTTTGAAGTGATGAAACTGAATCGAATCGTTGGCGATATATTTGCTGAAAATAAAGGATCTAAAAAACTACTAGAAAAGTACGGTTTCCATAAGGATGGCGTATTAAGGCAAACGGACTTTGACGGAGAAAAGTATCACGATACAGTCGTATACTCTTTATTAAGAGACGAGTATTATCATGCGTTTAATAGCGAGAAGCGAACTACGACCTAAAGACTAATGGCAAAACTCCGACAAGCTCGCTATAAGAAACCAACTTACATATGATGCGTAAAGGTTGACTAAGAGGTAAAAAACGAGGGCACTGAAAAAGTACAAAACAACTTTTTCAGTGCCCTCGTAAAAAACCTCCTTTTAGTCAACCTTATCTTATAAAAACAATACAATAATTTTTTTAATTCTATTGCATATAAATTCATCAAGGAGTATAATAATGAACTAATCAAGGGAATGGGAGGTTTGTTAACGTGGTAAATGTAGCTGTTGTTGGGGGAACAGGATATGGGGCTGTTGAGCTAATTCGCTTGTTAAATAAGCATCCACATGTCCATTTAAAATCAATTATCTCTCATTCTCAGAGCGGAACAGAAATAAAAGAAGTTTATCCTCACTTAACGAATATTATTAATGTTCAGATGAATGAATGGAATATACAAGGACTATCATCAGATGTTGATGTTGTATTTTTTGCAACACCACCTGGAGTTAGTCAAAAATTAGTACCAGAATGTCGCAAAAATAATATAGCTTGCATAGACTTATCAGGTGATTTTAGGCTAACGTCTCAAGAAGTCTATGAAACTTGGTATGGTACGTCGGCTGCTTCGGAAGATTATTTGCAGGAAGCTACATACGGCTTAACAGAGTTGTATGAACAAGAAATTATGAATAGCAAACTTATTTCTAATCCGGGTTGTTACCCGACTGCAACGCTACTTGCGTTATTACCAATTGTAAAAAAAGGTTGGGTAAATGTTGAGTCGATCATCATTGATGGCAAATCAGGCGTATCAGGAGCAGGTAGAAAAGTAGGGCTAGGAACACTTTATTCTGAAATTAATGAAAATTTAAAAGCTTATAAACTAGGAGAGCATCAACACATACCAGAAATTGAACAGTTTATTCAAAAGGAATCGGGTCAGGAGACGCAGGTCACCTTTACAACACACTTAATTCCAATGACAAGAGGACTCATGTGCACCATTTATGTAGATTTAAACGAAGAAAAGACGACAGAAGAGCTCATTAATTTTTATACAGACGTATACAGTCAGCATCCATTTGTCCGTGTTCGGCAAGAGGGTATTTACCCAGCGACGAAAGAGGTAAGTGGCAGTAACTACTGTGATATTGGTATACACGCAGATGCACGAACTGGAAAAGTAACGATCGTATCGGTGATCGACAATTTAGTCAAAGGAGCAGCAGGTCAGGCCATTCAAAACTTGAATGTCATGAACGGTTGGGACGTGACGCTAGGATTAAAAGAAATACCGATGTACCCGTAAAGAGAAATGAAAGGATGGACTGATCATATGCAAACGACGATAAAGAAAAAACTTCATGTGTTAACGAACGGAAATGTAACAACACCTGAAGGGTATAAAGCCGGCGGACTTCATTGTGGAATAAAAAAATATAAGCTAGATCTTGGTTGGATTCAATCTGACGTGCCAGCAAACACTGCAGGAGTATATACTACAAACCAATTTCAAGCAGCGCCATTACATGTTACGAAAGAAAGTATTGCAGTTGAAAATAAAATTCAAGCAATATTAGTTAACTCCGGCGTAGCAAATGCGTGTACAGGAGATAAAGGGCTTGAAGATGCTTACGAAATGCGTCATCTTTTTGCCAGTAAGCTCGGAATTGAAGATCACCTTGTAGCCGTTACTTCTACAGGGCTTATCGGAACACACTTACCGATGGAAAAAATTAAGGCAGGTGTTTCTGAGTCAGATAAAAGCGAGCATATTGACACCGATCGATTTGAAAAAGCGATTTTAACGACAGATACATGTGTGAAGCATATCGCAGTGCAGTTTGAAATTGATGGAAAAAAAGTGAGTATCGGCGGTGCTGCAAAAGGGTCAGGGATGATTCACCCTAATATGGCAACAATGCTTGCTTTCGTTACAACGGATGCAAATGTTGAGCAAGAAAGCTTATCGAATGCATTAAAGCAAGTAACAAATAAAACATACAACATGATTACTGTTGACGGAGACTCAAGTACAAATGACATGGTGCTCGTTATGGCGAACGGAAAAGCAAACAATGCACCATTAAATGAAAACCACCCGGAGTGGGAGAAATTTTTAGATGCGCTTGAACAAGTGAGTCAAATACTTGCGAAAAAGATTGCACGAGACGGAGAAGGGGCTACGAAGCTCGTTGAGGTAGAAGTAAAAGGAGCACAATCGGAGGAAGCTGCTAGAAAGATAAGTAAAACGATTATATCTTCTAACTTAGTAAAAACAGCGATTTATGGTGCTGATCCGAACTGGGGGCGAATTGTTTGTGCAATAGGGTATAGCGAGCAACCGATTTTGCCTGAAAAAGTGAGTGTTGCTTTAGGTCCAATTCCTGTCGTTGAAAATGGCCTACCACTTT
Source organism: Evansella cellulosilytica DSM 2522 (assembly GCF_000177235.2). Taxonomy (NCBI): domain Bacteria; kingdom Bacillati; phylum Bacillota; class Bacilli; order Caryophanales; family Bacillaceae; genus Evansella; species Evansella cellulosilytica. Next base: position 4,540,497 of record NC_014829.1, on the reverse strand, counting down.
ATTTTGACGAAGAAGTAGCGAAGGATTACCTCCAACAAGAGACAGTATCCATCGTTGTAGATCTTCAGCAAGGAGAAGCGAGTGCGACTGCTTGGGGATGCGATTTAACGTATGACTATGTCAAAATCAACGCTTCCTATCGAACATAAGGAGGAGTCCGATGAATTATCTTGTCATCAAATGTGGCGGTAGTGTGCTAGAAAGATTACCACAATCATTTTATAAAAATATAGCTGAGCTCCATCAAAAGGGAATATGTAAACCTGTCATCGTTCACGGTGGTGGTCCACTCATTTCCTCGCTCTTAACGAAGCTCGGTGTAAATACAACGTTTGAAGATGGCTTAAGGGTAACAACGAAGGAAGTGCTTAACGTCGTGGAGATGGTGTTAAGCGGCTCTGTAAATAAACAAATTGTAGAAAGCTTACAAAAGGTTGGCGGAAATGCTTACGGTATTAGTGGTGTCGATGGGGCTTTACTACAAGCAGCACCTACGACAAGTGCAGAAAAGCTAGGCTTTGTTGGCGAAGTTGTTCAAGTGAAGACAAAATTAATTGATCAAATATTAGACCAAGACTTCATCCCTGTTATATCACCAGTCGGTATTGATCGTGAAGGACAGAAATACAACATAAATGGTGATGTTGCAGCATCCGCTGTTGCGCAAGCGTTAGGCGCGAAGCTTTGCTTTATTAGTGACATCCCAGGTATATACGCGGAAAAGAACGGCGTAACAAAAACCTTTCATGAACTTTCCCAGTCAGAAGCGGAGTCACTCATTGAGCAAGAGGTCATCACTGGTGGCATGATTCCGAAGGTGAGAGCGGCAATTGATGGCTTAACACATAATGTTGATCAAGTAGTCATCTTAAATGGGATGGAAACGAATAGTATTACCCATTTTTTAGAAGGAAAAAAAATCGGCACAAAAATGATAGCAGATAGGGAGATGTACCATGTCTGAGGCGATAAAAACTGAAACGATAATGCCAACGTACGCTAGATTTCCACTTACGATCGTCAAAGGGAAAGGGAGCTACGTATGGGATGATAAAGGAAATAAATATTTAGACTTCACTTCTGGCATCGGAACGTGTAACTTAGGACACGTCAATGACGAGGTGAAAAATAAAGTAGAAGCGCAGCTGCAAGCACTTTGGCACTGTTCTAACTTGTTTCATATCCCATCTCAACAGGAATTAGCTGATTTGCTAACAGATAATAGCTTCGGTGACAAAGTATTTTTTTGTAACAGTGGTGCGGAAGCAAATGAAGGTGCAATAAAGCTTGCACGTCGATATGCGCAAAAAGTGAAAGGAAATGACGCCTTTGAAGTAGTCACATTTAAACAATCCTTTCACGGCCGAACTCTCGCGACATTAACTGCAACAGGGCAATCTAAAATACAAGATGGCTTTGCTCCGCTAGCACCAGGCTTTCGCTATTTACCTTATAACGATATTGAGTCATTAAAAGAAGTCGCTAAGTCAACGACATGTGCAGTACTTTTAGAAGTCATTCAAGGAGAAGGTGGTGTGATTCCTGCAAACAAAGAATGGCTCGAGGAGCTTTCAAAAATTTGTAAGGAGCATGACATTCTTCTCATATTTGATGAAGTGCAAACGGGTATCGGGCGAACAGGTTCGTTATTTGCTTATGAACAGTACGGAATTACACCTGATGTGATGACGTTAGCAAAAGGACTAGGCTCAGGTCTACCGATAGGTGCGATAGTAGCAACGGAGGAAGCAGCTAAAGCGCTGGAAGCAGGCACACACGGTACGACATTTGGTGGTAATCCGATTGTAACAACAGCAGGCGTCGCTACAATGCGTGAAGTAACGAAGTGGTTACCACATGCTACTAATATTGGGGCATATTTAACGGAGAAGCTGAATGAGTTGAAAAATCAATTTGTCGAAATAGAAGCGGTTCGCGGAATAGGACTGATGCAAGGAATCGTTTTAAAAGGGCCAGCCAATGACATCATTGCAAAAGCACGGGATAAAAATATTTTAGTTTTATTAGCAGGTCCAAATGTGATTAGACTTTTACCTCCGTTAACGACTACGAAAGAAGAAGTTGACGAAGTAATAGATTCATTGATTGATATTTTTAAAGCGATGGAATTAGAAAGTGAGGGATCCTTGTGAAGCCAGCATACTTAGTACTTGAAACAGGGGAAGTTTTTGAAGGCAAGCTCATCGGAGAGCTAAATGATATGGTCGGTGAGGTTGTTTTTAATACAAGTATGACAGGGTATCAAGAAATCCTAACAGATCCTTCTTATGCAGGCCAAATTCTCACTTTTTGTTATCCGCTAATCGGAAATTATGGGTTGAACAAATTCGATGACGAAAGCTTAAAAACGGTAGTAGCAGGAGTGATTACTGGTGATATGTGCGATGACCCTAGTCACTACCAAGCGACGAAAAAGTTTTCAGATGAGCTTAAGGAAGCGAGTATACCAGGCTTAACAGAGGTCGATACAAGAGCGTTAGTGAAAGTAATTCGAAAGCATCATACGGTTAAAGGCATGATTACAACAGAGCCATCAACCGATATGTTAAAAAAGAATGGGAAAGACGTTTCAACGGATTTTTGGGTCGACCATGTGTCGACGAAGGAGCCAGTTGTTTATGAAAATGACGGCGAACATGTCGTCTTAATCGACTATGGGTATAAAAAATCAATTTTACATGCACTGTTAAAACAAAATTGTGCCGTAACGGTTGTTCCTTATTACTATAGCTATGAACAAATAGCAGCATTAGAGCCAGACGGAGTGTTATTAAGTAACGGCCCTGGAAATCCTATGAAGCTCGAGCCGTGGTTTAAAGAAATTAAAAGAATCACAGAAAGCTTTCCGACATTAGGTATTTGTTTAGGACATCAATTAATTGCACTAGCGCATGGAGCTAAAACGAAAAAGCTCGCATTTGGGCATCGTGGCGGAAATCATCCTGTCAAAGAATTAACTACTGGAAAAGTAAGCATGACAGCTCAAAACCATGGTTATGTGGTCATTGAAGATAGTATCAACTATGACGACTTTCAAGTGCTATTTAAAAATGTAAATGATAAGACAGTAGAAGGATTAAAGCATAACCACTTACCAATACAATCTGTTCAGTTTCATCCTGAAGCACATCCAGGACCAAGTGATACAGAATACATTTTTAATCAATTTTTACAACAAGTGATTGCTTCTGGAGGGAGAACGTATGCCAAAGCATAACAATTTAAGCAAAGTACTTGTCATCGGTTCTGGACCAATTGTCATTGGGCAGGCAGCGGAATTTGACTATGCTGGAACACAAGCGTGTTTAGCGTTAAAAGAGGAAGGCATAGAAGTTGTCCTCGTAAATAACAATCCAGCAACGATCATGACAGACCAATCGGTGGCAGACCAAGTATATATCGAACCATTAAACATCGAAACGATTGAAAAAATAATAAAAATAGAAAATCCAGATGGCATGATTGGTACGCTCGGTGGGCAAACTGGCTTAAACTTAACGGTCGAACTATATGAAAGTGGCATTTTAGATAAATATGATGTTACATTACTCGGAACATCGGTACAATCTATTCAAAAAGGGGAAGACAGAGAAAAATTTAGAAACCTTATGCTAGAAATTGGTGAACCAATTCCAGAGTCTTCTATTATTGAAGATATGGAATCTGGTTTTCATTTTGTAAAAGAAATAGGTTATCCAGTCATTATTCGCCCGGCATATACGTTAGGTGGTGCTGGCGGAGGGTTTGCAACAAATGATGAAGAGCTTGAGGCGATTTTGAAGCAAGGGTTAACGTTAAGCCCTATTCATCAAGTTTTAATTGAAAAAAGTATTAAAGGCTGGAAAGAAGTAGAATATGAAGTGATGCGCGATGAAAATGATACGTGCACAATCGTTTGTAATATGGAAAACATGGACCCTGTCGGTGTCCATACAGGCGATTCTATCGTTGTAGCACCATCACAAACGTTATCTGACGTTCAATATCAAATGCTCCGAGACTCCTCATTGAAGGTAATAAGGGCATTAAATGTCGTTGGTGGATGTAATATTCAGTTTGCATTAGAGCCGCAATCGAATCAGTATTACATTATTGAAGTAAATCCAAGAGTGAGTCGTTCTTCGGCATTAGCATCGAAAGCAACTGGCTATCCGATTGCAAGAATAGCAACAAAGTGCGCGATAGGATACCATTTAGATGAAATATTAAATCCGATAACAGGAAACACGTATGCTTCATTTGAGCCTGCGATTGACTATATCGTTGCAAAGCTACCTCGTTTTCCATTTGATAAATTTTCGGAGGGTGATCGATCACTAGGTACACAAATGAAGGCTACTGGGGAAGTAATGGCAATAGATCGTTCCTTTGAAGGTGCGCTAAATAAAGCTCTTCGATCGATGGAAATGAAGGCGCATAGTTTATATTTGCCGGCTGTACGAAATAAAACATCAGAAGAAATCGAGGCATTATTAATAAAGCCAACGGATTTAAGGCTATTTGCCATTGCGGAAGCTTTCCGTAGAGGATACACGATTGAACAAATAGCGATGCTAACAGAGATCGATCGCTGGTTCTTAACGAAAGTAAAAAATATCGTCACTTGTGAAAGTGAGCTAGCTACGTACCAATGGGAAATTGTACCTGATGAGTTAATCAAAAAAGCAAAGCACCTTAACGTAGGGGATAAACGAATTGCTGAAATTTTTTCCATCACGGAAAAAGAAGTGAGGCAAAAGCTGAAGCAGCTTCACGTAAAACGAGGCTACAAGCTTGTGGATACTTGCGCAGCTGAATTTGATGCGATTACGCCATACTATTATTCTACTTACCGTGGGGCCGATGAAGTAGAGACTTCAACGAATAAAAAGAAAGTATTGGTCATTGGCTCTGGTCCGATTCGTATCGGTCAAGGGATCGAGTTCGACTATTGCTCTGTGCATGCAGCCAAGGCTGTGAAGAAAAAAGGCTATGAAGCAATCGTCATGAATAATAACCCAGAAACAGTGAGTACCGACTATTCTATTGCAGATAGATTATATTTCGAGCCACTAGCGTTGGAGGATATATTAGCTGTCGTAGAAAAGGAAAAAGTAGAAGGAGTACTCGTGCAATTTGGTGGGCAAACTGCGATTAATTTAGCGAATGAGCTAGAGGCTGAAGGTGTTAAAGTTCTAGGTACATCAAATGAAGTGATAGATAAGCTAGAAGATAGAGAACAATTTTATGCACTTTTAAACGACCTAGACATCCCGCATATAGCAGGAAAAACGATTTCGAATCCGGATCAACTTTTGAAGTCAGCGAATGAGTTAGAGTATCCCGTATTAATTCGACCTTCTTATGTCATTGGCGGACAATCAATGTTTATTTGTTATAACGATTATGAGCTGAACAAATATTTGCACCGAATTATCGAAGATGGTAGTGAGCGAAGCTGGCCGTTACTTGTAGATAAATACTTACCAGGTCTTGAATGTGAAATAGACGTCATTAGTGATGGGGAATCTATCGTCGTCCCAGGGATCTTTGAACACTTAGAAAAAGCAGGTGTCCATTCAGGAGATAGTGTCGCCTTATTCCCACCAATCACTATCGGTGAGCATACGAAGGAAATGGTGATTAAATACGGGGAAAGAATAGCGAAGGCACTGCCGATCGTTGGTATGATGAATATTCAATACGTTGTTCATGACGAGACAGTTTATGTATTAGAGGTAAATCCTAGGTCTTCCCGAACAGTTCCGATCATGAGTAAAGTTACAGGCGTTCCAATGATTGAGTGGGCAACAAACGTTCAATTAGGCGATTCGTTAACAGACTTAAGCGAAGTGCTAGGGTTACTCCAAGAACCTCAATATTATTCTGTTAAGGCACCTATATTTTCTGCGAGTAAGCTAAAGGGTGTTGATCACGTTCTTGGCCCAGAAATGAAATCAACAGGTGAAACGTTAGGGTTAGGACTAACGATAGAAGAAGCATTTTCTAAGGCTTTAGCCTTAAACAACGTAAACAAAAACGAAGATAATAAAGTGCTTTTTTGTTCAATTTCTGATCGAGCAAAAGACGAAAGTGTAGCGTATATTCAATCATTTGTGAAAAATGGTTATGCTATTATTGGGACAGAGGGGACAGTGACGTTTTTACAGGAGAAAGGGATACATGCAGAAGCTATTAATAAAGAGAAAGTGCTTTTACATGACTTCTGGAAAAAAACGACACCTACAATCGTGTTAAATATACCAAATGAAGGCCGTGACGGGGAAAAAATCGGTTTTTACATTAGGGAGCTAGCGGTTCGTTATCAAGTGCCGTATTTTACGAGTAACGATACATTGAAGCCGTGGATTGATGCATTTGAACAAAAAGAAACGATCGAAATACCAAGAACGTTAGGTGACTATCTTGCATATATAAAAAATGGGAATGAAGAGGTGCCGTTATGCCAACTACAAAAAAATTAGAGGATAAAGCAATGATAGAACAAAAGCTGCGAGGGAAAGATTTCTTAACCCTCGCGGAGCTTGAAACAGAAGATATTCTTTTTTTACTAGAGGAAGCGATTGATTTAAAGCAAAAGCAGAAGCAAGGAATTCCCCAAACAGACCTACAAGGAAAAACGCTAGGGATGATCTTTGAAAAATCGTCAACAAGAACGAGAGTATCTTTTGAAGTAGGGATGCTTCAGCTTGGAGGGCACGCGATATTTTTGAGTAGTAAAGACATTCAATTAGGTCGAGGGGAAAGCATCCATGACACAGCAAAAGTACTGTCGAGATACGTGAATGGCATCATGATAAGAACATTTGAACATGAAAAGGTAGAGGAGCTTGCAGAGCACGCGACAATCCCTGTCATCAATGGCTTAACAGACTTACATCATCCTGCACAAGTTTTGGCAGATCTCTTGACGATTTTAGAACATAAAGGTAAACTAAAAGGACTTAAACTTTGCTATATTGGAGACGGAAATAATAATGTCGCACACTCCTTAATTGAAGGTGCTGCAAAGGTCGGTATGAATATCGCTATTGCAAGTCCAAATGCATATGAACCGAATGCAGACATACTTAAAGGGGCTAACGCTGACGCAGAAAAGCAAAATAGTTCGATCTCTTTTACAAACGACCCAATTGAAGCAGTGAAGGACGCAGATGTTGTTGTGACAGACGTGTGGGCGAGTATGGGGCAGGAAGACGAACAGGAAGAAAGAATCAATGCTTTTAAGCCGTTTCAAGTAAATAGTAACCTTTGTAAGCATGCGAAGGATGATTTCATTTTTTTACATTGCTTACCAGCACATCGTGAAGAAGAAGTAACAGCAGAAATCATTGATGGAACACACTCCGTAGTTTTTGATGAAGCAGAAAATAGACTACATGCACAAAAGGCACTTTTAAAAGTCTTGATGAAGGACTAATTTTTTTAAATGTAAATGCATAAAAATACGACAAGCTAGATATTAATTCGTTCAAAGGGGAGAAATGAACATGAGTAAGGGAAAAGTAGTATTAGCGTATTCCGGTGGTTTAGATACTTCAGTTTCAATTAAATGGATCCAAGAGCAGTACGGCTATGATGTAATCGCACTAGGGCTCGACGTTGGAGAGAAAAAGGATTTTGAAGCAATTAAAAATAAAGCGCTCGATGTTGGTGCTGTAAAAGCAATTATGGTCGATGCAAAGGAACTATTAGCGAAGGAATACGTGTTACCTGCATTGAAAGCGAACTGCTTATATGAAGGGAAATATCCATTGTCTTCTGCTCTTTCTCGTCCTCTCATTTCTAAACTATTAGTGGAAGTTGCAGAACAAGAGGGAGCAGTTGCTGTCGCACACGGTTGTACAGGAAAAGGGAATGACCAAGTGCGCTTTGAAGTATCTATTCAAGCGTTAAACCCGAATTTAGAGGTGATTGCACCTGTCCGTGAATGGGGAATGACGCGTGATGAAGAGATTGCTTATGCAGAAGAAAAAGGAATTCCAGTTCCTGCAACGTTAGAAAATCCATATTCAATTGATGCGAATATTTGGGGAAGAGCATGTGAAGCTGGTGTACTAGAGGATCCTTGGGTAGAAGCGCCAGAAGGAGCTTTTGATTGGACTGCACCAATTTCTATGACACCTGATGATGCAGAATATGTTGACATTGAATTTAAAAACGGCGAGCCAGTTGCTTTAAACGGAAAAGAGCTTCCATTAGTAGAGCTTATTGAAACGTTGAATGAAATTGGTGGAAAGCATGGCGTAGGAAGAATCGATCACATTGAAAACCGATTAGTAGGGATTAAATCGCGTGAAGTGTATGAAACACCAGCAGCACTTATTTTAATTAAAGCGCATAAAGAGCTTGAATTTTTAACTTTACCTCGTGAAGTAACACAATTTAAAACACAAGTTGATCAGCAAATGACACAAATGATTTACGATGGTCTTTGGTATTCACCGTTAAAGCAAGCGCTAGATGCATTTGTAAATGAAACACAAAAGGTCGTTTCTGGTACAATTAAAGTGAAGCTTCATAAAGGAAACTTTGATGTTGTTGCAAGAAAATCCGATAACAGCTTATACAACGAAGAGCTTGCAACATACTCTAAAGGCGACGCTTTCGATCATAACGCGGCAGTAGGCTTCATTAAGCTATGGGGTTTAACGACAAAGGTTTACTCCGAAGTAAACGAAACGAAGACAGCAAATACGTTAAAAGAAGAATATATATCCCACAAGGCAGAGAAAAGCTCAAAGATTTTAGGTTAGCATAAGCGTCTCGTCTCGTATAAGACAGTAGGGAGAATTCACTTCCTACTGTTTTTACTATAACGAAACAATGAAATAGAAAAGGAGAATCAACTCATGTCTAAACTTTGGGGCGGAAGATTCACGAAGGAAACGAATAAATTAGTAGAAGAGCTTACAGCATCAATATCATTTGACCAAAAGCTTGCACACGAAGATATAGAAGGAAGCATAGCACACGTGCAAATGCTAGGAGAATGCAATATTATCTCCAAAGAGGATGCCGATAAAATTAAACAAGGCTTACAAAAGGTGAAGGAAAAGCTAGAAAATGGAGAGCTTACATACTCTGTTGCAAACGAAGATATTCATATGAATATTGAGAAGTTTCTAATTGATGAAATTGGACCAGTCGGAGGAAAGTTGCATACTGGGAGAAGTAGGAATGACCAAGTCGCAACAGATATGCATTTATATTTAAAAAACCATACTGTTGAAATCATTAGTTTAGTAGAAGCGGTTCAAGCTGCTATCATAGAACAAGCTGAAAAAAATGTAGACACTATTATTCCAGGGTATACACATCTTCAGCGTGCGCAGCCAATTTCATTTGCCCACCACTTACTCGCCTATTTTTGGATGCTAGAACGAGATAAAGGGAGACTACTCGATAGTTTAGAAAGAGTAAATTGGCTGCCATTAGGAGCAGGTGCTCTAGCAGGTACTACTTTTCCAATTGATAGAGAGCGTGTGGCTGAGCTATTAGGCTTTGCACATGTATATCCAAATAGTATGGATGCAGTGAGTGATCGAGACTTTATTCTTGAATTTTTATCCACTGCTTCGATTTTAATGATGCACATTTCAAGACTTTCAGAAGAGCTCGTCATTTGGAGTAGCCAAGAGTTTCAGTTTGTTGAGCTTGATGACTCGTTCTGCACTGGCTCAAGCATCATGCCACAAAAGAAAAACCCGGACGTTCCAGAGCTGTTACGCGCAAAAACAGGGCGTGTATATGGTAACTTAATGGGATTATTAACAGTATTAAAAGGGCTCCCGTTGGCATACAACAAAGATATGCAAGAAGATAAGGAGGGAATGTTTGATACTGTTGAAACACTTGAAGGCTCCCTGCAGCTTTTAGCACCGATGATTGAAACGATGGTCGTAAATGTTGAAAAAATGAGAAGTGCCGTTAATCATGATTATTCAAACGCAACAGATATAGCAGATTACCTCGTTACAAAAGGATTGCCTTTTAGAGATGCTCATGAAGTTATTGGTAAAACGGTTTTATATGCAATCGAAAAGAAAAAGTTTTTACTGGAGCTATCGCTAGAAGAATATAAGCAGTTTCATGAATTATTTGAAGATGATATATACGAGGTACTTACACCAGAGCATGTTGTAGGGGCAAGAAATAGCTACGGTGGAACAGCGCCAAAACAAGTAAAGCAACAAATCATATTAGCCAAAGAAGCATTGAACAACGTTAAAGGATAAGAGTGAAAAAAATCGCGTTCGTGGCTGTCTGTTCTTAAAACTGAAAGTGTTAAAAGACACCAAGAATATAATGACAAGGAAACCTTTCATTGACATGATGAAAGGTTTTCCTTATATTTGGATCCTTGATGAAAGAGAGGTTGACTCAGAAGGAAAAACCTCTAAAAAATATTTTTATAATTTGATAAATTTGTGGTTTTAAACTATTTTTAAGGTGGTACTTGTATAATTAATAAATGAAAAAATTAAATAGACTATAAGAAGTGATCATCATTTCATTTTCTAGGGCGAGTATGCATTATAAATGTTACTAGTTGATGAGATGTGGCCATAGGTTAATTATTGTTTGACTACGCAATATATGTTAAAATAAAAAAGATTGATGTCTAGCAGTCATTGATCATATTAATCACTATTCTTCATATACATACAAATGAAGCACTATACATATAAAACAAAATGACGGTAAATGGAAGAACAGTTGGTAATCGATCAGTTGCGTCTTAACCATGGCCTAACTTCATTATTATGAGGTTAGGCCATTTTTTATTTTGGCTCTGTTAAAGGACAATGTTGATTTTTGCGAAAGGCGAGATACCCTTACGGGAGTGGAGATGAGGCCACTAGTACAAAACAATTTTAAAAGTGCCTTTAGACTATTCGTTGCGCGACTATTATGAGAAACCGATTTATAGTAGTCTTTCAAAAGATTGAAACGACTAGCTTCATAGCTTTGAGGACTCACCAACCGCTCGAGAATAGCGAGTATCATTAAGCTAAAATCAACAATAGCTTTTATTTTAATAAATAGTGTTTGTACTTCAGTTTTTTATAGGTAGGAAGGAATTGTTCAGGAGGAAATGGGAGTTATGATAAGGCAAAATGGAAGACAGGAACAGTTGACGTTCCTAAGTAGTCAAATGAGTAAACTAATTAAACAAAAGTATGGTAAAGGTCCAGATTCCTGTGTCATTACAATGGAAAAAGGGATGATGCTTGCTCACGTTCGTCATTTTAAAACGCCTGCAGAAGAAGTTTTAATACAAAGAAATGAGGTGACTTTAGCCTATAAATACCGTTCAGTCATTTTAGAGGCTATTTTTGAGCAATTTAAACATGAGATTAAAAAGGCAGTAAACTTAGATATTAATAGTTTCGTACATGAATGGGATTATGAAACAAACACTGGTATTATATTGTTTTACAATAATCAGTTACCGCTAATAAAGCTTAACGTAATGGAAAATGGTATGAAGGAATATGTAATGGTTAAGATGAAAGAGATTTATACAAATATTTGTAAAGCACCTTCTGAAATGAAGTTTTATAAGTACAATGAGAACGTTTATATTATCGAATGCAAAAATGTCATGCTACCAATTGAAAGGCACTTGTATAATAAAGGACATTGTGATCTTCTCCGCTCTTATTCCATAGAAGCTAGTAAAAATTTCGATTCATTAAAGGGTAAATTGCACGAAGAATTTCCTATATTCATTAATGAAGTGTATACGATTTGGGATTACTCAATAAATAAAAAATATATCTTTTTATTGAAAGAGTAAAAAATAATTTTGAATGTGAAATAAATCTCAATTTATTGACTATACTATGTGTATCAATAAAATGGGAAAATAAGTTTATTTTTTGGAAAATATTTAAATAATCTCCATACGTACTATAACATATGGTATGCTTAAATGGATTATTGTTTTTCATGGCAGTAATTCTTTATGTTTTCCCTTCAGAAAGAAGTGTTAAGGTGAATATACAAGAAAAGGCAACGAAAATTAGTAGTTATACTAGTAAGATACTGCGACAAAAATTTGGACGAGGACCAGAATCTTGTCACGCTACCATTAGCAGCAACTATCTCGTGCTTTTTATTAGAGGGTTTATCTCACCAATGGAGGAAGTTCTTCTTGAAAAGGGACAAGACAAATTTGTTGATCATACAAGACAAGTCATTATTGGTCATATTCTGGAAGAGCTTAAAGGTGTCGTTCAAGTCAGTTTAGACGTCGAAGTTTTAGAGATGTTTCACGACTGGAACTTTTCTAACAACTCTGGAATGATGACTTTAATATTGGATAAATCTGTCGAGAAACATCAACATAAACCATCATTTAATTTAAAAATGCTTGAAGATGAAATTTCCCGTATAACAGCAATCGTTCAAAAAACACCTGATAAAATAATGACGGTTCCGCTTTCTGAGAATATAATTATTGTCGAGCGAATCGGTATTTTAATCCTTATAGAAAAGGCATTAATTCAAAAAGGCTATCAGGAGGAACTAAAAATAACGAAAGATAACTTAGAAAAAAGCTATTTCCATCGAGATGCTAACTTTACTAATATTTTCGGAACACACGTACTAGATTTATTTATTGACTGGGATTTTAAAGAAGATAAGTCAATCATGTGTTTCATTATTAGATAATGATTACATAGGTAAATGTGAGGAAGTATCATTTAATTGGTATATGCCTAGCGTGGCCTAACTTCTTAATTTTTTTAATTATGAAGTTAGGCCATTTTTATTTTTTTGTATCGTTGATGTCGCCAATCAGTAACTTTTACAATGATAAGGGGTTTTTCATGTATGTACGAACTATTAAAAAAGTATAGGAAAGAGCTATACTACTTTGTTATATGTACAATAGCGATTTTTAGTATAGGAAGTATTATTTTATTCGAAGGAAATACATTTGCAATAATACTAATACTTATCGCTTTTGCACTTATAGCGTACGAGTTATATAGATTAAATAAAGCTAATAAAAATAAAGCTCGTGACATGAATGAAATGGAAAACGTCATGCATCAGTATCAAAATTTGTATGAGCATATACCCGTGCCGATGCTGATATTTAACAAAACTAAAATAATCCACGCAAATCATTATTGTCTTGCATTATTAGCAGCTCCGTGCAAAGAAATGGTTGTCGGAAAGCCATTTGAAGATTTTTTTAAAAATGATGAGTGGTGGCAATCACTGAATAAAAAGCTTTATGGAAATATGAATGGTAAGCTACTTCGGGTAGATGGCGAATGGATTGATGTAAAACTCCATCATAGGCAAATGGAATTCGAAAATGAGCCTGTTTATGGCATCGTTATTAAAGATTTAACAAATGTAAAGGAAAATGAAAAAAAACTCCGTCATTCTGAACAATTGTCAGTAATAGGAGAGCTAGCTGCCGGTATTGCTCACGAAATTCGTAATCCGTTAACGAGCTTGATGGGATTTTTACAATTGTTAGGTGCTCGAGATAAAAATGCGGAGCCGTATAAAGAGATCATGGCATCTGAATTAGAACGAATAAATCTCATTGTAAATGAGCTTCTACTTTTATCAAAACCAAAAGAATACGAGTATGAAACGACAAACATTGTACACCTCCTTCGAACTGTGATAACGATTGCCAATACACAAGCAATCTTACATAACATAGAAATATCATTAAAAATAGAAGACAACGAAGAAATGTTGATTGACTGTGAACAAAATAAACTAAAACAAGTTTTTCTAAATTTAATTAAAAACGCAATAGAAGCAATGGAAGATCATAATGGTGTTATCACAATAGCTGTAAGAAAGAAGCTTGATAAAGTGGAAATATCGTTTATTGATCAGGGGAAAGGAATACCTGAGGAAAAGATCGAAAATTTAGGTAAACGTTTTTATACAACGAAAGAAGATGGCACCGGATTAGGCTTAATGATTAGTATGAATATCATCGGTGAGCATGACGGGGAAATGTACATCAATAGCAAATTAAACGTTGGAACAACAATTACGGTATTATTACCGACAGAGTAAGAGGTGGACTCAAATGGGTGATTTTTCCATACCTATTGAGACTACCTCTTTTTATTTTGATGTACGATCTGTTTGTTAATAGGGATGGTCGATTTTGAAGGAGAAAGCTGGAAATACTGGTATTAATATAGAGTAAATAGTCAGAAAATAAACGAATTTTTAAAATTCTCAATGGACAATTTATAAGTATCAAATAGGTAAGGAGAATTCACTATGACTATGACCTCAAAGCGGCACACGCTATTCAATGTAGCATTAATCATTATTCCTTGGCTTACATTAATATTTATTGGTAAGCGTAGTATGAAGCGATATTCCTTAGCAAGCGGTATTGTTGGCATTTTTGAAATGATTAATCATCTGTATGGACGTAAGCGTCATTGGTGGGAGTTTTATGATAAACCGAGATCCTTTATAAGAGATGAGCTGCCATTTGATATTGGACCTTATATGCCAATGTCTATGTGGCTACTAAAATATTCATACGGGAACTTTAAAAAATACGTATTATTAAATGCCATAGCTAATGGCGCTTTTGCCTTTTTATTCATGCCTTTTCTGAAGAAGATAAGAATAATCGAGTTAAAACGATTAAATTATTTACAATTCTTTCTATATATTCACTATAAAGCGTATGTGTTGTATGGCACACAGTACTTAATTGAAAAAGCGAGAGCGTGAAGGTGAGGGAAATGAATCCGGGTTAAAGTGAACCCGGGTTCAAAAGTCTCACCTTCAAATCAGGAGAAAAAGCGAGAAAAAGAGAGCATGAAGGTGAGGGAAATGAACCCGGGTTAAAACGAACCCGGGTTCAAAAGTCTCACCTTCAAACCAGGAGAAAAAGCGAGAAAAGAAGAGTTTGAAGGTGAGGGAAATGAACCCGGGTTAAAACGAACCCGGGTTCGAAAGTCTCACCTTCAAATCAGGAGAAAAAGGGAGGAAAAGCGAGTTTGAAGGTGAGGGAAATGAACCCGGGTTAAAACGAACCCGGGTTCGAAAGTCTCACCTTCAAATCAGGAGAAAAAGCGAGAAAAGAAGAGTTTGAAGGTGAGGGAAATGAACCCGGGTTAAAACGAACCCGGGTTCAAAAGTCTCACCTTCAAACCAGGAGAAAAAGCGAGAAAAGAAGAGTTTGAAGGTGAGGGAAATGAACCCGGGTTAAAACGAACCCGGGTTCGAAAGTCTCACCTTCAAATCAGGAGAAAAAGCGAGAAAAGAAGAGTTTGAAGGTGAGGGAAATGAACCCGGGTTAGAGCGAACCCGGGTTCAAAAGTCTCACCTTCAAACCAGGAGAAAAAGGGAGAAAAAGTGAGTTTGAAGGTGAGGAAAATGAACCGGGTTCATATCACCACACCACTCACCTTTAAATTAAAACGATCTTCCTCGAAAACCGTGTCTAGAAAGTCTCACCCAAGAGTAAAACATATCCTGATATGGTAAACTGACAATACAAGAAAGAAAGGGTGGAGTACATGCAAGCTATTAAATTAATTGCACTAGATATGGATGGCACTTTGCTGAACAGTGATCATAGCATTTCAGATGCAAATCGACTTGCCATTATGGAAGCGGAGCAAAATGGGATGACGGTTGTGATAAGTACTGGTAGATCCATTTTGACATTAAAGCCATACATAGAATCACTAAATTTATCGTCCTACATTGTAACGGTAAATGGAAGTTTGATCTGGGACAACAAAGGGGAAGTTTTCGATCAAAGTGAACTAGCTCCAGATTTAATAAAAATGATGTGGGACTTAAAAAAGAAATATGATCTTCATTTTTGGGCAGTAACGCCAGAAAAAGTTTGGCGGGACGAATTTCCAGAGGATGAGATTGAAGCGCACGAATGGTTGAAATTTTGTTATCATATTGAAGATGATAAAACGAGAAAAACAGTTTTTGAATTTTTGTCAAAAGATGATCGGTTAGAAATAACGAACTCGAATCCTGTGAACCTAGAAATTAACGCGGCAGGAATTAACAAAGCTTCTGCGCTAAGAAAAATATGTGAGGAACTTGGCATAACAATGGACAATGTGCTCGCAATGGGAGATAGCTTAAATGATATTGCGATGATTAAAGAAGCAGGAGTAGGCGTTGCGATGGGGAATGCACAACCTGTTGTCAAAGACGCTGCTGATTGGGTGACAACGAAAAACAATGAAGATGGTGTCGCTTTAGGCATTAAAAAGTTTGCTTTGAAAACGATATAATGACTTATCAAGCTATAGAAATTATTATGATTAGATACAGTTCTCCGCGAGCCCACTAACCAACTTGTAGTGGGCTGTGAACGGAAGGCTGCGGCACTGTACTTACTTAGCATAGAAGTCAATAGGAAAACCTTTTGAGTCAGTATCGTCATATTTTGTCGAAAAATAGTTGAACGAATATGGTTGCGTTCAATGACAAGATTCGATACACTCATCATACTAGATAAAGTTTCAAAAACAAATGAAAACACTATATATTGATTTTGCTGAAATAAAGGTGCTATTTTTATAGCTTAATAGGGAATTCGGTGTGAATCCGAAACTGTCCCCGCAACTGTAAATGCAGACGAAATGAGAAATCCACTGTGCAAGGAGGCTGAAAGGCTTTTGCATGGGAAGGCTCAAAGTAGGTTGAAGCATTAGTCAGGAGACCTGCCTTCTATTTCAACAGTTTCATGTCTTCGGGGAATGAGATCATGGAGCGGCAGGACGGTGGATATAGAATTAATAGTATCTCTATTAAGAAGATTCTATTCTTATGCCACAAATATGACATGCCGACTCCGTAAGCCAAGCTCTTCCTCCGTTGAGGAAGGGCTTTTTTATTTTTTACTAAAAAGGAGAGATTGTAATGAATACTTTAGTGAAGGAATTAGACGTCTGGGATGAACTAAAGAAAAAATATGAGCACTTAAATTGGGGAAACTGGCATTTTGATAAGAGTGAAAAGGACTTGTTATTAGCTGCACTTGATCGTATTTCAAGTGACGAGCCTGATTGGACGTATGTTGCAGCGACGATTCGGCTGCAGCAGCTATATAAACAAGTAGCTGAGAAGCGGCAAATGAGACCTGAAGAGGTGTATACAGGATTTGCTCATAACGTTACTTATTTAGTAGAAGCAGGCTTTTACGATCAAGATTTAGCAGGCGCCTACCAAAAAGATGATTTAGAGAGATTAGAAGCAGCACTAAATAAATCAAATGACTCCAAATTTACTTATCTAGGTTTACATACATTAATCGACCGCTATCTTACGCGAGACCATGAAGGACATATACTAGAATTACCGCAAGAGCGTTTTATGATCATCGCGATGACATTAATGAAAGAGGAGAAGCAAAGCAAGCGCCTCGACTATGTTTTAGAAGCATATTGGGCACTATCAAATCTTTATATGACAGTAGCGACACCGACGTTGTCTAATGCGGGGAAAACACATGGGCAGTTATCAAGCTGTTTCATTGATACGATGGATGATAGTTTAAGAGGGATTTTTGATAGTACGACAGATGCTGCGACATTAAGTAAAAACGGTGGTGGGATCGGCATTTATTTAGGGAAGATTAGAGCGAAGGGCTCATCAATCAAAGGTTTTAAAGGGACATCGTCTGGGGTGCTTCCTTGGATGAAGCAATTAAACAACACAGCAGTATCGGTAGATCAACTAGGACAAAGGCAAGGAGCAATTGCCGTTTATTTAGATGTGTGGCACAAAGATATCTTTTCATTTTTAGATGCTAAGTTAAATAATGGTGACGAAAGAAAACGGACGCACGATTTATTTACAGGTGTTTGTTTACCTGACTTATTTATGGAGAAGGTCGAAGCGAGAGAAGCGTGGTTTTTATTTGATCCTCATGAGGTACGCCAAACAATGGGCTTTAGCTTAGAAGATTTCTATGATGAAGAGCGAGGCGCAGGCAGCTTTAGAGAAAAATATGAGCAATGCGTCAGAGATCCACGACTTTCAAAAGAAAGTGTCCCTGCGATTGAAATCATGAAACGGGTCATGATTTCTCAGCTTGAGACAGGAACGCCATATATGTTTTATCGTGATGAGGCCAATAGGCAAAATCCGAATGCGCACTGTGGCATGATGTACGGCTCAAATCTTTGCACAGAGATTATGCAAAATATGAGTGCAACAACGATAAAGGAAGAAACAACAGAGGATGGGAAGATACTCATTACAAAAGAAGCGGGAGATTACGTTGTGTGTAATTTAAGCTCTATTAACCTAGCTACGGCCGTAACGGATGGGGTATTGTCCAGGCTTATACCGATACAAGTAAGAATGCTAGATAACGTGATTGATATAAATAATATTGAAGTACCACAAGCGAGGCTGACAAATGAGAAATACAGAGCAATCGGGCTAGGTACGTTTGGATGGCATCATCTTCTAGCGATAACAGGACTTCGTTGGGAATCTGAAGAGGCTATCAACTTTGCTGACAAGCTCTATGAAAAGATCGCTTATTTAACGATCGAAGCAAGTATGGAATTAGCGAAGGAAAAGGGAGCTTACGAAAAGTTTGAAAATTCCGCTTGGCATACAGGAAAGTATTTTTCACAGAGGAATTATACGGATGAAAAGTGGATAGCGCTTGCGGAAATGGTTAATAGAAGTGGTTTGCGTAATGGCTACTTAATGGCAGTTGCACCTAACTCTTCAACGGCGATCATTGCGGGAACGACAGCTTCAATAGATCCAATTTATCGTAAAGAGTATGCTGAGGAAAAAAAGAATTTTCGTATTCCTGTAACAGCGCCAGATATTTCACCGGCAACGACGTGGTATTACAAGTCAGCACATGATATTGACCAAATATGGAGTGTAAAACAGAACGGGGCACGTCAAAAGCATATTGATCAAGGAGTGTCGTTTAATATTTATGTAAAAAACACGGTGAAGGCGAAGGAGTTACTAGACATTCACTTGTCGGCATGGAAGCATGGGTTAAAATCAACGTATTACGTTCGCTCGACATCTAGTGAAATAGATGAGTGTGAGAGCTGTGCAAGCTAAAGGAAGGTTGTGTGAAAATGGATAAATTACAAGAAAGAAAGCTGTACGACGTAACAGCACCGAATGCATCAACACGAATTATTAACGGTGAAAGCTCTAATGTATTGAACTGGGACGATGTTCGTTTTAAATGGGCATATCCATTATATAAAAACATGCTAGCGAATTTTTGGACACCGTTTGAGATTAACATGGGGAACGATGTGAAACAGTATGATAAGCTCGAGCCGAAGGAAAGAGAAGCATTTGATAAAATTATTGGCTTACTCGCCTTCTTAGATAGTATTCAAACAGACTACTCGATGCATGTGGCACGCTATTTAACAGATTCTAGCTTGTCGGCATTAATGACTGTATTGTCCTTTCAGGAGGTTGTTCATAATCAAAGTTATTCATACGTATTATCAAGTTTAACGACAAAGGCAAAGCAGGATGAAATCTTTGAATATTGGAAACATGATAAAGTGCTAAGAGAGAGAAATGATTTTATCGCTGAAGGATATGAGGCGTTCGTCTCCAATCCTACACCAGAAACATTTTTACACTCGATTGTTTACGATATCATTTTGGAAGGCTTGAACTTTTATTCTGGATTTAGCTTTTTCTACAACTTAGCGCGAAATCAAAAGATGGTATCTACGTCGACAATGATCAATTATATTAATCGGGATGAACAGCATCACGTCTATTTGTTTGCAAATATTTTCAAAGAATTAATGCACGAATATCCGGAGCTCAACTCAGAAAAAACCCACCGCTTCGTACAAGAAACGTTTAAAAAGGGAGCGGAGCTAGAAATTAATTGGGCTAAATATATCATCGGCGATCAAATGGAGGGCATTGATATCGGTGATTTAGAAGCCTACATTAAATTTATGGCCAATAAACGTGTGAATGAGCTTGGTGTTGAGCGGCCATTCGAAGGCTACAGAAATAATCCGATGCGCTGGATAAAAATATATGAAGACGTAAATAGCGGGAAAACAGATTTCTTTGAACAAAAATCGCGACAATATACGAAAGTATCTGACGATAACGGATTTGATGATTTATAGAGAGAAAGTGCAGCCGTAAGGGGAAAACGGCTGCATTTTCATAAGGTAAGAAAGTTGAAATATGGCAGTGGAATTTTACCTTTTGAGTCAACCTTAAACGTTTTTCTTAAAAAATGAATAATAAAGGGGATAGATTAATGGAGGAGTTAACGCAAGTTTTTGAAAAGGTAACAATGAATACAGCTGTGGAGGGGAAAGAAAACGCCAATATGGACGGGGGAACGCCATTAGGTAAACTAAATCAATTCGCCTCCACCACAGCAAAATGGTATACAGACAATTACCTGCTGACAGAAGAAGCAAGAAAAGCCGAAGAAAATAATGAGATTTATATTCACGATAAAGACTTTTATCCGACAGGAACGTCAACGTGCTGCCAAATTCCGTTAGGTAAGCTGTTGAAGAATGGCTTTCACACAGGACACGGTTTTATTCGACCACCCAAATCAATTCATACAGCAATGTCCTTAGCATCGATTATCTTACAAGCTAATCAAAATATGCAGCATGGCGGACAAGCATATGCTAGCTTTGATTATGACCTTGCCCCTTATGTAAGGGTGACATTTGAACAGTTTCGACAGTCTGTTAATAAGAATCTTTCAGAGAGGGAAAAGGATGATTTAGCATGGGAAAAAACAGAGGAAGCAACGTATCAAGCGTGTGAAGCTTTTATACATAATGCAAATACCATGCATTCTCGTGGTGGTGGGCAAGTCCCTTTCGTCTCTGTAAACTATGGAACTGATGTATCGAAAGAAGGAAGGATGATCATAAAGCAGCTACTATTAGCTACAGGGGCAGGTTTAGGAAAAGGGGAGACGCCGATTTTTCCTATCCAAATTTTTAAATTGAAGGACGGCATCAATTCTGCTGAGCATGATCCTAATTATGATTTATTCCAACTAGCAGTAGAAACGACAGCCAAGAGACTCTTTCCTAATTTTAGCTTTTTAGATGCCCCGTTTAATAAGCAGTTTGACAATGGGACACCTGAATCCGAGGTTGCTTATATGGGATGTCGTACGAGAGTAATGGGGAATATACACGGAGAAGAAACGACCGTTGGAAGAGGGAATCTTTCTTTCACATCACTCAACCTTCCTGGGCTTGCATTAAAGGCAAAGGGGGAAATTCAGCAGTTTTATCGTCTACTCAACAGCGTGACAAATATTACGATAAACCAGTTGCTTCATAGACTAGAATTTCAAAGTAGTCGACAAGCAAATGAATTCCCATTTCTTTATTCACAAGGAGTATGGCGTGGTGGAGAATTTTTAGATAGAGAGGAAGAAGTGAAAGAAGTACTCAAACAAGGGACATTGAGTATTGGATTCATAGGTTTAGCAGAAGCTTTAGTCGTTTTAACTGGAAAGCATCATGGAGAATGTGAGGAGGCATGGTCATTAGGAAAGGAAGTGATCAGCTTCCTGCGCAATAAGATGGAGGAAGCTGTACGTCAATATCAATTGAACTTCTCTTTACTTGCAACACCGGCAGAGGGGTTATCCGGAAAATTTACAGTACGGGATCAGAAGAAATATGGAATTATTGAACGTGTTACAGATAAATCGTACTATACAAACTCCTTTCACATTCCTGTTGATTCTCGTATTTTAATAGAAGAAATAATTCGTCGTGAAGCACCTTTTCATGCGCTTTGTAACGCAGGGCATATTACATACATCGAACTAGACGGGAATGCATCAGCTAATCGAAGGGCAATTATGCAAGTGATTGAATTAATGAAAGAGCATCAAATTGGATACGGATCGATTAATCATCCTGTAGATCGCTGTCACTCTTGTGGATATAGCGGGATAATGGCAAATCGATGCCCTCAATGTGAAAGTGATGCTATTGAACGTATTCGTAGAATTACTGGATACTTAGTTGGTGACTTGAATCGTTGGAATAATGCAAAACGAGAAGAAGAAACAAAGAGAGTAAAGCACTCGTGGTAAAGGTAATGTCTATCAAGTATGATTCAATTGTCGATGGTGAAGGATTACGTACCGTTATTTTCACAGCTGGCTGTCCTCACTTTTGTCAAGGCTGCCATAACCCATTATCATGGAATATAAATAATGGGTACAGCTATACAGAAGCAGAGCTTGTCGATGCGATTTGTAAGTCTTCCTATAACGATGTGACATTTTCAGGTGGGGATCCATTATATCAAGCAAGAGAACTAGTACCAATTGCAAGACGTGTGAAGGAAATGGGCAAAAATCTATGGATATATACTGGCTATACGATGGAGCAGATTATTGATAGAAGTAACATAGAAGAGATTGAACTTATCTTGTTGGCAGATGTTATCGTTGATGGACCTTTTATTGAAGAAGAAAAAGATCTTTCGTTGCCTTTTAGAGGGAGCAAAAATCAACGCATTATCGAAATGAATGGTGAAATTCGTGACAAATTAAAACATATTACAGAAAATCTACAATATCAATTAATCTAAAAAAGAGACAAAAAGACTTCACAGCTCACAAATAGGGATGCGAAGTCTTTTTCCCATAGAAGGAATCTAATAATGGTACATGTATGAAGCAATGGGTGAAACACTATATAATGTCTTTGTAGTGTTAAGTCTTTTAGTGCAGGCATTAAAAGGGTTTGTATGTTAAGATGATATCGATTACACCTAGGAATAATACGAAAAAAATACATAACGGAGTGTGATATATATGAATTATCGTCAACTCGGAAATACAGATTTGAAAGTAAGTGAACTTAGCTTTGGAACATGGGCCATTGGTGGTTCATGGGGGAAGACGAACGATACAGAATCTATTAATGGGCTACATCGAGCAATGGATGCAGGCGTAAACTTTTTTGATACTGCAGACGTGTATGGTGATGGACATGCAGAGAAGCTGTTAGCAAAAGCAACAAAGGGGAAAGAAGATGAGATTCATATCGCAACAAAGTTCTGTCGAGCAGGTGATATCTTTGATCCGAATACATATTCGGAGGAAGCAGTAAAAGCCTTTTGTGAAAATAGTTTAAAAAGATTAGAGAGAGAAAGAATTGATCTATACCAAATTCATTGTCCACCGTTTGAAATATTAAAGGATGGAAAAGTGTTTGAAGTGCTAGATAAGCTACAAAAGGAAGGGAAAGTTCGCCACTACGGTGTCAGTGTGGAAACTGTAGAGGAAGGTTTATTCTGTCTTGAAAATCCTAACGTTAAAGCACTACAAGTGATATTTAATATTTTCCGACAAAAGCCTTTAGAACAGCTTTTCCCAGCCGCAAAGGAAAAAGGTGTTGGTATATTAGCGCGTGTACCGCTTGCAAGTGGTCTTTTAACAGGAAAGTTCAAAAAAGATACGTCATTTGAAGCAGATGATCATCGGAATTTCAACAAAGACGGAGAAGCATTTAACGTAGGAGAAACGTTTGCAGGATTACCGTTTAACAAAGGGGTAGAATTAAGTGAGGAGCTTCGCTGGATTGGTGAAGGCCGTGGCAACATGACAAAGGCAGCTCTTCGTTGGATTTTAGATCAGGAGGAGGTTACTACAGTAATACCTGGTTTTAAAACGGTCGCACAAGTAGAAGACAATTTAGCTGCAACAGAAGTACCAGCGTTTACGGCGGAAGAGCTACGTAAGCTCACTGAATTTTATGAGCAGAAAGTAAAAGATAACATTCGAGGCCCTTACTAAAAAAGATAGGAAGAGGTTGACTCAAAAGGTCCATTTTTTACCTTTTGAGTCAACCTCTAATAGCTTTGGGACATCTTTAATGTAAGAAACAAATGTAAACATTTTAATGTGAAACGTGATATGATTTTTTTATAATAATGCATTGATATACATTAGTTTTGAAATGATTAATCCTTATTTCTTGTGATAGGTGTCAGTGTCCTAAAGTAAGAAGTGTTGAGTACATAAGGGGGAAGCAAGATGAGTAAAGTAATTGTTCAAGGAGAGCGTTGGTTTCCATCCGAGCAGTCGTTTTCTGATGAAATGAAAGAACTCTGGGGTGAATGGTATTGTGATTCTGAGGTGGGAAAGCTAAGAGCTGTTCTCATGCATAGACCAGGGCAAGAAATAGAAGGAATTACAGAAGATAATTTTGCGGAGTATCGCTTTAGAGCGCCAATGAATCCAGAAAAGGCAAGATACCAACAGGATGAACTGGCAAATATATATCGAGATCATGGTGTAGACGTTCATTATGTGCAAGGACAGCGTACAGATAAACCGAATGCGATGTTTATGAGGGACTTAGTTTTCATGACGCCAGAAGGAGCTATCGTCTGCCGGCCAGCAATTCCTGCTAGAAGAGGAGAGGAAAAGGCTGTTGCTGCGACGCTAGCATCATTAGGGGTACCGATTATTAAAACGATAAATGGTGATGGCTACTTTGAAGGGGCTAGTGCCATGTGGATAAATAGAGAAACCGTCATTATTGGTACTGGCAGTAGGACAAATGAGTCTGGTGCAAATCAAGTTGAAGCAGAGCTTAGAAATATTGGAGTAAAAAATATTATTCGTACAGAAATTCCATATGGCTCCATACATTTAGATGGATATATGAACATGGTAGATAAAAATAAGCTAGTCGTTTTTCCTTGGCATCTAGGGTATGATTGTGCGAAACAGCTGATCGACTTAGGGATTGAGCTTATTGAGGTAACAAATATTGAAGAGTTGAAACAAGGCATGGCAATCAATTTCGTTGCAATAGAACCAGGTAAAATAGTAACACCTAGCGGTAATCCAGAAACGAAGCTACTCCTTGAAAAACATGGTGTTGAGGTGATTGAAGTAAACCTCGATGAGATTATGAATGGCTGGGGAGCGGTTCATTGTATGACTACGTTTTTGAGGAGAGATCCGATTTAAATCCTTCGATTAAGATGGGGAGGGTGTCTAAGCTAAGCTATAAAGTTCGTAAATCGATACAATAGCAGGTCTAATAAGAGCTTACTTAAAATTGACTTCTGGTGATTTTGGTAGATTCAGACGAAGCAGGAAGGTAGACTCAAAGGTTAGTTACCTAATGAGTCTACCTTCTTCATTTCATTGTTTAATGACTATATGAAAACCAATCTGTGGAATATTGAGCTCCTGATCTTTCATAAGTAAAGCTATACTCTATTGTATCTCCACTAGAAAGATTTAAGTGTCTAAGCCAATCTCCGTTGCTCTCGTCCATCCTATAATTTAATTGATTTCCCCCGTTTATGCGTATGTGTACATCTACATAAAGGGATTCAGCAGATGGATTGAAAAATAGTGTTGCTTCGTTCTCAGTAATATTGGTTATTCCAGCTGTGTAATGATCATGAGAATGTGTTTCTCCGTCGTTGCTTCCACCGTTATCTCCACTATCACTACCACCTGAAGTGAATTCAATCCAGTTAACATTCATTAAATCTTGGCTTGAATCTCCTGTGAAGACGAGGAATAAATCATGTGTACCATCGACATCAACATCACCAGAGAAAGTTTCCCATTGTTGCCAACCACCTGTATTGGAAACGTCAACAGTACCAATAAGCGTGCCAGACTGGCTTCCAATACGGAATTCTACTGTCCCACCATCGTTGTCACTAGCAGCACGTATGTTAACCGACGATGTACCTTCATTAAAGTTGACATTGTTAAATCTTACCCAATCTCCGTTACCTATCCAGCCGATGTTTTCCTCACCAGATTCATCACTTGTTTCTTCTGTTTGAATTCCAGACATATCATCGTAAGTTTGTGCTTGAATTGGAGAATAAGGATTTCGAGCATCTGGGTCAGTACTTCCTTCTGCTTGTTCAAACTCAAACCAATTTACATTCATCAAGTCATTACTAGAGTTTGAAGTGAAGACAAGAAATAAATCATGTGTGCCCTCGACATCGACATCACCAGAGAAAGTTTCCCATTGCTGCCAACCACCTGTATTGGAAACGTCAACAGTACCGATGAGTTGGCCAGTATCACTACCTAATCTAAATTCAACTGTTCCACCATCTGCATCACTTGCTGCCCGTACGTTTACAGACGAAGCGCCTTCATTAAAATTGACATTGTTATACCTTACCCAATCACCATTTGCAATCCAACCGATGTTTTCGTCACCAGATTCATCACTTGTTTCTTCTGTTTGAATCCCAGACATATCATCATAAGATTGTGCTTGGATTGCAGAATAAGGATTTCTCTCTTCAGGGTCTCCCGGCGGTGTTGGGTCCGGATCTGGTTGACCTGGATCGCCTGGATCACCAGGATCAATGGACCCTTCACCATTACCAATATTAAAGCTATTTGCTTCAACAGTAACTGAGTGACCATCAGAGAAATTAACTGTAATTGGTGAATTCGAGTAATTGTATGCAATGTATGTTCTTTCACCATCTTTGTTAAACACAGCGTAGATAGGATGATCTGATGTGACAGAAGGATCAACCTGCCCTAGCTCGTTCATATTGTGTATCCAGTGGTAGGTTTGTGCTTTCGTACTTCCTCTTTCTATTATTGTTTCATCACCAGGGTTGAATGAACCATAGTCATCGATTCTTGCTTCCATCTGATTAAGTGCATCATCAGGGTTTGTCAAAGAACGATACATCCAGACCATATTAGACCACAAATTCCAATCGGTTGATCCGTTTTCTGATCTAATAGCTTCATAGGCTCTTTCTACATAGTCAGGGTGATGTCCTAAATATAGAGACCCTCCATGGAATGGTAACCAGCTGATTGCATATTTTTCGACTAATCCTGATTGCCACCAAGTAGCAAAGTCCATTTTACCGCCCCAATTAATCGTGACAATTTCAGGTTCGTACTCGTCAGGTAAAATTTCTTGATGGACATCAAAGAAATATTCATTAATCGCGCTCAACTCAGTTGTATATAAATAAATAGCTCTATCTCTTAATTCAGTATTACCTGTAGCTTCAGCCCAAAGAATGACGTTCGTCCAAGCATGCATAGCCTCAGAAGACGATTCTTGGTTATTACCAGAATCGAATGTTGCTAGCCCGTCAGCCCATGAGTTCCCAGAATACGGATCGAACATTCTGAGGTATGGGAATAAATCGTCATCTCTGTCAGCCGCGAAATCGCGAACTAATAGGTCAATCATGCCACCCCAATTTTCCTCTGCTGCCCACTCTGGGTCAGTACGTGCAATTTCTGCAGCAGCTTTTACGAAGTATCCATAATGGAAATGGTGGTCATTAATACGTGTAGCTGAGCTGTGTGCAGCATGATAACCTAATATCGTGCCCCAGTTATCGTTATAATAAAATAAGTTGTTTCCTTTTAAGTTTCCATTGGAGTCCGTAGCCTTGAGCCAATCTTCTAGAATAGACTTAAGCTCATCTCTAAACTCCTCTGCAATATCACTTTCTCCCATTTGATCAGCGATAGGTGCTAATGTAGCTAATTTGCCTAAATACTTTCCTAATTCGTATGTGTCTGAACCAGTTGGAAAGTGTGATCTAGCATCATCAAGGTAACCTATTAATCTATCTCTATCATAGCTACCTAAGTCTGGTAGTGATGGTAGAACACCTGTGTATGTTAGCTCTGTCTCAAAGCTTTTTCCTTCTAATGCCATCATATTTCCGCGAATAGTTTGAATCTGATAATCTTGAAGTAGTTGATTTTGTGAAGTGTCTGCGATGTTACGATATTGGTGTGGGTACAAAGCAAAAAGTGTTGCATCTGGTGCTCCAGGTGCTTTTGCTTCTGTTGTTACTTCAAATGTTGTTGTGACTAACCCTGTATTTTCATCATACTCGAAATCAGCAATTGCATCTCTTACGATCGAGTAGGCATATTCTTCATATTTATCAAGCATGCTACTATCTTGATCTGGAAGCTTTGCAACGGAAATGTAATCAGAGTTATTTGTTAAATTAAGTGAACCAACGCCTGACCAGTTTTCTCCTGGAGGGGCAAAGGCAGCATAGTGCTTATTGTCATGTGTAGAAAAGCCGAGTACATTTCCTCTGTTCTCCCAAATTTGAGGTTCTATATCAAATTCTAGTTCTGCAGAGCCACCCTCATATTCGACAAAAATGAAGGGAGAACCTACCCCATATGTGACTCTCATATTTTGCGAGCCATCTTCTAGCAAGCCTGTCACATACCAATCGTTATAATCATCAACAAGGGAATGCTGAAAATTATCTGTGTTAGAATGTTTTATTAAAAAGTCAGTACCGATTGCACCATTAATGTGCCACGTTCCAGCCTCAGGATTTTGGTTTACAACCATATTGTGAGGTGCGTCATAAAAGACATGTAGTCCTTCAGCACGGTGACGCACACTAAATGGGTGTGGGTATTGATTCATGGAGAACTGTTCAACAGCTAGAGATCCCCACCACGTGTTTGTTTGCATTGGACCTGTTACGTTGTTAGAACGGTAGATCGTCTCAGGGGGCTCCCCTTGTTGATCTTGGAATCCTGGATCAGTAATTCCGCCGTAATCAATATCTGGAAATATAGTAGAATAACTACCATTCCCAACAACGGCTTCATTAGGATTTGCATAACCTCCTCCGACTGGTAGTATGAGTGTAATGGCCAAAAATACTAAAAACAGTGGTATTCTTCTTTTCCTCATCCAATTCCTCCTTCAAAATATGCATGACATGTCAGCAAATAAAAATATACCCTCCTTTTTTGAAAAGCTATTTAAAGCGCTTTCAATTATAAGCAAAAAAAAGATTAACTAAACGACATTCACCATAACCGAAGCGCTTTCGGTAACATGTCACGTTATTTATAGCCTAGTATGACTTTGTTACAAGCGTCAACAGGTTTGCTAGAATATAACTGCAAAAGGGTTCTATATACTTAATTAATTTACAAAATAATCAATTTATAAGTTCGTTAGGGACTAGGATTAAATACCTATCAACCACGTTGTCTATGGGAATTTTTTCTAATTAAATTTAATTATTTTATTTTTACATTATTTTTTAAATTTCAATATGTAACGATAAAACGATTGTGTTGATGGGCTTTATAAGGACACAAATTTACATATTTACGTATTTCAATATTTTTTCATGGCCATAAAGATGGGTGAGGGTTACGAGTGACAACAAATTTATGTTACAATGACCAAAGCTTGTTTAGTTAAGAAAGGATGGTATTCATGTTAAAGAAAAAATTTGGTCTCAGCTTACTAACACTCGCATTAGCTGTTGGATTAATGGCTTGTGGCGATAATGATGAAACGGATGAAGTAGGGGAAGATTTAGATATTGATACCGAGATTGAAGATCAACTAGACCTTACTGAAGAAGGTGTGCCAGATACGGAATCATTAGTAGATGCGGAAGATTATCCAGATGTCATTGCAACAGTGAACGGTGAAGACATTGGGAAAGAGGATTTTGTCGCACTTCTTGAACAACACCTGATGCAACAAGCTTCTATGGGCCTCACTTTAGATATGGAAGGTAGCGATGAAATTTTAGCGATGCTAGAAGAGGATGTTGCTAACCAGTTAATCAATCAAAGAGTTGTTTATCAAAAAGCACAAGAAGAAGGCTTTGATGCAACAGATGAAGAGATAGATGAAGAGTTAGAGCTAATTAGAATGCAATATCAAATTGAATCAGAAGAAATGCTTATTGAAATATTAGAGGCGGATGGCGTAAGTGTCGATGATTTTCGCCAAGATATAGCGCAATATATTTCAGGCGAGAAATTCCTAGATTCAAGAATTGATACTACAACAGTCTCAGACGAAGCTGTTCAAGAAGAGTATGATGAATATGTAGCGAGAGTACAAGAAGCAATTGAACAGTCTGGAGAGGAAATGGATATTCCGGAAATTGAAGATGTGAGAGCAGACATTGAGAGTTATTTAATGAACCAGCAGCGTCAAGAATTAGAATCAGAAGTGATTCAACAGTTACGAGAAGAAAGTGATGTAACGATCCATATTTAATGGATATGAAGAGGGAGACTCAAAGGGATGATTTTTCGCCTATTGAGTCTCCCTCAATGATTTTACTAAAGAACTTTATAGTAAAAAACGGTAGAATGTAGTTCTCCATTTGCTGATTTAGCGTAATGAGGGATTTTACCCGCATGCATATAACCAATGGAAGAGTAAAGATGATTAGAAGGATCCCCTTCTCTTGTGTCAAGAACTAGTAGTGACCTCCCCTCCTCCTTGGCACGTTCTTCTGCTTTATTCATCAAACTACGACCAATACCACTCCGTCGAAAATGAGGAAGTGTCATAAGTTTGGCAATTTCAGCTCTATGTTGACCGTTCTCTTTAGTACATAGATGTAATTGTACGCTACCAACTATCTGATTGTTTATTTTAGCAACATATAAAAGCACTTCAGGGTTTATTGCATTTTTCCAATAGTTCATTGCATCGGTATGTTGAAACGGTGGCAAAAATCCAATCGATGCACCATCTTCTACAACCAATACAAGTAGTTCCGAAAGTTCATCAATGTGTTCCTCAGTTGATAATAAATGCTCAATCGTCACATTATTCACCAAAAAAACCACCTCAATAATAAAAGGAATATTCTCAATTTTAAAAGATAGTACGCTAATCGTTTAAGTGCATCCTTTCACATACGTTTCTTAAATATGTGACGTGGCTTTTTAAAAGTAAAAACTTAAGCAAAACTAGTCATCGATCGTCTCCTATTGCAACGAAATAATCTATACCCTTATTTTACCACATGTTATATATTTATAGCTGTAAAACTACACTCTAGTTCCCAATATCAGAAGAAGACTATTACGAATAGAACATAAGAGAAAGTTAGTATCATTCTTTTTGAAACTTTTGTTTTTTTGATTAGTATATATATTATTAAATATTTATGAATAATGGATAAAGATGGTACACATACTAAAATAATGCTTTGACATTTCATGGGAAATAAAAGATGATATATATACTTTAGGTCGGAAATGTAAAAGGAGGTGAATACAGATGATATTCGAGTTTTCTAATGATCTAGTACCCATACTTTTATCAATTAGTGTATATGTAACGATATTAGCAGCACATACTGCCAATTTATTGGCAAATGAGCATGTTGTCAAGCAGCGGTTTATGGCAAACGATACATTACAAAAAGTACAGTGGCAGGCATGCTTTCATAGTGAGGTGCCGCTAGATATTGTCGAAAGGAATCAATTCATAACAAGGATTGTAAAGCGAAAAGAAGCGCCTGAAGATGATGCAGATTATTTTTTCTCCTCGAAAATAGCAACAACAGAAACAATACGAGGAGGACAACGATGGAAAACAAATCTGTATTCAAGTTCTTTAAAAGGTACGGTATTTTCATTTTAATAGCATTTCTAGCGATTACTTTGAGTGGGTGTGGAGCAACCAATGAACCAATTGATGAAAATACAGCAGGCTTTTTTAATCATTATGTTGTATACCCATTCTCATATTTAATTAAATTTTTTGCTGCAATGTTTAATGGTAACTACGGAGCATCCATTATATTAATGACGATTTTATTGAGAATGGCGTTAATGCCATTAATGCTAAAGCAATATAAAAATCAGATTGTTATGAAGGAAAAAATGAGTGTCATCCAACCTGAAATGCAAAAAATAAATGAGCAATATAAAGATAAAAAGGATCAAGAAAGTCAAAGAAAAAAACAGCAGGAATTGATGGCAGTTTATCAAAAGCACAACTTTAATCCAATAGCTTCAATGGGCTGTCTACCTATGATTATTCAATTACCAATTTTAATGGGCTTTTATTGGGCAATTATGCGAACACCTGAAATTGCGAGTCACTCTTTTCTCTGGTTTAACCTTGGAGAGACAGATTTGATCTTACCGTTTTTAGCTGCATTCGTGTATTTTGTACAGTTTAAAGTATCACAAATTGGTGTTATTCCCCAACCGGGTCAGGAAAATATGATGAAAATGATGGGATTCATTACACCAGTCATGATGGGGGTATTTTCCTTTGGAATGGCAGCAGCATTGCCACTTTATTGGACGATAGGTGGATTGTTTTTAATATTTCAAACATTGCTGTCTAAAGCGATATATAAAAAACCCGAGCCCGCAATTGCGGCTTCAGTAGATAAATCTTAAGAATTATAAAGAAAGCAGCTTCGAAGTCATTTCGGGGCTGCTTTTTGATATAATAATTGAGAATATAAGTTGTTTTCATAACCTTTTTAAAGACCAGTTGAGGAGAGAAGAACCACTACATAAAATCCCCGTAGTCGAAGGGAAAATAAATTAGCGCTTAAAATCCCGTCGTAGTTGAGGCAAGAGTGTGAAGGGATAATAAAAAGTGTTTAATAGCCTGTTAGAGTTGTGCCGCGAAGCTGAAGGGAAAATAAATAGTGTTTAAAATCCCGTCGTGGTTGTGTCGAGGAGTTGAAGGGATATTAAACAGCGCTTAAAAGCCCATCATAGTTGTAGCCAGCGACTGAAGGGAGATAAACCTAGCATTTAAAATCCCACTCACTATAGAAGTCCAATTCAAAGCACAGAGTATTTTAAACCATGCCAGCTAGTGTGTATAGATTTCAAAACAAAAAAGCATTGATAAAAAATTGTTATAATAATGGAAAATGACGAAAAGGAGGTATTTTAATGACATTGGAAATCTTTATTTTAGTTCTCGTATTTGGATTTTTTTTATGGATATTAACGAGCTTTATCAAGTCTAAAAATAGATTCCAATTAGTAAAAAAGGCGCTATACCCAACACAAGAAGGGACAGATATAGTAACGCGAAGTGGAAAAATAGAATCGCTTAGCTTTAACTCGAGGAAGTGGAAACAGCGATTGTGGCTTTTTATTCTTTCTATCTTGATCATTACAGTGTTCGTTATTTTTTCAATTAATAGTGAAAACTTAGATTGGTTTAATGTTTTGCCGTTATTTAATATACCTATTCTACTCCTCATTTCAACGAAGCTTGCGAGCTTTTATATTATTAATTCTGGCATATTATTGGATGAAAGTTTTTTTGCTTGGGAAGAACTGAAAGGATATAAAACTGCACCATTGCGTATGGGGCATGATATGTATGGGATGTTTGATAACTCGGCTCAATATACAGAGGTTGAATTCTTCTTAGCGAAAACCAAAAATTCAGTGTCTATTTTTGTTCGCGACGAAGATGAAGTGAATAGGATACATCGTTTATTAAAATCTAATGGGCTAGAAGAGATGAATAGCGATAATAAAAAGGAGCAAATTCAATAATGATTTGCTCCTTTTTACATATAAAATAAATGGAAACGTATCCTCGCATAAACGATGAGACAGGTTAATGAAGCTTTCCTATCTATCTATTATCGATTGTTTCTGGGTACATATCGTGGTTCATGAGACGATGCTCAGCCATCTTTTCGTACTTCGTTCCAGGCTTACCGTAGTTGACATATGGATCGATAGAAATACCACCACGGGGCGTGAATTTCCCCCAAACTTCAATGTAGCGTGGGTCCATCAGTTTTACGAGGTCATTTAAAATAATATTCATGCAATCCTCGTGAAAATCCCCGTGGTTTCTAAAGCTAAATAAGTAAAGCTTTAAAGACTTACTCTCAACCATTTTTTTATCAGGAATATAGCTTATATATATAGTTGCAAAGTCAGGTTGCCCAGTTTTAGGACAGAGGCTCGTAAATTCAGGACAATTAAACTTTACGAAATAATCTCGATAATCGTGGCGGTTTTCAAATGACTCTAATATACCAGGGTTGTATTCAAAGTGATACTCTGTACCTTGATTACCTAGAAGAGAGACTTCATCCTCTCTATGATGTTTATGAGACATGAGCGATCTCCTCCTTTTTATTTGTTTGTTTTCGATCGTCATTTCTTAACCATTTCACTGTTAAGTAGATAAATGGTGTATCTGCTAAAGCAATGACTAGCTTCACAACGTATTGAGTAGCAATCATCACGAACAGCGCTGAAAGCTCCATGACACCATAAAAAGCGATAAATACAAAAACAGTAGAGTCTAGTAACTGACTTGCTAATGTACTACCATTATTTCGAATCCATAAATGCTTTCCACCTGTTTTTTCTTTGAGCTTATGAAATAAATGTACATCAAAAAGCTGAGAGGTGAAATAAGCAATAAGCGATGCAGCAACCATCCGCGGTACCGCTCCTAATACAGATTCAAACTCACCTTGCATAGGCCAATAGCTAGCTGCCGGTAAGTTAATCGCAATGTAAAAAAAGCCGATCATAATAAGGTTAGTAATTAGTCCGATAATGACCACTTTTTTTGCAATTGTTTTCCCAAAAACTTCTGATATAGAATCAGATATTAAAAAAGTTAATGGGTATGCGATAATTCCTGCCGTAATCGTTAATGAGCCAATCGTAAATAGCTTCGTTGAAATGACATTGGAAACGAGGAGAGCAGCAAAAAATATGCCAGAAAGCATAATAAGCTTATAAAGCTTCGCCTCAGAAATAGTAACTGTATTCATTTTTTAATCATCTCCCTAGTTTTTATTTATAAAGCGGAGGATGGTTTCGAACTCCGCTAACCTTCATACTTTATCATAAATGTGGATGATTTTAAAAGGGAACTTATGTAAAAATAAAAGAACTGCTCCGAATCTTCAAGATTTGCGGAGCAGTTCCATTGAAGGCTCGCACTTCCAACAAATGTTTTAGTCACCTTCACTTATCGTCGTTCGAGTCATTAAATAATCGATTAATGCCTCTTTTTCCTCCTCACTAAACCCAGCCTCTTCATCTACCCAAAACTCATGGCCTTCACCTGTAACATGAACACGCTGCAAGCTTTCGTCTGCCTTATTTGCTTTAATGACTTTTTCTCTAAGGTTACGATCCACTAACGCCTTTAAACTATTTACAGGATCAGGAGGTACTGCTTGACGAAGTGTTCCTGGGATGCCTAAATGGATGTCTGCATCTGGTCCAACAGCAACACCACCGTCGTGTAGATAAGGTGCAGACCAAGCTAATCCAATAAGCCCTTTTACTTTGTAGCCACCTTCATTACCTTGGGCTAGCATGAGCTGTAATTGATCTTCCTCTAGGTCTCCAGTTGGTATTTTTATTTGCTTTGCATCCTCTGGAATAGGCACAGGTGTGTCAAAGCTGTACATCCATGGCGTGTCCATCATTTTTACAGACCCTTCAAAAGCCTTCGCCCTAGACCCTTCCGTTTTTATTTCTTCTACAGGTATGATTTTATTGTTTGTGTATCCTGCTCCTGCGTGACAAGCAGTACACCCAGCGCGTTCGAAAACTTCTCGGCCTTCCTCGATGCTAACCGTATCCCTTTCTTTATCGGTTGGCATTGGTGGACGCAATGCATCTTGGTATGCTGACATCGCGTTAATCTGCTCAGCAACAGAATAGCCTGGTGAAGATACGATCGTACCATTTGGTGAAAATAATGACACTTTTGGGAAATGAGGTGGCTTGACCATTTCATTAACACCAGGAACTTCAGGAGTTTCATCCACACGAGTGAAAAAAGCTGAAGGCTTTTCACCACTAGTAGGATCATAACGATAATGTCGATGTGCAGCATTTTGTAAAATAGCGCCTATATATACTTCTTTATCAATATCAAATAATTCGTTACTCTGCTCAAATTGAGCTAACAAATCCGAATTCTGCGCATGTACATTATTGTTAAGCGAGGTTAACCCGTTAAAAGGTCCGATAGAAGCAAAGCCATTCCAGCCAAAAGGGTGATCCTTAAATGTAAAAGAGTCAGGTATTTGTGCAGGGTTACTCTTCAAGTCGATCGTCGAGTCAAAATTCCCTTTCGGCCAGTTAGCAAGTGTTTCATCGACTACGGCTTCTAATTTTTCAGGATCAGGAAGAAGCTTTTTCTCCCCATTACTTGTCATTACTTCTTGAGAGTTTTCACTAATATATTTTTCCATCACTTCGACCTCAGTATTTGGGAAAAATGCTGTTGAGTTAGAAGCTAACGCTAATAACATTCCTGCATCAAAATCAGCATTTGGTGCGCCCTCGACAATCTTTCCAGTATTTCGGTCGATAGTAGCATGACACGAAGCGCAGTTTGCACCAACACGAATTTTCCCTTTAGAATAGCTTACAGGCATTCCAATAGGTGACAAAGCTCCTTCCGGAAGATCAAGCCCAGTGTCAATGAGTTCTCCTTTTTCATAAGTTTTATCTCCAATAGTCACATCTTTTGCAAGCGCAACTTGTAAGTTATCGGTCGGCTCACCGCGAAGCTTTTGTTTTAAAATGGCCATCATCATATTCGGTAAAGTAATACCGCCATCTAAAATACCGACAATGTCGGTCATATATTCCTCGTTGTTAAATGTCTCTTTATAAAATTGCTCACGTCCAAATTCAATAAATTCCTCGTCTACTGGAATGGCACCTTCACTAATAGAGGATCCGTGTGTGCCGATGTTAGCATGGTTCATTCCACGGTATTGATAGCTTTCTTCATCAAAAGGTATTTTTTCTCCCCATAGATCATACCCAGTAAAATCAACACGCCTTTCATTAAGAATATCTTCTTCATCCGGTATATAAGCGTACTGAAACTCTATGTTATAGGCTAATATTAAGAAAACAATGATTAAACCTCCGACAATCCACCATCGTTTTTTCATGACAAGACTCCTTTCACTGGTATCGCTATTATTCTTCCTTAATTTCTTCAATTAACTATAAAATATGTAAAAGAGTCTGTTACAAAAGCTCAGAAACGGAGCTCTTGAACAGACTCTAAAAGAAAGGCTAACAGAAGGAATTATATCATTGTGTTATCCAGTAATTTTAATCTTGTAATCTTGGTTTCGTTGGGTCACAATCATCAGGTGGCGCTAACTCTGTCGTATCGGCTAATTTCATTAAGTAATAACATTCTTCACGTAGCATATGATCGGCCATGAGCGGCTCAAAAACGCCTAACGATTCTTTATTTAGCTCCATTTCTTCAACTTCTCTTAAAAAGGCTTTAAATAATTCCATTTCTAGCTTTATGTCTTTATGCATCTTTGACAATGCGGGAAAATGAGTAACATTTGCACGTAAATATCCTGCCATTTCTACTGCCTTTAAGTAAAACTCTTCCCATTCCTTCGTAAACTGCTCACTTCTGTGACGAATGTTGTATTCTACGTGATCCATATCATCGTGAATGGCATTCGCATGACCAGCTGCGTCTAAAAGCCATATTAGGTCATGATGCAGCGGATGCACATCTGGTGGTACTTGGCCTTTGACAAGGTACGATAATAAACGTAAAAATTCATCTAACTCATTTACCATATGATTTAAAAAGGAGGGAGGTAAAGAAATTTTTACATCTCCAACTAAGTGTTCCTTTATAATGCTAAGTTTTAACTCTCGTAATTTATTTCCCTCTTCATTCGATCTTTGTAATAGCTGCATTAATTGTTGATCATTCAGCGATTTTCTCGCTTCCTCTAACAATGTATCAAACGTACGAATGAAATACTTTGCTTGCTTAATATATTCCTCTTCACTTGGTGCCAATGAATCATGTATAAAACGACCGTGATCACCTAATACTTGTAACCAAAACTTTAACTCAAAAAAAGCTTCGTTACGAAAATGTTTAGCCATTATTGCCACCTCCACATTTGTTCCATTACAAACATATGCGCGATAACATGAAAAATGAATGAAAAGAAGCGAGTTCATGAAGATAATGAATGGATAGTGGACTTAATAGCAATAATGATGCTATAAATGATCAAAACGTGATAAAATAACAAAGGCTGATAGGAACCAGCACTTTTATGTTCATATTTAAACAATCCATAAAAAGAGCTTGTTTTTTTCTAAATCCATAGATATGGACGAGCTTTTATGATATAAAGACTAATAAATGTGTCAGAAATGCCATACTAAACAGAAAGGGTGACTATTGTATGAGTGATCATAACACGACATCATCTTCTAACTTTATAAAACACATTATTAAAGAAGATTTAGCATCTGGAAAGCATGATGAAATTGTTACGCGCTTCCCACCTGAACCAAACGGTTATTTACATATTGGACATGCAAAGTCGATCGTATTAAATTTTGAACTTGCCTATGAATTTAAAGGGAAAATCCACTTGCGTTTCGATGACACGAATCCTCTAAAGGAAGATGTGGAATACGTTAATTCTATTAAAGAGGATATCGAGTGGCTTGGTTATAAATGGGATGCACTGCATTTTGCTTCTAACTATTTTGAAGAGATGTATCATCGAGCTGTGGTTCTAATTAAAAAAGGGTTAGCTTACGTAGAAGACCTTTCACAGGAAGAAATCAGGGCGTATAGAGGGACATTAACTGAGCCTGGAAAAGAGAGTCCAGCTAGAAGCCGTACGGTTGAGGAAAACCTCGATTTATTTGAGCGCATGCGTAAAGGCGAATTTAAAAATGGAGAAAAAGTCCTTCGTGCCAAAATAGACATGTCGTCGCCAAATATTAATATGAGGGATCCTGTTATTTATCGTATCTCGCATACCGAGCATCATAATACAGGCGATCAATGGTGTATTTATCCGCTGTATTCCTTTGCACACCCATTAGAGGATGCAATTGAAGGCGTTACGCACTCCATCTGTACGCTAGAATTTGAGGATCAACGCCCATTCTACGATTGGGTTGTAGCGAACTGTGATATGGATGCTGAACCAAGACAGTACGAGTTTGCTCGCTTAAATTTAACTAATACGGTGATGAGTAAGCGTAAGCTCAAGCAGTTAGTCGATGAAAATTACGTGGATGGATGGGATGACCCTCGTATGCCAACGATTTCAGGGCTAAGAAGACGAGGATTTACGGCAGATTCCATCAAGCAGTTTTGTAGAGAAATTGGTGTTGCTAGAGCAGATAATACAGTAGATGTTCGCATGCTGGAGCACTTCATTCGTGAGGACTTAAAGCTAAAAGCACCTAGAACGATGTCAGTTCTTGATCCATTAAAGGTTGTCATTACAAACTATCCTGAAGGGGAAGTAGAAT
Source organism: Evansella cellulosilytica DSM 2522 (assembly GCF_000177235.2). Classification (NCBI taxonomy): domain Bacteria; kingdom Bacillati; phylum Bacillota; class Bacilli; order Caryophanales; family Bacillaceae; genus Evansella; species Evansella cellulosilytica. Next base: position 4,501,340 of record NC_014829.1, on the reverse strand, counting down.
GGCTCGATGCGGATATAAACCCTGAAAATGAAGAAATGGGTAAACGTAAAATACCTTTTTCTCGTGAAATTTATATTGAGCGTAGTGATTTTATGGAAAACCCACCTAAAAAGTATTTCCGCCTATTTCCAGGAAGTGAAGTTCGCTTAAAGCACGCATACTTCATAAAATGTGAGGAAGTAGTCAAGGACGACGCTGGGAATATTGTAGAACTTCGTTGTACGTATGACCCAGAAACAAAAAGTGGTACCGGATTTACTGGACGTAAAGTAAAGGGTACGCTTCATTGGGTAGAAGCAACGCATGCAAAGGCAGCGGAGTTTAGACTTTACGACTCGTTAATTTTAGATGAAAAAAGTGGACACGATTTCCTAGAGCAAGTGAACCCTGACTCTCTTACGATTGCACAAGGGTTTGTAGAGCCGAATATGGAAGAAGCAAAAGCAAACGATAAATTTCAATTTTTCCGTCATGGCTATTTTAATGTAGACCCTAAGCACACGACCGAGGAAAAACTTGTCTTCAATCGAATTGTAGAATTAAAAAGTTCATTTAAGCTATAGGGAATAAGGGTTGACTCTATTTGAGTCAACCCTTATTTAATGAACAAAGCCCGCCGCAATTAATTGAAAATGAACTGTAGAGTGGTTTTTCTATAGTTGTCGAAACGGGAATGTAATCCTTGCCAAACTTTCTGTAGCTTATGGATTCATACAAAATTTAAGTACTTTTAGAAATTAGATCATGTGATAAATAAACGGTTAGAATGAGGTTAGCGGGTTTTTGAATATTCTTCTCTTAATATTGAATAGACCTTTAAATCTTCATGTTTTCCTTTTATAAACGCCGCTTTTCGTAAAGTTCCTTCATATCTCATTCCGATTTTTTCCATCACACGAGCCGAGGCGTTATTATCGACAAAGCATTTCGCCTGGATTCTCACCAAATCCATTTTATTAAAGCCAAACTCAATGACTTTTTCCGCTGCTTCCGTAGTAATTCCCTTCCCCCAATAATCAGGTGATAATACGTACCCAATTTCGGCAACATGATGTGTTGGCTTCCAAGAAACAAAGTCAATCGTCCCAATGAGCTTATTAGTAGATTTGTACTCAATTCCCCAAGGAGCTAAATTATTCGATTCATATTGCTTTATTACAAACTCAATAAAACCCTTCGTATCATCCATTGTATTGTGTGTATCCCAAGTTACATATTTAGTAACCTCTTCATTACTGCCATAAGAAAACATTTCCTTTGTGTCATCAAGTGTAATCTTTCTTAGCCTAAGCCGATCAGTTTCTAAAGAAGGTAAATCACGATAAATATCCTCAATCGTTAACATAAATTGACACCCCACCAACTTTTAGTTATTTATTATATCGGAATTTTCAGGAAATGGAAGAGGGGAATGAATAAATATTTTCGTAGGATGGAAGAAATGAATTTTTTAATTAAAAAAGGTGTCGTTTGGTTTTGAAGGGAGATGAAGGAATGAATAAAAGCCATTTAGTATTAATCTCACTGCACAAAGGGTTAAAATTTAGTATGCTGAAAACAAAGTAAAGGAAAGAAAGATCACAAGAACAAACCTAGTAAGTTATTTTTCACTCATTAGGTTTGTATGTGATTCAACTTCAAAGGTAAAGCAATAGGTGCTGGAAATGTCGCTGCATGTAGTAGCGAGAGGAGCACTCAATAGTCCTGAACAGAGATAGAGAAATATATTCGCCACTGCTAATAAAAACTTAGCTTCGCAAAGCTAAGTTTTTATTGAGACACCCTTTTAGAAGCAAGGTATTGTGTTACTGTTACACCATTTTTGTCGACATTCAGTAGTTGGACGTTATGTTCTGAATAATAACGGTGAAGTTCGTTTTTCACCTTCGCACCATTTCCTTTTTTGGTGAAAAATAACACGATAGGTCCTGCACCACTTAACGATGTCCCGTACACATCGAGCTCTGAAACAATGGAAAGTGCTGTTTCAAGCTCAGGCACAACATTTTTTCTATATGGCTGATGAAAAAGATCGTTCATCATCATTTTTCCAACAACATTCCATTCGTTTTGTAGTAACGCTGCAACTAAAACATTGCTGACGCTACTCGCCTTCACTGCGTCGCGATACGAAAGCTCGCTCGGTAATAACCCGCGAGATTCCTTTGTCTTTAATTCATATGAAGGAATAATAGCAACAATATCAATTTCTGGACAACCGCCTAATATGACATCAGTGTCGTCACCACGGTGACTGCCAATGACTAGGCCACCGTATAACGAAGCTGTAACATTATCAGGGTGACCTTCAAAGGAGCTTGATAAATGTGCTTTTTCTTTATTTGTCAATGAAAGTCCCAACAATTGATCAGCTAGCTCAATACCAGCAATGATAGCAGCGGCGCTACTGCCTAAACCACGAGACATCGGAATACTGCTGTACATGTCAACAAGACATGGTGGAAGAGTTTGATTATACTTTTCAGCTACAGCTGCTGCAATTTCATAAATGTAATTATCGGTTCCTGTAGGTAATCCTTCGAGGTCAGGCGAATGCCCAACAAAAGTCCATTCATCACTTTTACTAATGTGGAGTGTTAAATATCGGTCTATCGCCAAGCCTACAGAGTCAAAGCCAGGCCCTAAATTAGCCGTACTTGCTGGAACTGTAATTGTAAACATCGGCGTCGTAATCATGAGTTAACACGTCCTAGAATATGATCAAAAACAACTTCTTCTTCATTCGGAAGGACGACAGGTTTAAACATAGCAGTATCAATCGCGCAGTTAGGGTCCTTGAGTCCATTACCAGTTAAAACTGCTACGACCTTTGCCCCCTTCTTAATTTTTCCTGCATCAATATCCTTTATCACTCCGGCAATCGATGCACATGAAGCTGGTTCTGCAAACACGCCCTCTTCTTGAGCGAGGAGCTTATAAGCAGCTAAAATTTCGTCATCTGTAACAGAATCGATGGCACCATTGGAAGATGTAGCAGCATCTACCGCTTTATCCCAGCTCGCTGGATTTCCAATTCGAATGGCTGTTGCAATCGTCTCAGGGTTCTCGATCACTTCATTACGAACGATTGCAGCCGCGCCCTCCGCTTCGAATCCACGCATTTGTGGAAGTCCAGTTTGCTTCTGCTCATCGTATTCTTTGAAACCTTTCCAATATGCTGTGATGTTTCCTGCGTTACCAACTGGAATTGCAAGTACATCAGGAGCCGTTCCTAACTGGTCACACACTTCAAAGGCAGCTGTTTTTTGACCTTCGATACGATAAGGATTTACAGAGTTTACTAGCGTAATAGGAGAAACTTCAGCTAAATTTCTAACCATTTGTAAGGCGTTGTCAAAGTTTCCTTCTATTGCATAGATTTCCGCGCCATACATGACCGCTTGTGCAAGCTTACCCATCGCAATTTTTCCATCAGGAATTACGATGATGCATCTAAGACCGGCACGTGCAGCGTATGCAGCAGCAGCAGCGGATGTGTTCCCTGTGGAAGCACACATAATTGCTTCGCTACCTTCTTCCTTCGCTTTAGCCACAGCCATTACCATTCCTCGATCCTTGAATGAACCGGTAGGGTTAGCGCCTTCATATTTGACGTGGAGCTCAATGCCCCACTTTTTAGAAAGGTTTTCTAACGGTATAAGAGGTGTATTCCCTTCACTTAAAGAAAGCCTCGGTGTTTGTTCATTCACCGGTAAAAATTGTTCATATTCTCCTATTAACCCTTGCCATCTCTTCATCGATTGCCATCTCCTTCAACACGGTAGCTACTTTTCACTTCTACAACTACATCTAAGTCATTTAATTTTATTAATATATTTTCAAAGTTTTTCTTTGTCGCATTATGCGTAACAATAATGATTTCAGCTATTTTCCCTTCCTCTAATGGGAGCTGAAGAATTTTCTCTAAGCTTACATCCTGTTCTGAGAACAACGACGTTAAAGAAGCAAATGTTCCTGGCTGATCCTTTGCATGAATACGTAAGAAGTATTTAGCTAAAACCTCCTCAGGAGATTTCAAATTTTTCTCAAATTGTGGAATGACCGCACTGTTACCATTCACACCTAATCTCATATTTTTCACTACTTCTACTAAATCAGACACTACTGCAGTAGCTGTTGGTAGCTTTCCAGCCCCTGGTCCGTAAAACATTGTTTCTCCGACAGCCGCGCCGTATACATAAACGGCATTAAACTCATTATGAACAGCAGCTAACGGGTGAGAGTGTGTAACAAGCGTGGGCTGCACGCTTATTTCAACTTTATCATCAGTACGGTTTGCTAACCCAATCAGCTTCATCGTGTAGCCGAGCTGATCTCCGTATTCAAGATCCTCTTTAGAAACGTGTGAAATACCTTCAACTGAAACATCATCTAAATCAATATGCATGGAAAAACCGAGGGTACCAAGGATCGCAATTTTTCTAGCTGCATCAAGACCCTCTACATCGGAAGTAGGATCTGCTTCTGCATAACCGAGATCCTTTGCCTCCTGTAAAACTTCCTCATAGTTCCGTCCTTCTTGAGACATTTTCGTTAAAATATAGTTTGTCGTGCCATTTACAATACCCATCATTTTTGTAATGCGATCTGAAGCAAGCCCTTCTACTAAACTACGTAGAATTGGGATGCCGCCCGCAACACTTGCTTCATAAAATAAATCACATTGGTTCTCAACAGCTGTTTGTAGCAGTTCACTTCCGTACAATGCCATTAAGTCTTTGTTTGCAGTAACGACATGCTTTTTATTCCGTAAAGCTTGTAATATATACTCACGAGTAGTTTCTACACCACCCATTACTTCAATGACAACATCGATCTCCGGATCGTTTAACACTTCTGAAGGGTCATTCGTTAACCTTGTTCCGTTCAAATACACATCTCTCTTTTTATGAATATCACTAACTAAAATTTTGCGAACCTTCACTTCGCAGCCGACTTGATGCATGAGCTTATCTTGGTGCTGATCAATAATTTGCACGACGCCGCTTCCAACTGTTCCAAGGCCTAATAAACCTACAGAAATTTTTTCTACCATTATGATCGCCCTTCTTTCGTTGTGTCTTTTTATAAAGGACACCTGTTTTTCTATAAGAGACATTATAGTGCTTAAGTCGAAGTAATTCAACCATAAATTGAATAAAAAACCCCGACTTACTGATTAGATTGTTATTGTTAGCGTTTACAACCCTTTGGTGACAATGTGTGTGTGACAGTTGTTGAATTTTTAAAATATTTATTTAATGAGTGTAATGTCTAATAAAGTAGTATTAAAATCCCTTTAGAGAAGCAGCGTTCACCTAAGCGTCCATTAAAGCGAATATAAAATCTCGTAAGAAAAGGAACCATGATCTGAGTTTCCAAATGAGGCCCATTAAAAAACAAAACCAGCCCATGAGCTAAAGAACAGCATCATAAACTGGTTAAAGCGTTATAGTGTTGTTTGGAATTCGGCCTTAATTTTTTCTAGTAATGTTTCGTCTGTTAAAACGTCGAAGCCAGTTAATGCCATCGTTTTTGCAGCTAAAAGCATACCTTCAAAGCCACTCTTACTTAATGCAGCTTCTCTGAATTCATGGGTGTGAGCGATAATAGGCGCTTCACTAATTTTTATAAAAGGGTGTATAGAAGGTACGCAGTGACTGACATTTCCCATATCTAAAGAACCACTTCCGGAAGGTGTAACAATTTCTTCCTGTCCCACACCGAGAGAGATGAGGTTTCTCGTAAAGCATTCTGATAATGCTTCATTTGTAACCATATCATCATAGGAAAATTCATAGTTTGACACAGTTAATTTAGCACCAGTAGCGAGTTCAGCTCCTTTCGCACATTGAATAACCTTTTGGGCGACGTCATTTAAGGTTGCACGTGTATTAGCACGCACGTAAAACTGAGCAACCGCATAATCAGGGACAACATTGGCAGCTTTTCCACCTTCAGGTATGATTCCGTGAATGCGTACATCTGAAGTTACGTGCTGTCGTAAAGCATTAATGCCATTAAACGTTTGGATAACAGCATCTAATGCGTTAATCCCCTCTTGAGGAGCGGCAGCTGCATGTGCAGCACGTCCGTGGAATGCAAACTGTATAGCGTCCATCGCTAATGATGTACCGCTTTTTACATAGCTACTACTAGGGTGTGACATCATAGCAACGTCAAGGTCATTAAATATACCTTCTTCGGCCATCGTTACCTTGGCACCTCGCGTTTCCTCTGCCGGTGTACCAAAAACACTAATTTTCCCGCCGGTTTGATGAATGACTTTACTTAATGCGATGCCTGCTGCAACACCCATCGTACCGATCAAGTTATGCCCACATGCGTGACCAACCTCAGGGAGCGCATCGTATTCTGACATGAAGCCAATGTGTGGACCAGGAAGGCCACTATCGTAAACTGCAATAAAAGCAGTAGGTTGATTGACGACATTCATTGTAATATCGAATTCGTGTTTTATAAGCTCATCCGTTAATATTTGTGCGGCTTTAAACTCTTCATTTCCTAGCTCAGGGTTATTGCCTATAAATTGACTAATATGAAAAAAGTCATCTCGTAACGCCTCTATTGTTTTAGTAATGATGTCTCTCAATGGTAGAACCCTCTTTCCAATTAATAAGTTAGTTCTATTGTAAATGCTAGTACAAGAGCTGTCACTGTTTAATAGAAACAGCAGGTTGAACCATTGTTAGCATCACTACTGAAGAGACATCTTTCACCATTTAACTTAACGTTTCTTCCTCTGGACTCACTTTTCGCAATCCTTTTTTTGCTGGTCCTTCTACAACATCACCATCAAATGTAAATCTAGAGCCGTGGCAAGGGCAATCCCAAGTACGCTCGCCACCATTCCACTCCACTTCACACCCCATATGCGTGCATGTCGTATCAACACAATGAAGTGTCCCTTTTTCATCACGATAAGCGCCAGCACGGCTACCATTAATATGAATAATTCCTGCTTCACCTCGTTGGATTTTATCCGGTGCTTGATGACGCTGATCCAATTTTCCTTTTAGGAAATGTTTCGCTACATTTAAGTTTTCTTTAAAGAAATGTTTTAAGCTTGGATCTGCATGAAAGCGTTCGGTAGAATACACCTCCATTTCAGGTGTATCCTTCTCAAGCGCATAATCACGCAAAATGTGGGCAGCAACAGTACTGCTAGACATCCCCCATTTTCTAAAGCCAGTTGCAACGAAAATGTTCGTTTCATTTGCTGATACTGGACCAATATATGGAACGTTATCCTGTGTATATAGATCTTGAGCAGACCATCGGTAAGGAAATGATGTCACTTGGAAAACATCTTCCCCAAATTTTTTAAGTGCTTCATAATGCTTCATCTCAGGCTCGCCTTGTCCTGTTTTATGACCATCTCCAGCTAATAATAAGTGTGTTTCACCGTTTATTGTGACAGTTCTTACAGACCTTGAAGGACTATCAACACTTAAGTACATGCCTGTTAGATGATCCATGTTGCCATTTGGTTTAGCAGCTACAATGTATGAGCGCTCTGGATGCATCCGCATAAAATAGTAGCCTTCACCTTCATAAAAAGGGAAATGTGTACAAGCCATTACCTTATGACAGGAGACAAAATGACCATCTTGTGTTTCTACATGCAGTCGATCTTCTCCAGTTTGAGATTCTGTCATAATACTTGTAGCAACAGTACCTTCAAAGATTTCCCCTCCGTTAGCTAGAAACTCATCTACCATTTTTCCTAAATACTGTAGTGGATGGAACTGTGCTTGGTTTTTCATCACTAATGCTTTTTCAACACGTACACCGAAAGGAACTGTATCTGTTAACTCTGAAGGAATTCCTAGCTTTTGATAAGCTGCGTATTCCTTTTCAAGCTTACGAACAGATTTAGCCTCTGCACCATAAAGAACCGCATCTTTTTCTTGAAAGTCACACTGTAACTGATGCGATTCAATAAAATTGCGAATAAAGCCTACTGCATTCATATTTGATTCATAATATGTTTTTGCGAATCCTTCACCGAAATGCTCAATAAGCTCATCATATAAAAGGTTATGCTGTGCGGTTACCTTTGCTGTTGTGTGTCCTGTCGTGCCATTAAAAATTTGTGTCGCCTCAAGAATTGCGACTTTCAAGCCTTCCTGACTAAGTAAGTAACCAGTAGTAATGCCAGCAATACCGCCACCGACGATGACGATATCAAAATGTTTGTTTTCCTTTAAAGGATGAAAGCTAGGTCGATTTGTGGAATCAAGCCAGTATGATTCAGGGTATTGAGGTAAACCTTCATAATTTTTTTCCATATGTACGCCTCCTTGCAATAAAAGCAATTACAAAATATTCCTCTTATTTTTAGTCAATGAATAACGTTCTATGCAAATAAAACAAGAACTTTCATCATTTCGTACAAGTATTGGCATATTGCGCTAGGACAACCGAATACAAATGGTTATAATAATAATTTTCATAAGAGGAGTTTCTACTTTATGAGCTTTTTCAGAGGCTTTCGAGAGTTTGCTATAAGAGGTAACGTAGTTGATATGGGGATCGGTGTAATTATAGGTGCTGCCTTTGGTGGGATTGTGACTTCTTTCGTTTCTGATGTATTAATGCCTCCGATAGGACTTTTATTAGGGAAAGTCAATTTTTCTAATTTATATATTAATTTGTCTGGGGAGCATTATAGTAGTTTGGCTGAGGCACAAGAAGCTGGTGCAGCAACAGTGAATTATGGAGCTTTTATAGAAACGGTTATTCACTTTGTGATCATTGCTTTTGCTGCGTATTTAATTATTATTCAAATGAATAAGCTAAGACGAGTCCCGATGGAGTCTACTAAACAAAAATCCTGTCCTTACTGTTTTTCTGATATACCTTCTCGCGCGTTACGCTGTCCGAACTGTACGTCAATAATTGAAGAGAGACGAAAAAATGCATCCAAGAGAAAGGAAGCCGTCGTCCGTATATCCTCGAGAAAATGACTGAGGAGATGGCACAATTCCACCGTAAATTCGTTCTTATCTTCTAAAAAAGACTTAAAATTTAGCTTTATGAAGCTAGTTTTAAGTCTTTTTTTATAAGAAGTTGGCAAGTGTTAGCCATTGCAATACAAATAAAAAGCACTGAAAAAGTTGTTTTGTACTCTTCAGCAGTTTTAAATATCAACCTGTTTCAATGCTCTGTTCAAAATAAATTGGAAGTATCATAAGTTTGTAAGCTTCACATTAGCTTTACTGTAGTATAATAAAGAAATAAAGTTTCGGAAGCATAAACGAAGTGCGTTCTCGTCAATTTTTAGTTACAATTGGGAAAGGAACTATAACAAGGCGGTACACATTATTGCAATGAATACATTCTAGATAGCTGTAGAGGTGGACTATGAAAAATCAAGACTTTACACCATATATTGAATTTGACAGAGATGAATGGGCAAAACTTCGATCTACTGCACCAATGACCATGACGGAAAAAGAAATAGAAGAGTTGAAGGGCCTAAACGACGTATTGAATTTAGAAGAGGTTGAGGATATTTACTTACCACTTTCTAGGCTATTATACTTACATGCAAAAGCAACGAGGGAGCTATACGATAGTCGAAATACATTCTTGCGGACAAAAATTAAGAAAGTACCTTATATTATAGGAATCGCGGGTAGTGTAGCGGTTGGAAAAAGTACAATGGCACGTGTTTTAAAGACATTACTATCAAGATGGCCAAAACAGCCTAAAGTAGACCTATTAACGACAGACGGCTTTTTATACCCTAATGCTGTATTGGAAAAAAGGGGAATTATGGACAAAAAGGGGTTTCCAGAAAGCTATGATATTGGGAAGTTACTTGAGGTGTTATCTGAATTAAAGTCGGGTAAAGAAAGCGTGTCAGCACCTATTTATTCACATATTACATATGACGTTATAAATGGTAAAGAGCAAATCATTGAAAATCCAGATATATTAATTGTAGAAGGAATTAATGTTCTACAACCACCAAAACGATTAGATAAAAAAGCTGTAGACCAAATTTCAGTGTCTGACTTTTTCGACTTCTCTATTTACGTCGATGCAGCAGAAGAAAATATATTTCAGTGGTATGTGGAGAGGTTTAAAATATTAAAAGATACTGCATTCAGACATGAGCACTCCTATTTTAAGAAATTTGCTGGCATAGATGATAAAGAAGCATACGAGATGGCCAAAAGCATATGGGACACGATAAACAAAGTTAACCTACACGAGAATATATTACCGACACGCTATCGTTCCGATCTCATCCTATCAAAAGGAGACCACCACCTCGTCGAATCAATCAAAATGCGAAAAATATAAGAGCAAGCTCCAAAAGGTTGCCCTTTACCTTTTGGAGCTTGCTCGAAGCAAAAGGCGAAGCCATTGCCCAAAAGGTCGCCCTTTACCTTTTGGAGCTTGCTCTAAAGTACTCTTTTATTGGTTTTGGGTGAGAAGAATTTTCCTCAAGCGCGTGAACGGTAGGTGAGGGAGGATGTCAACAAGGAGGGGAGAAGAGTGTTTTCTTATGATGTTATGCCACTTGGTGACAAAGCAATACGGGTAGAGATTGGAAAAACAATCTCACCAGAAATAAATAGTCGTGTTCATCGATTGGCTAGCGCCTTTTCAACGTTAAAAATGAAAGGCGTTATTGAGCTAGTCCCAGCATATACAACGCTAACAATCTACTATAATCCACTTATGATTAGCTACTTACATTTAATAGATGAAATAGAAAACCAAATGAATACACTAAAAAGCCCAGCCTATCTTGAAAGGAAAAAAGTAATCATTCCTGTTTGTTATGGTGGAGAGAAAGGACCTGACCTTGACTACGTTGCTAACTATCACGCTATTACTTGTGAGAAAGTGATAGAAATGCATACAAAACGAAACTATTTAACGTACATGGTCGGTTTTTTACCTGGGTTCCCTTATTTAGGTGGTATGAACAAGCAGTTAGCTACTCCGAGGAAAACGAAGCCACGGAGAAGTGTAGCAGCAGGATCCGTCGGTATTGCAGGTGAACAAACAGGAATATACCCTATCCAAAGTCCGGGTGGTTGGCAAATTATCGGGCGTACACCTGTTTCTTTATTTAATCCAACCATAAAAGATCCTACTCTTGTGAAGGCAGGAGACTATCTCGTGTTTAAAGCCGTTTCAGAAACAGAATATGATACGATTAAAAAAGCATGGGAAAAGGGTGAATATAGTCCAGCTATTTTACATGAAAGGGTGGACGATTTGTGAAGCGAATAGTCGATTTAAATAGTGATATAGGGGAAAGCTTTGGTGCTTATAAGATAGGAAATGATAAAGAAATTCTACAGTATATTACATCAGCAAATATTGCCTGTGGTTACCACGCCGGCGATCATAACGTCATTTTTGAAACAGTAAAGGAAGCTGTAAAAAACGGTGTCGCACTAGGTGCACATCCAGGACTTCCTGACCTCGTCGGGTTTGGCCGAAGAAAGATGGATGTCACACCGAATGATGTGTATAATATGGTTGTTTATCAAGTGAATGCAGTCCAAGGCTTTGCGCAGCTTTTCCAACACTCTCTAAACCATGTGAAACCACATGGGGCTCTGTATAATATGGCGGCAAACGACGAACAAATAGCTAGTGCAATTGCAAAAGCGGTAAGAGATACGAATCCAAGCCTTTATTTATTCGGCTTATCTGGAAGTGCTTTAATTAAGGAAGGCGAAAGGATTGGCTTGAAAACAGTAGAGGAAGTATTTGCAGATAGAACGTACAATGCAGACGGCACATTAACACCTAGAAGTCATCCACAAGCGACGATAGAAGATCCACAAAAGGCAATACAGCAAGTCATTTCGATGGTCAAAAACGGAACTGTACTAGCTGTTGATGGATCTGAAGTCCCGGTGCAGGCAGACAGTATTTGCGTTCATGGTGACGGGGAACATGCATTGATATTTGTACAACATTTACGTGTTGCTTTAAAACGGGCAGGAATTACTGTAAGCTATCCGGGGGGGTAGATGATGAATGTTTTCGAAGTAATAGAACCTGGCTTGCATACAACGATTCAAGATTTAGGGAGAGAGGGCTATAAGCGTTTTGGAATCGTTACTTCTGGAGCGATGGATGACCTTTCCTTTCAAATCGGAAATCTGCTCCTCGGAAATGACCGCAATGCAGCGGGCCTAGAAATGACGATGCTTGGTCCTAGCCTACACGTTTTAAATGATACACATATCGTAATAACAGGTGCCAATTTATCACCGATGATTGATGATAAACCAATACGAATGTGGAAAACGGTAAAGCTGCATAAAGGAGAAAAGCTCCATTTTGGAAAACCAATTGAAGGAGCAAGAGCCTATCTGTTAGTCGCTGGTGGAATTGATGCTCCTATAATGATGGGAAGTAAGTCTACATATGAAAAAGCGAAAATAGGTGGCATTCATGGAGGTCCTCTAAAGGAAAAGGATGTTTTGTGTGCCAACGAGGTTTATGGCAATATAAAGTACGAGAGAAGTATTTCCTCCACTATTATCCCAAATATAGAAACAAATAGCCGAATTAGAGTAATTCCTGGTCCACAAGACAACATGTTTACACAAGAAGCAATCGCACGATTTTACTCTTCAACCTTTAAAATCTCGTCGCAATCAGATAGAATGGGCTACCGCATAGAGGGAGAAGCAATTGAGCATAAGTCGGAACGAGAGATGATTACAGATGGAGTAACGAAGGGATCTATTCAAGTTCCAGGTGATAAAAATCCAATTATATTAATGGCCGATAGCCAAACATCAGGTGGCTATCCTAAAATCGCATCTGTCATTAGTGTAGATCTTTGGAAGGTAGCTCAAAAGCTACCAGGACAAACGTTAACGTTTCAAAAGATAACATTACAACAGGCGCATACAGAATTAAAAAAACGTGAGCAGCTGTTTAACACTTTAAAATTAGGTGTTTTAACAAAATAAATCGGAAAGAGGGAATAAAACATGACAAAACAAATTGTTCAAACAAAAGCAGCACCAGGGGCTATTGGACCTTATTCACAAGCAGTAATTACAGGAGACTTTGTATACTCCTCTGGCCAAATTGGCTTACATCCGGAAACTGGAGAAATGCAGGAAGGACTTGACGCGCAAACACGACAAGTTTTCAGTAATGTAAAAGCGGTGCTAGAAGCTGCCGGTTGTACGATGAATGATGTAGTAAAAGCGACAGTTTTTATGAAAAATATGGATGACTTCGTACAAGTAAATGAAATTTATGCTGAGCAATTTGAACAACCATTTCCAGCAAGAAGTGCAGTGGAAGTAGCACGCCTTCCTAAAGACGCGCTAGTTGAAATTGAAGTGATAGCTGTAAAAAAGTAATCATGTGAATCAATTGCATCTCATTAAAAAATTCCTGTTAACTTAACTTTGTTGTTGATTTTCACTTCAGGCTACTCGCTTGTCTCTTCCTCTGCCAGTTTCGCTCTGAAGCTGCATCCGTCGAGACAACTCGAAGCTTAATCGTGATGTAACGCTCGTCGCAGGCGTCTCGTATCCTTTCGTTTCAATCAACAATACATTGCATAAAGTGTAGTAATTATACTGATACTGAATAGAGCTAATCATTTTTTCATGCTTTTAAAACACTTGACAAGTAAGGCTCAATAATTATGAAATTCATTCATTCATGTGAAAAAAATTATTTACAAATGTTTTATTTAACCATATAATACCAAATAAAGCCTACAAAAATTAATTTTAATTTAGACATAAGATTTAATGATTTCATTATAGATTAAGGTAGGAGATTATTTTATCTCAGAAACTATACTCGAAGGAGTGAATGGTGGCGACTCCAGCGGGAACAGCGCGAGCTGAAGACCCCGCAGACGCGTTTTTTGCGTCGAGGAGGCTGAGGCCGTGCCCGCGGAAAGCGCCCGCCATTAGCGGATTCGAGTAATCATTATTATACAATTATGTTAAATTGAAAAGATGTTATGGTTATTATAAAGGGGGTGTTGTGTTATGCGAAAAGTAATGAATAGAGAATTAACTCAGTTAATTGTATATGCACAGCCCATGGAGGAATTCGTCGTTTAATAGATTGTTCGATGTTTTTTAGTGAACTCTTAAATAATTGTAGAACCATGGGCTGGTAGTCCGTGGTTTTTTAAGGATCAAGTATAAAACTTAGAAAAGGCTAAAAGCGGGCTTCAGCAAGCTCGTTTTTAGTCTTTTTATTTTTGCAAGACTATAATTATTTTGGAGGAATAATCCTTGACATTAGAACAATATGGTTGGAATAAAGAGTGGGAACAAAAAATGAATGACATATCGTCACGAGAGACACTAAATCCTGGTCGAGTGACGGAAGAGCATAAAGGGATGTATCGTGTTTATACGAATGTAGGCGTGATTTCATGTGAAGTAACAGGCAGTTTTAGATATCGTGCTATAGAACGTGAGGAGTATCCAGCGGTTGGGGATTGGGTATTAGTAGAGTTATTTCCGTCTGAGCGAAAAGGAAGGATTCACCATATACTTAAAAGAAAAAGTCGTTTTTCACGAAAAGCAGCTGGTTTAAAAACAGATGAGCAAATTGTCGCTGCCAACGTGGACACATTATTTATTGTCATGGCTCTAAATAATGATTATAACGTACGCAGATTAGAACGCTATTTAACGCTAGCCTGGGAAAGTGGAGCAAGCCCAGTAGTTATTTTGAGCAAGGCAGACTTGTGTCATGATGTTGAAAAAAAGGTTGCTGAAGTAGAAGGAGTATCTTTCGGCGTTCCAGTTCATGTCATTAGTGCTTTATATGATGATGGTATGGAACGCATTTCAACGTACATGAAAAAAGGAAAAAGTGCGGCACTCATTGGTTCGTCAGGTGTCGGGAAATCAACGATCATCAATGCGCTTCTAGGAAGAGAAGTGCAAGCAGTTCAAGGTATAAGAGAAGATGACGCAAGAGGAAGGCATACGACAACACATAGAGAGCTATTTCTCCTCCAAGAGGGCGGTGTATTAATTGATACGCCTGGAATGAGAGAGATACAGCTTTGGGAATCAGAGGAAGGACTAAAGCAAAGTTTTGATGATATACAATCAATGTCATTAGCTTGTCATTTTAGGGATTGTAAGCACGAGCATGAGCCGAGATGTGCGATTCAATCTGCTATCATGGAAGGGACGCTAGATAGACATCGCTACAATAGCTATTTAAAGCTGCAAAAGGAGCAGGATTATATAGAGAAAAAGGCCGTAGAAAAGGCAAAGCTCGCAGATAGACAGCGGAAAAAGGAAAAGAATCGGAGAAACTAACAAAATTGTGTAACAAAACTAGAAAAAGCGGAGCCACCACTTCACGAGTGGGCTCCGCTATTCCTATACTACTAACCTTTTGTCATATCCCAAATCTCCCTTAAAACAGGCATTTCATTCATTTCTTCATCGGTCACTTCTGACCATATAATACCCTTTGGCTTTTCGTATGGAGAATTTGTCTTTATGAGTTCATTTTCTGTAGCAATCCAATCACATGTTAAATCGTACTCATCCTTAGGCATATCTTCAGATACAATTTGTACGGAATGAGCCGTACCAATAACGGGGATCTCACGGTTACCAAGCTCTCGCAAAATAGCATATTCTCTATCTGCATAACCTTCCCCTTTACCGATTCTACGTCCATCGTGATGTAATGCGACGGAGCCAGCGAAGAACAAATCGATCTCAGGCAGTTGAGAGAGAGGAATCACTTTCCCATATTGATGAATATTTTTTAAGCTCGAAGCTTTCTTTTCCTCTCCCGGTGGAACATTTGCTGGATCGACAAAAATAAAGCCATCCTTTAATCGTGGTGTAGGAACTAAAAGTATTTTTCCATCCTTTATAACTTGTGCTCGAATAGGCAGTTGTGGAGAATCTGGATTCACCTTGACGACCTTTGCCTGTTTGTACTCCTCCATCTCAAATACAAATTGTGCTGCTTTCTCTGCCCCTTTAAAATTTGGAATTCTCCCCTTCAAAGGAAATGGAAATCTTCCTACCTTTTCTTCCATCATCTTTTTCCATATATCTTCACGAATGTCTTGTTTATTACGCATGCTTGTCACCTCTCCTCCATTATAGTAAATGTAAAAACATAGAACAATTTACAATACTTAATAGTTAGCTGCCACGTATTACGAGCAATTAGTGACAAACTGTTTTTTGATTCCATACGATAGAGGAGAGGGCACTAGATTTATACTTTTTAGTGATGAGGCATTGTTAAAGGCTAATGTTCATGATTACGAAATAGCATTAGCTAGAGATCCTGCAGGGTACGTTGCCAACTTTAAAGAAAAAACGTTAATAACAGTGAAGCTGTATTTACGTTTTTCTTCTTATTATGTGACCCTTATTAGAGAGGGAGTTATCAATGGAAATACGTGACAAGCTAACAAACTTTCAACAACAATTAATTGAAGATGTACGAGTGAAACAATTGAATGATGGACAGTGGAAGTTTCCTTGCGAAAGTGGACCTCTTACAGATGCATATATGATTGTATTGCTAAAACTAATAGACACTAGGCATGAGCACTTGATAAAGCAACTTGTAGATCGCCTATTATATACGCAAGCAAACAATGGCGCTTGGAAGCTTTATGAAGACGAAAAAGACGGAAATATTTCAGCGACGATAGAGGCGTATACAGCGTTATTATTTTCTAGAAAGATAGATGAACACGATGAAAGACTAGTAAAGGCAAAAAGGTTTATTTATAGAAATGGTGGTTTAAAAGCAGCTCACGTATCAACAAAGTTTTTCTTAGCACTGAATGATTTATATCCATGGCCAACTATTTTTCCTCTACCAACATGGCTGCTATTCATGCCTTCACATATCCCAATTAGCTTTCATAACATGACAAGCTACGTAAAAATTCACTTTGCATCTGTCTTTATTTTAGCTAGTAAACAGTTTTCGATTAGAACACCGAATACACCGTATATAGACGATTTAATTATGGAATCGAAAGTAAGGAAAAGGCTGAAAAAGCAGCGCAATGGTAAAAAAAGACGATTTCATTTTTCACGAATAAATAATGCAGCTAATTTACGTGCAGAAAAATATATTCTTGAGAGGTTAGAGGCGGACGGAACAGCAGGAAGCTATGCTACTGCTACATGTATGATGATATATAGCTTACTAGCGTTAGGGTATCGAAGTGACTCTCCGATTATTCGACATGCCATTCATGGATTGCAGAAGCTAACCGTTCAAATAAACGGAAAGACACATATGGAAAATGCTGAATCTGTCGTGTGGGATACGTCATTACTATTATATGTGCTTCAAGAATCGGGATTTGCAATAGAGGACGAACATGTAAAAAAAGGCGGAGAATTTATACTTCGTCAACAACAAAAAACGAACGAGAATGGCGCATGGGGTTTTTCACAAAATAATTCCTTTTACCCTGATGTTGATGATACACAAGCGTGTTTAAGAGCGCTTCAATCATTAGCCGATAAGGACAGCACTTACAGAGAATGCTGGTATAACGGCCTAAAGTGGCTTTTAAATATGCAAAATAAAGATGGTGGCTGGGCATCCTTTAACAAAAATCGACGTAACCACTTTGTAAAGCACTTACCGATTGAAAACATTAGTGATACGGCTATTGATATATCGACTGCTGATTTAACCGGTAGGGTCGTTCAGTTTTTAGGTAACAATGTAAAAATGACGATTAATCACCCTAAAATAAAAAAGGCAGTACAATGGCTATTAAAGAATCAAGAAAAGGATGGCTCTTGGTATGGGCGTTGGGGCGTTTGTTACATTTATGGAACGTGGGCGGCCGTCACAGGACTATTATCAGTAGGTGTAAGTGAAAACGATCCAGCAATTCAAAAGGCGAAAAAGTGGCTTTTATCGATACAAAATAAAGATGGTGGATGGGGGGAGTCTTGTTCTAGTGATGTTCACAAGAAGTACGTCCCTTTATCGTGGAGTACTCCGTCTCAAACGGCTTGGGCATTAGATACCCTTATCGCAATTTGTGATGAACCGAATGAAACGATACGCCGTGGTATTGAACATCTTATGGAACGAAAGGGAAACTTTACTTACCCTACTGGGGGAGGACTTCCAGGAAACTTTTATTTAACCTACCATAGCTACAACTCTATTTGGCCACTACTTGCAATTGCCCATTTCAGGAAAAAATATATGAAATGAGTCGTCTACAAGAGACACGCCGTTACTAGAATATACGTTGCACCATAGTATGCAAAATAAGGAGGTGAGATGTATGGGACATGTAGACCCATATTTAATGAGTATATTTCGAAAGCGAATCGCTGATCCGAGATGTGCATGCCGAGTATATAAAGCACTACGTAGTTGTTCCTTCCATACGTTGCGAACGCCAGAAGGAGCATATGGCTTAGTTGATGAACTTGCGCGATGCTGTCAAGTTCACATTACACCAGAAACGAGAGACTATGCAGCAAGATGGTTAATGAACTGTGGTGTTGATCCGCAAAATCCTATGCATAGAAGGTCGATGTCGAACTTAGTGTTTGGTAGATAGAAAGAGTTTTTGCAGTGAATGAAGAGAACAGAATAACTACTGTACAGGAACGGCCTTATTACCTTATCTTGACATAAAATACTAAATGACGATGAAGCTTTTGGCCCGTGCAGGTGTGTTGTTTCAATAATAGTTATGGCAGAGGTAATAGTTGTTTAGCGTTCCGTTTCAAGGAATCAAAATCTCCTAATGTGAATAACAAACTATTTTTCCCCAAAAAAAAGGATGACTTAAAAGGTAGATTTACCTTTGAGTCATCCTTGTCGTCGTCATTAAAAAATGATATGTGCAATAAGAGTAATAATTGGTAGTGTGATAATCGTACGTAATAAGAAGATAAATACTAAATCTCTAAATTTAACTGGAATTTTAGAGCCTAGTAATACACCCCCGACTTCAGATAAATAGATTAATTGTGTGACAGAAACAGAAGCGATAATAAATCTCGTCATTTCGCTGCTAATATCTCCTGCAAAAATGGCAGGTAAAAGCATATCCGCAAATCCAACGACTAACGTTTCTGCTGCAGCTGCTGCCTCTGGCACTTGCATTAACTGAAGGAGAGGTACAAATGGTGCACCTAACCATGTGAATACTGGGGTAAACTCAGCGATAATAACACCGAGTGTACCGATCGCCATCACGACAGGAACAACACCAATCCACATGTCTAGCACATTTTTAAATCCGGATTTGAAAAAAGCACCTACACTAGCATTTTTATCGGCACGTACTTTAGCCATTTTTACACCCCAGCTAAATGGATTATAGCCAGTAGGGATTGTTTCGTCTAGCTGTGCTTCTTGCCCGTTAGCATAAGTTTTTGACTTTAACGATAAAGGTGGAATTCTAGGCATAATGATGGCTGCAATGAAACCAGCAACAAAAATAGTACCATAAAATTGTAAAAACATATGCTCTAGTTCTACATAACCGAGAACAACGAGAGAGAAAGTGATCGAAACAATAGAGAATGTTGTACCAATAATTGCAGCTTCACGTTTAGAGTAATAGCCTTCTTCATATTGTTTGTTTGTTAAAATAACACCGAGCGTTCCGTCCCCTAACCATGAAGTTAAAGCGTCTACTGAAGAACGTCCTGGAAGCCTAAATAGTGGTCTCATCACTTTTGTTAATAGTGCACCAACAAACTCAAGTAAACCGAAGTTTAACAGTAAAGGTAAGAATAAACCAGCGAACAAGAAAATAGTAAAAAGAATTGGTAAAAGATCATAAAGTAAAAGCCCACCAGTATAGTCATCGATGACAGCTGCTGGCCCAATTTGGAAATAGACCATCGTAACGAAAACAAGTGCAATGGTACGAATGATAAACCAAACGATAGAAATGTCAAAAAGACTAGCATAGAATGTACTATTCATCATAAACCTTGGCTTTACCCATTTTTGGAAAACGACGCCAAGAACACTAATGAATATAAGGATTAAAGTAATGAGTGGTATGGCATCCCCGAGAAATGCTTCTAGCCAATTTGCCATTACTGAGACCGAAATCATAAACCCATCTTCTCCGGCAGGGAATGGTACCATAAATAAGGCTATTCCTAAGAGAGAAGGTAATATAAATTTCCAAATGGCAGAACTTGATACTTGTTTATCTTCAATATTATTCAAAATAATCACCTCAAAAATTTATAAATATGCAATGAAACTAATTTTAATGTAAAACTGGTAAATTATCAATATAAAATTTATATTTATTCTAAAAAAATATTAAATATACTATTTGAAAGCTGTAAAACACGTAGTTACTGCTATGTATAGCGCTTTTTTAATAGAAAATATACTTATTATTATATTAATAGTTTTTTGTTGGAGTATAAAAAAGATAAGAATGCTATTATTTATGAATGGAATGTATTATTTATTCATTTTCGTTTCAATTCATTTGAATTGAAACAGAGAAAGAGGATGACTCAAAAGGTCGAATTTTTACCTTTTGAGCCATCCTCTAAACACTGTACGGAGGCGCCGCAATTTCTTAAAGCGCATTATAAGTGATTTCTTATAATGGGCGCGCGGCGAGTGGAGTCATTGCCAGAAATTATATTAGCTTTTGGGACATCCTCTCTATTGATGTGACTATTAAGATGTTAGTACTTACCGCAAAACAACTAACTTACAAGCTTTATTCATTTACGGCAGGTGGATCAGAAGATTTCGCTGCTTTTTCTGCTTTGGCTACTTTTAGGAAACGGTTTGTCTCAGCTACGACAATTCCAGAAAGTCCAAGTAGACCAATTAAGTTTGGTACTGCCATCATAGCATTAGCTGCATCGGCAAAGTTCCAAATAATATCATTTGAACCTAAAGCTCCAGCGAAAATTAAAAGTACAAATAAGATACGATAATATTTTGTGCTTTCCTCTTTAAATAAGTAATTGAAACACTTCTCTCCATAATAAGACCATCCTAATATCGTAGAGAATGCAAAGAATGTTAAGCCGATAGTAACAATTGTTGAGCCTGTGCTACCTAAGAAGAGCTCAAATGTTTGACTAGTTAAGGATGCACCATTTAATCCATCCATATAAATATTACCCATTACGATTGCAATACCAGTGATCGAACAAACGACGATCGTATCAATAAATACTTGTGTCATCGATACGAGTGCTTGGCGACCAGGATAATCAGTTCTTGCAGCAGCTGCTGCAATTGGTGCAGAACCGAGACCAGCTTCGTTCGAGAATACCCCACGAGCAACCCCGTAGCGGATAGCAGCACCAATACCACCACCGATAATAGCACTACCAGTAAATGCTTCAGTAAAAATTAAATTAACAGCTGCTGGAACGAGATTAAAATTAGTTACAATTATGACAAGACCCGCACCGACATAAAAGAGTGCCATGAACGGAACGATATACGCTGTAACTTTTCCGATTTTTTTAATACCACCTAAAATAACGAGACCAGCTAATACGGTTAATACAATACCAGTAATCCAAGTAGGTACATTAAAGGTCGAATTTAAAGCAGAGGATACTTCATTTGATTGAACGACGTTACCAATACCAAAGGCAGCGATAGCACCAAATACTGCAAAGAGAACAGCAAGCCATTTCAGCTTCAACCCTTTCTCTATGTAGTACATTGGGCCACCAGAGAATTCACCGTTCTTTCCTTGAACACGGTACTTAACGGCAAGAATGGCCTCAGCATACTTCGTCGCCATTCCGAACAATGCGGAAATCCACATCCAAAAAACAGCACCTGGCCCCCCAAGAACGACGGCAGTTGCAACACCAGCGATGTTACCAATACCAATCGTTGCAGCTAAAGCGGTTGTTAATGCTTGGAAGTGGGAAATATCCCCAGGAGATTTTTTGTCTTGTGCGCGACGACTAAACGCAAGCTTTAAAGAATAAGGTAAAGTACGGAATTGTAAAAATGCGAGACGAAATGTCAAAAAGATACCAGTACCAACAATAAGAATGAGCATAGGTGGGCCCCAAACAACATCATTAACGGCCCCCAAGAAATTTTCAAACCATTCAACCATATAAATCCCCCCTTTTTTAATAGTTGTCTATATTATATAAATTTTCTGATAAATTAGTAGTCTTTTTTCTAAAAAAAGTAAAATTCATATGTAAAATAATCTGACAAAATACGTGTTAATAGGAAGAAACACTGACTATATTAAAATTGTTTGCTATAAGTGACATTATTACCCGTACTCAAACCCATATTTTAAAAATATGACTGTGATAAAATATCTTGTAATGTTATCTTTAGTAATTGGGGAGCCATCGAAAAAAAGACGTTAAAATGATATTAGTGAAAATACAGAGAGTGTGAAATTGAACACTTAAACTCAAGGGGAGTAGCACGAGAAGTGTTAATATTTTTAAGGTATTTATCGGAAAAGGGGAGGATTATGAATAAGGTATATGGTACTTTTAAAAATATGTTCTTAGATTTATTCTCTATGGGTAAAGGTTTTGTCTATGGATTAGTAATGATGGGGTTATTTATTGTAATTTTTGGTGCTTTGATATATGGCTTTTTATTAATTAAAAAACTTATATTTTAATCAATATAATTTTAATTCAAACTTTTACGATGCAACAAACGGGTTGCGTTAACACAAGAAGCTGACGCTACTCTTGTTCAACAAAGGGGGAGGTTTCGTGAAAGAAGGAGTCAATAAAAAAATAGCTTTCAAAGAAGGGATTTGGAAATGTGAGTGTTCTTTTTCGTGTGGAATTGTATGTTAAGGACATTGAGGAATCTATAAAATTTTATCAAGACATAATTGGTTTAGAACTCTACGGTAGGAATGAACGGTCCGCACGTTTTAATTATGATTGTTTTTCATTATTAATAACTTCAGAAACGGTCTTAGATGATAATCATTTCTTTAAAAATAAAGCAAAAAGCAAAGTTAAAGGAAATGGTTTTGAGTTCATTATAGTTGTAGACGAGTTAGAAACAGTACATCATCGATGCCTCGAAAACAATCATCCAATTGAGATTGGTGTGGAAAAATACCCTTGGGATATGAGAGGTTTTAAAATAGCTGACCCAGATGGGTATTTTCTAAGAATTACTTCTAAATGATATTAGTGAAAATATATACTTAAACTATCGGAGAGCGTTAGTTTAATAAGAGTAAAATACAAGTATGTTAGTTATGACTCGGTTCGTGTAGAACTGCGTCATTTTTTTTGAAAACAAAAAGTGCTGCAATTAACAGCACAATTTGTTGTACATTTTTGTATGCAATTTAAAGTTTTGCGATAGGGAACGGAATCCGTTAGAAAAGTCAATTAAACTTTTCAGTCTTTCTAGAAATAATAAAGTGTATAAACTTAAAAAGCCCATTCACCATTTCTAAAGATTGGCTCAGTAGTTCCGTCTGCTTTCACGCCATCAATATCCATCTCTCCAGATCCGATCATAAAATCAACATGAGTCATACTTGTATTTATTCCGTTAGCCTCTAACTCCTCATTAGACATTTTTGCGCCACCTTGAAGGTTAGTAGGGTATGCACTTCCTAGTGCAATGTGGTTGGAAGCATTTTCATCATATAAAGTATTATAAAACAAAATGCCGGATTGAGAGATCGGAGAGCTATGTGGTACAAGTGCTACTTCACCTAAATAGCGTGCACCCTCATCTGTATCTAACAAATGTTTTAACGTTTCTTCCCCTTCTTTTGCTGAAAAAGCAACGACCTTGCCGTTTTCAAAAGTAAGGGAGAAATCATCAATCGTATTTCCTCCGTAGTTCAATGGCTTTGTGTTTGTTACTGTCCCATTTACCCCATCCTTTTTTGGAGCAGTAAACACTTCTTCTGTAGGCATGTTAGCGACGAAGTGAACACCGTCTTCGTTAGGGCCACCACCGCCAATCCAAATGTGTCCCTCTGGAAGATCAATCGTGAGGTCAGTACCAGGTGCTTTATATTGTAACTGCTTATACTGTTTTTCAGTAAGCACCTTCGCTTTTGTCTGTAAATTTTCATCATGCTCTTTCCAAGCTGTAACTGGATTAGCGGTGTTAATACGAACCGTTTCAAACATCGCTTCCCAAAGTTTTTCTTCTTGTTGTTCTTCAGGTACTCCAGGAAAGACCTTTGCCGCCCATGATTTTGATGGCGTGGAAAAAACAAGCCAGCTAACTTTATCAGATTGTATGTATTTTCTAAATGTATTCATTAATTGACCTTGTGTTTTATTAGCCGTTGCTATTTTTTCTGGATCTACACCCTTTAACAGTTCTGGATCAGTCGATTTTATCGTCATGAAAGCAGCACCCTTTTCTGCTAATTCCTCAAAGCCCTTTGCCTTCCATGCAGGTGCTTCCTTGAATGCTTCAAACGGAGCTAAGTCATATTTTAAGCGAGTAAGCTCATCATCGTTCCACTCAACATGGACATTTTTTGCTCCAACCTCATAAGCTTTTTTGGCAACGAGACGAACAAAATCTGCGGATGAAATAGGAGCATTTACAACGAGCGTTTGTCCTTCTTGAACATTAATTCCTATTTTAACAGCCAGCTCAGCATATTTTTCTAATTTCTCATCAAAAGTTGTCATGCTTCATCTCCCTTTTCTATTTCGAATATATTCATGTATATTATTGTATCAGCTTCCGAAATATTATGAAACTTTACTGTGAAAATAAGTGGAAATGATGTGGAAATATGTTGTGAAAATATCTACCACGAAGAGACTATTCTGCAAAAAGACTAGTTATACTAGATGTTCAGAGGAAATCAGGGACTTATATTTAAAAAGGATATGTTAAACTTTGTTGTTGATTTTCGCTTCAGGATGCTCGCTTGCCGCAGGCATTGCTTCAGCTTCCTCGGGCACCACACCCTGCGGGATCTTCAGCTAACAACCTGTCTCTTCCTCTACATGCAACGCTCTGGAGTTGTATCCGTCGAGACAACTCGAAGCTTAATCGTGATGTAACGCTCGTCGCAGGCGTCTCGCACCTTTCGTGAAAATCAACATTAGCTTTTAACAGAGTCTCTAAAAAAACTGTAAAAATAGTTTCAAAACTGCATATAATATGTTATAGTTTATAGTTACACAAAACAAGTAGGGGTGGTGAGGAGTAATGGTTGGAAGAACAAGATTGATATCAGATAAGTATTTTCGCTATATTGTGTCCTGGCTCATCTTTGGTGTTCTAGGTGGAACGCTATTTTGGCAAATAGGATGGATGTATACGATAGCAAGTGTAGCGATTGCTTTTATGCTATCATTTGGAATTGATATGATAGCTAGAATGATAGTCGGGTTTAAAGTGCGAAGTATCGTTAATGAAAAACCGCTCCTTACCGTTGAAGCAATTCGGTTGAGAATGGAGAAAAAAGGGTTTTTAGTTGTTACAAATCGGTTTATTTTATTTGTTCCGTTGTTTAGGAAAATTAAAACCGTTATTGATACGAATCAAATTGTAAGATATGAGGTTGACCGTCTGCAAGTTACTATTACAGCCCGTTTACCAAATCGATATCGGACCTTTTCATATAATGTCACTTCAACAAAAGCGATATTATCACTATTGCAAGAAATGACAGGAGAGTCATTGCCGTATAAGTACGAAAAGATGGAAAAGGATACGATGTGATAAAAAAACTTTCATCCGCTTAAAAAGGATGAAAGTTTTTTTTAGACGGTGGACTCTAAAATTCGACCTTTTGAGTTCACCCCATATAAGTGCAATGCTAGTATAGCCATTGACAAGACGAATAGTAGCTTATGGACTTCTTATTTAAACATCTTCATCAGAGATCGGATATGTCCAAAAAGACTCCTTCGTTAACCTTTCTATAGCTGCCTCTTCTTTCTGTGCATAGCCTTTTTTCAAAGCAGGTATAAAGTTCGCTGTTTGAGATTCATGAGCCTCAAGGACAGCTATTTTTCTTTCGGCAAAAGCTGAAACATCATTGATGACATCTGGAGAACCAATGATTGCTTCACTTCCCTCACTAAAGGCAATGGCATGTATTTTAGGACGCTGCTCCTTATTTAAACGTAAAACAGCTTGCACAACTGCAGCACCTGTAGCATCATGATCTGGGTGTACAGCATACCCTGGATAGAAGGTAATGATTAAAGAAGGATTAACCTCATTAATAACTTCTAATATATGATTAATAATCTTTTCTTGATCTGTAAATTCAACAGTTTTATCTCTTAAGCCAAATCGGCGTAAATCTTTAATACCTAAAAGGCGACACGCTTCATCTAGCTCTTTTTTTCGTATCTCTGGTAGCGTCTCTCTATTGGCAATTAGTGGCCGTCCCATATTTCTCCCCATCTCACCTAGCGTCAAGCATATATAGGTCACGGGTGTGCCAGCCTCAGTATGAGATAATATTGTCCCTGCAACTCCGAACGCTTCGTCATCTGGATGCGGAAATACGACTAGTACGTGGCGTTCCATTTAACCACTTCCTTTCCTAAAAAGGTTACATCTGCTCTAGTAAAAGTTATTTCGGAAAAGGAGTCTCACTTAGCTCGAATGCAATCGCGAGTCTTCCATCCTTATCATGTCCTGCAAACAATACTCTGTTCTTAGTGTCAACGACCCAATCTGTTAAACCCTCTGCGTATAACCAACCAATTTCTGATTCGAGGCCAATACGATAAGGGCCATCTCCTTTTATACTTCCTTGATAAAACGTGAGCTGTGCATTTCTAATGAAAGCACCAGCAGATAAAAAGGATTGGTCGTGATGCGAAGCATATGCCCCGTTTGTTGTTTCAAGATGGACATAAAGCTGCTTGCCTTTGAGCCTACTAAGTTGTTCTTGAACCTTTTGCTTGTCTATCGGTATCAATGTAATGTAACCTCCTATCCGCACTTCACTACTTTAATGATTCTAATTCTTTCTTAAGTGCACGAGCAACTTCCCTCATTCCGAATTTGTTTGCTTTCTTTTCAGCTTCCGGATTATAGTTTGTATTCGTGTTTACGTCATACGTGTATAAGTGCCCGCTTGCATCGGTAATATTCTCAATACCAGCGAAATAAATGCCTTCTGCCTGTAAATACTTTTCATATTTTTCAATCACAGGATGAGAATAATCTTTGATAATTTCAAATTTAGGCTTCGGCTCTGTACCATCTGTTGGACAAAACTGATCACCGATTGCACACGCTTCTGCAGGACAAAGTTCAAAGCCTTCAGATGTATCAACCCTTACTGCGTACAAAAACTTACCTGCTACAAATTCACAACGTGTAATCGTTTGTGTAGGAGATGAAATGTACTGCTGTAAAAGCATGACCCCATCAACGGATTCCTCAAGCTTGCCATCCTCTATAAAAGTCTCGAGCGCTTGATAAGAATCGAATTTATGAACACCTAATCCCTTTCCAGCTCTATTATGTTTCGTAATAAAAGGAGTTGGAAAATCCTTTGCCGCCTTGAGAAGTGAGGAAATACCTACTGCAGCTGTTGTTTTTGGAATAGCTACATCATATTTTTTCAGCGCCTCGTATTGCATGACCTTACTTAATTCATGCTGAAGTGCATGGCGACCATTTAGAACCCTTCTTCCAGCTGCCTCTAACCATGTTAACACGGCATGAGTAAGTTCTGGGGCGTAGCGGTGACCTCGTGAATGCGAAGATGCACTCATTCTATTGTAAAAAACCCCTTCAGGTGGCGACTCATCTAACGGAACGATCCCTTCGTGTAAATGCCAATCTTCAAAGGGAACACCTTCTTCTTTTAAAGCTTCAAGTAACGGCTTCGTCCAATCATCGTTTTCATGGATGATATAAACCTTTTTCATATGGCGTTCCTCCAGTAATATAAGTTCTTCTCAATATTGTATACAGTAAAGGAGAAAACTGCAAAAGAGAGCAATTATTGAAAAAAAGGCATGATGCACATTATAATGGGGAAATAAGGAAACTTAAGATGAGGGGTGGGAAGTGAAAGCGAGACAGCATATAAATATATGTTTCACTCAATTTTTAAGGGCAAGAAAAAAGATTAGGTTATACCCTAATCTCTCTAAGTGATATTATTTAGCAAGTGCTTTTTCTAATGCCTCTTTAATACGAACTTCGTCAAAAGGCTTAACAATAAAATCGATAGCGCCTTGTTGAATGGCGTCAACAACCATGTTTTGCTGCCCCATAGCAGAGCACATAACGACCTTTGCATTTGGATTAATTTCTTTAATTTTCTTAAGTGCATCGATTCCGTTCATTTCTGGCATCGTAATATCCATTGTTACTAGATCAGGCTTATGTTCATTATATAAATCAACAGCTTCCTGGCCGTTAGCTGCTTCACCTACTACTTCATACCCTGCATCTATCACAATTTTCTTAAGTACCATTCGCATAAATGCGGCATCATCTGTAATTAATAATTTAGCCATATTATGTAGTTCCTCCTCCAACACTAAGGAATCTAGTATTTATAATAATCTATAATAAATATAGTACCATAGTTACATAATGTCAATTATATATCAGTTTTCACACAATTATATAGTAATAAAGTCACGGGTTTTCTATCGGTTTTAAATGATTAACACTGAAATACTAGTGGTAAAATAATAGAAAGAACGTAAAAATGTGGAGGGGTTTATGATAACTGTTGTAAATAATAGCTGGGACGAACTACTTCAAAAAGAGTTTCAGAAAGAGTATTTTAAAACTTTATGCTCCCATGTTGAAGAAGCGTATGAAAATAAACAAATATATCCAGAAAAGCAAAATATTTTTCACGCACTAGCCTCTACACCTGTGGAGAAAACAAAAGTAGTTATACTTGGACAAGATCCTTACCACGGACCTAACCAGGCTCACGGGCTTAGCTTCTCGGTTAAAAGAGGAGTAAAGGTTCCACCGTCTTTAAGAAATATATATAAGGAGCTTCAAAGCGACCTTGGTTATGCTATTCCTCATCATGGTTTTCTACAAAAATGGGCGGATGAAGGGGTGCTATTACTGAATACCGTATTAACAGTGGAGGCGCACAAACCAAACTCTCATAAAGGGATTGGCTGGGAGTTATTTACCGATGAAGTGATCAGAACATTAAATAATAAAAATGAGCCAATCATATATATGTTGTGGGGCAAGCATGCACAAGCAAAAGAAGCACTCATATCTAATCCAAATCATTATATTTTAAAATCACCGCATCCAAGCCCATTTTCTGCAAGCAAAGGCTTTTTCGGTAGTAGACCTTTTTCAAAAGCGAATGCTATATTAAAGCAACACGGAAAAGAAGAAGTGGATTGGAAGATCGAAACGTTAGAAGAATAATAGAGAGGGGAATGCTAGATGAACGAAAAACAAATCATTGGCTTTATTGGCACAGGTGTCATGGGAAAAAGTATGGCGAGAAATTTACTGAAAAAGGGACACGAAGTGCTTGTTTATAATAGAACAAAAGCAAAAACGGCAGAATTAGTGGAGGAAGGCGCAGTATGGTGTGAAACAGTAGCCGATGTTGCCAAAAAAGCGGATGTAATCATTACGATCGTAGGATATCCAACCGATGTTGAGGAAGTATATTTAGGGACGAAAGGAATTCTTAACAATGCGAAAGCCGGTGCTTATGTTATCGATATGACGACATCAAGTCCATTATTGGCTAAGAAAATCCATGATGAGGCAACGAAGAAAGGGATTTTTGCTCTAGATGCCCCAGTTTCCGGTGGTGACATTGGAGCGAAATCAGGAAAACTAGCAATCATGGTAGGTGCAGATAAGGAGGCATTTGAGGCCGTAAAACCAATCTTCTCAATCATGGGAGAAAACGTAAAACGCCTTGGACCACCGGGGTCTGGTCAATATACAAAAATGGCAAACCAAATAGCAATAGCTTCGACGATGATGGGGGTTTGTGAAGCGATGGCCTATGCGAAAAAAGCAGGTCTTGATCAAAAGCAGGTGATTGAGACGATTGAAACGGGAGCGGCTGGAAGCTTTTCACTTAGTAAGCTAGCGCCGCGCATGATTGATGGTGATTTTGAGCCAGGTTTTTATATTAAGCATTTTATAAAAGATATGAAAATAGCACTTCAGTCTGCAGAAGAAATGGATGTAAAGACGCCAGGACTAACGTTAGCGAAAAACTTATATGAGCAGCTTGCAAACAAAGGTGAAGAAAATGCTGGAACGCAAGCGTTATATAAATACTATTTTTCATAAACTATAGTCAAATCGAAGTTGATTACCGTATCACATGAGTTTCGGTTCATTTCATGGTACGATAATAAATAATTCGGTTTACTAAATAAGAGGTGAATGGGTTGAAAAAAGCATTAGTTGCTGGAGCTACTGGACTGATAGGTCACCATTTAATGGAGGAACTTTTGCATAGTGGTTTGTATGATGAAGTTCGTGTGCTATCAAGGCGCGAGTCTGGATTTATCGATGAAACAATTGTAAAGGAACGTGTCATAGACTTTGACGAATTACATAAACATGCTGATATGTTCCGCGGGATTGACGATGTTTTTGTTTGTTTAGGAACAACAATGAAAAAAGCAAAAACAAGAAAACGGTTCATGAAGGTTGATTTTAAATACCCATTAAAAATTGCCGAGTTAGCGAAAGAAAAGCATGTAAAGCGTTTTTTAATTGTTTCTTCAATTGGATCCAATCGGGAAGCTACTTTTTTCTATAGTCGTGTGAAAGGAAAGTTGGAGGAAGCATTAGTTTCTTTGCAGCTTCCTTCATTACATATATTTAGACCGTCTTTACTTGTAGGAAAAAGAAAAGAATTTCGATTAGGTGAAAAAACGGCAGAATTTGCTTTTAAACCTCTTTCCATTTTTCTTGTAGGACCTTATGGGAAATATAAGCCAATTAAAGCAACACACTTAGCGAAGGCAATGTTTGCACTTGCACAAGAAGATAGTAGCGGCGTCCATTTATACGAATCAGACCGAATTCAACAATTAGGGAGAGTATTAACACAAGACCACTCTAGGAGGCGGAAATATGACAGCGAAGTATAAGCAAGTTTGGGACTTAGACTCCATATTCAAAGGAGGAACAAGTGATTCTGAAGCACTTCTCAAATTTTTAAATGAGCTTGAAGCGGAGTTATCGACATTTCAAAAAGAAACAGATGCTGCGGATAGTAACGTAGAGACTTGGGCAAATATTATCGTTCGTGCTCAAGAAGTGGGCAAAAAGGTGCGTGAGTCCGGTGCGTTTGTAGGTTGCTTAACGGCCCAAGACGTAAAGGATGAAGGTGCAAAGCTGTTAACTGGTCGAATAAAACAGCTATCATCTATGTACCAATCGATACTCACTTCCATTGATGAGCAGCTTTTAGCTTTTTCCGATGATGAGTGGAACTTATTTATATCGTTAGATTCCATGTACGAAATTGTCTTTAATTTAAATGAACGACGTCAAAATGCGAAGGAAAAGCTTGCAGGAGATAAAGAAAAACTCATCCAAGCTCTATCGATTGACGGCTATCATGCATGGGGAGATTTTTATAGTACGATTGTTGGTCGCATGTCCGTTGACATTGAAGAGGACGGGGAAGTCAATTCTTACTCAGTAGGGCAGGCTGCAAATAAGATGAGCAGCAACGATCGTACCTTCCGTAAACACGTATTTGACCAAACAGAAAAGGCTTGGGAAAAGGAATCTGAGCTTTTCGCAAATACTTTAAACCATTTAGCTGGCTTCCGTCTAAAAACATATGAAGCCCGTGGCTGGGGTGAAGTTTTAAAAGAGCCTTTACAAATAAACCGCATGAAAAAAGAGACGTTAGACGTCATGTGGGATACGATTACAAAAAACAAAGCTGACTTTGTAAAATATATGGAAAGAAAAGCAAAGCTATTAGGTGTAGAAAAGCTAGCGATGTATGACGTCAGTGCCCCTGTCTCTGAAAATGCTGAGGAAGTAAGCTACGATGACGCAGCAACTATGATTGTCGAACAATTTCGTACGTTCAGCCCGAAAATGGCTGACTTTGCACAAATGGCGTTTGATAAAGAGTGGATTGAAGCGGAAAGTCGTCCGGGTAAAAGACCAGGAGGGTTCTGTACTAGCTTTCCAATGAGTGAACAATCACGTATCTTTATGACCTATAGTGGCTCTGCATCAAATGTAGCTACGCTTGCCCATGAGCTAGGGCATGCCTACCATCAGCATGTCATGAATGACCTACCGCAAATGTCGCAACGCTATGCGATGAACGTAGCAGAAACTGCGTCTACATTTGCTGAAATGATCGTAGCTGATGCGACAGTAAAACAAGCTGAAACAAAAGAAGCAAAGATCCAATTATTAGACGATAAGCTTAACCGTGGAATCGCCTTTTTCATGAACATCCATGCTCGCTTCTTATTCGAAACAAGATTTTATGAAGAACGCAAAAAAGGGTTAGTAAGTGCCAATCGTTTAAACGAAATAATGCTGGAAGCACAAAAAGAAGCGTATTGTGATGGACTATCCGAGTACTCACCACATTTTTGGGCTTCTAAGCTTCATTTCCATATTACTGGTGTGCCATTCTACAACTTCCCATATACATTTGGCTACTTGTTCAGCATGGGAATTTACGCGCAAGCAGTAGAATCCGGGGGCGACTTTGAAGAGCGTTACATTGATCTATTGCGTGACACAGGTAGACTAGAGGTAGAAGAACTAGCGAAAAAACATTTAAATGTTGATTTAACAAAACCGGATTTCTGGCAAAAAGCAATCGATCTCGTTAAACAAGATTTAGATACATTCATGGAATTAACCGAAAGCTAAAATGGAGGCCGCTGAAAAAGTGATGTTCTTTCCACTTTTTAGTGGCCTTACAAAATGACTTTGTTATGTTTATTAGAAGGGGCGGAGTAGTATGGAAATTCCAGCTAAAGTAGTAGTGCAGAAAATGGAGGAGGAGCTAGCCAAGTTAAAAACGTTATTAGAAGGCGATTCATCTTCACCAGCTTTTCGTGATCAGGCAACTGCTATTAAAACATATTGTGATTTGCTATTATCATCTCACGAAACGAAGCGGCAAGCAGCCCCTAAAGTGAATCATGCTTCAGTGGACGATGTGATTAACACCAAATCCACTAGTGAAACTATCCGAACTTCAAGTGGTGAAAAAGTTTCTATTTACGATGACGGTGATATACCTAAAAGCGATAGCTTGCTTGATTTTTAAACCGTTTTGGAACATCTATCCAATAAAGGGTGTGAAGAGGGACACTAAATAGGTTGATTTCTGAAGGAAACTGAAAAAGTGAAAGAAAACGAGGCTGCTGAAAAAGTGAAAAACTTGTTATTTTGTTGCATTAATATTCAAAATACCTAATTATAGAAAATGTTGATGAGACCCGAGCAAGCGAGGTAACTGTCTCTTCCTTTACGCGCATATGCTTTGGAGCGTATCCGTAACTGTATGAGCATATAGAGAGATGAAGCAAGAGGTGAAATGCCGATAGAGCAGCGTCGCCCGTTCCTGTGGAAAAGTAAGTCAGGGTGAGACACTGCAGAGCGAGGATCGAGCGGTTTGCCGACTCTCCACTGAAAGCGAGTTTACGCAGGCCTCATCAACTTCTATATTCAAATGACCTTATATTTGTTAGCCACCCCTTTCAATCTAAGGGCTTTTTCAGTGCCATTAAAAAACACCACGTTTTCAGTAACCTTCTAAAGAATCGCTTGTACAGCGATAGGAGTTCGGACAACTAATTTGACTAGTATAACCACTTTTTATTTAATAAGAGTCTGTCCCAAAAGTTACTAAAAGTCCTTGCAATGGCTCGACTCACCGTGCGCTCACTATAAGGAATCCACTTATAGTTGGCTTTAAGGGAATGCGCCGACTCCGTACAATACTTAGTGCTTCTCTCAAAAAAAGCCACCTTTTGAGTCAACCGCAGTTGGCTGTATAGGCTACAAAACTTTATTTAAGAACTCTTGCGTTCTAGGGTTTTGTGGATTGTCGAAGATCACTGAAGGATCCCCTTCCTCCATAATGATGCCTTGATCCATAAAAATGACTCGATCACCCATTTCACGAGCGAACCCCATTTCATGAGTGACTACAACCATTGTCATCCCTTCTTTTGCAAGTTCTTTCATAACTTCAAGGACATCGCCCACTAATTCCGGGTCTAAGGCTGATGTCGGTTCATCGAATAACATGACCTTCGGATTCATTGCAAGAGCTCTTGCAATAGCTACACGTTGTTTTTGTCCGCCTGATAAACTTGCAGGATAAACGTTAGCCTTATCAGATAATCCGACCTTTTCCAATAGTTGTAATGCAAGCTCATCAGCATCCTGTTTTGGGGTTTCCTTTACCCTAATGGGGCCCATTGTTACATTTTCAAGCACTGTTTTATGAGGGAATAGATTGAAATGTTGAAACACCATTCCTACTTGTGAACGTAATTTGTTAATATCGATTTTAGGATTAGTTAAGCTTTCGCCGTCAATAATAACTTCACCAGATGTTACTTCTTCAAGTAAATTAAGACATCGTAAAAAAGTACTTTTTCCAGAGCCAGAAGGGCCAATCACACACACAACTTCTTTTTCCTTTACTTCAGCATGAATGCCTTTCAATACTTGTAATTTACCAAATGACTTGTGTAAATCCTTCACTTTTATCATGATACATCTAACCTCCGTTCAATCCTTCTAAGTATGAGCATCGCTGGAATAGTGATAATTAAGTATGCTAAACAAAGCATAATATAAGGCTGAAGCGTATTCGCAGAAGAGCTTACATACATTCTCATGAGAAAAGTCACTTCCTGTAAAGAAATAATTGCGAAAACAGAAGTGTCTTTTAAGCTAATAATAAATTGGTTTCCTAGAGGAGGGATCATTCTTTTAAAAGCTTGTGGCCAAATGATATAACGCATTGTTTGGCGAGAACTAAGGCCTAAAGACCGGCCAGCTTCCATTTGCCCTTTGTCAATCGACTGTACGCCACCACGAACGATTTCAGAAATATATGCACCTGCATTAATAGCGATAGCTACAATACCAGCAGTTGGTGCATTCAAATTAATACCTATGTTTTGTGAAACTGCAAAATAAAGAACAATAGCTTGGACAATTATTGGTGTTCCACGAATTAGTTCAATATATATAGTAGCAAGTCCATATATGATTTTACTTTTTGACAATCTTGCAATACCAACAAATGTACCGATAATAAATCCGAAGAATATACCTATAAGAGTAACGTATAAAGTCATTTGTAGACCTCTCAAAAGTAAGGGGAGAGCACCAGCCCAATCCGGGTGAGTAAAAAATTCTATTAAACTGTCAACCATTAAAAGTAACCTCCTATATAGAATAGATGGATAAAGCGCAACAAGCTACTCACTTATTGCGCTAGCATATTGTATTACCCTAGTTTCCTCCCATTATGGAGAAGTACCGAACCATTTTTCATAAATCTCATCATAAGTTCCGTCTCCCATTATGTCGGCAAGTGCTTCGTTGACTTCCTCTCTTAACTCTGAATCTTTAGGAAACATAATGCCATATTGCTCGCCAGTAAGAACATCACCTACTGTTTTCATTTCTCCTAAAGCCTCAGATTCAATGTAGTACACCACATTTGGGAGATCATAGATAACAGCATCGACACGTCCAGCTACTAAGTCTTGATATGCATTAACGATATCCGGGAAAAGGCTAATGTCGGCATCCGTATTTTCCATTAAGTATGTTTCACTCGTTGTAGCAGCACGTGTAGCTACAGTTTTCCCGTCTACATCGTCGATCGATTGGATCTCTTCTTCATCTGCTCGAACAGCAAGTATTAATCCAGCATCATAATATGGATCAGAGAAGTCAAATAACTCTGCTCTGTCTTCTGTTATTGTTGCTCCAGCAATCCCAATATCATATCGCCCTGTCTCCATACCAGTTAAAATGCCATCAAATTCAACAACTTCTAAATCAATTTCAAAACCAACTCTATCAGCAACTTCATTGATTAAGTCGATGTCAAAACCTACCATCTCTCCAGTTTCAGTGTCCAAAAACTCAAATGGAACGTAGTTTGTGTCTGTGGCAACTGTATAATTTTCACTCCCACAGGCTGATAGTAGAACAATTGCAACTATTAATCCTAAAAATAACCCACTCATTTTTTTCACTTTATATTTCCCCCTTTGCTTGTATAGAGAACTTTTATGATTAAGACAAGCAAAATATTACAAACTATTTAAAAAATTGAAAAAATAAAGGTGTATTTAACCGATACATTAACTAGTCGGACAACCTCTATGAAGTGTATGTACGCTTTATATTTTTCCTTGAAATACATAGTGTTTTGTAAATCCTTGCATAGTGAAATGCTATATTTACATGAACAGAATATCGAGTTATACACTAGTCATAAAAAATGTTTCATTTAGGCTGTATTCGTAAAAACATTTATACATACATGGTTTTTTTAGTTCAGGAAAAAATAAAATGGTAAGGAGGGATAGTATGAATTTTCAAGGTTACTCAAATGGACAAGGTATTGCAGGTTTGCCGATTCGCTTTATAACAGGTGGAGCAGATGACGATCAACATGATATGAAATTAAATCATGATAGCTATGATGTATATGTGGAGGATCACTATGTTGGCAAGCATACGATGCTCGTCCAAAAAGAAGATGCTACTGCGATTACTGATTTTTTAAAAAAGCAAGGATTTACAAATGCTAACTTAGAGGTTGACGGTGACCATATCGTTGTCCACTCTCAATCTGTAGAGGAATCTAAGGAAATGGAAAAAGCAATAAAAGTATTTTTACAAAATAGGTAACAAAAACAAAAGGCTAAAGGCAAGCACCTACGCTTGTTTTTAGCTTTTCTTCTATGCTATTCTTTGGTCAAGAAAAGCGGAAAGGAGATAAAAACATGAAATTATTTATTTTATTAGGTGGATTAAACGGATTTTTGTTCGTTGCATTAGGTGCCTTTGGTGCACATGCATTAAAGCCTAGACTCGAAGCAAATGGATATTTAGAAACCTTTCAAACAGCAGTTCAATACCACATGATACACTCGATTGCGCTAATTGGCGTCGCGCTTTTAATGAACCATTTGAATGCAACAGGATTATTAACAGGTGCTGGTTGGGCTTTTTTCATCGGTATTATTATTTTTTCAGGCAGTTTATACATACTGAGCATGACAGGACTTTCTTTTCTAGGGGCAATAACACCGATAGGAGGACTAGCCTTCCTAATTGGATGGACGCTCATTGTTGTTGCAGCAATACAAGGATAATGACTTTATAACTTATGTAGAAGAAAAGACTAAAAACGAGCTTCAAGCTCGTTTTTAGTTTTTCTTATTCAGGTGTTTTTCGCACTAAGTTTACCTTATTCCCGTCTAATCTCTTGGCGAGTAAGTTGATAAATCTTGCTGTGCAGGTGCAGGAGCCGGTGCAGAAGCTACTCCATTTGCATAAGGGTAGTCGTATTCTAGCTCCTCGTCGAATGTCACGTAATCTAAATTTATCATGAGTAGTAAATATCTTTTTCCTGTTTGAGGATCACTAAGAATAATGTGATCTCTTCCAGCTGCTTCTACTACACCTTTAAAAACTTTAGCATTCCAACGCTCATTGTTTTCAAAAGTCATATAAAATGTTCCTACTTTTCCACGGTTTAAGCGGAGGATGTTCTCGATAAAAGACTGTTCAAGAGGAAGCTGCCCTTGAGCAAATGGATCTGCAAACTGCTGTTGTTGTGCAAAACCTGGCTGTGGCGTACCTGGAACTGCACCAGGTGCTCCTTGAGGAAAGCCGCCTCCGTATTGTGGAAATGGAAAACCTTGTTGTGGATACATGTTCTTCACTCCTTATGTGATATTAATAAGTACTGTAAACGGACGGACACTCACTGGCTAACGGCGAATAAAAGCAATGTAATTTATAACGGCCAGAGTTCCATTGACCCCACCACTGTGCAGGGCAAGACCCCTCTGGTCGGAAAAACCAAAGTGCGAAATCAGCAGGGTGATGACGCTCCCCTTGTACAAGCCTTCGAGCTAAGCGCTTATCCTTTTCTCTTGGATGCTTATAAAAGTAGCTTTTTTGTACAGCCTCAAAACCTCCTGGAGATTGGAAAACCATTTTCTCAACATTTACAATATCGGTAAAATCAAGACAATCTGCTCGAACCCTATTTACCATGACGTTTCCGGCTTTTAGCATACCAAGCTCGCCTTCTCCTTCAGCCTCGGCTCGCATCAGCCTTCCCAATAATTCAATATCTCGCTCACGAGTTTTTATTACAGCCATTCAAACACCCCCTTTAACATTCTAGTTGTCGGCACATGATGGTGGAGTATTCGATTATATTTAAATGAATCACTAGTATGTGTATGTTTCATCAAGTTCCACTATGACACTAGAATCGTATTAAAAATATATACAGCACTAATTAAATATGTATTCGTCTATACACAAAATTGTGAGTAAAAATTAGGAAAAAAACCTATGCTAGTAGAAAATGGCAATTTGTTAGGCTCTTTTAAAGAATAATGTTGGTTTTCACGAAAGGTGCGAGCATCCTGAATTGAAAATCAACAACAAAGTTTAACATAGCCTTTTGTTAAGAAAACAAAGGAGGAAAATCTAATGAGAAAACAGCTGTTAGTATTTCTTTTACTATTAACATCCATGATAGTGACAATAGGCTGTAATGATCATGACGATATAGAAGAGATAGCTGTCGAGTACCTTGAACAATTAAAAGCTGAAAACTTTGATGAGGCTAGTGCGATGTTTAACGATAGAGTGCAAGCTTTGTATACTACTGAACAGTTAGAAAAGACTTGGGAAGAAATAAAGGGAGATATAGGAGAGTTTAAAGGGCAGGAGTATGAAGCTACTGAGGAATTTGGAACTTCAGAAACAGTGCATATAAGAGGAATTTTTGATAAAAACCAAATAATATTTAGCTTCAACTTCGATGAAAATAATAAAATAACAAATTTTTATATACATTAGAAGTTGAGCTTTGTGTTGTAGTCCTTAAAGAAAAGATGCCACAAAAGGGGGATAGACCTTTAGGTGGCATCTTCATTTCTTAAAAGATAATAAAGTATAAATTTGGCAGTGGAATTTTATCGCCGTGCGTACTAGCGAGAAGAGCACTCACTAGTACTTTAAGAGCTACGGCGAAATTCCACTGCTTCTAAGAAAATACTAAAAACGAGCTTCCAGCTTGTTTTTAGTTTTTCTTAGACATGTAAAAATGCTTTTATTTTGTCTTCCTCTAAAATATTTCCGACGAAGAAGGAGCCAAACTCACCGTAACGTGCACTTACTTCATCAAAACGCATTTCATAAATAAGCTTTTTAAATTGAAGTACATCGTGAGCGAACAAAGTCACTCCCCACTCCCAATCGTCAAACCCTACAGAACCTGAAATGATTTGACGTACTTTACCAGCGTACGAACGACCAATCATACCGTGGCTTCGCATCATTTTTTGGCGTTCTTCCATAGGAAGCATATACCAATTGTCATTACCTTCACGCCGCTTATCCATTGGATAAAAACAAACATACTGCCACTTAGGTAAAATAGGCTTTAATCTTGCTTGTATCTCTGGGTCTGTATTTGGATCTTTGTCAGCTGGTAAGTAATTGCTTAATTCTACAACAGACACATAAGAATGTGCTGGAATTGTGTATTCAGCTAATCGCGTTTTATTAAAAGCATTCTCAATATCATTTAATTCTTCCATAGTAGGACGAAGAAGCATCATCATAAAATCTGCTTTTTGGCCAACGATTGTATATAAGCCATGGCTGCCTTCAAATTTTGATTGCGTATTATTCCATTTTTCAAGTAGGCTAAAAAACTCAGCCATTATCGTTTCTCTTTCCTCAGAGCCAAGCTTTTTCCACTCAGTCCAATTCATTTTACGGAAATCGTGTAACACATACCATCCTTCAAGTGTTTTTGCTGGTTCGCTCATCTTGGTCACTCCATTCCAATTTCTTTTACTCCATTTATTATACTTGTTCACATATCAAAATCCAAACAGCTTGACTTAGGAAAGAAAACATAAAAATCGGTTACACTAAACACATGCAATAAGAAAGGAGATTCACGTATTTGACAACATTGTGAAGTTTTTATCATTCTGAAAATTTAAACTTTAGTGAATTAGTTTACGTTTAATTTATTTTTTTGTCGAGAAAGAGTATCCTAGGTAATAGAGGTAAGTTGTGAGGATATAAAAGGAGGAATTTCTTGTGAGTAATATGTTTTCTGCCATTGCGGATAAAGTGAAGCAAGGCTATCCGTCCATTGTTTTTCCTGAAGGCACGGACGAGCGTATTTTAGAAGCGACGGTAAGGTTAAAAAAAGAAGGGATTTTAAATCCAATTCTTATTGGTCAAGAAACTGCGATTAGCGAAAAAGCAAATAGTCTTCAATTAGATATTTCAAATATAGACATATATGATCCTGATACATACCCAGCATTTGAAGAATTAGTTGAAGCTTTTGTGGAACGCCGTAAAGGAAAGGCTACACCAGAAGAAGCTCGCAAAATATTAAAAACACCTAACTACTTTGGTACGATGCTCGTATATGTAAACAAAGCAGCTGGACTTGTTAGTGGGGCAGCACATTCTACAGGCGACACCGTAAGACCGGCCCTTCAAATTATCAAAACGAAGGAAGGCGTAAGAAAAACATCAGGTGTTTTTGTTATGGTAAAAGGAGATCAAAAGTATATTTTTGGAGATTGTGCCATCAACATTGCGCCAGATAGTAATGATTTAGCGGAAACTGCTATAGAAGCTGCTAAAACAGCAAAAGTATTCGACATTGATCCGAAGGTAGCTATGCTAAGTTTTTCAACAAAAGGTTCTGCGAAAAGTCCAGAAACAGAAAAAGTCGTAGAAGCAACAAAGCTTGCACAAGAAAAAGCACCGCAGATTTTAATTGATGGTGAATTTCAATTTGATGCGGCCTTTGTTCCATCTGTTGCACAAAAGAAAGCACCAGACTCGCCACTAAAGGGAGAAGCAAACGTGTTTGTATTTCCGAGTTTAGAAGCTGGAAATATCGGATATAAAATTGCCCAGCGCTTAGGTGAATTCGAAGCAATTGGACCAATTTTACAAGGGCTCAATAAGCCAGTCAACGATTTATCACGCGGTTGTAACGCAGAAGATGTATACAAATTAGCTTTAATCACAGCAATGCAAGGTCTTTCAGACTAAAAAATTAGTGCCTCTTAGGGTTGATGGAATCCTAATGAGGCACTTTTAATATAGATTTTTTCGTATTAATTGTTGTTTTTAAGAATATTTATTTGCTTGGCTGCACTACAGGTGGACGCTTTCCGCGGGCAAGGCTTCAAGAGGGATAGGAAAAGGTCGATATTTACCTTTTCCAGTTCCTCAATGCAATGAACGGAGCCATTGCTATCCCTCCCCGCCCCGATGGATCTTCAGTCCTTGACCTGTCACTTCCTCTACATGCCACGCTCTGGAGTTGTATCCGTCGAGACAACTCGAAGCTTAATCGTGATGTAACGCTCGTCGCTGGAGTCGCCACCTTTCGTTTCACCAAGATTTAAAACAAAGCTTACGAAAACAGCCTTTAATTTAAAGTAAAAACTTAGGCGGTGGAAGTTAGCCGCGCGTAGTAGCACTGACTACTAATGGAGCTTTTCGTTTCGCTTTATCATTCTTGCTAAGTTATCTTCATAGTTATTCCAATCTTCATCTGTTAATTGGTAAGTACGGAGCTCATCACATAATCGAGAAAGTGTAATAAGTAAGCTGTGCATTAAGCTTTGTACTGAAAAAGGCTGTGTCGATAATTCGTCAAGAGAAGTCATTTTAGTAGGAATGATTTTAGGGTACTCAAATTTTGTAGGAGCACCTTGAACCGCTTGGTCATAAAATTGCTTAATAAGTGCAGCACGGGAAGAGCCACTCCCGGAAACAGCGATATATATTTGTACAGCAACACCGCCGCGAATTCTTCTTTGAGAAATGCCTGCAAACTTTTTACCAGCAATACTTAAGTCATATCTTCCTGGACAATAGGACTCTTTCACTTCACCGTCGATGACCTCTTCGCCAAGTTCACCGAGCAATAATCGAATAAGCATCACCATGAGCTCATAGCCATGATCAATAGACATCTCCTTATTATCTTGAAATAGGAGGGAGATGTTTAACACTTGTTCATCTAAAACGACTGCTAATCCACCTGAATTACGTACGATCACGTCATACCCTGCTTCTTTAAGAAAGTCGATGCCTGTTTCAATATGTGGCAGACGATGGTCCTGAATTCCTAGCACAACCGTATTATTGTGAACCCACGAACGGGCAATTCCCGAATCATCTTCTTGACCAATGCGCCGACATAGCGTGTCATCTATCGCAAACGATTGGATTGGATTCATCCCTAAGCCAACAACTGATTGATCTAATATAAACCATTTTTTTCGAAATAAAGGGGATTCGAAATCTTTCATCGCTTTGCTCCTCAACATTGTTTATGCTTAAATGAGTATAGCATAAAAAGATATATCAAGTGATAGCATGAGAAGTTATGAGGTTAGTTTTTCAACCAAACCGTTTCTTAGAAAAATTGGACAACGTTACCGTTGCAATTCATAGATAAAACATTGTAAAATACTCGTTAGTGTTACAAAGATGCTTTATGCTAATCGTGATCGCTTATAAGCGCTTCGTGCGCTTGACTTATAAAAGAAGGATGTGGTGAATGATGGCAAATGAATTTCGCATCTGTGATGATTGCCTGGCCACAAACATACACACTTTAGTACCAAGGTTAAAAAAACTAGATCCTGAAGCTAAAATAGAGATTGCTTGTCAATCATATTGTGGTCCAGGACGTAAGAAATCATTTGCTTTTGTGAATGATCGTCCTATTTCTGCTCCAGACGAAAAACAGCTTCTAGAAAAAGTGAAAAAGAAGATAAACAGTAAAGTGGCCAAATAGAAAAGCTATTTCTAACATCTCCTTGTTAGAAGTAGCTTTTCGAATTTTTATGTAGGGAGAACCTGTTACGACTTA
Source organism: Evansella cellulosilytica DSM 2522 (assembly GCF_000177235.2). Classification (NCBI taxonomy): domain Bacteria; kingdom Bacillati; phylum Bacillota; class Bacilli; order Caryophanales; family Bacillaceae; genus Evansella; species Evansella cellulosilytica. The sequence goes on along the minus strand of NC_014829.1, from coordinate 4,458,199 downwards.
ATTTGTCATTTTAAACTTAAATTTGACATGATTCCCCTGTTATTTTTGTCTGATTTTAGTATAATAATGACTAGGATAAGGCGTAAACATGAGCAAGAAAGGAGCCGCTATGACGGGAAGGTTTGGAAGGCTAGAAGAAGAAAAAGTATTTAAAGATCCAGTACACCGTTATATTCACGTTCGAGACGAACTAATATGGGAACTGATAGGAACGAGAGAGTTTCAGCGACTAAGACGAGTTCGCCAATTAGGTACGACGTACTTAACATTCCACGGTGCAGAGCACACTCGTTTTAACCATTCACTAGGAGTATATGAAATTATGCGCCGTATAGTGGAGAACATGGAGGAAAGAGAGCACTGGGATTCTGAAGAGCGGCTCGTTTGTCTTTCAGCAGCACTTCTCCATGATATTGGACACGGACCATTTTCTCATTCATTTGAAAAGGTTTTTCATACCGATCATGAGGAATGGACGCGAAAAATCATTTTAGGCGATACGGAAGTACATAAAGTGCTATTAAAAATGGGACAAGATTTCCCAAAAAAAGTCGCTGATGTCATTGCAAAAACGTATCCAAACAAACTCGTTGTAAGCTTAATATCGAGTCAAATTGATGCGGATCGAATGGACTATCTTCTTCGCGATGCCTTTTACACAGGAGTAAGCTACGGCCACTTTGATATGGAGCGTCTCTTACGCGTGATGCGCCCGATGGAAGACTCAGCTGTTTTTAAGCATAGCGGCATGCATGCAGTAGAAGATTACATTATGAGTCGTTATCAAATGTATTGGCAAGTATATTTCCATCCAGTAACAAGAAGTGCGGAAGTCATTTTGAGCAAAATTTTGCACCGTGCTAAACATTTATATGAACAAAACTATCAATTTAAAGACAAGCCTAAACATTTTATTTCATTATTCTCTGGAAGCATCACACTGGAAGATTACTTGAAGCTAGATGAATCGATTATCCTTTATTACTTCCAAGAATGGCAAGACGAAGCAGACGCCATTTTAAAGGATTTGTGTCAAAGGTTTATGGATCGAAGACTATTCAAGTATGTGGAGTGTGACCCAAGCGCGCAAATGAAGATTTGGACAGAGTTAAATCAATTATTTATAAAAATTGGACTAGATCCTACTTATTATTTAGTCATTGACTCTTCTTCTGATTTACCATATGACTTCTACCGTCCCGGTGAAGAAGAGGAAAGATTGCCAATTCATTTATTAAAGCCTACAGGCGAACTACGAGAGCTATCAAGGGAATCTGATGTAGTAGAGGCCATTTCAGGTAAAAAGAGAACGGATCACAAGCTTTATTTTCCGAAGGATATATTAGAGAATGATACAACCTTTGCAGAAGAGAAAAAACGTATTTTGGAGCTACTTATGGCACAGGAGGGGTAACCGTTGTTACAAGAGCATTGCAAGCTATTAGCATTGTTAAAGGAAACAGGGGAAGTCGTAGGGAGAAAGAAGCTACAAAAGCTTATTTATATAGCTAAAAAGCTTCATTTTCCGTTTTATGAAAAATATCAATTTCACTTATACGGTCCATACTCTGAGGAATTAAATTTGCGCGTGGAAGAAATGAGTGAGCTTACGTTTGTAGAAGAGGTAAAAGAAAAGAAGGCAGGATACTATCAATATCGTTATAAGCTCTCTGATAAAGGTAATGAATTTCTAGAACTGTCAAGCTATCAATTACCCGAGTCAAAAGGTGTTTTTAATGATATCAATGAAAAAAGCTCAAAGTTTCTTGAACTCGTATCTACAGTTTTATTTTTCGAGGACCTCTCCCGAGAGGAAGTGGAAGAAAAAGTCTTCACACTAAAAGCAAAGCAAAACTACTCAAAGGAAGATATCGAAGAAGCGTACGCTTTTATCGCAAACACAAGGAAAAAACTAATACAATAGCACAGCACTTGCACGACCCTTTAACTGAGGGTCGTGTTTGTTGATGTGAGGTTAATAGGGACGGACCTCGTTCGCCAAAAATGGCAAACGAGGTCCGTCCCTATTCGCCTATTAAGAATCACTCACTCTTTTTCCTGCTACTCCATAATGATTTGGCGACATCTCTTCAATGATGACAGCTACCTTTTCAGCTGGAGCATTTGTCGTTTCAGAAACAGCGGCAGTGACTTTTTCAACTAGCGCGCGTTTTTGGTCATCGGAACGTCCTTCAAGTAGTTTAACAGTAACGATCGGCATAATGTATGTACCCCTTTCACGATAATAGTTCTCGTATAGTATATGATGAAATGGACATTTCAAGCAATGCTATGAAAAGGAATATATTTCGCATATAGCAGTTGCCATTCTTTGTTAACACTATTTGTTATGATAAAATTAGAGGAAGTAGCAATCGAAAGCGAGGGAAAATAATGGACTTGTTTGATAACAAAAAGGATGAAAAGAAGCGATCGCAAGGGTTTAACATTTTAAGCTCTGACTCAACAGATGGCCATGGAGGCTATGGAGCAGGAGTACTAAATTTAAATAACGTCTCTCCAGTTTTTATTGATGTAGAAGAAGGAGAAGCGTTTGTCGATATGGGCGCATTACATGCGCGAAGTGTTGTAGAGAAAGGAATTAAGTTTCTTCCTGACAAAGAGGAAGTGCCAAATGGAAGACCGTATTGGCTCGTTTGGGTAACTGTTGATCAAAGAAATGGTGGCCCAGCGTATGTTGGTCTTGGGGCGTGTGAATTAACAGTCGACAGAGAAATTCGAAGAGGATACAAAAACTTCCCAGAACACGTAAACAATATGGACCGGTCGCTAAAAGGTAGAGTGATGGTTTCTCAAATGGATGATAAATCTAAACAAATTTTGCAACATTATTTAGAAAATTTTAATGAAGAGATGTGGAATCGCGCAGATGAAGAGCTAAAAAAAGCGTTAGAAACTAGTACTGAATGAGAGTAAATGTGAACAAATTGTGAACAGATGTGACAGCTGTTGCTTAATAGACTTTTTGTGCGTACACTTAAAAAATGACATGCAATGTCATACTAAGACAGAAGGCAGGCGAAGGAACCCCAATTATTCTTCGCCTGCCTTTATTTATATAAGAACGATGGAATGACCGCTGACCTGTGCAACAGTTTTATCGACCCGAGAAAAACACTATTGCGTTATCTTCGCTACCTTCTCCTTTAACTAAACCAATCAAAAATCTTATCGAGGAACTTTTCTCTTTTTTCGTCCTCTGTCTTCTGGTGCTCATCAAACTTTCTTTCAGGATTTTCTTCCTCAGCCCCTTCGATATGCTCATAGCAGTACTCTGTAGGCTCCGTTCCTGCATAAAAAAGGGTAGGTCTACTAATTGGACATGATTCGGTTGCTAATAACCCAGTATGTGGATTTATATCTACCTCTACTACATTATCAGGAACTTCAAAATCAATAATTTCTTCACCAGCCATTGCCTCTTTCATAAACTGTCCCCATATGGCACGAGCATGTGTGTATTCTCCATTATTAGAATTTAACCTTTCATTGTCATCATTACCAACCCAAACCCCAGTAACAATTTGTGGATTATATCCAATCATCCAACTATCAAATTCAGTAGAGCCACTTTTCCCAGCAGTGGGCCGATCGAGAAACTGGGCTAATGATGCACCGGTTACTCTTGCATATCTACCTTCACTTAGTTCTGGCTCAAACATTGCCTCCATCATATTGTTCATGACTGCTATTAAATCAGGATTAAATACTTGCTCCTTTTCATTTTCGGCTTCAAATAATATATTGCCATCGCGGTCAACTACTTTTCTTACAAAATGAGGTTCAACGACGGAGCCGCCATTTGCATAAGCACTATAGCTATTTACCATTTCAAGAATGTTGATGGCACGAGAGCCTAATGCAACAGATGGTAGCTCAGGTAGAGGTGTGGAAATGCCGAAACGTGCTGCTGTATCGACTAATTGATCGAGTCCAAGTAAAAAATGAGTTTTCACTGCAAAAATGTTATCAGAAACAGCGAGCGCCTCTAACATCGTTACATAATCCTCAGCATAGGCGTCAAAGTTAGTTACTGGATATTCTGTATTATCATAGTGAAACTCTGTAGCTTCACTTTTTAACATTGAATTTGGCCTCATACCATTTTCTAAAGCCGCGTAATATAAGTGAGGCTTCAACGTTGAACCTGGCTGTCTGGCTGCTTGAGTCACCCGGTTAAATGAACTCTTGTCATAATCGACACCGCCAACGAGTGATTTTACTTCACCAGTCTGGGGATCTATTGCGACAAAACCAGTTTGCAGATGATCTTGTCCACCAAGCTCTTCCTTTACAAGCCTCTCAGCAATTTTTTGCATCGATGTATCTAGTGTCGTATGTATCTCTAATCCACCACTTTCTAGTACACTCGAATCTATTCCTAAATCATTTCTTAACCAATTTAACACCGTTTCTTGAAAATATGGTGCAACGACGTTCGCCTCAATGTCATCGTCAACTGCATACGATAATTCCTCATTTACATAGCTTTGTCTTTCTTCAGAAGTGATGAATCCAGCTTCCTCCATTGTAAATAACACCGTTTCTTGACGACCTTTCGCACGATCTTCGTTTATAAATGGAGAATAAATGTTAGGTCCCTTCGGAATACCAGCTAGCATTGCCGCCTCAGCTATCGTTAAATCTTCTGCGTTTTTTTGAAAATATAAGTTGGCGGCTGCTTCAATTCCATACGCACCGTGTCCATAATATATCGTGTTTAAATACCCTTCCAAAATCTCACTTTTCGTATAATGGAGCTCAAGACGTAATGCATAAAAAGCTTCATCCATTTTTCTAGTCCATGTTTTATCATGTGTTAAAAATAGATTTCTTGCATATTGCTGTGTAATTGTACTAGCGCCTTGAGCCATTGAATTTGACCGTACGTTCGTTACGACAGCGCCACCTATTCGAAAAAAGTCAAAGCCTTGGTGATCATAAAAGCGTCGATCTTCAATGGCTAAAGTTGCCTCTACAATAGCGTCACCCATGTTTTCTAAAGGAATCCAATGTCGGTTTTGCCCTTGATGGAACTCGCCAATAACTTCTTCATTGGCAGAGTATAAGACAGATGTTTCTTGAACAGAAAGTGAGGGTGGCTCTAGCTGGTACGCGTATGTGACAACAGCCGCAACTGCGCATAGGGAAATAGTGAGTAAAAGAATGGAAAGCTTAAATAATCTTCTCCATCTACGTTTACGTTTTCTAATAGCGGTTCTAGTAAGTACTTCCATGTCATCCACCTCTCGCTGTTCAATGCAATAAGCATTTTTATATGAAAATTGCCATTAGTTTCATATGAATTATTACCACAGTTTTCCACAAAAGGAGCTTCGATATACTTACAAGTCGAAAGATTAATAGTGAGAAAAAGAGTGGAGGATGGTAGAAGAAAGTGTGTAAAAGAAAGCAGGGAACACATCGGTTATTTATAAGGATAAAACGCTCGAAATCGGCTGAAGATAAAGAAGTAAATGGATTGCGTGAAAAAGAGTTTGTCGTAGCGAACAAACGTGTATGTATAAAAAAGAGGTGAAGAAAATGGAGTTTTGGTTTACAGAGAAGCAAACGAATGACTTTGGCATTACGATGAGAGTAAAAAAAACATACCATAGTGAAAAAACTGAATTTCAACAATTGGACATGGTGGAAACAGCAGAGTTCGGAAATATGCTCATATTAGATGGCATGGTTATGACGACTGAAAAAGACGAGTTCGTTTATCATGAAATGGTAGCACACGTACCGCTTTTTACTCACCCAAATCCGAAACATGTTTTAGTAGTAGGTGGTGGAGATGGCGGTGTCATTCGAGAAATATTAAAGCACCCTACTGTAGAAAAAGCAACATTAGTTGAAATCGATGGAAAAGTAATAGAGTATTCAAAGCAATATTTGCCTTCTATAGCAGGAAAGCTGGAAGACCCTCGTGTAGAAGTAAAGGTTGACGATGGGTTTATGCATATCGCAAAAAGTGATCATGAGTATGACGTCATCATGGTTGATTCCACCGAACCAGTAGGACCTGCTGTAAATTTGTTTACGAAAGGCTTTTACGAAGGAATATCGAAGGCACTAAAAGAGGATGGTATTTTTGTTGCCCAAACGGACAACCCATGGTTCCATGAAGAGTTAATTAAAAATGCGTATCGTGACGTTAAAGAAACCTTTCCAATAACGCGCTTATATACGGCAAATATACCGACATACCCAAGCGGGCTATGGACGTTTACATTAGGATCAAAAAAATTCGACCCACTCGAAGTGAGTGATGAGCGGTTCCATGAAATTGAAACAAAATATTACACAAAGGAAATCCACAAAGCGGCATTTGCTTTACCGAAGTTTGTAAAAGATTTGACGGAATAGAAGGGTGAAAAACACGAGTGAATTGCTTTAAAAGCGGTTTGCTTGTGTTTTTTTTGTCTCAGTTATAGGGGAGTGATTACTTGAGGCTACAAACTAAACTGATTACGTTAAAACGAGAAATAATTTTAATAACAATGTAGAAATCATCAAAAATAGGGTAAAGCTTGAAGGACAGAGCAACGATCCTATATAATGAGTTAGTTGTAGTAGTTAGCACGGGGAGGATTGAGTCACTTTGGGAAATAGTATACCCGTAGAGATTCAGATGAAGACGACCATTCGCGATGGAAACCAACAAGATACAAGTGTAATGAAATCGACTGGTCATTTAATTCAAAAGTCATTATCTACGTTTTTACGCTTTGAAGAACCGAATGAAGAAAACGAAAAGCAGCTAACCATGCAAACTGTTAAAATACAAAATGGGGAAGTTACTGTCATACGTAAAGGGGCAGTGACGATGAACCAACGCTTTATCCCTGGTATAGAGACGGAAGGAATGTACCATAGCAAATTCGGATCGTTACTCATGATCACTAAAACGAATAAAGCTGATTTTCAATGGGACGATGTGAATAGTGAAGGGCAGCTTCACTTAACATATACGCTTACACTTCAAGGGGCGAAGGCTGGAGACTATGAAATGCGTGTATCAATAAAGGAGGTCAGTTAAATGAGCCAAGTAGAACAATTAAAAGAAACGTTAAAGAGTGAAATCATTGCAGCTGTAATAAAAGCGCAGTTAGCAACTACGGAAAACATACCTGGTGTTGTTATTGAGTCGCCGAAGGAAAAGGAACACGGAGACTATGCAACAAATATGGCAATGCAGTTAGCTCGAATTGCAAAAAAAGCGCCGCGTATGATTGCAGATGATATCGTCGCTAATTTTAACAAAGAAGCAGCGAGTGTAGAAAAAATCGAGATCGCGGGACCTGGGTTTATTAACTTCTTCATGAAAAAGGATTACTTATCAGAAATTGTCTCAACCGTACTTAAGCAAGGAAATGCGTTCGGTAAAGTAAATGTAGGAGAAGGGAAAAGGTTACAAGTCGAGTTTGTGTCAGCCAATCCAACAGGCACACTCCATCTTGGACATGCCCGCGGTGCAGCAGTTGGAGATTCTTTATGTAACATTTTAGAAAAAGCAGGCTACGATGTAGCGCGCGAATACTACATAAATGATGCAGGAAACCAAATAGAAAACCTTGCCCGTTCAATAGACGCACGATATTTACAAGCGCTAGGAAAAGATGTTCCAATGCCTGAGGACGGCTATCACGGACAAGATATCATTGGCTTTGCAAAAGAAATTGCCGACACATACGGAGACCGTTTCATCGATGCGGAGGAAAAGGAACGCCTCGCATTTTTCCGTGAATATGGTTTGAAACGTGAGTTAGATAAGCTAAAGGAAGACTTAGCAGACTTTCGAGTAAACTTTGACCACTGGTATTCTGAAACATCATTATATACGACAGAGAAAGTAACTGATGTTCTTACAGAATTGAAAAATCGTGGGGAAACGTATGAGGAGGATGGTGCTGTATGGTTCCGTTCTACAACATACGGGGACGATAAGGACAGAGTTCTCGTAAAAAGTGACGGTTCGTATACGTATTTAACGCCAGATATCTCCTACCATAAAGATAAGTTTGCACGTGGCTTTGAAGAGCTCATTAACATTTGGGGAGCAGATCATCACGGATATATTCCGCGAATGAAGGCCGCAATTCAAGCACTCGGCTATGAGAAAGAGCAGCTATCTGTTCAAATTATTCAAATGGTAAACTTATTTGAAAACGGTGAAAAAGTTAAAATGAGTAAAAGAACAGGGAAAGCGGTAACGATGCGTGACCTAATGGAAGAGGTAGGTATCGATGCTACGCGTTATTTCTTTGCAATGCGTGCAGCCGATACACACTTAGATTTTGATATGAGCTTAGCGAAATCACAATCAACAGAAAACCCTGTATATTACGTACAATATGCCCACGCGAGAATTTGCAGCATGCTTCGCCAAGCACGAGATTTAGGTTATGAGGTTGACCCACATGCACAATTTGAGCGATTAACTGCAGAAAAAGAGCTAGATTTAATGAAAAAATTAGGCGAATATCCTGAGGCCGTGGCAGATGCAGCGAAAAAACGAGCGCCACATCGCATGGCAAATTACGTCTATGATTTAGCGCAAACACTCCACAGCTTTTATAATGCTGAAAAAGTAATTAATGAAGATAGCGAGCTAACGAAAGCAAGGCTCGGTTTAATGGAAGCGGTTCGAGCAACACTTCAAGATGCTCTTAAGCTAGTAGGAGTAGAGGCACCAGAAAAAATGTAACTTCGTCAGGAGAAAGGTAAGACCGGATTGCGAATGTAATCTTACCTTTGTGCAAAATAGAATGAGTTGGAGGGCAGATGGGAATACACCATCTGCCCTTCGCGTTAAATAAAACTATTAGAAGGTAAGAGTTTCTTTCATTCGCTGAAACATGCCTACTTTTGATAGGATAGAAAAGGTCGCAATATCGCAAACTTTAAATAATAAAAATGAAGACGTTAAAGGGTGATGAAAATGCAAGAAATATTATTAGCACTATTAGCAGGATTAGTTGTTGGCTTTTTATTTGGCTGGATCAAGCTGCCGATACCTGCGCCACCAGCCTTACCAGGTATTATGGGTATTATTGGCATCTATGCAGGATACAAGCTATATGAATGGGTAGGAACGACATTTTTTTCTTAAATAAGGATGCTAAAATAACAATGTTTTTCGTAAGTTTCAAAGCTCGTGTGAAACAGCAATCCATACAAGTACCTAAAATGTATTAGGTAGACTAGAAAAACTTTTTTTGACTCGGTGGATTTTGGATCAAGGAGTCTCGCAATTGCTGCCTATAAACATCCGTTCCGTCCCTGCACGATATTTTTCAATCAAAAAGCATGTTCTAAAAGCTTTTGCGGCAAACTACATATTGGATTGAAAAAAACGTAACAAGGAGGCGGGGAACTTGCCTTGGACAAAGGATGAAGGGAAGGCAGACATATATTATGAAATCGAAGGTTCTGGGCCGCCTATTGTGTTTATTCACCCTCCTGGAATGGGGCATGTAACCTTCCGTGGTCAAAAGGATGGTATGAGTGATCAATTTACGGTTATTACTCTAGATCTACGAGGGAATGGACGTAGCGGGACAGATGAAAGAGAGCTTTCGATGGCCGTAGTTGCTGAAGATGTTGCACGTGTGTTAGATGATTGCGACATAAAAAAAGCGTATATTGTGGCTATTCAAACGGTGGTTCTGTCGTACAAGAATTTGCGATTAACTACCCTGAAAGAACGAGTGGAATCATGCTTATCGGTGGTTTTTCAGAAGTGAATAGCTTTTTACTTCGCAATGAATTTAAGCTAGGTATCTGGGCAACGAGTAAAAAATTGATGGGACTCATTTCCAATGTACTTGCAATTGCCCATGAAAAAAAGCGAGAAAACAAAAAGGATCTATCATCCTATATTAAAAAAGTGTCACCAGAGTTTTTAGAGGAATACTATCGAATGGGGCTTGTGTACAATGCTACCGATCGATTAAAAAAGATTACTTGTCCACTCCTGTTGATATATGGACAACGCGATGATTATGTGCACCATTATCGTCATTTATTTAAGAAATATATTTCAGGTGATGTATCGATGATCTTAGTAGGGAATACAGGACATCAAGTACCGACAAAAAAGGTTCATGCGCTTAATCATATATTAAAGGAATTTATTAATCAAACGAAAACCCACCCTAGCTACTCGTAACAAGGGCCACTGAAAAAGTGAAAGAACACCACTTTTTCAGTGGCCTCATCGTAACAGGAGTGGGTTTTCTCCAAAATGGATTACGTCTTCAGAAGTCGTAAGCCGTTTAATATGACTAATATCGTACTACCCTCGTGGCCAATGACGCCGAGTGGAAGAGAAACGTGTTGAAAAAAATTACCGATAATGAGTAATATGATGACGGATACAGAGAAAACTAGGTTTTGTTTAATGATGCGGTTCATTCTTTTCGATAATAGAAGTGTGAGCTTAATTTTATTTAATTCGCTTTTCATTAATACGAGATCTGCCGTATCAATCGCTACATCTGTACCAGAGCCCATCGCAATCCCGATGTCTGCTTTTGCTAGCGCAGGGGCATCGTTAATACCGTCTCCTACCATTATGACGGAATCGTATTGCCCTTTTAATCGCACAACTTCCTCTACTTTTTCTTCAGGTAGACTTTCAGAAATCCAATCATCGACGCCTGCTTCCGCGGCGATAGAAGCAGCAGTCTCTTCATGATCGCCAGTAATCATGACTGTTTTTAGACCGAGCTTCCTCAGTTCATGTAACGTTGCCTTTGCATTATGACGAATTTGGTCTTTCACACCGAAGGCACCAATAATAGCACCATTTCTACTGACATAAACGACTGTTTTTCCAGCATTACGATAAAGTTTTTCTTCTTGTAGCCACTCATGACTTAAGCTATTGTCTCCTTGTTTTTTCATTAAAGCATAGCTACCAATGCACCACTCTGCATCATCCACCATCGCTTTTACACCGTAACCAGTAATATCCTCAATAAAGGCTAGTTCTGGATAAGGCCCAGCCTCTTTTTCACTACAATAGTTAACGAGCGCCTTCGCCAACGGATGATTCGATTGTCGTTCAATAGCAGTGATAGCACGATAAAAATCTGCTGGGGAAACAGCATCTTCGATAAGTACGTCGGTTACCTCTGGCTTCCCATTTGTAATCGTACCAGTTTTATCAAAAGCAATGACGTCCGCTTTGCTTAATTGCTCTAAAAATATACCGCCTTTCATTAAAACCCCGTTACGTGCACCGCTTGAAATAGCAGAGAGTAAAGCCGGCATGACGGATGCTACAACTGCGCATGGAGAAGCAACGACGAGTAGTACCATTGCTCGGTAAAAGGTCTCTGTAAAGCTCCAATCGAAAAACATATACGGAACAATGAGCATGATACCAACCATTGTGAGCACGACTAGGACATATGGTCCTTCAATTTTTTCAATCCATTGCTGTGTAGGGGGACGTTCCGACTTTGCTTGCTGCACGAGCTTAATCATTTTATGAAAGAGGGAATCAGCATTGCGCTTACTAACTTCAATTGTTAAAGAGCCCTTTCCGTTCATCGTCCCGTTAAAAACGTCGCTATTTGCTTGTTTTATGACAGGGATCGCCTCACCAGTTAAAGTAGATTCGTCTACAGTAGATTCACCTAATATGACGATACCATCAACAGGAATACGTTCTCCTGGTCTCACTAATACACGATCACCAATATGAATGGCATCAATAAATACGGTCCTAAGAGCCCCGGCGTCACCTATGACAGTTGCTTTATTAGGTGCTAGGCTCATGAGTCTTGATAAATCCTTTTCACTTTTCTGCCACGTGTATGTTTCCATTGCACCGCTTAAAGAAAAAATAAAGATCAAAATAGCACCTTCACCCCAGTAGCCAATGGAGGCAGCGCCAATTGCTGCAAGGAGCATTAAGATTTCTACGTTTAGTGATCTATCTTTAAATAAATCAACTACTCCTTCCTTTGCCTTATAATACCCCCCAATAAGATAGGAAATAGCGTAAAAGGCAATGGCGATACTCGAAAGGTCGTACCTATCAATGATATAAGCAAAAAGTAAAAATAGGCCACCAAGTAGAGAGAAAATCAATTGTCTATGGGTAGAAACGAGCGAAGAAGCTTTCAAACAGCATGAGATAAATGGTGAGGCCTCAGTCATCGACTTATTCTTCAGTTCCATATGCTCAACTCCTTTTTTTGAATGAAGAAGCAGCTTATTGATAATTAGAATCATCTTCATTACCCTTAAAAACCACAAATTGCTGGCACCATATAGGTACCAGCAATCAAGATAAAACGCCAAGCTATTTAGTTTTTAAATATGTTAAAAAATGGAACATCATTATCGCCGCTTCTTATATTCATCATATACCGCTATTCGGAAAAAAAGAAGCATATGGATATAAAAAAAGAGGTAGAATAATCAATGTTCTGAATTTTGTCAAATACTATAAAAGTGGAGATACAACCTTTGCCGCAGATTCCTTTATATAATCCATGAATGTTCGCTTTTTTATTTTATCTAGCGTCACTTTTTCACTGCTCTCGTAAAAGTCCTTCTCGATTTCATCCTTTACTGGACGTATCCATTCATTACTATGGATGACACAGTTGATTTCATGGTTAATAAAAAAGCTTCGTTTGTCAAAATTAGCTGTTCCGATATCAATGACTTTATCATCAACAATAATCGTTTTCGAATGATAAAAACCATCATAAAATTGGCGAACATCAACTCCGTGTTGAATTAAGGAGCGAATATACGGGAAGGCCGCTTCTTTTACTAAAGGGTGATCTGGATGTTTAGGAATCAAAACCTGGACGTGGATGCCTGCCTTTGCTATTTCAATTAACTTCTTTTTCATTTTCTCACCAGGCACAAAATAAGGCGTACCTATTTTCACTGACTTTTTTGCGTGCTTTAATAACTCAAATATTGTTTCCTGTACATAAGCGCCATCGGTTGGAACAATTTGAACATCAAGGCTCCCTTTTTCGAGTGTTGGGAAAAACTCTTTTGATTGAAGGGATATCTTTTCTTTTGAAGCACCTTGCCAATCTAATAAAAACTGCTTCTGTAAATCTGCAACCGCTTCACCTGTTAGAAATAAATGATAATCTCGCCATTGTCCCATTTTTGGATCACGGCCTAAATATTCATCTCCAACATTGTATCCGCCTATATATCCAAGCTTACCATCAATGACCGTAATTTTTCGGTGATTTCGCTCATTGTAGCTGTAAAATAGGAACGGTAGTGAGATCGGGTGTGATTTAGCAAATAAAACACCAGCCTCTTTTAACTCTTTTTGAACCTTTTTCGTTATCTTACCAGCGACTGCATCGACCATTAAACGGACAGTAACGCCTTCTCGAGCTTTATCCTTTAATATTTGGAGCATGTCTTTACCGATTTCATCTTCGCGAAAAATATAAAAGTGGATGTGTACAGAGTGTTTAGCCTGTTCAATTTTTTCGAACATATGGTCAAACAACTCATCCCCTTTAGAAAAAAATAAAGCATCGCTTTTTCTCATAGGTGCCCCTTTATAAGGATGAATTTTTTTATGGCTCCACTTTTTACCTAAGTTGTAGTCAATCGTGATCCAAACAACTAGTAGAAGCAATATGGTGAAGATTACGGTCCAAAACACGAAATCCCTCCTCATTTAGCATGTCATTAGCATGTACAAAACTAGCGAATTTACCCTATTTTTTTTACTATTTCCTTTTTCTCAACAATCAAAGCATATTTTTCTTTATGAATGAATACTCATTCATAAAGAATTGTGCTATAATGATTACCAAATTCGATATTTTCTGAATATACGAAATCTCATATGAGTAAACATGTCGTAGTTACAACAGTTCATAAAAACAATATTCAAGTGAATGGGAAACAAATGAAACTTAAAGGGAGGAACGCTTCAATGAACCCAATTTTAATTAACTGGATGATGTTTTTACTCGTCACGGCATATGCCATTTATTTATTTGCTTCACTTGTAAAAACAAGAATGGCTTATATCAAACTTGGAAAAAAGCCAGAGTTTATCCTATCTTTAAAAGAGCGTTGGCAAGCAGTATGGACGATGGTTTTCGGACAAAAAAAGCTATTAAAGGATAAGAAAAGTGGCATTATTCATGTCATGTTATTTTATGGATTCATCCTCGTCCAGTTTAGTGCTATTGACGTCATTTGGAAAGGCCTTGCCCCGAACTCACATTTACCGCTAGGGCCACTTTACCCATTTTTTACATTTTCACAAGAGATCGTCGTAGTCATGATACTCATTGCAGTTTTATGGGCATTCCATCGAAGGTATGTCGAAAAGCTAGGTCGTTTAAAAAGAAATTTTAAAGCAGGACTCGTCCTTATTTTTATCGGAGGGTTAATGATCTCCAAGCTATTTGCAAAGGGCATGGAAATGATTTGGCTAGGTAAATCAACGACTGTAGCCGAGCCAATTGCCTCAGGAATTGCAATCGCTTTCAACTTTGTTGGCGAAACAGGTGCAGGAGCAATGTTTTTTATATTTTGGTGGCTCCACTTACTATTTCTATTAACATTTCTCGTCTATATACCACAATCAAAGCATGCCCATCTTATTGCAGGACCTGCCAATGTTTGGTTAGGGCCAACGCATAAACGTGGTCAATTACAATCAATTAATTTTGAAGATGAGGAAGCGGAAAAGTTCGGTAAAAATGTGATAGAGGACTTTGATCAAAAACAGCTCATCGATTTGTATGCATGTGTGGAATGTGGTCGGTGTACAAATGTATGTCCTGCGACGAGTACAGGAAAGGTGCTTTCACCGATGGACCTCATCGTAAAAATGCGGGACCACTTAACAGAAAAAGGAGCAGCAATTACATCAAGAAAGCCGTGGCTTCCAGCGTATGCGTTTAATCATACGAAAGGAAACCAGTTAGCCGCAGCAGCACCCGCAGGAGAGGCTGGAAAAGAAGCTGCTGCAACGGCAGAAGCATACGATGTAAATCTCATTGGCGAAGTCATTACGGAGGAAGAGCTATGGGCGTGTACGACATGTCGTAACTGTGAGGACCAATGTCCTGTCATGAATGAACACGTCGATAAAATTATCGATATGCGCCGCTACCTCGTTTTAACGGAAGGGAAGATGGACCAAGAGGCACAGCGAGCAATGATGAATATTGAGCGCCAAGGAAACCCGTGGGGCATTAACCGTAAGGATCGTGAAAAATGGCGTGATGAACGCGATGATATAGATGCACCAACTGTAAAGGAAATGAAAAAGCGTGGCGAAGAGTTTGAATACTTATTTTTCGTTGGGTCGATGGGTTCTTATGACAACCGTAGTAAAAAAATCGTACAGTCGTTCGCAAAAGTGATGAATGAAGCGGGCGTATCCTTTGCAATTTTAGGAAATAAAGAAAAGAATTCAGGGGATACACCGAGAAGAATCGGAAATGAGTTTTTATACCAAGAGCTAGCGACGAATAACATCCAAGAATTTCAAAAGCATAACGTGAAAAAAATCGTCACAGCAGATCCACACGCATACAACACGTTTAAAAACGAGTATTCGGAGTTTGGGCTAGAAGCAAAAGTTTATCATCATACAGAGCTTATATTTGAGTGGATACGAGAAGGAAGACTGAAGCCAACGAAGGAAGTAAACGAAACGATCGTCTATCACGACTCTTGCTATTTAGGGCGCTACAACGATGTATACGATGCACCTCGTGAAATTTTAAAGGCCATACCAGGTGTAGAGCTCGTAGAAATGGAACGAAATCGTGAAAACGGCATGTGCTGTGGAGCGGGCGGAGGTATGATGTGGATGGAAGAGGATACCGGCACTCGTGTCAACGAAGCACGTACAGAGCAAGCGCTAGCCGTTTCTCCATCTGTAATCGGAAGTGCTTGTCCATATTGTTTAACGATGCTAAGTGACGGAACGAAAGCGAAGGAAGCAGAAGATGATGTAAAAACGTTAGATATCGTCGAAATCGTCGAGCGATCACTTTCGTAATATAAGCAATTCATTCATGGTGCCTTGCATGTTTTGCGGGCACCTGAATAGAAATAGAAAAAGAATGCTTCGTCAAGACGATAAAAATATGTAGGGACAGCATGTGTTATGTAAGCGCTTAAATGATAGTTGTAGAGATAATAAAGGAGGAGAAAATGGGGAGAACAGTGATTGTAAGTGGGGCAAGAACGCCAATAGGGAAGCTAGGAGGAGCATTGTCTAGCTTCTCAGCAGTACAGCTAGGCGGTACAGCAATCAAGGCTGCGCTACAACGGGGGAATGTGAATGCAAGTGAAGTGGACCATGTCATCATGGGAACTGTATTGCAAGGAGGACAAGGGCAATTACCATCTCGGCAAGCGATGCATGAGGCGGGGATTCCTTGGACGACTGAAACAGAGACAATCAACAAAGTGTGTGCATCGGGATTAAGAAGTGTATCATTAGCTGATTTATTCATACAGTCAGGGGAACAGAAGACGGTTGTAGCAGGAGGAATGGAATCGATGAGCCAAGCACCTTTTTTCGTAAAGGGTGCGCGTTTCGGTTTTAAAATGGGTAATCAAACATTGTATGACATGATGATTCATGACGGCTTAACGTGTACATTTACCGGCGTCCATATGGGGAACTACGGAAACGAAGTCGCCGAGGAATTTGCACTGACGAGAGAGGAACAAGACAAATGGGCATTTCGAAGCCATCAAAGGGCAGCAAAAGCAATAGCGGAACGAAAAATTTCAGAGGAAATTGTGCCAGTGGAAGTGCCGCAAAGAAAGGGTACTCCGATTATCGTAGACGCAGATGAGTCGCCAAGAGCGGACACAACGGTAGAAAAACTGGCGAAGTTAAAGCCTGTGTTTGGTGCAGATGGTACGATCACAGCTGGAAATGCCCCGGGTGTAAACGATGGTGCAGCCGCACTCGTGTTAATGGAACAATCTGAAGCAGAGAAAACAGGTGTCGAGCCGCTAGCAACTATTATTGGTCATACGCAATTAGCGGTAGAGCCTCAAAGCTTTCCGAAAACACCGGGATTAGTCATTAACAAGCTACTAGAGAAAACGGGAGTAGCGTTAGATGAGATAGATTTATTTGAAGTGAATGAGGCCTTTGCAGCAGTTGCTTTAGCAAGCGGAGAAATTGCGAGCTTAAATCCAGAGAAAGTAAACGTCAACGGAGGTGCTGTAGCACTCGGTCATCCTATCGGCGCAAGCGGCACACGTATTTTATTAACGCTTGCTTATGAACTAAAACGAAGAGGCGGAGGAACTGGGATAGCCGCTATTTGTAGTGGAGGTGGGCAAGGTGATGCAATGATGATACGTGTGGAATAACACAGACATCACATTCCGTCCAAAAGAGGAGCACTGAAAAGTACAATATATGGCCACTGAAAAAGTGAAAATCATGATTGTGTCGTGTATTAATATTCATAAGCCATAATTTAAGAACGAATTGATGAGCCTGGAGCAAGCGAGACTCCTGTGGGAACAAAGGCAGGGGTGAGACCCCACAGACCGCAGGTCGAGGAGGCTCACCAGCCGCCCACGGAAAGCGAGCTTGTGCAGGGATCATCAATTCACTATATACAGAGTAACTTATAATAACAACTGATAATGATAGAATAAGTACTTTTTCAGTGCCTCACCAAAAGAGGAGCTGAGATCATGGAAATAAAAAGAGTGATGGTAGTTGGCGCAGGACAAATGGGAGCAGGCATCGCACAAATTTGCGCACGAAACGGTTATGAAGTCATATTACACGACTTACAGGAGGATATCGTTGAAAAAGGGATATCGTCAATAAGAACAGACCTTCATCGTCAAGTGAAAAAGGAGCGCCTTTCTGATGCCGATGTAGAGCGTATCCTTCGCCTTATTCAAATGTCTACTCAACTCGGAAACGTCGAGCACGTAGATATGGTTATTGAAGCGGCAACAGAAAAACTAGAAACGAAAAAAACATTGTTTTCCCACCTAGATCGCAGGGCGCCAGAACACGTCATTTTAGCAACGAACACATCCTCATTACCGATTACAGAAATCGCCGCAGAAACGAAGCGCCCGGATAAAGTCATTGGTATGCATTTTATGAACCCAGTCCCAATTATGAAGCTTATTGAAGTCATTAAAGGTCTAGCGACATCAGATGAAACACTTCATGCAGTGAAAGCAATGGCAAAGTCTTTAAAGAAAACGGCCGTCGAAGTGAACGATTATCCTGGATTTGTAGCCAATCGGATTTTAATGCCGATGATTAACGAAGCAATATTTACCGTTTATGAAGGGGTATCGACACCTGAAAACGTCGATGAAGTAATGAAACTAGGGATGAATCATCCAATGGGACCACTCACATTAGCTGACTTCATCGGACTAGACACGTGCCTTTATATTATGGAAACACTGCATGAAGGATTTGGCGACGATAAATATCGCCCGTGTCCACTGTTAAGGAAATACGTGAAGGCAGGTTGGCTTGGAAAAAAATCCGGAAGAGGATTTTATACGTATGAAGCATAGCTTGTAAAAACGAGCGAGGTGGACAGCATGAATCTTCATTTTACTGAGCAGCAACAAATGGTGAAAAGCATGGTCAGTCAATTTGCAAAAGAGAAAGTCGCAAAGGCAGTTCCGAGAATGGAAAAATACGATGAGTTTCCAGTAGCGATTGTGAAGGAAATGGGGCAGCTAGGTCTCATGGGAATACCTATTCCAGAAGAGCTCGGTGGTAGTGGCATGGACTTCCGCTCTTATATCGTTGCCATTCATGAATTAGCAAAAGTCAGTGCAACCGTAGGGGTTATTTTATCGGTGCACACATCAGTTGGAACGAACCCGATTGTATCCTTTGGAACGGAAAAACAAAAAGAACGCTTCGTAAATAAGCTGGCCACTGGTGAATTTCTTGGCGCTTTCGCACTTACCGAACCTAGTGCAGGAAGTGACGCAGCGAATATTAAAACACGGGCTGTGAAAAAAGGCGATCAATATATTTTAAATGGGGAGAAAGTGTTTATTACAAATGCCGGGGTTGCCGATACGTATATCGTTTTTGCAAAAACAAACCCGAATCTCGGAAGTAAAGGGGTAACCGCATTTATCGTTGAAAAAAATACACCCGGCCTTTTCATAGGTACGAAGGAGAAAAAAATGGGATTGCACGGCTCTAACACGATGCCAATTCATTTCGATGACGCTATCGTACCGGCAGAAAATAGACTTGGCGAAGAGGGAGAAGGCTTTAAAATTGCATTAGCGAATTTAAATGTTGGGAGAATCGGCATTGCTGCACAAGCACTTGGCATAGCAGAAGCGGCCCTTGAACAAGCGACTAACTATGCAAAAGAAAGAAAGCAGTTTGGGAAAACGATTGGGTCCCAGCAAGCGATTGCTTTAAAGCTAGCAGACATGGCCACGAAAGTAGAAGCAGCGAAGCTTCTTACTTATCGTGCTGCCTATTTACACGAACATCGTAAGCCATGTGAAAAGGAAGTGTCGATGTCAAAATCGTATGCTTCTACGATTGCAATGGAGGCTGCGACAGAGGCGATACAAGTATTCGGTGGCTACGGCTATACAGAGGCGTATCCAGTGGAGCGTTTTTTCCGCGATGCAAAGGTAACCCAAATTTACGAAGGAACGAATGAAATACAACGAATCGTCATAAGCAAACAGCTACTCCAGCTACGAGATAAATAGATTGTAAATCAAAGCATAGAAGCGAGTACATTTAGCAGCAAAGAAAATCGATCTATCACAATAACTACTTTCAGAAATAAAAAAGACAAGGGAGGCGGAGTGGAGATGAACTTTCAGCTAACAGAGGAACAGGAAATGATTAGGAAGATGGTACGTGATTTTTCAGAGAAGGAAGTTGGGCCTTCAGCGGCGGAGCGGGATGAGCATGAGCGATTTGATCGTGCTATTTTTGATCAGATGGGAGAGCTTGGGTTGACTGGGATTCCGTGGCCTGAGAAGTATGGTGGGATTGGTGCTGATTATGTTAGTTATGTGATTGCGGTAGAGGAGCTGTCGCGTGTCGATGCTTCAATTGGGGTGACGTTGTCGGCGCATATTTCGCTTGCGGGGTGGCCGATTTATAAGTTTGGTACGGAGGAGCAGAAGGAAAGGTTTCTTCGGCCGTTAGCTGAGGGGCGTAAGCTTGGTGCGTATGGTTTGACGGAGTCGGGTTCTGGTAGTGATGCTGCTGGGATGAGAACGACGGCGAAGAGGGACGGAAGTGATTATGTTTTAGATGGGTCGAAGATTTTTATTACGAATGCGGGAGAAGCGGAAATTTATGTTGTGTTTGCGTTGACAGATCCTGAGTCGAAGCATAAAGGATGCTCGGCGTTCATTGTGGAGAAGGGGATGCCTGGTTTTTCGATGGGGAAAAAGGAGAGTAAGCTCGGTATTCGTTCTTCACCAACGTTAGAAATTATTTTTGATGGCTGTCGTGTGCCGAAGGAGAACTTATTAGGGAAAGAGGGGGAAGGCTTTAAAATTGCGATGATGACGCTTGACGGGGGGCGAAATGGTATCGCAGCTCAAGCTGTTGGCATTGCGCAAGGGGCGTTGGATGCGTCGATTGAATACGCTAAGGAACGAAAGCAGTTCGGTAAGCCAATCGGAGCGCAGCAGGCGATCTCGTTTAAAATCGCTGAAATGGCGACGAAGGTGGAGGCGTCTAGACTGCTTACTTATCAAGCGGCATGGCGGGAAAGTGAGGGGCTTTCTTATGGGAAGGAGTCGGCGATGTCGAAGCTGTTTGCGGGTGATTCAGCGATGGAGGTGACGACGGAAGCTGTCCAAGTGTTTGGTGGATATGGCTATACGAAGGAGTATCCAGTAGAGCGGTATATGCGAGATGCTAAGATCACGCAAATCTATGAAGGGACTAATGAGATTCAAAGGTTAGTCATTTCGAAAATGCTATTAAAGTGAGGGCGTATGTACATGGGTACGAGCGACAAAGACGTACAGCATTTAATAAATGGTATTTTGGCTGGAGAAACGCGTGCGATTGCAAAGGCAATCTCTTTAATTGAGGATCGTATGCCACAGCATGAATTGTTGTTGGAACAGCTTTTTTCTCATGGCGGACGTGCACACATCGTCGGGATAACGGGGGCGCCTGGTGCAGGGAAAAGTACGCTCGTCAATGTGCTCGTAAAAGAGTGGCGAGCGGTTGGGAAAAAGGTGGCGGTCATCGCTGTTGATCCGACTAGTCCTTTTTCGGGCGGTGCGCTTTTAGGCGATCGTGTCCGGTTACAGGATCATGAAGGAGATGACGGTGTTTATATGAGGAGCATGGGGACGCGTGGGAGCTTAGGGGGATTGTCAGAGGCTTGTTACGATGTGCTTCGAGTTCTCGATGCTGCGCCATTTGATATCATCGTCGTCGAAACAGTAGGAGTAGGGCAATCAGAGCTTGATATTATGCAAATGGTACATACTGTCGCTCTCGTAGTAGCACCTTCGACTGGGGATATTATTCAGGCGTTTAAAGCTGGTGTGATGGAAATTGCCGATATTTTTCTAATAAATAAAGCGGACTTACTTGGTGTTGAACAGCTGAGGGGAGAGCTAGAGGAGCTGAATCATTTAACAAAGGTAGAAGCTTCATGGGTGCCACCAATTATTGAGACTGTTTCTACACGTACTCATGTTGTCGGAATGAAAAAGGTAATCTCAGCGTTTGCTAAACACTTTCAACTGTTAAGTGAGTCAGGCCATCTGCAAGAAAGAATGCATGAGCAGCAAATGCAGGAGGTGTTCCGACGGTTAAAGGCGCACTTCAAAAACGAGATAAAGCCAATCGTGGAACGTGCGGTTCAAAAGGAGCCATCTATTAATCCTTATAAACTAGCAAAGACGCTGTATGACGAGTGGAAGAAAACAGGGGAAACGTGCAACAGGAAAAATCAAAAGTAACGATGATTAGGGGGTGTGAGGATGAAGTATAAACCGCAAAATCCAATACGTATCGTCACTGCTTCTAGCTTATTTGACGGTCACGATGCATCGATCAATATTATGAGAAGAATGCTGCAGGCTTCAGGCGCAGAAGTGATTCATTTAGGGCATAATCGTTCGGTAAATGAAGTTGTACAAGCTGCTATTCAAGAGGACGTGCAAGGGGTGGCGATTTCCTCGTATCAAGGTGGACATATCGAGTATTTTAAATACTTATACGATCTATTGCATGAGCGCGGCGCAGCGCACGTACAGATTTTTGGCGGCGGCGGTGGTGTCATTATTCCGTCAGAAATAAAAGAGCTGCATGAGTATGGTATTCGGAGAATTTTTTCTCCTGAGGATGGGAGAAGGTTTGGCCTCCAAGGGATGATCGATGACATCCTTAAGGCATGCGACTTTCCCCTTCGAGATGGAGCGAATATGAGCGAGGAGCAAATCGATTCGCAACAAATGAGTGCGATAGCGAGATTGATTACGATCGCCGAAAAGCGTGCTTTTGATGAAGAGGTTGATGAAAAATCGAGTGCGCTTTTTGAAAAACTTGTCTTGAAGCAATCGTTACAAGCTTCACCTGTATTAGGAATTACTGGTACAGGCGGAGCGGGGAAAAGCTCTTTAACAGATGAGCTTGTGCGCCGCTTTTTAACGGCTTTTCCGGAGAAAACAGTAGCGATTCTTTCTGTCGATCCGACAAAAAAGAAAACAGGCGGAGCATTATTAGGAGATAGAATTCGCATGAATGCGATCCATTCTCCAAGGGTGTTTATGCGCTCGTTAGCAACACGAGATAGTCGCCAGGAGCTTTCGAAGGCAATAGAGGAAGCAATTCGTGTCGTGAAGCGGGCCAAGTACGACCTCATTATTGTAGAAACGAGCGGAATTGGTCAAGGAGATGCTGCAATTACCGATGTTGCAGATGTATCCATGTATGTGATGACGAGTGAATTCGGAGCACCCTCACAGCTAGAAAAGATTGATATGATTGATTTTGCGGATATCATTGCAATTAATAAATTTGATCGGAAAGGCTCTGAGGATGCACAGAGAGAAGTGAGGAAGCAATACCAACGAGCACACCTCCTTTTTGAAGAGGCGCCAGAAAGCATGCCGGTTTATGGTACGATCGCAAGCCAGTTTAATGATGCAGGCACGAACCGGCTATTTTATGCGTTAGTAAATGTACTCAGGGAAAAAGGTGGTGTCGATTGGGCTACGACATTAGGAAAAGAAGATATGATCTCGCTGAAAAAGGTTATTATTCCTGCTGAACAAATTCATTATTTAAGGGAAATTACGCAAACGGTCCGAAGCTACCATCAGGAAACGGAGGAAGAAACGAAGAAAGCACGTCGTATTTTTCAATTGGAAGGTGCGATTGATGAGGTACAGCAATCCGGGCAGATGGAAGTGGCTCTGTCTTCCCAGCTTGAAAAATTACGAGAAGGTGTAAGCGGAAAGCTGCAACGAGAAACGAGGGAAACGCTTGAAGGATGGGAAAAAAAGAGGATTGCATATGAACAAGATACGTTCGTAACGAAAATACGAAACAAGGAAATAGTAACAGAGTTGAAAACGAAAAGCTTATCGGGTCTCAATATTCCTAAGGTAAGCTTGCCGAAGTTTGAAGATTACGGGGAAATCGTAAGGTGGGTTCGCAAAGAAAATGTCCCTGGAGAATTCCCGTTTACTGCAGGAGTGTTTCCGTTTAAGCGAAAAGGCGAGGATCCGAAAAGGCAATTTGCAGGGGAAGGTGGCCCGAAGCGGACGAATCGACGGTTTCATTATTTATGTAAGGATGACGAGGCGAAGCGACTAAGCACCGCTTTCGATTCAGTCACATTGTACGGTGAAGATCCAGGTGTACGACCGGACATCTATGGGAAAGTAGGAGAAAGTGGTGTAAGCATTTGTACGCTTGATGATATGAAATTATTGTTTGAAGGCTTCGATCTTTGTGCACCATCTACATCCGTTTCGATGACGATTAACGGTCCGGCACCGATCATATTAGCGATGTTCATGAACACAGCAATCGATCAGCGTGTAGAAGTCTTTCGGAAGCAGGAGGGCAGGAGCCCACAAGAAAAAGAGTATGAAGCGATTAAAGCAGAAACATTATCAGTAGTACGTGGAACTGTTCAAGCTGATATTTTAAAGGAGGATCAAGGGCAAAACACGTGTATTTTTTCCACTGAATTTGCTTTACGGTTGATGGGCGATGTCCAGCAATACTTTATCGATCATCGGGTACGTAATTATTATTCTGTATCAATTAGCGGATATCATATTGCAGAGGCTGGTGCAAATCCTATTAGTCAGCTAGCGTTTACGTTAGCAAATGGCTTTACGTATGTGGAATATTACTTAAGCCGAGGCATGGATATCGACGATTTCGCACCGAATCTTTCCTTCTTTTTTAGTAATGGCTTAGATGCAGAGTATACGGTGATCGGCCGTGTTGCGAGAAGAATCTGGGCGATCGTCATGCGTGAAAAATACGGTGCAAACGAAAGAAGTCAAAAATTAAAGTATCACATTCAAACGTCGGGACGCTCCCTTCATGCGATGGAAGTCGACTTTAACGATATAAGAACAACGCTGCAGGCGCTATTAGCAATTTACGATAATTGTAATTCACTCCATACGAATGCGTACGATGAAGCAGTGACTACACCAACAGAAGAAAGTGTTCGACGAGCGATGGCCATTCAATTGATAATTACGAAGGAACTCGGTCTCGCGAAAAATGAAAATTCAATGCAAGGCTCGTTTATTATCGAGGAGTTGACCGATTTAGTAGAGGAAGCTGTCCTTAGCGAGCTAGAGCGTATGAACGATCGTGGTGGTGTATTAGGTGCCATGGAGACCCAATACCAAAGAGGGAAAATTCAAGAAGAGTCGTTGCTTTATGAGACTTTAAAGCATAACGGGGATTTGCCAATTATCGGAGTGAATACGTATATAAACCCGAGTCCGCCGTCAGAGGATGAGTTTGAAATGGAGCTTGCTCGTGCTTCGAAAGAGGAAAAGGATGAGCAAATTACTCGTCTTAAAAAGTTCCAAGAGACACACAAAGACGAGGCGGAGGAAGCACTCATGCAATTAAAGGACGTAGCACTGCGCGGAGAAAACTTATTTGCAGAACTAATGAAAACAGTACGCGTCGCAAGCCTCGGACAAATAACAGGCGCGTTGTATGAAGTAGGAGGACAATACCGAAGAAATTTATAGTTATTATGAATTTGTTTTTTGAGCGCATTGAAAGAAGGCTGATTTCCAGGCCGCTGAAAAAGTGATGTTCTTTGAGGTCACTGAAAAAGTACTTAAATTCAAAGGGTATACTAATAAATATAAGGTTGTTTGAATATAGAAGTTGATGAGACCTGTGCAAACTCGCTTTCCGTGGGCGGCTGGTGAGCCTCCTCGACCTGCGGTCTGCGGGGTCTCACCCCTGCCTTCGACCCCACAGGAACGAGCGTTGCTTCGTCGATAATGCTTCGAGTTGTCTCGACGGACACGCTCCAACGCATATGCTTGTAGAGGAAGAGACAGTTACCTCGCTTGCTCCGGTCTCATCAACCTTCCCTATAACGAGGTATATTGAATATTAATGCAACGAAACAGCAAGTTTTTCACTTTTTCAGTGTCCCTAAGCAATGTGTGTGCCGTCGCAATAGCTAAAAAGCCTGATAGGAGTGAGTTTCTCCTATCAGGAGAGCGACTGCAATACAAATAAAAGGCATTGAAAAAGTTGCTCTGTACTTTTTTATTTGACTATGATTTAGCGCTGGTGGACTTTGATATTGTCAGTTGTTTAGTTGATATAGTTGCTGCTCTCTGAGCAAATAAAAAGCAGAGTGAACTATCAAAGTACCGATAGAAAGGGTTTATGATCATATAGAGAGATGAAGCAATAGGTAAAGTGCCGATAGAGGGGCTTTATGAGCATATAACGAGATGCAGGAAGAGATAAAGTGCCGATAGAACAGCTATAAGAGCATATAGCAAGATGAAGGAAGAGATAAAGTGCCGATAGAACAGCTATATGAGCATATAGCAAGATGAAGCAACATGTAAAGTGTTGATAGAACCCTCTTAAAGCATAATTATATAATAGAGGGAGCACCGCCAATCCCCGCCGATCATACGAGTGCGATTAAAACCGATCCGAAAATGAGAATATCAAAAACAACAAAAAAAGTAAGGTTTGAATCGAGGATTTATTGTTTACTCTATATAGTGAAAAAACTTTTCATAGAAATAATGGAATGTACTGGCATATTTATATGAGATATGTTTATAATGAAAGGTATGATTTAATGTAATCGGTGTAGTGAAAAAGCGGTCGGGGACAATGTGTTTTTGTATAAGACTTTCAAGGCATACATAATGAATCCTAACCACTTTTATAGAATATCGTTGAAAGGAAGTGCCAGTTGTGAGCATCAAACAATACAGTGAGGCGCAACTTAAAGAAATTGCAATGCTAGAGCTTGCAAATGAGATTTTACAAGAGTCAAAAAATCCTGTTGACTACCATTCCATTCTGAATCAAATAGCAGAAGCGAAAGGGATGTCTGAAGACTTAAAGAACAGCCGTATTGCACACCTTTATGCTGAAATGTCAATGGATGGTCGTTTTGTCAACATAGGGGAAAACCGTTGGGGTCTACGCTCATGGTACCCATTTGACCAAACAGAGGAAGAACTTTCTCAAGCTAACAAGACTCGCAAAAAGAAACGCAAGGAAGAGGAAGAAGATGACTTGTTTGAAGATGAGGATGACTTCGATGAGTTTGAAGACCTTGAAGATGAGTTAGATGAGTTAGCAAATGAAGAAGATGAAGATTTTGATGAAGATGATGACGAAGATGAAGATATTGATGAATTTGATGAAGATTTAGAAGAGACAGATGAGGATGAAGACGTTCTATAATCGGTCTTGACTTTTTTATCAGATGTAGATAGAATCATTTTTGGGCTCCACAATTTTTTAATGAAATATTTACAAAATATTAACAACAGTCCCCCTCTTATATTGGGGTGGTGTCTGTTGTTTTTTTATTTTATGTACGAAATACAAAAATGTCTCCAAACGGAAAAACTTTTTTATAGTGGACATAACAATGCATGAAATAGGAATTTTAATTCCACTATACAAAAGAGTATAAAATTATAGTTGAACTTTTTTATTTTTTTATATTGAAAAATTGATAAAGCGAGGGAACTAACATGGCAACGAAGTATATTTTCGTAACAGGTGGTGTCGTATCCTCTTTAGGAAAAGGGATCACGGCAGCTTCATTAGGGCGATTGTTAAAAAACAGAGGATTAACAGTTACGATTCAAAAGTTTGATCCATATATTAACGTGGATCCAGGTACGATGAGTCCGTATCAACATGGAGAAGTATTTGTTACGGATGATGGTGCTGAGACAGATTTAGACTTAGGGCACTATGAACGTTTCATTGATATCAATCTAGGCCAATTTAGTAACGTTACAACAGGAAAAATATATTCGTCTGTGTTGAAAAAGGAGCGCCGTGGTGATTACTTAGGCGGAACAGTACAAGTTATCCCTCACATTACGAATGAAATTAAAGATCGCGTATTCCGCGCGGCAAAGCATGGCAACCCTGATGTCGTTATTACTGAAATCGGTGGTACTGTTGGTGATATTGAAAGTTTGCCATTTCTTGAAGCTATTCGCCAAATTAAAAGTGATGTAGGTGCGGGCAATGTCATGTACATACATTGTACTTTAATTCCTTATTTAGCGGCGGCAGGTGAAATGAAATCGAAGCCGACACAGCATAGTGTAAAAGAGCTTCGTAGCTTAGGTATTCAGCCTAATGTCATCGTTGTTCGTACAGAGCGACCAGTGCCAGAAGACATGAAGGATAAAATTGCTCTTTTCTGTGATATTGAAAAAGAGGCAGTAATTGAAGCGCGAGACGCTGAAACTTTATACGAAGTGCCGTTAGAATTACAAAAACAGCACCTCGATGATTACGTATGTAAGTTTTTAAGCTTAACTTGCCAAGATGCAGACATGACAGAATGGAATGGACTTGTGCATAAAGTCAAAAACCTTTCTGGTAAAGTAAAAATCGCGTTAGTTGGTAAATATGTAGCGCTTCAGGACGCTTATTTATCTGTAGCGGAAGCACTAAGACACGCCGGATATCATTTTGATTCAGATATAGAAATCGATTGGGTTCATTCAGAGGACGTAACGAAGGACAATGTAACAGAGCTTTTATCTGGTGCAGACGGAATATTAATTCCTGGTGGCTTCGGTGATCGTGGTATTGAAGGGAAAATCGCTGCAATCGAATATGCACGTGTAAATAAAGTACCAATGTTAGGGATTTGTCTAGGAATGCAGTTAGCATCGATCGAGTATGCACGTAATGTACTAGGCCTTGAAGGTGCAAACTCATCGGAGCTAAACCCAGAAACAAAATACCCTGTCATTGATTTGCTTCCAGAACAGAAGGATGTTGAGGATTTCGGTGGGACGCTTCGCCTTGGACTTTATCCGTGTAAACTTCAGGAAAATACAGCTGCATACAAAGCATATAAAGATGAGGTTGTTTATGAGCGACACCGTCACCGCTATGAATTTAATAATGAATACCGTGAGCAAATGGAAAAAGCAGGATTTGTATTTTCTGGGACAAGCCCAGACGGTCGCTTAGTAGAAATCGTGGAAATTAAAGACCACCCATTCTTTGTGGCGTCACAATTCCACCCAGAATTTGTTTCACGACCAACACGCCCACAACCTTTGTTCCGCGAATTCATTCGTGCAAGTGTTGAGGTACAAAGTAAGTAATAAAGAAGCTATTCAGTAGTACCATTTCTGTATAGAAAATATAAATACTGATAATAACTAGTCCAATTAATTTAGCTAATTGGGCTAGTTTTATTTTTATAAGTTGTTTTTGTAATAACTGAAAATAAGTTCTTATAAAAATAGGTTAATACATGCTGTTATCTCATTTTAGTAATTCTATTATTCAAATACATCATAGTCATGCAGGAAACTAGTGCATTTTCTGCGTTTTCAAGATACTTTCCTATACCTGTCCAATCGTTAAGAATATGATAATAACAATTAGACAGGTTAGGAGTGAGGAGGATGCCTGATGCAAGAGTAGTCGCCGGTAATTGGATAGATGCGGTTGGTACGATTATTTCTGCTATCGCGGAGGTTAGAGAGTTAGCTAATGTTAATGAAATGAACGATCTATTAGTAACGATAGGGGAAGGATTACAGGCAATTGGCGGGTCAATCGCTTCATTGACTGCGACAGATGATGATGAATTAGGGTTTAGTGGTAGCTGGATAGATAATGCAGGGGCTGCCACCTCCTCCATTGCAGCTTATTTACAACATATTGACGAAGAAAACGGAGATGACAATATTCTGTTAGAAAGTCTCGGGGATGGTTTGCAGTCACTGGGTTCTTTTATGAGTGCGATTTCAGACTATGAAGCTGGTGAAGATACTTATGCACTCGGGAACGCCATCCAAGGGATAGGTGCAGGCTTAGAATCGATCGCAGGTATATATGAATTAAGAGAATTAGAAGTAGCAGGACAGCCTATCGGAACAATAGGTGCGATATTACAGGCTATCGGGCAAAACCTTAATGCAGTAACTGTAACAAGGGAAGTGCTAGGACAAGATTAAAAAAACAACAAAAGAGGAAATCGATGCCACCTTTAACATGTATATTGTAGTCATCATAACAGTTGCGGACAATATGTGTTTTCAATGTAAAATCCCTCCCCACATACAATCTTCAGTTGTACTCTGTATCCTTTTATGACTTTTGGCGTCTAAACTTATAAAAGGAAAGAAGGGGTACGCTTGTTTAAATATGGAGTGATCTCTTTAATAGTTGTTTTATTTATAACGGGGTGTAGTCAAGGGAGTGCAGAAAGTCAAAGAGTCGATATAGCAAAACAATACTTAGAAGAAAAAGGTTACACAATGATAGAGCATATTATGACGGTAGAGCCCTTTATACTAACAGAAAGTGATTTATTGGAAACGTATCACATACAAATTTGGCAGCTACAAATGCTCGATGTAGAACAATATATTGGAAAAATGATTAATGGGGAAGTTTTTTTAATAAATAACCATCCTTTAGATCATTATGAGAATGGTACGATAAAAGGATTAGGATATACGCATGTCCATTTATTAATCGTTGATGACGTGGTAATCGGTGGGACCGCCAGTCCAGTTACAGAAGAAACGATATTCGGTGCCCCATACTCATTAGAGGGAAAAACATTCGAAGATCTCTATCCAAATGAAAATTGGAGAGAGTGGACGGACAAATGGATAGAAAAGTATACAAAATAAACGACAGCGATATATTTCTGACTAAAAAGGAAAAAGGAACGAAGAGGAGGGAGACTGAAAAAGTGATGTTCTTTGTGGCCACTGAAAAAGTAAAAATCATGATTGTATCGTGTATTAATATTCATAATCTATAATTTAAGAACGAATTGATGAGACTGGAGCAAGCGAGACTCCTGTGGGAAAAAGGCAGGGGTGAGACCCCACAGACCGCAGGTCGAGGAGGCTCACCAGCCGCCCACGGAAAGCGAGCTTGCGCAAGGATCATCAATTCACTATATACAGAGTAACTTATAATAATAACTGATAATTATAGAATAAGTACTTTTTCAGTGTCCATATGTTCTTTCACTTTTTCAGTCTCCCTAAGCAATGTGCGTAGCCGTCGCTATCGTTAAAAAGCCTGATAGGAGTGGGTTTCTCCTACCAGGCGAGCGACGAGCATAGCCATTGCAATACAAATAAAAGGGGCTAAAAAATTTGTTTTGTACTTTTTCAGTGCCCTCACCTCAACGAAGTGCGGTTCTCATTTCTTTTTAGGTTCAATTGCCCTACCACTTTCTTATCTATTCCTCAAATTCTTCCATAAACTCCATCGTAGTAAAGTACAAAGCATAATAGAAATGTAGCGCTACTAATAAATGTGGGACGCCAATACGGTCGCCAGATTCAGTAGGCATGAGCCCATGTGAAATGCTTGTTGAAAAGGAAACAGTGCATTGACTTGTCCAGTCGATCTGCATATCTCCATCATTTTCGGTTGTTTCAGAAAAGACACCAATCACATTTCCTCCAGCACCGCGAGCGTTGTCAGCCACTTTAGCAGCAGCTTTACTCCCTTTATTTGGTGAAAAAATAAGAACGGTATCTAATGGCGTAAACACACTCGTTTCGGAAGCCTCTAAACAGCCAGGTAAGCGGTCGACCCCATTCAGTGCTTGTGGAATGATTCCCACCATTTCCATGTCGCCAAATATATATACCTTTCCATCACTTATCATACTTTGGGCAATATAACGTGTCGCTTCCTCAAAAGATTCTTCATAGTCATCTATTTTCCTAATTAACCCTTGAAGCTGTGTTTGAAATATTTTCATCAATTATCTTACCTTTCATGTCGAATATGATATCGTTATTTTAACAAGTTTACCGTGCAAAAGAAAAAAATCGTTACGTTTTTTTAACCTGTTCGTCTAAGTAGGTAAGAAAGGAGGAAAATATGCCAATGGAAGAATTTGATGAGCTTTATTTTAAATACAGTGATCGCATTTATTCTTATATTCTACTGATGGTGGGGGACAAACAAATTGCAGAGGATTTAACACAAGAAACATTTGTTAAGATGTTTCGAAATCGCGAACAGTTTCAAGAACAATCACAGTTTTCAACGTGGTTAATTAGCATCGCACGGAACTGTACAATAGATTATTTGCGTAAACAAAAACCATTGTTTTTATGGCCATTTGATAGACTAACAAGTATTACCGCAAAAGATACAGTAGAGATGAAGGTGGAAAAAAACGAAGCGGTGGGAGAACTATACCGGCAAATCTCCATGCTAAAGCAGAAGTATAAAGAAGTGATCATTCTTAGAAAAATTCAGGAGTTATCGATTAAGGAGACTGCCGACATTTTAGGGTGGTCCGAGGGGAAAGTGAAAATGGTCACACATCGGGCTATGGAAAAACTTCGCCTGCATATGAAAGAGGAGGTGGATGTGCATGAGACAATTAGATGATCAACTAAAGGAGCTAAAAGAATTACCAAGGGAGGAATCTGCAAGAATGACATCCTATCATCAAGCGAAGGCACAATTGTATAAACGGGAAAAACCGGAACGCTCGCGCATGCTAGGAAAAAAGCTAGGGATTCCAATAGCATTCGTGTCTGTGTTATTTATTGGATTTATACTTAGCTATCAGTGGTTTGGAGATCATTGGTTCGGTACACCGTTACCTGCAGACGAACAAGAAGAAGTGTTTATTGAAAGTGACATTCGTGAAGCGCGTGTAGGGAATAACTTATGGGCAACCATTCATGGTGCGGACGGAAACGAAATCATCCAAGATTATATAGTCGTAGACGATACGGATACGTTAGCGAAACTAAAAGATGACTTGAACGGAAAAAGAGAAGCGGTTGAGGTTAATTCGTTCGACGGTTACGACGTGGAGCTTTTATTAGAAAGTGGCGATACACTTCGATTATCGTTTTCGAACGAAACGGAAGAAGGGGGCACTGTCGTAAATATTGTAGATGAAGGGACCCTCTACCAATATGATGAAGATTTAAACTACGTATTCATGGAGTATTTAGCTGGCCAATCGTACACAAACTACTATTCAAATATTGAAGAAGCGTTAGCTGAAATAGCACATGCATTACATCACCCTGGAGAGAGCCCAATGAATCTCACGGCAGAAACGATTGTTGTTATGGGAAATCGCGGAACAGGACGAGAAATCTTTCAAATAGATTACGTCGATGCAGCGGATGAAGTGGCTTTGACTTATGTCGCTCATCATTCAGATGAGGAACTGTTTACTATGGATCAAATGTTTGAGGATGAAATAGATGTCACGAAAACGGAATACAAGGATAGAACCTTTTATACAACAGAAATGAACGCATCCATTATTATGGAATGGCAAGACGGAAATGTCTATTATTCGCTAACCTCTGAATCACTCTCCATGGAAGAATTACTAGACATTACAGATATCATGTATGGGACAGAGGAAGAGGGTGAGGTCATAGAATCTGGAGATAGAGAAGAACAGCCAGAAACAAATATAGATCCGCTAGATAAATATGCTGTCTTTACAAACTATGACCTAGAGCACCAAAGCTACATGAGTGAAGCAAAAGACTTTTATTTTAGTGAAGCTTCAGATTATATTTTAGGATTTGGTCACCAAGCCCATGCAGTTATCCAATACAGACTGTATGAAGTAAACGATGACGGGACAAAAGTAACTGCTGTTCGAAGCACCTTTGACAGCGAACATGAGGTTGCCGCAGAGCAATTTGTAGCAGCGGAGGATTGGGAAGGTCTCATCACGTTTTTATTGGAAAACGGTGAAGCAATTGAAGAAGTATTTTTTGAGTATGACGAGAATCGCACTGAAGAAACGGTAACAGTAGATGGAGAAACGTTAAACTTGTACCCAGTACCGGTGAACGAAGACTTGACTTACTATTTTAAGGAAGGTCAAGGGCTTTGGATGGTAGTGAATGAAAATGAAGCAGCAAAAGAGCTATTTGGAGAAAACAATTACGCCTTGAGAAAAATAGAGGAGTAGGTTGACTTAGCTGGAGGAGGTCAGATGGGGAGTGTGCCATCTGACCTTGAGCAGAGAGGGAAGAGTGTGAAGGTAAGATGGGAAGCTGCCATCTGCCCTTGAGCAAGAAAACCGAAGTCTGAAGGTAAGATGAGCCCCCATCTCCCCTTGAGTCAAGAAAACCATAGCTGAAGGCCCAATGCGCAACACCGCCCACCGCCACGCACCCATGCGCAAGACTACTAAGCCAATCACATTACCAAAAACCCTAATTGCCCACCAACGGCACCAACCAATCACATCGTAGAATACCCTACTTGCATAATGCCCCAAATCCTCATCTAACCAGATTGCCATCAACTCCCTTCAAAAAGAAGTCGAACAAAGTAGTATGACTATTTTACAACTTTTCTGCTCCAAGGATGAATCATGTCGAAATTATCCCGTTTCCACGAACAAACATTGTAGATAAAGCGTGAATAATAGTGTTTTTCACGAAATAAATATAAAAAATTTCGACACGCTAAAAAAAGTGACGTAAAACCTACTATTCGACAAAAAAATATACTGATAAATTCCAAATTTCCTGTACAATGAGAGAAGGAAAAACATTTAGGAGATAGAATATTTATTTCGATAACAAAGAGCGTTTTTAATTACATAGGAGGTAGAGTCGTGAAAAAGAAGCTTTTAATTGTAGATGATCAATTTGGAATACGAGTCCTCTTAAACGAAGTTTTTGAAAAGGACGGCTATAAAACGATGCAAGCTTCAAATGGCAAACAAGCGCTAAAGATCGTTGAGGAAGAAGAGCCGGAGCTTATTCTACTAGACATGAAGATTCCAGGTATGGATGGACTAGAAATATTGAGAGAAATTAAAAAGATGGATGTAAAATCTGACGTAATTATGATGACTGCTTACGGGGAATTAGAAATGATTAATGAGGCGATGCAATTAGGCGCTTTAACGCATTTTGCAAAGCCATTTGACATTGATGAAGTTCGTGATGAAGTGAGAAAATACTTGGAAGCTCGCGAAAATGTGAAATAAAAATATAAAAATTGTCAACAGTTTTTAACAATTTCAAATGAAATTTTTTGCCGATATGCTATAATGGTTTAGTGAGTCAACCTAGTGAATGGCATGAGCTATGTCCTAATAAGGTTCATGGCTTTTTTCATGTCAAAACTACATATCAGTTTGAAGGATAATTTTTATTTCGTAAGAGAATATTATCAGTAGTACTGTTTGTACGTAAAGCCATTCGTTTTGGAAGACTAATTTAGCACGTGAATCAAAGGAGGATTATCGAATGCCTTTAGTATCAATGAAAGAAATGCTAGAAGATGCAAAAGCAGGTGGTTATGCAGTAGGTCAATTTAACTTAAACAATCTTGAGTTCACTCAAGCGATCCTACTAGCAGCAGAAGAAGAGCAATCTCCAGTTATCCTTGGGGTTTCCGAAGGTGCTGCTCGTTACATGGGTGGATTTTTAACAGTAGTTAGTATTGTTGAAGCATTAATGGCTGACTATGAAATTACTGTACCAGTTGCCATTCACTTAGACCATGGTTCAAGTTTTGAAAAGTGTGTGGAAGCTATTCATGCAGGATTCACATCCGTTATGATTGATGGATCTCACCATCCACTTGAAGAAAACATTGCACTTACGAAGCAAGTAGTTGCTGTTGCACATACACTTGGAGTTTCTGTTGAAGCAGAATTAGGTAGAATTGGTGGACAAGAAGATGATTTAGTAGTTGACGATGCAGATGCTGCATACGCAATTCCTTCTGAATGTGACCAGCTAGTTCGTGAAACTGGAGTAGATTGCTTTGCACCTGCTTTAGGTTCAGTACACGGTCCATATAAAGGAGAGCCAAACTTAGGCTTTGACCGTATGGAAGAAGTAGCAAACCTTACTGGAGTACCTCTAGTGCTTCACGGTGGTACTGGTATCCCAACGCATGATATCCAAAAAGCAATTTCTCTTGGAACTGCAAAAATCAATGTTAACACGGAGAATCAAATTTCTTCTGCGAAGCGTGTTCGTGAAGTGTTAGCTGAGAAGCCAAATGAATATGATCCACGTAAATACTTAGGGCCAGCTCGTGACGCGATTAAAGAAACAGTTATCGGGAAAATGAGAGAATTCGGTTCTTCTAATAAAGCATAATTAAATTTTAATTATGAAGTTGGTTGCACACCTCTATGGGTGTAACCAACTTTCATTTTTGTTTAGTCTGTCGAAAAATTCGGAAAACTAAAGAGTTTATTCTATAAAAACATAAGAAAAGCCCGAATAGCATGTCTAAAAAATTTTTCTCCGTATAAAATGGTAGATAAGAGTAGTTTTATGTTACCATTTTATAGAGAGTAAAATATGATAGAAGGGCAAAGAAGCCTTTTTTATAAAAAAATAGCTCTTCAAAACACAAACAAGTGTGATGAATAAAGAAATACGTGTCATGTGAAAGTGACAGAAGGGAAGTCGGTTATGGAAAAGCTATTGATCGAAGGTGGTTATCCATTAGAAGGAACAGTACAAATCAGTGGAGCAAAAAATAGTGCTGTTGCACTGATTCCAGCAGCTATTTTAGCAGATTCCCCGGTGACGATCGATAACCTCCCTAATATTTCAGATGTTGAAACGTTAGCAGAGTTGTTAGAAGAAATAGGTGGTAGCACGAAGCTTGAGGATGATACGCTTGTCATTCATCCTGAAAATATGTTTGCCATGCCACTTCCGAATGGACGGGTAAAAAAATTGCGCGCCTCTTATTATATGATGGGGGCTATGCTTGGTAAATTTAAAAAAGCTGTTATTGGATTACCTGGTGGTTGTAACCTTGGTCCAAGGCCCATTGATCAACATATAAAAGGTTTCGAAGCACTTGGTGCAAAAGTAACAAATGAACAAGGAGCTATATACCTCCAGGCAGACGAGCTTATTGGAGCAAGAATATACTTAGATGTTGTTAGTGTAGGAGCAACGATTAATATTATGCTTGCTGCAGTTCGAGCAAAAGGGAAAACAATTATTGAAAATGCTGCAAAAGAGCCTGAAATTATTGATGTTGCCACATTATTAACGAATATGGGAGCAAATATTAAAGGTGCGGGGACGAACGTTATTAGAATAACGGGTGTTGACGAGCTTCATGGTTGTAGGCACTCTATTATTCCTGACAGAATCGAAGCTGGTACATTTATGATATTGGCAGCAGCAATGGGACGATCCGTTCTCATTGACAATATTATTCCGGACCACGTAGAGTCATTAAGCGCTAAGCTTCGTGAAATGGGTGTCTTTATCGAAGAAGCAGATGACTCGGTATTTATACGTGCGCGTGAGGACAACGAATTAACGCCAATCGATGTAAAAACGCTTGTATATCCTGGGTTCGCAACAGACCTACAGCAACCATTTACGAGTCTATTAACGAAAGTACCTGGATCAAGTATGGTGACAGATACAATATATAATGCAAGATTTAAACATATTGATGAGCTTCGGAGAATGGGAGCGAACATTAAAGTGGAGGGCCGTTCAGCACTCGTGAATGGAGGAACGCCTCTACAAGGAGCAAAGGTGCGTGCCAGTGACCTTCGTGCAGGAGCTGCGCTTGTTGTCGCAGGATTAATGGCAAAAGGGATAACTGAGATCACAGGTGTCGAGCATATTGACAGAGGTTACGGGGGATTAGAAGAAAAGCTAAAAGGTTTAGGAGCAAAAATATGGCGTGAAAACCTAAATGAGAAGGAATTAGCCGAGCTAGAAAACATTTAACCATGGATGTCCTTCGATTCAGTAGGGCATTACCATAATAGAGCGAAGGCAAGATACACGAGGGGAAACACTTCTTCCCCTTGTGACTTTAAAACCTCTAACTACAATAATACTCCCTTTCTACACTTGAACATTTTAAGTTTTTATGCTTTGATTATATTAAAGTTATTTTGACTAACCTATTAAAGGAAAACATGTATTTTTGAAAATTGGAAATGATATTATTTTAACCTCATGTTGCTTCTCAGACTTCCATTTACCTTCAGATGGAGCTTTCCTTCAATCGATAATCAACATACACAAATGAATTCCATTCTCTTTATGAATGCTTTACGAGAAAAAAGAATGTGTTGTGAGATTTTTAAATTTAATTTGGAGATTGGGAACGTATACATATATGAAACAAAATTATATAAAGGTGTGATGATACGCATGGGCGTAACGCTAAAAGAACTAGAACAAATGAAATTAAAAGAACTATATCAAATGGCGAAGGAATTCAAAGTTTCTTATTATAGTCAATTAACAAAAAAAGAACTCATTTTTGCAATCATGAAAAAGCAGGCAGAAAAAGAAGAACTCATGTTTATGGAAGGGATACTAGAAGTCGTGCCTTCTGAAGGATTCGGTTTCCTACGCTCCAATACGTACAAGCCTAGCTCGCAAGACATCTATATTTCTGCATCACAGATTCGTCGTTTTGAGCTTAGAAATGGAGATACTGTTTCTGGGAAAGTAAGAAAGCCAAAGGAAAATGAGCGCTATTATGGACTACTACAAGTAGCGGCTGTAAACGGACAAGATCCTGAGCTTGCTAGAGAGCGTCCACACTTCCCGCAGCTAACACCACTTTATCCAGACAAAAAGATGACGTTAGAAAACGACCCTAAGAAAGTCGCATCACGTGTCATCGATATGGTGGCGCCAATTGGTTTTGGACAGCGTGGCTTAATTGTGGCACCTCCGAAAGCTGGTAAAACAATTCTTTTACAAGAGGTAGCAAACAGTATCGCTGAAAACCACCCTGATATTGAATTAATGGTGCTACTTATTGACGAACGTCCTGAGGAAGTAACAGACATGGAACGTTCCATTAAAGGGGAAGTAGTCAGCTCGACATTTGACGAAGTTCCAGAAAATCATATAAAAGTAGCAGAACTTGTCCTTGATCGCGCGATGCGTCTCGTAGAAGCGAAAAAAGACGTTGTTATCTTAATGGATAGTATTACTCGACTAGCACGTGCATACAACCTAGTGATTCCACCAAGTGGACGAACGCTATCTGGTGGTATTGACCCAGCGAGTTTCCATCGTCCGAAGCGTTTCTTCGGTGCGGCTAGAAACATTGAAGAAGGCGGCAGCTTAACAATCTTAGCAACGGCACTTGTCGAAACAGGTTCTCGAATGGACGATGTGATTTACGAGGAATTCAAAGGAACAGGGAACATGGAGGTTCACCTTGACCGTAAGCTTTCTGAGCGTCGTATATTCCCTGCAATTGATATTCGCCGTTCAAGCACACGTCGTGAGGAAATGCTGTTACCTAAGGAGCAAATCGAAAACCTTTGGGCTGTAAGAAAAACGATGAACGATCAGCCAGAATTTTTAGAGCGCTTCTTGAAAAAAGTTCGCCAAACGAAAACGAACGAAGAGTTCTTCAACTCGTTTGAACAAGAAAAGACCGGGAAAGTCCGCGTCAGAAACTAACTGGAATGAATTAACACCAGCTATTATTGAAAAAGCTTAAACAGCTAGTTGCAAATTAAATGCACACTTGATATAATTTCACAGTATGCAAAAATGTACGATGCAGGGCGTATGCTACTGCTCATTAAACTCTGTTTCGAAAGACTCAGGGCGGAAGGAGATGAAAAGAATGAAACCAGAAATCCATCCTAAACATCAAAAAGTTGTATTTAAGGATACTTCTACAGGTTTTATGTTCTTAAGTGGATCAACAAAGTACTCTAGTGAAACAATCGAGTGGGAAGATGGAAACACATATCCATTAATCACAGTCGAGGTTAGCTCTGACTCTCACCCATTCTACACTGGACGTCAAAAGTTCGCCGATGCTGGTGGACGTGTAGACCGCTTCAAGAAGAAATACAATATGAAGTAATAAAGTCAAACAGACAAGTATCTCACTTGTCTGTTTTTTTATGAATTATTAAGGGCTGCTATTTTTGCGTCAACCTGTAATAAGCGGAGCCTCCACAGCCAATTCTTAAACTATTCCAATTTTTCCGTGAAAAACAATAAGCGCTCGGAGAAAAAAATTTTCCCTTGATACGAGTTGTGTTTCCTCACTTTTTGGTGAAATAGGGGAAAATGTCCATTGTTCAGAATGGCCAATATGACTATAATAGAATATGTTGAACCGTTCAGTGTAATGGACGGTTTATCTATTTTATCGAACTATTTAAAGGACAAGCATATAAAAAAATGAGCTGATATGATCACTCGAATGCGTTAACTAAACGAAGCTAAAAGTACATAAATGCTTTTGCGAGAAGATTAGAATAGGGAGAGTAGTATGATGCATTTAACTAGGAGAGAAGGCTGGTTAGAAGTCGTTTGTGGAAGTATGTTTTCAGGGAAGTCAGAGGAGCTTATTCGCCGCGTTCGTCGAGCTTACTATGGTCGTCAAAAAGTACAAGTGTTCAAACCGGAAATTGATAATCGATACAGTGAAAAAGAAGTAGTGTCTCATAATGGGACGAAAGTGTATGCACTTCCTGTTAAAGGCGCAGCTATGATATTAGAACTGTTAGAAAAAGATACACAAGTAGTTGCCATTGATGAAGTACAATTTTTTGACTTAGGAGTTGTAGAAGTTGTCCAAGAGTTAGCTGATGAAGGAATTCGTGTCATTGTAGCAGGGTTGGATCAAGATTTTAGAGGAGAACCATTTGGCTGCATGCCGTCGCTACTTGCGTTAGCGGAAACTGTGACAAAGCTACAAGCGATATGTTTATCTTGTGGTTCGCCTGCAAGTCGTACGCAAAGACTCATTAACGGTGAACCGGCATCTTATGATGACCCGATTATTTTAGTCGGTGCATCTGAATCGTACGAGCCGCGATGCCGACATTGCCACGAAGTACCAGGCCACCCAGCTTTAAATAAAAAAGAATCAGCGCTAGTATCTAAAAACTAAAACTAAATAACGATAAGACGAGTATGAAGTTTTTTTGACTTCATGCTCTTTTTTAAAGACGATTTTCGCATAGATTGTTGTTTTTAAGTATATTTATATGCTTAGCTTACAGGCTAGAGGTAGTCGGTTGAAATTTAACAACGTGTAGTAGTGAGAGAACATTCACTACTACTTTAAAGACATGTGGCATCATTTCATCACCGCTTCTAAGAAAAGACTAAAAACGAGCTTCACCAAGCTTGTTTTTAGTCTTTTCTTATTGACATTTAATTTGTTGGGTAAAAGTTTGTTTTTGAGTGGCACATATTTTTCCATATTATAGTGAATCATATACTTAGTTTAGGGTTATAAAAATGTAGGCTTTGTTAGGGAAATGTTGATTAAAAAACAGTTGAAGCGCCCTGCAATCACGAAGGCGATGAAGCCTAGAAGCGCTCAATCCAGGCTTGGAAAACAGAAATCAACATTAACGTTTAACACTGCTAATAATACAAAGGAAAATAGAGATGAATAACTTTTATCCAACTAACAATCAGCGACGTTTTAAAGCGTACGTGAGTCCAATTGGGACAACACAATTGCACCTTCGTAACCCCTATGTTATTGCTTGGTGGTCTGCTGCATTTCCTGGATTTGGACACCTGCTATTATCTAAATATCTTCGCGGGTATGGATTATTCATATGGGAAATATTAGTGAACAATATGGCTAACTTAAATCACGCAATGGTATTATCCTTTACCGGGAATATTTCAATGGCAAAGGAAGTTCTTGAGCCGAGATGGATGCTATTATATATTCCTGTTTATATATTTGCTATTTGGGATAGCTATCGTACATCCGTTGATATGAACAAAGTATTTTTACTAGCAGAACGGGAAAATGCTGATTTTAACTCTTATACCATTGGAGCGTTTGAAATTAATTATCTAGATAAACGTAGGCCATTAATGGCGATCATCTGGTCCTTGTTTATGCCTGGTTTAGGTCAACTTTATATTCATCGAGTATTGACAGCTGTTTTCACTCTAGGATTTATGATCATTTTTGTCTATTATTCGAAAGTTCTTGTAGCTTTACATTTTCTATTTCTAGGCGACATTAGCGAAGCAACAAATGTGCTCGACCCCCAATGGTTTCTGTTTCTGCCATCCCACTTTGGCTTTGCTGTTTATGATTCATACGTAAATACGGTCGAAAATAATAAACTGTATGAAAGTGAACAACGGAAATTTTTACAACAGAATTTCCAAAAGCGTCGTGTCATGTTTCACGAGAAAGTGGAGGTGAAATAATGCAAATCTTCTCTACCTTTGAGCATTCCGCATATTTAGAGTTGGCTATTAGTGCGTTACAAAAAGTTGGTGTGAAAAAGGAACGTATATTAGCAGTTCCGCTTAATAGCAGAGTAGAGGAAAGACGACTATTTGATACGTTACATAGAGCAGATGGAGTTAGTTTATTTGATAAAGGTGCTGCAATAGCCACTGCTTTATCAGTTGTCGGTGCAAGCATTGGATTTGTACTTGAATGGGGTCCTATATATTGGGGACTAATTGGTGCAGGAGTTGGCTTTATTATAGGATTCACCATAGATTACATCATTTATAAAGTTATTCATAGGCGAAACAGAAAAGTGAGAGGGAAAAAATCTGAAGTTGTCATCGTTGTTGATTGTCCGAAAGAACTAGTGGAGAAAGTGGAAGAAGTGATGTGGGAGCACTTAGCATTAGGAGTGGCAAAAGTGGAAGGAGAATAGAATAAAAAAAGAGTATTTTTACAGACTACTACCTTAGCTGTAAGGAGCTAGGTAGTAGTTCTTCATAATGGAACGCTTTTCCTCAATTTAGCCGATATATTTCTTTTAAAACGTGTATTCCCTCTTATTCTTTAGGAAATGATACGTCATAGGAGGTGTTTGCGATGAAATATACCTTAATTGGAATGACTTTACTTCTATTTGTGATGACAGGATGTAATGAAAACTTAGATAATCCAGAGGTTGGGGGAATGAATACAGAGCCTGGCTCTTCCATGGTTAAAGATTGGGGAGAGAGCTTTTTTGGTCCTGGTCCTGCTAATTACGGTGCAATTGAAGAACACAATGCACCATCTGATCCAAATACGGAAACGAATACGACAGGAAAAAGCTACCGAGATCCTGTAAAAGCACACCAAACGGAAGAGGACGATCACGAAATGATTGAAAATATCGTTCACAATACGCCAGGAGTTACCCCAGGTATGGTAATGATTGTAGGGAGTAATGCTTGGGTGAACGTTTCATTCGAAGAACGGATAAATGGAAATGTAAGCAGTGAGCAAGTAAGAGAAATCGAAAGACAGCTTTACGAAGCGAACCCAAGATACAACTACAGAGTGATCGTAAACGATTTTAGGTAAAAAGAAATTCGTATCTATGAGAGAAAACTCAAAAGGTTCATTTTAGAGGGACTGGAAAAGGGTGATATAGACTTTTCCAGTCCCTCAATGCAATGAGCGTAGTCACGCAACGAACGAAGCCATTGCCATTGAAAATAAGGTTACTGAAAAAGTACTCTGTACTTTTCCAGTCCCCTTATCATTTCATCTATTGGTTCTCTCATTATCAAGCGGAGAGATGGATGACTAATACCTTCTGGCTGCTTGCTGCAATGGGTCCCATACACTGTTAAACGGTGGTGCATAGCTTAAATCAAGGTTTTCCATATCGGCAATTGTCATGTCGTGATAGAGCGCAGTTGCGGCAACGTCAATTCTTTTATCAACGCCTTTTTTCCCAATCGCTTGGACACCTAATAGCTTGTCTGTTGCACTGTCTCGAAGTAACTTAATGAGTATTTTTTCACTATCTGGATAGTAGCTAGCATGAGAGCGCGCTCGGAATTTTAGTGGTTCAGCGTGGATACGGAGCGCTTCAGCCTCTGCGACACTCAATCCCGTCCTCCCAACAGTTAAACGAAAAAATTTCATAATGGACGTGCCGACAACACCTTGGAACGTTGCAGTAACGCCAGCGATATTACTACCTGCAACACGTCCTTGCTTATTTGCATGTGTTCCGAGCGGAATATAATCATCGAGCTGCTTAATACGGTGAAACTGTGTCGCGCAATCACCAGCAGCATAAATGTTTTTCACGTTTGTTTCCATGTACGGATTCACAACAATGGCCCCAGAAGGATGAAGATGAATGCCAGCTTCTTTAGCGAACTGGGAGTTTGGCTTCACACCAACAGCGACAATGACCATATCAGTAGCATACTTCCCCTTATTCGTTACGACCTCTCTTACCCGTCCACTACCGTTAAAG
Organism: Evansella cellulosilytica DSM 2522; assembly: GCF_000177235.2. Classification (NCBI taxonomy): domain Bacteria; kingdom Bacillati; phylum Bacillota; class Bacilli; order Caryophanales; family Bacillaceae; genus Evansella; species Evansella cellulosilytica. Next base: position 4,414,226 of record NC_014829.1, on the reverse strand, counting down.
TGTTTGACCGATTCTCCTAAAATGACCTCTACACCATGGCTCTCCGCCTCCTCTTGCAGCAACTCACTTAATTCTTCATCATACACCATACCCAACCGGTCAGCCTGATCGATAATACGCACTTTTTTACCGTGCTCCACTAAATTCTCAGCCACCTCAAGTCCGATGTAACCACCGCCGATGACGGTGACTGTTAGTACATCCTCCTTCATGTCCGTTAATATGTCATCAGCATCGGGGATAGTTTTCAAAACGTGAATCCCAGCTAAATCACGACCATCCCATGGCGGTATTATGGGAGACGCACCGGTCGCAATTAAGCATTTATCATAATGCTGCTCAAACGTATCTCCACTTTCTAAATCGGTGCCAATGACGAGCTGGTTAGTTGGATCAATACGAGTCACCTCGTGCAATATTCGTGCATCAATCCCGTATTTTTCTTCAAATGTATCGCGATGACGCGCAATTAATCGATCACGATCATCGATATGACCACCGATATAATACGGTAGCCCACATTGCGCGTAAGAATAAAATTCTCCTTTTTCGAAAACTGTGACAGAAGCATTTTCATCATTTCTCACAACCTGCATCGCAGCGCTCATGCCAGCAGCATCACCACCAATAATGACGACGTTCATGCAATTTCCCCCTTTAAGAAAACTAAATTAATGCTCTATTAACAATATCCCCAAATTCAGGAACGAAAAAACTTCAACGGCAAAACGTATATTTTTCACCGAACATAGAGTAAAATGACTAAAGTAACGACGTATAGAAAACGTGCATACAAAATGAGTAACGAATCACGATGAGAATGAGCCGACATGATTTTTCCAGAAAAAAAGAATTTTTACAAACGTGTCTCTCTATACTATAATGAGACAGATGAGCGTTTATTATAATGAGGTGAAGAAAACGTGTTTGACCGCCTAGAAGCAGTAGAAGAACGTTATGAGAGATTAAATGAATTATTAATGGATCCGGATGTCATTAGTGACACGAAGAAGCTCCGCGATTATTCGAAGGAGCAGTCGGATATAGAGGAAACGGTGCAAACGTTTCGCGAGTATAAGGAAATCAAAAAGCAGTATACCGATGCGAAAACGATGTTAAAAGAAGAAGATTTAGATGATGAAATGTATGAGATGGTAAAGATGGAGATGGATGAGCTCGAGGATCAAATCCCTCCGTTAGAAGAGAAGCTACGTGTACTTCTATTACCGAAGGATCCAAACGATGACAAAAACGTTATCGTGGAAATTCGTGGTGCCGCTGGTGGAGATGAAGCAGCGCTATTTGCTGGTGACCTTTACCGCATGTACTCTCGCTATGCGGAAGCGCAAGGCTGGAGACCAGAAGTTATCGAAGCGAGCGAAAATGATATCGGTGGCTACAAAGAGATCATTTTTATGATTAACGGAAAAGGCGCTTATTCTAAAATGAAATATGAAAACGGTGCACACCGCGTGCAACGTGTACCAACGACGGAATCCGGTGGACGTATCCATACGTCAACAGCAACCGTTGCTGTTTTACCTGAAGCAGAAGAAGTCGAAGTCGACATTAACGAAAAAGACATTCGAGTCGACACATTCGCATCGAGCGGGCCTGGGGGACAAAGCGTGAACACGACGATGTCAGCGGTTCGATTGACACACATCCCAACCGGTGTCGTAGTATCGTGTCAGGACGAAAAATCACAAATCAAGAACAAAGAAAAAGCGATGAAGGTGTTACGTGCTCGTATATACGACAAGTTTAGGAAGGAAGCCGAAGCAGAATACGCACAAAACCGTAAATCAGCTGTTGGAACAGGCGACCGCTCCGAGCGAATCCGAACGTACAACTTCCCACAAAGCCGTGTGACAGACCACCGCATTGGCTTAACACTGCAAAAGCTCGATCAAATTCTTGAAGGAAAACTCGACGAAATCACCGACGCACTAATCGTCGAAGAACAATCACGCATGATGGAAGAAGCGGGAGAGTAATTAACAATGGAAACAAATCACAAAGTATACGAGGCCCTCAAATGGGCTTCTTCTTTTTTAAACGAACACAATTACGAAGAAACAATCGCACAGCTCCTAATGCGCCATCACACCGGCTGGTCACGATCGCGCCTGTTCAGCGAAATGCAAACAACACTACCAGCACCTATTTGGACTCGTTTTGAAGCCGACGTCCGCCAAGCAGCAACCGGTACACCAGTACAGCACATCATCGGCCACGAACAATTTTACGGACGCGACTTCAAAGTAAACAGCAACGTCCTCATCCCACGCCCAGAAACAGAAGAACTGATTGAAGCCCTTCTGGGAAAAATCAAGTCACTGTTTTTGAACCGAGAACAGCCAATCCGGATTGTCGATGTTGGAACAGGCAGTGGCATTATCGCCATCACATTGGCCCTTGAGGTAGTTCATAGTCACGTCCATGCGGTCGACATTTCGCAAGCGGCACTCGACGTAGCGCGCTCTAATGCAACCGCACTCGGAGCGAAAGTCACCTTCCATGAAGGCGACCTATTAGAACCATTCCTGGCAGAGTCATCGGAATTTGATATTGTCATTTCCAACCCTCCGTACATTCCAGAGGGTGATCGTGCCATCATGAAGGAAAATGTGCTCGACCATGAACCAGCACTCGCACTATTCGCTGGCCAAGACGGTCTAACAATATACCGCAAGCTCATAAAACAAATCCCTTTTGTGCTGCACAAAAAAGGCTTGGTCGCCTTCGAAATCGGCCACGGTCAAGGCGAGAGCGTAAAAGCCCTCCTAGCAGCAGAATACCCAGCAGCTGACATAGCGGTTCTCAACGACATCAATGGAAAAGAACGAATAGTCATCGCAGTAATAGAAGGTTAGTGGTAGAAATCTGTGGGAAGTGCTGATAGGACAGATTGTAGCCTGTTCTCAGGGCAGATAGCCAGGAAGCTTTGAGATTGAAGTGCCGATAGAGCGGTTTTCAAGACAGATAGCGGTGAAGGTTGGGAGTCGAAGTGCCGATAGAGGAGTTCTCAAGACAGATAGCCATTGAAGAATCGAAGCCAAGTGTCGATAGGAGCGTTGTCAAGACATATAGCCTTTATGAATCAATAGCTAAGTGCTAGAGAGTGTTTGGACAAAAATTTCATAGCATTTTTACTCACTGAGCCCTTATTTGATGCCCGAAATTGTGCTCAATATGTACTGACGGTAATCATAGAGGTTGTATGCTGCCTGAGAGTGAGCCCAAAATGAGTTGACGGTAATCATAGCGTTTGTATGCTGCCCGAGAACGAGTCCAAAATGAGTTGACGGTAATCATAGCGCGTGTATGCTTCCCGAGAGAGAGCCCAAAATGAGTTGACGGTAACCATAGCTCGTGTATGCTTCCCGAGAACGAGTGCAAAATGAGATGAAGGTAATCATAGCTCGTGTATGCTTCCCGAGAGAGAGCCCAAAATGAGTTGAAGGTAATCATAGCGATTGTATGAGTCAAGTCCTTACTTATGTGTAAAAGTAAAATACAATGTTTTAACCTGTATATAATAAATTCTACCGAAGGTAGAATGGGTCTTTTAGGTTTTGAACTTTCAGGGGTTGCCCCCCGAGGGGGGCAAAAATTTTCCAATTAATTCTATATTTTTTATTTCACTTTTTCTTCCATGTTTAAAAAGACATTTCTGGCGTTCGCATATGTCTGGTCAATATCCATTAAAATCGCCCCTATTAATCTAGTAGCAGAGGCTAAATTAGGAAAAATTTTAATTGTTTTTCCCTTTTGCGAACTTCTTGGTTCAGTCGTTCAATACTGTTACTAGTACGTAAGCGAATATGGTGATGCGCAGGATACTGGTAGTATTGGGTTGTATCATCAAAAGCTTCATCTAATAGCGCCATGGCTGATTCATACTTTTTTTCTTCACCATAAGCATCTATCAGTTTATTTTTACGTTCTCTTGCCTGATCGAGCGTAGGGGCGTCAAAGATATCCTTGATTTGTGCCTTCATTTCTTTGGATCCTTTTTTAGGTAACAACCCTACCACATTGCGGGACAAATGAAAATAACAGCGTTGCCACGACGTTCCAGCAAAACTAGACCTGATTGAAGAAACAAGCCCAGCGTGGGCATCAGATATCACAAGCTGAGGTCTCTGAAGGCCTCTGGCCTTTAACTCGTCGAAGAACTCAGTCCACGTATCTTTGGATTCACCATTTGAAATTTTCATACCTAGTACTTCTCTCTTACCGGCAGAAGAGACACCAGTAGCGATGTGCAGCGCTTTGGAGACGACTCTATCGCCTTCTCTGACTTTGATATACATGGCATCGGCATAGACATAAGGGAAGTGTTGAGTATTTAATGGACTGTTCCGCCATTTCTCCACCACTGGATCCAACTCTTTCATCAGTTCAGAAACAAGAGATTTGGAGACTTTTTTCCCACAGAAGTGATGGACGACTTTCTGAACATTTCTCGTTGAAACTCCATTTACAACCATCTCAATCATAGCAATCATAAATGCCTGGTCAATACGCTCGTATTTCTTAAATACTGATGGACTGAATTCCCCATCTCGCGTTCTTGGAACATCTAATAGGAGCGTTCCAGCAGAAGTCATTAGTGAACGACTATATGAGCCATTTCGATAACCCTTACGTTCTGAAGAACGTTCATATGAATTAGCCTGTATATGTTCCTCCTGTTCTTTCTTCATGAGTTCATTAAGCGCTAATGTAGCTGAAGCTTTCACGGTAGCTTCAAGTGTACTTTCCTGAATTTTTTCTTTAAGATCTGCTAAATCTAATGTAAAATTGATTTGAGTCACTATCATTACCTCCCTGTTTGTTTTTTTGGTCGAAAACATTGTAACATGGGGTACTTGATAGTGGCCCTTTTCTTTTTACACAATTATATGGACTTAATCATTGTATGCTTCCCGAGAGAGAGTCCAAAATGAATTGAAGGTAATCATAGCGATTGTATGCTGCCCGAGAACGAGCCCAAAATGAGTTGAAGGTAATCATAGCGTTTGTATGCTTCCCGAGAACGAGCCCAAAATGAGTTGAAGGTAATCATAGCGATTGTATGCTGCCCGAGAACGAGTCCAAAATGAGTTGACGGTAATCATAGCGCGTGTATGCTTCCCGAGATCCAGTCCAAAATGAGATGAAGGTAATCATAGCGATTGTATGCTTACCGAGAACGAGCCCAAAATGAGTTGACGGTAATCATAGCGCGTGTATGCTTCCCGAGAGAGAGCCCAAAAAGAGTTGAAGGTAATCATAGCGCGTGTATGCTTCCCGAGATCCAGTCCAAAATGAGATGAAGGTAATCATAGCGATTGTATGCTTACCGAGAACGAGCCCAAAATGAGTTGACGGTAATCATAGCGATTGTATGCTGCCCGTTGGAAGTTGCTAAATCATTTTAAGGTCAACAAAGCTTTTTATACTCGCGATAGGTGCTAAATTACCATTTAAAGGTAATCATGAACAACGCCAGATTCATGAGAGACAAAACCATTATGAGCTAAACCAAACATCCTTATAAACTATCAAATCACCACATGCTGAAATCTACTATACTTATAAAAATGCAGCTAATATGAAAAAAGTAACACCGAGTGGATGTGCAAAAAGAAATCCCCCCATCACGACCACTCTCCCAACACGAGGGGCATAAATCGTCAACAACTCCACAACCTTACAAAACTAGTTTTTCTTAAAATAAAAGTATAAAATTTGGCGGTGGAAATGAGGCCGTGGGTAAAACCAATCACTGCTAATGTGACATCATTTTTCCCCGCTTCTAAGAAAAGACTAAAAATGAGCTTCACCAAACTCGTTCTTAGTTTTCTCAAATAAAATCTATTAAATGCATGTATAAATCTATCTTTCCCTGACAAGAATGATGGCTAAGGGGAAGGGTGATATAAAATGAATCGCAAAGCAAGAATTTATACATTAATTGGACTTATTATATTAGTTTTATCTTGGGAAGCACATGTTATTATGCCTGCACAAGCAGGAGAGGAAAACTACATAGCTGATGAATCTATTAGACTCAGAATATTGGCGAATAGTAATTCAGCGGTGGATCAACAAGTAAAGCAGGATATCCGTGATGAAGTAAATGCACACATAACAGAGTTAGTAGAAGTATTTGACGATGTTGAGCATGCGAGAGAAGTAATAAATGAAAACATAGATGGTTTAAATCATATTGTTGAAAGTAAATTAGCGGAAGTTGGCAGTAACAACTCATTTAACATCTCTTTACAAAAGACAAACTTTCCGACGAAGCTGTACGGAAGCCGAGTGTATCCGGCAGGGGAATATGAAGCGGTACTGATTGAAATTGGAGATGGCCAAGGCGACAACTGGTGGTGCGTATTATTCCCACCACTATGCTTCTTAGATTTTAACAACGGAGATGCAGTTGCACATGAGGCAGAAGAAAAAGAGGAAGCTGTAGAAAAAGAAGAACAAGAACAGGAAGAAATTGAAGAAGATGATGAAGATGAAGTGAAAGTATCTTTCTTTATCGTAGACGTATTCACAAGCCTTTGGGATAGAATTACTGGATAGGATAAAGCAAAAGCAATATCACACTTGAACGAATGAATATAAATTAAAAATATAGAGAAGCCAGGCATGGAGAGTAGTCTCCATGCTTTTTCCATGGCGATAAATAATAATATATAATGATACAATACAATGAATTTCGGAATAACGAAACAGCAGAATTGCTAATGTATTTCGTGAAGGTGGTAATATATGAATAAATTTATTATAACTTCAGGGGCAGTCGTACTAAATAAACATCATAAAATATTATTAAAAAAGGATCCTGTAAGGGGCTGGGAATTACCTGGTGGAATGGTAGAAGAAAACGAACCTATCAAAAACGCAGTCGTTCGAGAGGTTAAAGAGGAAACGGGGATTGATATTGATATAGTTAGCTTTTGTGGGGTGTCACAAGAGTTAAGGAAAAATATTTGTAATATGTGGTGGTTAGGAGAACCAGTAAGTGGAGAATTACAAACAAGTGTAGAAAGTGTGGAAGTTGGCTTTTTTAGTATCGAAGAGGCATTAAATATGATAGTGATAAAAGAATTCACAGAAGAACTTTTAATGTGCTTAGATAAGAAAAAACATCCATTCTATATTGCATTCTAAGGTAACATACATTTAACGGATAGCTTTAATGAAATGCAATCCGCACTGCGAGTATAGCCATTGCTAAGACTTCTTTATACAAAAAAAGTAATCTATTAAAAAATCTCATAAAATAGTAATAATTCCACCCTTCTAACATATGTATACAATACAAGCCTCATTTAATAGAAAGGGTGGAAATCGTGAGCTATATCGTTCGAAAAGCTTCAGAAGAAGATGCACTACAAGTCCAGCATTTTATCGCCAAAGTAGGAGTAGCAAAGCAACCCGCCACCACCGATTGGTCGTCATATCTCGTTGCTGAAGATGAGCAAGGTCAATTCGTCGCCGTCGTACGCATACAGGAAGTAACGAAGACAATAGGATTAATTCGAACATTAGTAGTAGACTCGGAAAAAATAACGTCTATTTTTATACTAGAATTTTTAGAGGCGACACTACATTATGCTGAAAACGCAGGAATAAAGGATATTTATTTACTAGCAGCTAATGAAGCAGGGTTCCTCAAACAATTAGGATTTACGAAAACACTCGTAAATGAACTTCCTAAAGAGCTTGTAGTAATGTCAGACGTCCAAGCTCACCAGGAAAAACAACTACCAATTTTAAAGAAAACCGAAGCTGTGAATAACTAATATTGATATTCACACAAAAAACACAGGTTTATACACAATAATTATAGGGTTATCCACCGCCTCCTGTGGATAACCCTATTGTTTTCCACACATATTGACATTCTAGTCGAACAGAAGCAAAATATATACAGCAAGGAGGACGTTTTTACATGACAAATCAACAAACAAATATACTATCTGTGGATAATAGTGTGGAAAACTTAAAGGAACATCCATTAATTCAGTGTGCAGCAACCCAATTGGCAAGTAATGAGGTCGTTGCTTTTCCAACAGAAACGGTTTACGGATTAGGGGGAAATGCATTATCTGATCAAGCGATTGAGCGGATTTTTAAAGCGAAAGGACGCCCGTCTGACAACCCTTTAATCGTACATATATCCAATAAAAAACAACTGCAGCATTACGTAAAACACATACCAAACTCTGCAAGAAAACTAATAGATGCTTTTTGGCCCGGGCCACTCACGATCGTGCTTGAGCATAACAAGAAGTTATCCACAAGGGTAACCGCTCAATTGTCAACAGTAGCAGTAAGAATGCCAGATCACCCAGTGGCGCTCGCGCTTATTGAAGCAGCGAATGTTCCTTTGGCAGCACCGAGTGCCAATACATCTGGAAAACCGAGCCCGACGACAGCTGATCACGTAAGGAAAGATTTAGCCGGAAAGATATCCACAATCATCGATGGTGGCACAACTGGAGTAGGAGTAGAGTCTACTGTTGTTGATTGCACCAGCGAAACGGTCATGCTCCTTCGCCCAGGTGGAATTTCAAAGGAAGCGTTAGAGGAAATCGTCGGTGTCGTTGAGGTTGATCCTGCATTAGTAGCGGCCGACCACACACCGAAATCACCAGGCATGAAGTATACACACTACGCACCAGATGCACCTTTGCAGCTGATTGACGGTAGCACAGACTTTTTTAGAAAAATAGTAGAAGACGCGATAAACAACGGGAAAAAAGTAGGTGTACTTGTTACAGAAGAAAACAAAGGGTTGACCCGAGCGAATCAAGAGGTCATTCTCGGTAAAAGATCAGACTTATCCACAGTTGCGCAAACACTCTATAGCTCGTTAAGGTCTTTTGATAAAAATGTAGTAGATATCATTTTCACAGAAGTTTTCCCAGAAACTGGCCTTGGAAGTGCAATCATGAACCGCCTAAAAAAAGCCGCAGGCGGCACGATCATTAAACAAGATTAGTTAAGAGCAGCATTCCAATCACCGAATGCTGTTTTTTACATTTAAATGGTATAGCGTGTGAAACTCCGCCGGAATCATGCGAAAACCGTCCAATGATGCACGAAAATCGACAGTAATCACGCGAAACTCCGTCCAAACCATGCATAACCCACCCGAAACTTGCCCCCCTATCCCTACTAAAAAATAGAGATAATTTCCTTTGGACTTGCATATTCTACTTATAGCTAGTCCTAGGGGTGATAACGTGTTAGGAGAATTGTTGACAATAGGGTTTATGGCTTTTGCCTTAAGTATGGACGCCTTTTCACTATCTATTGGAATGGGTCTTGCAAAATTAAGGTATCGGCATATCGCAACAATAGGAATGACCGTAGGAGGATTACACGTTTTAATGCCTCTCATCGGGATTTTTTTAGGAAAACTATTATCTCAATATATTGGACTATTCGCCTTCGTAATAGGAGGGGGCGTGCTAGTCTTTATAGGTTTACAAATGATCGTCTCTACTTTTCAAGACAATAGTGGGCCAGTACTCAGTCCAACAGGATGGGGGCTTCTTTTATTTTCAATAAGTGTTAGTCTTGATAGTTTCTCAGCGGGGCTTAGTTTAGGCATGCTTGGAGCAAAAACGTGGGTGACGATTGTGAGCTTTGGATGGATGAGTGCCGTGTTGACATGGTTAGGACTCATTATCGGAAGAAAAATGGGGAACTTTATAGGAGGGTACAGTGAGTGGCTAGGTGGCGCTATCCTCATTGCCTTCGGTGTCAAAATTATCATTGCAGCATAATAAAAAATAGCGAGTAAATATGATAAAATCATATATACATTGATTTTCAGTAGAGAGGTGAACATACCTTATGAAAAATATTCTATTTATTTGCACAGGTAATACGTGTCGAAGTCCACTCGCGGAGAGACTTTTTGAGCATAAGAAATCGAATAACACGGTAACAGCTAAATCTGCTGGTATTTATGCGACGAATGGTGCACAAATGTCAGGAGGTTCCCGGATCGCATTGGAAAAGCGTGGAGTGAAGGAAAACCACACGTCACAACCAGTCGATGAAGAGCTTTTACAATGGGCAGATATTATTTTGGCAATGACAGAATCTCATAAAAGTGCGGTTATTCAGCAATACCCTGAAAAGGCAGATCACACATTTACATTAAAGGAATTTGTCTACGAGGATAAAGAAACGAAAGAAAAGCTAGAACGCTTTAAAAAGCGTGTAGCACAGTTTGAACTAAAAAGGGCTTCATTGCATGGGAATGAGCAAAATACAGAAGAACAAAGAGAGCAATTGATAAGAGAATTAGAAAACGAACAAGAAGCAATTTATCAGCTTGCCTCTGAACTGCCTGGCTTTGACATTAGTGACCCGTATGGTGGGACAGAAGAAATGTATGAAAACACAGCTAAAGAAATTGAACAAGCAATAAATAAATTGATAGAAAAGCTTGAGAAGGAAAACTAAGTCGTATGAAGTCTTCGGCGAAATTCCATCGAGTTAAAGAAAAGACTTTAATAACAGCTTGATGAAGCTGTTATACGTTTTTCTTATAAAACGAGAAAAAAGTGTTGGAAAATTTCGTATATACGCTACTATAGACATAGAGGAACAACGTCGTTGGAAATGAGGAGGAAGTAAATTGAAGGTAGCGATTGGAGCGGATCATGGAGGATATGATCTAAAAGAGCAAATCAAGCAATTATTAAACGAGATGAATATAGAAGTAGAAGACGCCGGATGTGATTGTTCTCAATCTGTCGATTACGCTGATTATGGTTTGCCAGTAGCTGAAAAAGTCGCAAGAGGAGATGTCGATCGTGGCATTCTTATTTGTGGGACAGGCATCGGCATGTCAATTGCAGCGAACAAAGTAAAAGGTGTACGCTGTGCACTTGTACATGATTTATTTTCCGCAAAAGCAACACGTGAGCATAACGATACGAACGTGTTAGCGATGGGCGCACGTGTAATTGGCCCAGGAGTTGCATTGGAAATTGTACGGATCTGGCTATCAACGGAGTTTGAAGGTGGACGTCATCTCCAAAGAATAGGAAAAATAGCAGAATACGAAAACAAAGGTAATGAAGGGTGAGGTGTCTCAGCCTTCATTCCTTCGTCTACTACAAAGGAGGGAGAATCCTGTTGGATTTTTCATCGATCAAACATTCAGTAAAAACAGTGTTGGATGATCTTCAAGAGGTAGCAAAGCTAGAAGAAGGCCAGCTGCTCGTAGTTGGCACGAGTACGAGCGAGGTTATTGGAAAGCATATAGGGAGTGCAGGCACAGTTGATGCAGCGGCAGAAATTTGGACTGCATTGCACGATTTCGCCGAGAAAACAGGTGTCGATCTCGCTTTTCAATGCTGTGAGCATTTAAATAGAGCGTTAGTTATCCAAGGTAATGTAGCAGACAAATACGGTTACGAGCGTGTTTCCGCTATCCCTATTCCATCTGCAGGAGGATCCATGGCAGCCTTCGCATTTGAAAACATGACATCCCCTGTTTTAGTCGAAGAAATAAAAGCAGATGCAGGAATAGATATAGGCGACACACTCATTGGTATGCACTTAAAGCGAGTTGCAGTACCGGTACGGAGTAAAATAAAAACGATTGGCGAAGCGCATATGACGATGGCGACGACTCGTCCAAAGCTAATCGGCGGTGAACGAGCGATTTATCATACGGGAAAAAATAACCAATCTTGTCATTAATGATTGAAATTTCTCTCATTTTAAGAGAAGATAGAATTTATGAAAGAAAACCAGTTCGGCATACTCTTAAAATGTTTTACTTAAGAGAGAACTATTTTTTACGATTAGAAGGAGGATTCCCCCGTGACTACAACACAAACTGGTAAATTACCTGCAGTAAAAAAGCAAGATGTAGAAGTATATAAAGCGATTGAAGCAGAGCTTGGTCGCCAGCGATCGAACATTGAGTTAATCGCGTCAGAAAACTTCGTCTCAGAAGCTGTAATGGAAGCGCAAGGATCTGTATTAACAAATAAGTATGCAGAAGGCTACCCGCATAAGCGTTACTACGGTGGCTGTGAGCATGTTGATGTTGTTGAGGACATTGCAAGAGACCGTGCGAAAGAGCTATTTGGTGCTGAGCATGCAAACGTACAACCACACTCTGGTGCACAAGCGAACATGGCTGTTTACTTTGCATTTTTAGAAGTTGGTGACACAGTACTTGGCATGAACTTATCCCACGGTGGGCACTTAACACACGGAAGCCCAGTAAACTTCAGTGGTAAGCAATATAATTTTATTGAGTACGGCGTGGACAAGGAAACTGGGAAAATCAATTACGAGGATGTGCGCGCGAAAGCGGTAGAAAACAAGCCTAAAATGATCGTAGCAGGTGCATCAGCATATCCAAGAGAAATTGACTTTGCAAAGTTCCGTGAAATTGCAGACGAAGTTGGCGCTTACTTAATGGTAGATATGGCTCACATTGCTGGATTAGTAGCAACTGGCCACCATCCAAACCCCGTACCATATGCAGATTTCGTCACTACGACAACACACAAGACGTTACGCGGACCTCGCGGTGGGATGATCCTATGTAAAGAAGAATACGGCAAGAAAATCGATAAAGCCATTTTTCCAGGGCTTCAAGGCGGTCCATTAATGCACGTAATTTCTGCAAAAGCAGTGGCATTAGGTGAAGCACTTACTGACGAGTTCAAACAATACTCAGAGCAAGTGAAAAAGAATGCCGTAGCTTTAGCAACAGCATTAACGGAAAACGGCATTGATTTAGTATCAGGTGGAACAGACAACCACCTAGTGCTTTTAGACCTTCGTAGCTTAGGTATTACTGGAAAAATTGCAGAAGAGGCGCTGGACGAAGTAGCGATTACAACGAATAAAAACACGATTCCTTACGATCCAGAAAGTCCATTCGTAACGAGCGGCCTTCGTATCGGAACGGCAGCAGCAACTTCACGCGGCTTTAATGAAGAAGCAATGGCAAAAACAGGTGAAATTATTGCATCTGTATTGAAAGCACACGACAACGAGGAAGTACTAGCAAAAGCACGCAAAGATGTGGAAGCATTAACAGCACAATTCCCACTTTACGACAAATACTCTCTATAATAAGGTAAGAAAAGAAACGCCCCAGCTCGATACAGCTAGGGCGTTTCTTTTCTTATTCCTATTTAAAAAACAATCCATTCACTAATAACAGCAACGATAAATCCACAAATAAGCACGATTCTCTTCGCTTTCACATTTACCTTGCGAAAACGATGGATAAGATAAAAACCAACAGCTAGTCCGACTGCAATAGGAAAAAAGCTGTACCAAAAAATTAGCGTACCGAGAAAGAAAAAACCAACCAACTTTAAAAAAAGTGCTTCTTCTTTACGATTTTCAGAAAAAAAGAAGCCAACTGCAACAACACCAATAATCGGAAAAATATAAATAGGAAAGTATAATAGCGAATTCAAGTGATTTTCCACTCCATCCATCAGCCTAAATTTACCGTTTCAGTATACACCATTCATAGCGGTTCCCTCAAAATAATAGATGATAAATGTGAAAAATAAGTAACATAATAAGATAAAAGTAAATTGTTGCTTGAATCACACACCATTTTTATGTAGAATTTTCAAAGAGAATGTGGAGAAAAACAGAAAAATATTTCAATGACAATGTGTCATTGAAACAAAAAGGAGCTTTTTAAATGAGTAAAGTGTTTGTTTTTGATCATCCGCTTATTCAACATAAGTTAACTTACATAAGAAATAAAAATACAGGTACAAAGGAGTTTCGTGAGCTCATTGATGAGGTAGCTAGCCTCATGGCATTTGAAATTACGAGAGACCTACCGCTACAAGATGTCGAAGTCGAAACGCCAGTTGGCTTAGCCAAGAGTAAACAAATTGCTGGGAAAAAGCTTGGGCTTGTTCCGATACTAAGAGCAGGATTAGGTATGGTTGACGGTATTTTAAAACTTATTCCAGCAGCAAAAGTTGGACATGTCGGTCTATACCGTGACCCAGAAACGTTAAAGCCAGTTGAGTATTACGTCAAGCTTCCGAAAGACGTTGAAGAACGTGAATTCATTGTCATCGATCCAATGCTTGCTACAGGCGGATCGGCTGTTGAGGCTATCAACTCATTGAAAAAGCGTGGCGCTAAAAACATGAAGCTCATGTGTTTAGTTGCAGCACCTGAAGGAGTCGAGGAAGTACAGAAGCACCATCCTGACGTTGACATCTACTTAGCTGCAATGGACGATAGACTTAATGAAAAAGGCTACATCGTACCAGGACTAGGAGACGCTGGAGACCGCTTATTTGGAACAAAATAACGATTGCTAAAGAGGGACTAAAAAGGGAGGTCACTGAAAAAGTACAAAACAACTTTTTCAGTGCCTTTTATTTGTATTGCAGTTGCGCGCCTGATAGGATAAACCCATTCCTATCAGGCTTTTAAACGATTGCAACGACTTCACACATTGCTTAGGCCACTGAAAAAGTGAAAGAACGCCACTTTTTCAGTGGCCTTCTTAAAAGGTTAGTTTTACCTTTTGAGTCCTCTTTCGTTAGTGAATATTGGAATGAAATTGGTAAATCGTGTGTAACTTTGGGTGAACCATGCGTAACTACGAAAAAGTCAAATGCACAACCCCGTACGAACCACCAACACAATAAAAGTAAGTAACTAACCCTAACTATACTTAATCAACAGAGTGTTATTATATTTACAAAATTTCAGTAATTGTTTAAATAAAATAGAACGCGTATACTTCACAGTGTCACGAACGATTCAAAAAAGAAGTTTAATGAGGAGTGGGATGATGGGAAAAGTAGTAGTAACTGGTGGAAGTGGCCTTTTAGGTAGAGATGTTATAAAAGAATTTTTAAATCATGGCTATGAGGTAGTCAATGCAGATTTAAAGCATCCAGCAGAGCCGCTTTGTCAGACAGTAATTGTTGATTTAACAAATCTAGGTGAAGTATATGGCGTGTTAGCTGGAGCGGATGCGGTTATCCACTTAGCAGCAATACCTGTAGCTTATTCTCATCCGAATGAGGTAACATTTGAAAACAATGTAATGTCTACATATAATATTCTTGAAGCCGCTAGCACATTAGGAATCAAGAAAGCAGTCATTTCATCGAGCGAATCCTCTTATGGAATCTGCTTTTCAAAGCAAAACTTAACACCACAGTACGTACCGGTTGACGAAGAGCATCCACAATTACCGGAAGAAAGCTACGGATTGTCTAAAATCGTTAATGAAAAAACAGCTGATATGATTAACCAAAGAACAGGCATGCAAGTAGTATCTATGCGTTTAGGGAATGTGATTACTCCAGAAATGTATCAAAATTTTCCGGACTTTATTCATAACCCAGAAATAAGAAAAACAATCGTTTGGAGTTATATTGATACGAGAGATGCTGCAACTGCGTATCGATTAGCTGTTGAAACGGACGGGCTTGGCTCGGTTGCGCTAAATTTAGCGGCAGATGAAACGAGCATGGACATAGAAAGTAAAGAACTAATGTCATCCGTTTTTCCAGAAGTAGAACTGAAAAAGGAGATTTCAGGCTACGAAACGTTATTAAGTAACGAAAAAGCTAAAAAATTATTGAATTGGCAGCCAGTCCATAAGTGGAGAGATTACGTTAAGCTATAACTTCTGTTGAAAAATGAAGTTTGCTTCCTAAGCAAACCATTTTTGATAAAAATACGAATAAGGAGAGTGTACGTATGCTAAAAGACTTACAAAGCGCAACAACACTACATAATGGAGTGAAAATGCCTTGGCTAGGACTTGGTGTTTTTAAAGTGCAAGATGGGGAAGAAGTTGTAAGCTCTGTGAAAGCAGCGATTGAGCATGGCTACAGAAGCATTGATACAGCGGCAATATACGGCAATGAAGAAGGTGTTGGTAAAGCAATTGCTGAAGTAAATGTGCCACGTGAAGAACTCTTCATTACATCAAAGGTTTGGAACTCAAACCAAGGCTATGACAAGACGTTAGCTGCTTTCGATGAAACGCTAAACAAGCTTGGCCTTGATTATTTAGATCTATATTTAATTCACTGGCCAGTTCCTGCTGAAGGAAAATATATTGATACGTGGAAGGCACTAGAGAAGCTTTATAACGATGGCAAAATTCGTGCAATCGGAGTCAGTAACTTCCAAGTTCACCACCTGCAAGACGTGATTGATCAATGTGACATCGTACCGATGGTGAACCAAGTAGAATATCATCCTAAACTAACACAAAAGGAATTACACACTTTTTGTAAAAACAATAATATCCAGCTTGAAGCTTGGTCCCCATTAATGCAAGGACAGCTTCTTGATCATCCGACATTAACAGAGATTGCAAACAAATATAACAAGTCAGTATCTCAAGTCATTTTACGCTGGGATTTACAAAATGAAGTTGTAACAATTCCTAAATCGGTAAAACCACATCGAATCGCTGAAAACGCAGATGTGTTTAATTTCGAACTTACAAATGAGGATATGGAAAAAATCAACGCACTAAACGAAGACGAGCGCGTCGGTCCAAATCCAGATGAATTTAATCGAGTGTAAGTAGCACGCCCCCTTCCAAATGGTAACCCGTTCGGTTGAGAGGGAGAAGACGGAACAAACAATAGCTTTTGGAGATGCAATTAGCCCGCTAATTACATCTCCTTTTTATGTTGTCATATCAATATTTAAGCGCAATACTATGTGTTTCAACAGGCAATTTTTTTAGCACACCAACTGACGAGGGTGAATAAATGTATGCATTGGTGTTATTTTGGGTGTTAAAACATACGTGAATTTGCTCTCTATACAGAACCTAGCGATTCGAAAAGGAGAAGAGAACTGTCTGGGCTCATAAGGCTCCGCACTTATGGATTATGATTTCTGGTTATGCACCCGGTCTGATAAATAAGCGGAGAAATTTCCCTTAATTAAAAAATAGGCAATGAAAACAGGCTAAATAGACGGAGAGATTCCGCCTATTAACTCGAAGCTCTTGAAAAAAAGGGCTTTAGGTTTGAATAGCCGGAAATTCTCCGCTTATATAGACCAAAACAAGCTCAGTTTTCAATTTAATCGGAAATTCTCCGCTTATTTTCCTTCGCTGATAAGGATAGGGAGACTTCTATATTAACCTCATTTGGATATCCAACGGTGAAACCTATTACAAGAAAGATATTGAAGAATTCAATCTTAAGCAACAGGTATACCGATTTTAAGTTAATCCATTCCGAATACAAGGAGAGTGTTCTACGTATTGAAGTTAATCTAAGAGAAAACGCTTTTTATATTGTTGTTTTCTTTGTTAATCCGAGAGCATATTTGCATTTTCTTCGCGTCATCCGAACGGGTTGTTCCAGATGGACCGGGGGCGTTTTTTTCCATCTGAGCAGATCGTAATAATTTTCCTTAAAATGTTAAATCATACCAAACTCGATCTGAATCATGTGAAACTCAACCGAAACTCGATCTGAATTATCGATAACTCCATCTGAAAACGCTCTTAGCTCCGTCCGAATCCTCCACAACGTAAAAACCACTTGCATGAAAATGAAAGGACCTTGGAAAGATAAAAAAACATGATTAAAAAGGAGTCATAAATTAGCAGACAAGCCAACAAATTAAACGATCCAATACTATACAAAAAAGAAGGGTGATGCATCCATGAGCACGAGAAACAAGATATTTACCCTTGTTTTACTTACTCTCATTTTATTCGTACCAGCAATAGAGAACGGATCGGTCAATGCGACAAAGCTAGAAGCGGCACCTGTTATGTTTCCTGAAAGACCAGCATATCCAGACAGAAGTGACGAAAAATCAGTATACATTATAGAAGCATTAGGTGACCCATTAGAATTAGTAGAAAAAATCAAAGAAGAAATACCTTCGGCTAACATTCGCAAAACATTTACGAAGCTATACAACGGTGTTTCGCTAGAGGTGAAGAGGAAAGACGCAGAACGGCTTGCTAGCTTTTTAAATGTAAATAGAGTAGACGAGATTGCCTATTATGAACCATCTCTAGACGAAAGTGTCCCCTTCATTGGTGGAAATGAAATTAGAAGCATGTTAGATGAAGAAGGTGACAAGTTAACTGGTAAAGGTGTAAAAGTTGGCGTCATCGACACAGGCATTGATTATGAGCATCCTGATTTAAAAAACAGCTATTACGGTGGTTACGATATCGTCGATGAGGACGATGATCCGATGGAAACAAAGCATACAGAAGGACGCCCTACGTTACATGGCACACATGTAGCTGGAATCATTGCCGCAGATGGGAGATTGAAAGGCGTTGCGCCAGACGCAGAAATTTATGCTTACAGAACGCTCGGTCCAACGGGGATGGGGACGACAGAGCAAGTAATCGAAGCTATCGAAAAAGCAGTCGAAGATGGTGTAGATGTCATCAACCTTTCATTAGGCAATACAGTAAATGGACCTGATTGGCCAACAAGTATTGCATTAGATAAAGCAGTCGAACAAGGAGTAGTCGCTGTCACCTCCAACGGGAACAGTGGACCTAACTTATGGACGGTTGGATCACCAGGTACGTCATCAAAAGCGATTTCTGTTGGTGCCTCCACACCACCAATGCGAGTACCGTATTTGACTACAAGTGCACAAGATAAAAATGAAATTCCAATTATACCAATGCAAAATTCGGAAAAGTGGGAGTTAAGAAGAGCATATCCTCTTCAATATGTCGGATTAGGAAAAAAAGAGGATTACGCAAACGAAGATGTGAGAGGAAAAATCGTCATAGCGAAGCGTGGAGAAATAAGCTTTACGTATAAAGCACGAATTGCTGAAAGCGCAGGTGCAGAGGCACTCATTATTTTTAACCATACAGACGGTGAATTTGCTGGTTTGCTTGAAGAACCAATGGGCATCCCGGTAGTAAGCATTTCAAAAGAAGCTGGGGAAGATTTATTAAAAAAGATAGAGAAAGAAGAGGTAATCTTAAGAACGATTTACCGTGAAGAGGAAGACTTTATGGCACCTTTTAGCTCACGGGGACCAGTGACCCACACATGGGATATTAAGCCTGATGTCGTTGCACCAGGGGTAGCCATTGATAGTACAATTCCACGGGGCTACCAAGATTTGAATGGAACAAGTATGTCTGCACCACATGTAGCTGGAGTTGCAGCACTCTTAAAGCAAAAGTATCCAGATTGGACACCTGAGCAAATAAAAGCGGCGATTATGAATACAGCGAAGCCAATTAGCGACAAAGAAGGAGAGATATACCCACCACACGTCCAAGGAACAGGAAGAATTCAAATGAACGAAGCGCTAAACACGGAAACGCTTGTGTATCCTGGATCATTATCGTTCGGTAAGTGGCTAAGGACCGATAGAAGAGTAGAGAAAAAAGTAGAGATCACGATAGAAAATCTTTCAGATAAGCGAAAGAAGTACACGATAGAACCACCTTTTGAAGTGCCTGATGGTATTCAGTGGAAAGTGCCTTTTGCGATTTATCTATCGCCTGGAGAAACGAAAACAGTACCAGTAACGATGGATGTTTTCCCATCTGTATTTGAAGAAGGGATTTATCACGACGTCATTGAAGTGAAAAGTGGCTCAGAAACAATTCAAGTGCCATATTTGTTCTTTGTGGAAGAGCCGGAATATCCAAGATTAATGGCATTCGTGTTTGAACAAACACCGGAACCACATAAATATCATTATGAAGTGTATTTCCCTGGTGGCATCGATACGTTTGGAATTGCTTTGTATGACCCTGATACGTTTCAGTTTATTGATTACGTCGATGTACAATCAAACATAGACAGAGGAATGTTTGAACAAGATGTGAAGATGGAAGTAAAGCCTGGCGTATATAAAGCGTTAATATTTGCAGAAAAAGACGGCCATGAAGATACAATTGAAAAGGAAATATACATTGGATCTTGGGGAGAAGAAGGAAACTAATGAACGCGTCACACATTACCAAAAAGGGAAACACAATAGGTGAAAAACAACCTAATGTGTTTCCCTCTTTTGTATTAGAATGAATTTCATAATTATTGAGCCTTACGTGTCAATTTATAAAAAGTATGAAAAAATGATTACCTCCCCAAATGTCGAACTTATTATTCAGTATCAGCATAATTACTACACTTTGTGCAATTGTTGATTGAAACGAAAGGATACGAGACGCCTGCGGGAAAAGCAAGAGCTGAAGATCCATCGGGGTGGGTTTCCCCCGATTAGCTGAAGCCTTGCCCGCGGCAAGCGAGTAGCCTGAAGTGAAAATCAACAACAAAGTTAAGTTAACAAGAGATTTTTTAATGAGATGATACTTATTCTGAGACTATGATTTTTTTTAGAAAGTGAATGATGAAATTGATTCATTATAGTAAAAAAAGAATAAAATCGGGATAATTTGAAAGCATATATATATGTAAAAAGTAGGAATTCTTTTGTTAGTATAATGGAAAATAAAGGATAAAGGATGATAAAGAGGAGTCATTAATTTATTGAAAATTAAAAATATTATTTTTCCGCAATTTAGCAAAGACAGACTAATACTTTTTATGTATAATAGAAATTGTGTCTACTGTGTGAACTTTATTAGAAAAAAGTGTGAACAAGAAAGCGCTTAACCCTTATGTATAAGAGAGTTTTTTTTATGATACATAGATAGGATTTATTGACAGGGATATGCGGTATTGGTACGATTACAAAGGATAATTCAGTAGTGCACAAACTTTTTGTTAACGAAGTTGTTTTAGACTAGGACTCAAGCTTGAGGAGAAAACTATGTCAGAACCTTCATCTAAATTTCGAAGCACAGTAAAAGCACTTGCACTGATGACGACAATGAGTTCTTACCTTGTAGGTTCAATACTTGTTGGTGTGTTTACTGGTAGGTGGGCAGATAACCGATTTGATGGAGATGGTTTATTTATTGGGCTTGGTGTACTTTTAGGTATTGGAACTGCGATAACAGGAATATACTTTGCTATTCGCAAATTTCTAGGAGAAGAATCATCATGATGGATTATAAAGTGGCAGCGAAAAGGTACACTATTTTTACAATCGTTATCATTGCAGTTTTTCTTATACTCGCTTTTATACTTTCTAATTCCCCACTCTTCTTAGGAATTGTATTTGGAGCAAGCTTCAGCTTAATTAATCTTATTAATACATATTTGCAAGTGAAGCGAATTGGCGAAGTGTTTGACGGAAAAAAAAGACCGAGTCTTGTGATTTTTGGAACGCTAACACGAATTATCGCTGCGGTCTTAGCTGTAACAATCGCAATGCGTTTTCCTGAATACCTACAAATCGAAGGTGTCATCATAGGTTTAGCAATAACCTATTTCATTATATTAATAGAACCTATGTTTCACATTAAGCACCTTAATCGCTAATGTGCATGGCAAAAAATGTACAAACCTAGAGTAACAGAGAAAAGAGGTGAAAATGGTTGGATAATAAGAAACCAGTGATTGAGCTTTTTGATAACCCTTGGTTAAAGGTGGACCTCACCGGTATTTTCATGACTACTGTTGTCATGGCAATCGTGTTTTTTGTCCTCTTTTTTATGTCGAGGAAAGTGAAAATGTACCCGACAGGAGCACAAAACGCAGTCGAATACTTATTACAGTTTATCAAAAATATCATCAGTACAAATATGGATTGGAAGCAAGGGAAGCACTTTGTCGTGCTAGGTACGACATTAATTCTCTATGTTTTCGTAGCTAATATGGCTGGGCTACCGTTTGAGCTTGCGACTAAAACAGAACACTATGTTTACTGGCATTCTCCTACAGCAGACCCTGTACTTACGATTTCATTAGCAGCTTTCATCATCATATTAACGCATTTCTATGCATTAAAGCTTAAAGGACCTAAAGAATATGGGAAGGACTATTTCCGTCCAGTACCATTCTTATTTCCATTTAAAATTATTGAGGACTTTTCCAACACCCTCACTCTTGGAATGCGTCTTTATGCCAACGTATTTGCAAAGGAAGTACTAATGGTCATGCTAGTTGGTCTCGGTGCAAGCACCGTTGCATGGGGGGTTGCAATGTTCTTACCGCTCATTGCATTACAAGTGTTTGGACTATTTATTGGATCGCTACAAGCATTTATTTTCTGTATGCTTACAATGGTGTACATGGCACACAAAGTGAACGAGGAACATTAAACATGAAACTGCTTTATGCACAATAAAAGTGCTAAAGCACAGCAACACTTTTCAAGTATAAACTTTGGTAATCTTGCTCTTATATTTTTTAGGGCGTTACAAATAAAAACAATAATCAATGGAATTTTAAAGGAGGATATTAATAATGGAATTTCTTTCAGTAGCAATAGTTGCAAGTATCGCTGCAGTAGCAGGGGCGTTTGGTGTAGCAATCGTAGTACGTAGTGTCGTTCAAGGGGTAACTCGTCAACCTGAGATGAGAGGTCCACTTCAATTACTATTATTCATCGGTGCACCATTAGTAGAGGCGATTCCTATCTTTGCTATCGTTATTGCCTTCATGTTATTAGGTAATATTTAAGGCTAACACCTTTAGCATATATCCTTTTATTCTGCGCACATAAGCTTACTAGCTTTAGTCGCCATTGCCTCAATAACTAACCTGCCGATGAAAGCATTTATCGAACAGATTAATACGTGAGGCAATGACCTTATATGCTATTATGGCGGAGAACGTTACATACACACTCTTCGCCATTCCTTTTATGTTTTCATAGTTGTAGAAATGGAACGTAACGTAAAAAAACATAATGATAGAATGGTGTTTTCTAGATATTACTGTATGAAGGAGGCGAAAATCGTTGTTTGATCTTCAAGATATTGCATGGATTAATGCTGGTTATCAGCTTTTGGCTTTCCTCGCACTCATGTTCTTATTGAAAAGGTTCGCACTAGGACCAATTCTTAAGATGATGGAAGACCGTGAAAACCACATTGCTGACCAAATTAATTCTGCAGAAAAAAATCGTAAAGAAGCAGAAAAATATTTAGCTGAACAACGGGAAGCAATTCAAGAGGCCCGTCAAGAAGCGAAAGGTATTATTGAAAAAGCAACAAAACTAAGCGAGCAGCAAGCGGAAGAAATCGTCTCCAATGCACGAACTGAAGCTGAACGCATGAAGCAATCAGCACTTGCTGAAATTAATAATGAAAAAGAGCGAGCTATCTCCGCGCTTCGTGAGCAAGTTTCTACCTTGTCAGTCCTTGTTGCATCTAAAGTGATCGAAAAGGAATTGGATGAAAAGGAACAAGAAAAGCTCATTCAAGAAACGCTTAAAGAAGTGGGCGAAGAGCTATGAAAAAACATCCAGTAGGTTTTCGTTACGCTAGTGCACTGTTTGAATATGCACAGGAAAACAGCCTTTTAGATTCTATTCAACAAGAACTAGACGATGTGACACAAGTATTTCAAGAGACGAACCTTCTTGACGAAGTGTTTAAACATTCGAAAATGACTTCTGAAGAAAAGAAGAAAATAGTTAGAGAGAGTTTTTCGTCAAAAGTAAGTGACGCGGTGTTAAACCTTCTTCAAATCTTAATAGATAATAGAAGAGAGCAGCTATATTACACAATTGCAGAAAGCTACCGGTCGCTCGTTTTTGAAGCGAAAGGAATTGCGGAAGCAACTGTTTATACAGCTAAAGCCTTATCGGAAGAAGAGAAGCAAGCAATTTCACAAGTGTTTTCTAAAAAAGCCAACAAAAATCAGCTTCTTATTAATAACGTTGTAGATAAAGATATCATCGGTGGCATGAGATTAAGAATCGGTGATAGCGTTTATGACGGTAGCGTAGCCAACCAATTGGCACGCATACAGCAACGTATGATGTATGGGAACGTTAGTAGATAGGGGTGAACGGAATGAGCATCAGAGCCGATGAAATCAGCTCTTTAATAAAAAAACAGATTGAAGGCTATCAATCTGAAATTGAAGTAAGCGATGTTGGTACCGTCATCAAAATTGGTGATGGAATCGCTGTTGCTCACGGACTAGAAAATGTTATGGCCGGTGAGCTTTTAGAATTTTCAAATGGTGTCATGGGTATGGCACAAAACCTTGAAGAAAACACAGTTGGTATTATCATCCTTGGACCTTACACGGACATTCGTGAAGGGGACGAAGTACGTCGAACTGGACGTATTATGGAAGTACCAGTTGGTGAAGAGCTTTTAGGACGTGTAGTTAACTCTTTAGGTCAACCACTAGATGGTCAAGGACCAATTGAAACGACAAAAACTCGTCCAATCGAAAGCCCAGCACCAGGTGTTATGGACCGTAAATCTGTTCACGAACCACTTCAAACAGGGATTAAGTCAATTGACGCATTAATTCCAATTGGTCGTGGTCAACGTGAGTTAATCATCGGTGACCGTCAAACTGGTAAAACAGCCATTGCGATTGATACAATCTTAAATCAAAAAGATCAAGACATGATCTGTATTTATGTCGCTATTGGACAAAAAGAATCCACTGTTGCGGGCGTAGTAGAAACGTTACGTCAACACGGTGCGTTAGACTATACAATCGTCGTAACAGCAAGTGCATCACAGCCAGCACCATTATTATACTTAGCGCCATATGCAGGTGTATCAATGGGTGAAGAATTTATGTACAATGGCAAGCACGTACTTGTTATTTATGATGACTTAACGAAGCAAGCATCAGCTTATCGTGAGCTTTCTTTATTACTTCGTCGTCCTCCAGGGCGTGAAGCATATCCAGGGGATGTGTTCTACTTACACTCCCGTTTACTTGAGCGTGCTGCAAAGCTTAGTGACGATAAAGGAGCAGGTTCATTAACTGCCCTACCATTTATCGAAACGCAAGCTGGTGACGTATCTGCCTACATTCCAACAAACGTAATTTCGATTACGGACGGACAAATTTTCCTACAATCTGATTTGTTCTTCTCCGGTGTACGACCAGCCGTAAACGCTGGTTTATCCGTATCCCGTGTAGGTGGTTCAGCACAAATTAAAGCGATGAAAAAGGTTGCAGGTACACTGCGTCTTGATTTAGCTTCATACCGTGAGCTTGAAGCATTCGCACAATTTGGTTCTGACCTTGATAAAGCAACACAAGCGAAGTTAAACCGTGGTGCACGTACAGTTGAAGTACTAAAGCAAGGCCTTCACCAACCACTTGCTGTAGAAAAACAAGTTGTCATTCTTTATGCATTAACAAGAGGCTTCATCGACGACATCGAAGTAGAAGACGTAAGCCGATTTGAAGCAGAATTATTTACATTCTTAGAGCATAACAATAAAGATCTTCTTGATCAGATTAAAACATCAGGCGCATTACCTGATGAAAATGCTCTAAATAATGCAATTGACGAGTTCAAAAAAACATTTAGTTAAGCATAAATACTTATCACTTACGGTTAAAAAATAAATGGGAAAATGATGCTTCATGCATGTCTTTTCCCAGCTTTTTGCCGAATACAGCAATTCGTAAGTAAAGGTGGTGAACAACGGTGGCCTCATTAAGAGATATAAAATCAAGAATTACCTCTACGAAGAAAACGAAGCAGATTACGAAAGCAATGGAAATGGTATCTGCTGCGAAGTTAAATCGGGCACAATCAAAGGCAACATCCTTTATTCCTTATACAGAAAAAATTCGTGAAGTAGTAGCGAGTATCGCTTCTGGTGAAGAAAATACAATTACTCACCCGATGCTAGAAGCGCGTGAAGAAGTGAAAAAGACAGCATACATCGTCATCACTTCAGACCGTGGACTGTGCGGAGCATACAACAGCGGACTTTTACGTCAAACACATAAAATCATTAACGAACGTCACGAATCACCAAATGAGTACGGCCTCATCGTTATTGGTAAAGTAGGACGTGATTTTTTCAAAAAAAGAGGAATGCCGATTTACCAAGAAATCGTAGGATTACAAGATCAGCCAGAGTACGCTGAGATCAAAAATATCGCCGCAACAACGATTGATATGTTTACGGATGGCATCTTTGATGAAATCTATCTTCACTACAATCACTTCGTAAGTGTCATTAGCCAAAAGGTCACAGAATCAAAGCTGTTACCACTTACTGACCTTGCAGGAGAAGAAGAAGATGCAGCAACGCAGGAATATATTTATGAGCCAGATCCGAAGGTCATCTTAGAGCAATTGTTACCACATTACGCTGAAAGCTTAATATATGGTTCATTGCTCGATGCAAAAGCAAGTGAGTTCGGGGCAAGAATGACTGCGATGCAATCAGCTACGAATAATGCCACTGATCGTATTGACGAGCTAACATTAGTATATAACCGAGCGCGACAAGCTGCGATTACACAGGAAATCAACGAAATTGTTGGTGGAGCTTCCGCACTCGAATAGTAAACATAGAAGAAAAATAACGTATTTTTCTTAAACGATTTCACTCCAACGTGGTCATTTAGGATGTAAGGAGGAAAGAAGATGAATAAAGGACGCGTCACTCAAGTAATGGGTCCGGTTGTAGACGTTCAGTTTAACCGTGGCGAATTACCTGAGATATATAACGCATTAAAAGTAGAAAGACAAGCACAATCTTCAGGCGAAGTTGACGTTAACCTTACGTTAGAAGTTGCCCTCCACTTAGGAGACGATACTGTTCGTACGGTTGCGATGTCATCAACAGATGGTGTCGTACGTGGAATGGAAGTAACTGACACAGCTAAGCCAATCGCTGTACCAGTAGGTGACGATACACTCGGACGTGTATTTAACGTATTAGGGGAAAACATTGATCTAGACGCACCAATTCCGGACAGTGTTCGTCGTGATCCAATTCACCGTCAAGCACCTGTTTACGAAGAGCTTTCTACTGAAACAGAAATTTTAGAAACAGGTATTAAAGTAGTAGACTTATTAGCACCTTACATAAAGGGTGGTAAAATCGGTCTATTCGGTGGTGCCGGTGTAGGTAAAACCGTTTTAATCCAGGAGCTCATTAACAACATCGCGCAAGAACACGGCGGTATTTCCGTATTCGCAGGAGTAGGAGAGCGTACTCGTGAAGGAAACGACCTTTACTTCGAGATGAAGGATTCCGGCGTAATCAACAAAACAGCGATGGTATTCGGTCAAATGAACGAACCGCCTGGAGCACGTATGCGTGTTGCCCTATCTGGTTTAACAATGGCTGAATATTTCCGTGATGAAAAAGGTGCAGACGTACTTCTTTTCATCGACAACATCTTCCGTTTCACGCAAGCGGGTGGTGAGGTATCTGCCCTATTAGGTCGTATGCCTTCTGCCGTAGGTTACCAGCCAACACTTGCAACAGAAATGGGTATGCTGCAAGAACGTATTACATCGACGAAAAAAGGTTCCGTAACATCTATCCAAGCGATTTACGTACCTGCCGATGACTATACTGACCCAGCACCAGCAACAACGTTCGCTCACTTAGATGCAACGACAAACCTTGAGCGTAAGCTTTCTGAAATGGGTATTTACCCAGCGGTGGATCCACTTGCATCTACTTCTCGCGCACTGTCACCAGAAGTTTGTGGAGATGAGCACTATGAAGTTGCACGTCAAGTTCAACAAACACTACAAAAATATAAAGAGCTTCAAGATATCATTGCTATCTTAGGTATGGATGAGTTATCTGAAGACGATAAATTAACTGTACATCGTGCCCGTCGCATTCAGTTCTTCCTTTCTCAAAACTTCCACGTGGCGGAGCAGTTTACTGGTCAAAAGGGCTCCTACGTGCCAGTGAAGGAAACGATCAAAGGCTTTAAAGAAATCCTTGAAGGTAAGCATGATGACTTGCCAGAGGATGCTTTCCGTCTCGTAGGTAGAATCGAAGAAGTGGTAGAGAAAGCGAAGCAAATGCAATAAGAAGCGTCTAGTGGTTAGCGGTTAGTAATTAGTGACTAGTGGTTAGGAGTAAGCTTAAAGCTTCGGTTGGGCAGTTACTACAATGTCTCCTAGTTCTTAACCAACTAATGAACTAATTAACTAACCAACTCCTAACCAACTATGTTGCGCTTCGTAAAGGAGGGTGAACCGTGAAGACGATGCAAGCAAATGTCGTCACTCCTGATGGCAGCGTATATAACGGACAAGTAGAAATGGTCAGTGCGAAAACAACCGAAGGTGAACTCGGTATATTACCTGGCCACTTACCTCTAGTGACACCGCTCGATGTAGGAGCTGTCCGATTAAAGCACGATTCTAAAATTCAGCTTATTGCTGTCAGCGGCGGTTTTATGGAAGTTCGCCCTGACGAAGTTAATGTTTTAGCTGAATCAGCGGAATTACCGTCAGATATTGATGTAGCAAGAGCGCGTGCCGCTAAAGAACGCGCGGAACGTCGCCTCGAACAAGCAAAAAAAGATAACATCGACTTCAAGCGTGCTGAAATGGCACTCAAACGTGCCATCAACCGTCTAGACGTCGCAAATAAATAAAAACACATAAAACTAGCTTTGTGAAGCTAGTTTTATGTGTTTTTTTGATGTTGGGGAGGGGAGTATTTTCTTTGGAATAGGGGGGGGAGGTGAACCCGGGGGTGGTGCGAACCCGGGTTACAACGAACCCGGGTTCAAAATTCTCACCTTCAAAAAGAGAGGAAACAAGAGCATGAGCGCGATTGAAGGTGAGGAAAAGTAACCCGGGTTACAACGAACCCGGGTTCAAATCTCTCACCTTCAAAAAGAGAGGAAACAGGAGTATGAGCGCGATTGAAGGTGAGGGAAAGTAACCCGGGTTAGAACGAACCCGGGTTCAAAATTCTCACCTTCAAAAAGAGAGGAAACAAGAGCATGAGAGAGTTTGAAGGTGAGGGAAAGTAACCCGGGTTAGAACGAACCCGGGTTCAAAATTCTCACCTTCAAAAAGAGAGGAAACAAGAGTATGAGCGCGATTGAAGGTGGGGAAAGTAACCCGGGTTACAACGAACCCGGGTTCAAAACTCTCACCTTCAAAAAGAGAGAAAACAGGAGCATGAGCGCGATTGAAGGTGAGGGAAAGTAACCCGGGTTAAAGCGAACCCGGGTTCAAAACTCTCACCTTCAAAAAGAGAGAAAACAAGAGCATGATCGCGATTGAAGGTGAGGGAAAGTAACCCGGGTTACAACGAACCCGGGTTCAAAACTCTCACCTTCAAAAAGAGAGGAAACAAGAGTATGAGCGCGATTGAAGGTGAGGGAAAGTAACCCGGGTTAGAACGAACCCGGGTTCAAAATTCTCACCTTCAAAAAGAGAGAAAACAAGAGCATGAGAGAGTTTGAAGGTAAGGGAAAGTAACCCGGGTTACAACGAACCCGGGTTCAAAACTCTCACCTTCAAAAAGGGAGAAAACAAGAGCATGAGAGAGTTTGAAGGTGAGGGAAAGTAACCCGGGTTACAACGAACCCGGGTTCAAAATTCTCACCTTCAAAAAGAGAGGAAACAAGAGCATGAGCGCGATTGAAGGTGAGGGAAAGTAACCCGGGTTAGAACGAACCCGGGTTCAAAATTCTCACCTTCAAAAAGAGAGAAAACAAGAGCATGAGCGCGATTGAAGGTGAGGAAAAGTAACCCGGGTTAAAGTGAACCCGGGTTCAAAACTCTCACCTTCAAAAAGGGAGAAAACAAGAGCAT
Source organism: Evansella cellulosilytica DSM 2522 (assembly GCF_000177235.2). NCBI lineage: Bacteria > Bacillati > Bacillota > Bacilli > Caryophanales > Bacillaceae > Evansella > Evansella cellulosilytica. Next base: position 4,384,586 of record NC_014829.1, on the reverse strand, counting down.
GAGAGAGTTTGAAGGTGAGGGAAAGTAACCCGGGTTACAACGAACCCGGGTTCAAAATTCTCACCTTCAAAAAGAGAGGAAACAAGAGCATGAGCGCGATTGAAGGTGAGGGAAAGTAACCCGGGTTAGAACGAACCCGGGTTCAAAATTCTCACCTTCAAAAAGAGAGAAAACAAGAGCATGAGCGCGATTGAAGGTGAGGAAAAGTAACCCGGGTTAAAGTGAACCCGGGTTCAAAACTCTCACCTTCAAAAAGGGAGAAAACAAGAGAATGAGAGAGTTTGAAGGTGAGGAAAAGTAACCCGGGTTAGAACGAACCCGGGTTCAAAACTCTCACCTTCAAAAAGAGAGAAAACAGGAGCATGAGCGCGATTGAAGGTGAGGGAAAGTAACCCGGGTTACAACGAACCCGGGTTCAAAACTCTCACCTTCATAAAGAAAAGATACTCATCCCACAAAGATAAAACGACCTTCGATACCAGCTCCATCTCAACTAAACTACCCACACATAATTCCGCTCCATAAATGCGCAAACTGCACGACCACGCAAAAATAGCACACAAACGCAAGACACTATGCTCCATCCATCCAAAAAATAGCGCACAAACGCAGTCCTGCTATGCCCCATCTCCCAAAATCAATTTAAATAAATCAGTATTTACACCAATCAATATACCTTGCTTTCTTTTCGTATTCATTTCCTTGGAATTGGTTCAAGATAGGAGTAGTATCTAAAAATGTGGGGATTTCATTAGCGGGAGTTGATGGTAAATAGAATGTATAGCTACTCCATTTATAAACCTCTGGAGTGCGGTAGCGATTATTCTTTTGATGTACTGGATTATAATGTATGTATCTGCTTAGCGTTATCATTCCATGATTATCTTTTACGGGAATTGATTTAAAACGGTCTTCAAACAGGGGGCCACTATGATTGTATTTATGGTTAAAGTATCTTGCATACAGTTTATTTATTTGCTCCATAATTGGTGATAGTGGAAGGTGATTAGAAAATATTTGGAGATGGTAATGATTCTTCATCAGGCAGTAGGCCGAAATTTTAAAAGGGTATTTGAGGCTTGTCGCGTGTAGTATATTCAAAAAAAATATAAAATCGTCATCTTTGTAAAATAAAGTGTCCCTCCTACTCTTACGATTGAAAATATGATAGTGTCGGCCGAGCTCCCAATTTCGTTTTTCATAAGCCATGAAACAATCACTCCTCATTTTAAGATATATTGTTTATCCGAAAAAAGTGTTTATCGTGAACTGCACTGAATTGATAATTTTTTAAACACTAATTCTTCAAATGTAAATACGACATCCTATTAGAAATAACCTCTATAAATTTCACTAGAATTGTTACAAATTATGTACGACTTAATCTAACACACTCTTGGAGAAGAAAAACAACAGGGTTAAATGAGTGTAGAAAAACAAGCTTGCATCAAAAACGGAACGAAGAAAAAAAGCAGCAACGACAACTAAATAGCACAACCACTATCAAAAAAACAAGATTAAAAAACAAAAAAGATACAAGATTAAAAAAACAAGATTATAACAACAAATGATACACTGCATAAAAAGTAACTAAAATAATGACCACAGAAACAAACTAAAACTAACAAACAACAAATAAGAGAATTCCAATCCATATTTATTCCATAAAAGATCCGGAAAAATTCCAATCCATATTTATTCCATAAAAGATCCGGAAAAATTCAAATCCATATTTAATTCCACAAGAGATCCTCAAAAATCCCCTCATAAAAATAAGACAAATTGTCATAATAGGTGCTTTGATTGAATCGACTATTGTATAGAGATTTTTCTTTACAGTTTCCAAAGCTGACAAGCGGGTTTGCGTAACCTAAAAACGAGTCATAGTAGCGATCACATGAGACCGCCAAATTTACTATTATTATCACTTCAAAATAATCTGCTAGTTTTTCACAAAAAAATCAAGAAATTTTGTAATACGAAATGCTTTTTAAAACATAATTATTAAATAAGTACAATTAACAAGCCTGTTATATTACCCAGGAAATACTGTATTAGTCCTAGAAGGAAGAAAAATGTAAGAATAAAGGAGGATTGTTTGTAAAACAGGAGTATTGTCATAGACAACAGAAGCAAAACGTCAACACTTATATACCAATCTAGTAAAACAGAAAAAAACAGTTCATATTTTTCACCATAACACACCTGTAATGCCGGAAAAATAAAATAATTCAGTATTTATAGTAATTCTAATTAAATCAACATATGAAAAAGAGATAAAACCTATATATACCAAGGCTTCAAGCCTGTCGACATGACATGAAAACAGACTTAACAATATTACTAATGTAATAACTATAAAATTGCGATAATTCCTAATAATATAGACATTTTTTGAACTGCTTTGTTATACTTTTAATTGGAACAAGTATAAATTTACTATATCACATGGAGGGGAGAGAAGTTATGGGGCTGGGAGTATATTTTGACAACTATATTTATGTGTTAATCTTCATGGTATTAGGTGTAGCACTTCCAGTAGTTGCGCTCACATTTGGACGTTTGCTTCGCCCAAATAATCCTTACAGCAAGAAGCTACAAACGTACGAGAGTGGGATTGAGCCAACAGGTGATGCGCAAGTGAGGTATCACGTTGCGTATTACATCGTAGCACTTGAGTTTGTGATCTTTGATATTGAAACCGTTTTCTTATACCCGTGGGCTGTAGCTTTAGGTCAGCTCGGTTGGGTAGGTCTTAATGCCATGTTAATCTTCATTGCAATTCTAGGCTTAGGGCTTGCATATTCTTGGAAAAAGAAGGTGCTAGAATGGAACTAAAAGGCTTTAAAGACACAGAACAGTATGACCCTCGAATTCTAGAGGACATAAAAAGGAATGTATTTTTCACAAAGGTTGAACAGTTAAAAGCGTGGTCACGTACACGTTCGTTATGGCCATTATCATTTGGGCTAGCATGCTGTGCAATTGAGATGATGGGGACAGGGGCAGCGAGGTATGACTTTGATAGATTTGGAGTTATTTTCCGAGCGTCACCGAGGCATTCCGATGTCATGATTGTTGCAGGTACAGTTACATCTAAAATGGCGCCTGTGTTGAGAACATTATATGACCAAATGCCAGAGCCAAAATGGGTAATTTCCATGGGATCCTGTGCAACATGTGGGGGTCCATACAAAGAGGCATATAGCGTAGTAAACGGTGTTGACAAAGTTGTTCCAGTTGATGTTTACGTGCCAGGGTGTCCACCAACACCACCTGCGTTACTAGATGGTGTAGACTTGCTTCGTGAGAAAATTCGCCGTGAAGCAAAAGGAGAGAAGGTGGGGCAAGAATGAGTCAGGAAGTATTAGAGTTAGTCGTGAAAAAAGTGAACAATGTACTAGGAGAAGAGACACTGACACTTAAAACGGCTGATGAAGAATCCGCCGAATCCGAAGAAGAGCAAGAAGAACAAGAAGAGCTCGCATTGCTCAATTTTGATAGACCAATGATCATTCTTACTTCAGAACAATGGAAAGAAAACGTCGCAAAAGCACTCCGCGATGATCCGGAACTACAATTTGATTTCCTTTCCTGTGTGACGGGTGTTGACTATGATGAACATATGGAAGTCGTTTACAATTTTTACTCAACAACGAAGAAGCATTATTTATATGTGAAGGTGAGAACGTCAAGAGAGAACCCGTCGGTCATTTCTGTAGATTCTATATGGAAAGCGGCTGATTATATGGAAAGAGAAATTTATGATTTATTAGGAATTGATTTCCCAGGCCATTGGAATTTAAAGCGTATTTTGCTCCAAGATGAGTGGGAAGGCCATCCACTCAGGAAAGACTACATTACTGATAAAAAAGCTCTCGGGCTGGATTAGGGGGTGCCGAACGGATGTCGATAAAAACAGAAACGATGACATTAAACATGGGTCCACAACACCCTAGTACACACGGAGTATTTCGAATCGTAGTGGAAGTCGATGGGGAAACGATTAGAAAGGTAGAACCAGTGATGGGCTACTTACACCGTGGATCCGAAAAACTAGCAGAACGCTTCATGTATACACAGTTTATTCCTTACACAGATCGTCTCGATTATATGAATGCGATGACGAACAACTACGTATATTGCGCAGCAGTTGAGAAACTACTAGGTTGGGAGATTCCAGAGCGTGCTGAATATTTACGCGTCATCACGATGGAACTCAACCGAATCGCAAGTCACTTAGTTTGGTGGGGTACATATTTACTAGATATTGGTGCCCTAAGCCCATTCCTTTACGCATTCCGTGATCGTGATCATTGCTTAGATTTACTGAATGAAATCAGTGGAGCAAGAATGACCTTTAACTACATGCGTATCGGTGGAGTGAAATGGGATGCACCAGACGGATGGATTGATAGAGTAAAAGAAAAAGTAAACGTGCTTCGTGAAAACATCGCCGAGTATGACACGCTCGTTACAGGAAATGAAATTTTCCAATCTCGTACGATGGGGGTTGGGAAGCTAACGAAAGAACAAGTCATTAATTGGGGTCTTTCAGGACCACTAGCGAGAGCAAGTGGCGTGAACATTGACATTAGAAAAGAAGAGCCTTATTCGATTTATGACCGGTTCGACTTCGATATTCCAGTAAGAGAAGAAGGCGATGTGTTTGCCCGTTATAAAGTGAGAATTGCAGAGCTATATGAATCTCTGAAAATCATTGAGCAAGCATGTGAGCAAATACCTGAAGGCGGAGACATCATTACGAAAAAAGGAAAGCGTATTATGATGATCAAACCACCTGCTGGTGAAGCGTACACACGTGCGGAAGCATCTAAGGGAGAAATCGGTGTTTATGCGATTAGTAATGGAAAAAACAAGCCTTATCGTATCAAACTGCGCCGACCATCTTTCGTAAACGTATCTATTTTACAAGAATTACTGATCGGACAAAACATACAAGACCTCGTAGCTATATTCGGAAGCTTAGATATCGTACTCGGGGAGGTTGATGCGTAATGGATCTCCTATATATGGTCATATATGCCGTAGCTGTATTAGGGGCCTTACTCGGGGCTGTTACCTATACGATCCTTTTTGAGCGAAAAGTAATCGGATATATGCAAGTGCGTAACGGTCCAAACCGACACGGACTTTGGGGTATGATGCAAACAATCGCAGACGTAACAAAGCTTCTGATGAAAGAGGATATCATTCCTAGAGGCGCAGACAGAACAATTTTTATCATGGCACCAGTCATTGCCTTTGCACCAGCGTTTATGGTGTTCGCCGTCATTTCTTGGAGTGAAAATCTGTATGCTGCAGATTTGAATATCGGTGTTCTTTACTTTCTAGGTGTATCCTCGATGACAATGCTAGGAGTACTTATGGGAGGATGGAGCTCCAATAACAAGTATTCCTTACTAGGGGCGATACGTGGTGTATCCCAGATGATCAGCTATGAGCTACCACTCGTACTATCAATTCTTGGGATCGTCATATTAGCAGGCTCGTTAAACTTACGAGACATCGTATTTTTCCAAGCTGAAATTGGGATGTGGTTTATCATTCCACAATTCCTAGGCTTTGTTATTTACATGATTTCTGCTATAGCCGAACTAAATCGCTCACCATTTGACTTACCTGAAGCAGAGTCGGAGCTCGTATCAGGTTATCATACGGAATACTCTGGATTTAGATTCGCGTTCTTTATGCTTGCAGAATATACGTATGCAATTGCCATCGCTGCATTTGCTACGACATTATTCCTAGGCGGATGGTTAGGGCCAGCGTTTTTACCAGGTGTTGTTTGGTTCCTACTGAAAATGTGTTTATTCATGTTCGTATGGTTCTGGCTTCGTGCTACGTTACCGAGAGCGAGAGTGGATAAACTGATGCAATTTTGCTGGAAGGTTCTCATTCCGTTAGCATTACTGAACATCGTAATTACTGCAATATTAAAAGTGGGGATGGGGTGGTAAAATGTTTCGATTATTAAAAGGCTTCGGCGTAACCTTTAACTACTTTAGGAAGAAAAAGATCACCATCCAATATCCTGATGAACAAGTAGTTATGCCGGAACGTTTCCGAGGAATCCATCGATTTTTTCCAGATAAATGTATCGTATGTAATTTATGCGTAACAGCATGCCCGACAGACGTAATTACACTTACAGGGAAAAAATCCGAAGAGAATCCGAAGAAAAAAATTATTGATACGTATAACATCGATTTCCAAGGCTGTATCCTTTGTGACTTCTGTACAGAGGTATGTCCGACAGATGCGATCGTGATGACAGCGCGTTACGATAATTTAAGCTCGTTTAATCGTTCTGAGCATTTTAAAGATATTGAATGGTTAACAAACAACCATGTGTATGGCTACTACGAGGAATCAGACCCTGTGCCTGAGATGGGAGAAAGAGGTGAACGTAAGTGAATACGCAAATGATCATCTTTCTCATTCTCGCAATATTAGCCATCGCGTGTTCTGTACTCGTTCTCCAGCTTAGACGCATCTCGCACCGAGTTGTATCGATGGCGTTCGTCTTCTTCGCCATTGCAGGGTTGTATTTTTTACTAGGCGCTGACTTTATCGGGATCATACAGATCATCGTTTACGCAGGTGCGGTTACGATTCTGTTTATCTTCGGTATGATGATGACCGAGCACCGCAATGTTACCTTTAGCGCACACCCGCGCAGAGCGCATCGCGTGCTTAGCTTTATCGGTGTCGCGACATTACTTGGCTTTATGCTATACGGCATTTTAGGTCTAGATCTCCCAGCAAGTGAGCCGTATGAAGGTACAGCAGAAGCAATTGGACTAGAACTATATGGCCATTACGTTGTCGCCTTTTTAGCAATGGGCTTTTTGCTTACGGCAGCGCTCATCGGTGCCATCGTTATAGCGCGGAAGGAGGCGGAATGATATGGTCTCCATTAATCTCTTTTTAGCACTAGCGGCCATTTTGTTTTGCATAGGACTTTATGGTGTGTTGACAAGACGACATTTAGTCATCGTACTTGCCAGTGTGGAACTTATGCTTAACGCTGTAAACATTAACTTAGTCGCGTTTTCAAGTATTGGCCCTGCAGCAGGAATAACAGGGCAAGTGTTTACATTGTTTATCATTGCCGTTGCAGCTGCAGAAGTGGCAGTAGGGCTTGCGATACTGATTGCTCTCTACAAAAATAGAGAATCAATCGATGTCATAAAACATGACCTACTACGTTGGTAATCCGATGAATGATTTTGAACGAAAAAACGAACGTCTGTATAAAAAACACAGATTAATAGAGGAAAAGGTGATGGTATGATACAAAATGCCTGGTTAATTCCAGTTTTTCCACTAATCGCCTTCATCATACTGTTATTTGTAGGGAAAATGCTCAAACAAAAAGCTGCCTACGTCGGAATAACAGCGATGGCCTTGTCGTTCATCCTGTCCATAATTGTCCTAGTTGAACGAATTGGTGGAGAAACGTACACATTTGTCTTAGAATGGCTAACATTTGGAACGAGTACAATCACCATGGGATTCGAAGTAACACCGCTTAACGCGATGATGCTCATCGTCGTAACCCTCGTGAGTTTACTCGTACACATATTTTCAAAGGAATACATGCATGAAGACGATCGCATCCACATGTTTTACGCGTACCTTGGCTTGTTTTCCTTCTCCATGCTCGGATTGGTGCTTGCACCGAATATTTTACAGCTCTTCATTTTCTGGGAGTTAGTAGGACTTTGTTCGTTCCTGCTCGTCGGATTTTGGTTCTTTAAGCCAGAAGCAGCAGCGGCAGCGAAAAAAGCATTCCTTACGACTCGTATTGGTGACGTTGGTTTACTCATCGGACTCGTCATCCTCTTCAACCAAACAGGCTCGTTCGAATATGGAGAAATATTCGCAGCCCTTGAAGCAGGACTCATTAACGATACGATGATCACCGTCATTGCCATCTGTATCTTCTTAGGTGCCGTTGGTAAATCAGCTCAATTCCCGCTTCACGTCTGGCTACCAGATGCGATGGAAGGTCCAACACCAGTATCTGCACTTATCCACGCCGCAACAATGGTTGCAGCAGGGGTGTACTTAGTTGGTGTGATGTACCCATTATTCCTAGCATCAAGTACTGCTATGACAGTTGTCGCGTACACAGGGGCAATCACCGCGTTTTTCGCCGCGACCATTGCGCTCGTGAATACAGATATAAAACGAATTCTAGCATACTCTACGATTAGCCAGCTCGGATTCATGATGCTCGCACTCGGAACTGCAGGCTATGTTGCAGGAATGTTCCATTTAATGACACACGCCTTCTTCAAAGCACTTCTATTCCTAGGCGCAGGAAGCGTCATTTATGCCGTGCATCATAGGCAAGATATAAGAAAAATGGGTGGCTTATGGAGCCGCATGAAAGTTACATCCATTACATTTTTACTCGGTTCACTTGCGATCGCAGGAATCTTCCCATTCGCTGGTTTCTGGAGTAAAGAGGAAATATTAGCGTCTGCATTCATAAACGGTGACATGTTCCTATTTACGATTGCACTCATTACCGCCTTTATGACAGCGTTCTATATGTTCCGTCTATTCTTTAAAGCCTTTACTGGAAAATTTCGTGGCGACCACGAACCACATGAGAATTCTAAGTTCATGACCGTTCCACTATCGGTTCTCGCTGTGTTAGCTGTCGTTGCTGGTTTAGTTAATGCGCCGTTCTTTGGCCATCAATTAGAAGGGTTTTTAACGCAAGGGTTAAACGTCGGATATCAGCCACATGGTGAGCTTTGGTTAGCTGCCGTTTCGATAGCAGTCGCCGTTGCAGGTATCGGTCTTGCCGCTGCAATGTACTGGAAGGGCGTCATTAGTGAAGACTTCTTTGCGAAAAAACTACCAGCTGTTCATAAGTTATTTCTTAACAAATGGTATATCGATGAAATATATCAAACAGTGTTTGTCAGACCAACAGTAGCTATCGGAAAGCTGTTCTACGACATGGATCGTATCATTGTTGACGGCATCGTCAACTTCGTCGGTCGCGCAACACGCGGTACAGGGCGTGCTTTTGCGAAAACGCATGATGGTCAAGTACAAACATACGGACTTGTAACACTCATCGGAGGATTGATTGTAGTAGCAATTGCCTTCGTAGTAGGGGGGTATATCGGATGAACCCATTCATACTCACATGGCTTGTATTTTTACCATTAGCCGGGGCATTGCTCATATTAACAGTACCTAAAGAAAACAAAAATTTAGTTCGTTCTATCGCAACGGGGACTTCGATACTCGCGTTAGTCGTATCACTCGTTGTTTGGGGAATGTTTGACCGTGCAAACCCAGATATGCAAATGAATCACTTTTTCCAATGGTTTGACTTAGGTTTTCTCCAAATTAACTATCACTTAGGTGTAGACGGATTATCGGCACCGTTACTCGTACTAACGACGATCGTAACAACGCTATCGATATTCGCGTCATTTACGATTCAAAATCGTGTAAAAGAGTTTTACGTTTGGACACTCGTCCTACTAACAGGGATGCTAGGAGTATTCGTTGCACTAGATATGTTCCTATTCTTCCTATTCTTTGAGCTAACACTTATCCCAATGTTTTTCATTATCGCGATTTGGGGTGGTAAAGCAAAGGAATACGCAGCATTTAAGTTTTTACTATACACAGGCTTAGGTAGTGCAATCATGTTCATTACATTCATTGCAATGTACTACGTGGCACTACAAGCGAGTGGCTATGCAACATTTAACATGATCGTACTCGCTGACATTTTTGCAAACGTAGAAGTGTCCTCGACTGTAAAAGCAGGATTGTTTTTAGCACTATTCGTTGCATTCGCAGTAAAGCTTCCTATTTTTCCATTCCATACGTGGCTACCAAATGCCCACGTCGAAGCACCAACAGCTGCTAGTATGATTTTAGCTGGTGTCCTTCTGAAAATGGGTGGATACGGTTTAATTCGTATCGGGATTGGTGTTTTCCCAGATCAAGCAGCGCGCTTCGCAACATTAATTGCACTGCTCGGTGTCGTGAACATCATCTATGGAGCATTACTCGCACTCGTTCAAACGGATTTAAAGCGTCTCGTTGCTTTCTCGAGTATTAGTCATATGGGTATCGTGCTATTAGGAATTGCTTCATTCACAGAATCAGGAATGCAAGGGGCAATCTTCCAGCTCGTATCACATGGCTTTATCGCAGCACTTCTATTCTTTATGGTAGGTGCAATATACGAAAGAACGAAAACACGTACTATTTCCGAGCTTGGTGGCTTATCAAAGTCGATACCGATTTTAGCAGGATTTATGCTCGCAGCAGCAATGGCTTCTGTAGGATTACCAGGTCTTTCAGGCTTTGTGAGTGAATTGCTCGCATTCATCGGTATTTTCGGAGCTGATGCTAGCATTTTACCAGCTGCAGCTTGGTTCGGTGTCATCGGAGGAATTGGTATTATTTTAACGGCTGCTTACTTGTTATGGGCAATGCAGCGTACGACGTTCGGTCAGTTAGACGATAAATATAAAGAACTAAAAGATGCACGTCCACTGGAATACATCCCAATGATCGGTTTGCTCGCATTTAGCTTACTTATTGGTGTATATCCGAACATCTTAAGTGACGTCATTAACATTACAGTAATCGACATTGTGTCGAAGATAGGGGGTTAAAGACAATGTCCGCTTTTGATGCAAACTGGTCTTTAATGACTCCGGAAATCGTATTAGCTGCCCTTGCCTTAATCATTTTTACGATTGATTTCATGACAGGCATTCACGGTAAGAAGCCATTTCTAGGCCGAATGAGTATTTTAGCGCTCGTCGTCACTTTCGTGCTCGTCTTGTTCACGAACTCGACAGGCGGCTCTATTGAGGAAATTTTCGTCGTAGACTCATTCGCGAGAATCTTTAAGTTAATTATTATCTTCGGAGTAATCATGGTCATTGCTATTAGCATGCATTACTTAGAACGTAACAAAGACGTTTACCAAGGGGAGTATTATTCCCTCATGCTCTTTGCTACGCTAGGTGCAATGATTATGGTGTCATCCGCTGATTTAATTACGCTATTTGTTGGTCTAGAGCTACTCAGTATTTCCACTTACTGTTTAGCGGCATTTAAAAAATATAACCGCAAGTCTACAGAAGGCGCTATTAAATACGTTGTGCTTGGTGGTACTGCGTCAGCCTTCATTCTATATGGAATGTCGTTCTTGTACGGTTTAACCGGCTCAACAAGTCTTATCGACATTGCGCTTTCGATGCAAAGCTTATATGCAGACTATCCATTTATCATCATTATGAGCTTTCTATTCATTCTCGGTGGTTTTGGATTCAAAATTTCGTCCGTACCATTTCACATGTGGGCGCCAGACGTATACGAAGGATCGCCAACGCCAGTTACAGCATTTTTATCAATCGTTTCAAAAATCGCTGGCTTTGCCATCCTCATACGTGTCCTATTCATCTCGTATGGCTTAGGCATGGCAAATGCGCTCTCAGATCATTGGTACATCGTTTTCCCAATCATTGCTGCTATTACAATGATTGTCGGGAACGTCATCGCGCTTACCCAGCGTAACGTGAAACGACTAATGGCTTACTCTGGTATTGCACAAGCAGGTTATCTTCTCGTGCCAGTTGCAATCTTGTTTAAGCTAGGAAACGAAGGCTACATGACTGTATCACTCGGTATGATTGCGTTTTATGCAGTAGCATATGTACTAATGACCGCTGGTGCTTTTGCAGTCATCACACTAGTAACGGAGGATGCAGGAAAAGAAGATTTGTCTACCTTTAACGGACTATATAAGAGAGCACCTTATATGGCTGTTTCGATGGCAATATTCTTAGTGTCACTAGCCGGCCTTCCATTAACGGCTGGCTTCGCAGGAAAGGCATGGATATTTACAGGAGCAATCACGGCAGATATGATTTGGCTATCAATCATTATGATCGTAGCAAGTGTAGTATCCTTCTATTACTACTTCGTGATCATAAGGCAAATGTTTATGCGTGAACCAAACCCTGATGCATCACAGCTGCAAACGCCATTTGGCTTATCAGTTGTTGTCTCAGTGACGTTAGCATTCACAGTCATTCTAGGGCTCCTTCCAGGTTTATTAACAAACTGGATGCCATACATCAACTGGATGTTTTAGTTAGTGTTTAAAACCACTCTCAGTGCTGAGAGTGGTTTTTATGTGTGTTGTGGAATGTGAGGGGTTGGTTTCATGTTATTTACATGCAACTACTTCGAGTTCGTCCAAACAACGTTAATAATCACCATCAGCTATTTGAACAATATAGAGTGGTAACCGGTTTGAGTGAGGTTTTTGGAAGAGTCAGAGCATATAAGGAGGAGAAAAAAAGAGTGAAGTGCCGATAGAGCACACGACATAAAGGAAAGAGAAAAATTAGTCAAAGTGCCAATAGAGCAGAGCAGTTCACGATATTTACGTAGCAGAAACAAAAAAATTGCCGATAGAATTCCTCTCAAGCATCAAAACTGTAGATAGGCAGGGCTCCCCCAACCTAAATAAAGTATCACAATTCAGCGCCAACAAATTATCATAATCATTTATAGAAAAATCCATGCATCTTGGTTAGTGTTTTTAAATAATATGTAAAGTAGTAAAAATTAGCATAATGTCCAATAAAGCTTGAAAAATTTTAGTGCTTTCGACTCAATTTTTGTAATAAACTCATAATATTTTTCAAAGAATATGTATGATATATAAACGCTTTCAACAATTAACATATTTCCCCTTTGAAAAAACTTCTCATATTGGACAATGGTTTCACCCTCGCGAACGACAAAACTAATTTTTTTAATCGTCATTACTTTTCGTGAAACATTTCTGTAAATTAGTAAGGAAAAGGAAAAAAAATGAATAGCATTTTACAAAAGAATTCGCTATTATTAACATTGTGAGCGTATGTTCATAAATTACTTACAACTCTAGAAATACGCTAAAAAGAAATAGAGAAATTTTTCGTTATGGGGGAATTACTTTGCTTGAAGAAATTGGACAGCAGGCATTATTAAACATTACCGTTAGCTTAATGGTGCTCATCGTAGTCTGGAAATCATTATCGTCCTTTAAACTGGACATATTTTTTACCGACCCGGATAGTCCAAAAGCAAAAACTTTAGTAATTCTCGTAGCTATTGCATTGACCTATTTAGTAAGTAGCTTCTTGCTGAATTACTTAAATTGGGCAATGAATTTGAGATTTTTGTTTTAGAAACGTCTCAAAACTAAAAACGTTCTTAAATAAGACAGAAGCTGAAATGATACTTAAACCACTTAAGAAATGTTTCGCTATACGTAAATTTCGATAGCAATTATTCACATAAAAAGACTTAAGTGAATAGCAGTGTCTCTATGTGCGGAAAAGCGCGTTATTTGTCACGTTTTAGTGATTACTTCCATGTATGTCTTCCTCTCAAACGGCAACAATGCTAATAAGAGATAATCGTTCATTGAAACGGTTTTTAGGGAGAGGATTACAAATGGGGAATAAAAAACAATTTTTCGTACTGGTTTCAGTGTTACTTCTTATTAGCATGACATTTTTATTTGAAGAAAATCTTACTCGTTCAGAAAGCAATCAAGACCCAGAGGACACACTGCAATACATTAAAGAAACAATGCGTGAAGTGAAAGTTGATCCTGAGCAAGTTCATATTTACGGACGCAATCACCAACACAACTTTGTTTCATATAATGAAGTGATGATCTACATGGAGCAATGGAAAGCCACGAATGAACGGGTGGAATGGACGTTTTCAGAAACAGCAGATTACCAAAAATGGGTTGGAACTTTTCAAAACCCAACAGCGTCATATAATGAGAAACTTTCGATTTATGTGATGCCATCATCTTCATCAAAAGATGGATATGACGCATATACTATTTACGAAGCAGCATTTAAGGCAAAAGCTGATTGGCAATCCACATACTCTGAACTGTTTGAACCTTCATCTACTATAGCCAAATTTGAAAAAAATGATTTGTTTATGAATGTGCAAGGGACAGTGACAGAGCATGAAGTAGAGATAAAACAATGGGGAAGAAGCATTGTAGAAGCATATTCTGCAGAGGTTGTTGAACAGCTAGAAGAAGAAACGTTCGTTTCGTTATCCGCATATACTCCATTATTAGATCAACAAATGGAAACTAACGGAAAGGAAATGAACTTGCAAGTAGCTTTACGCACCATTCAAACTGGAATGGGCGAAGAAACAACCGTAACAATTGGAACGCCACTAATTACTACTGAATATTAATAGTATAGAATCTGGACGCGGAGGGGAATACGTTGGAAAAAATCATCGTCCGCGGTGGCAGGCGCTTGAACGGCACTGTCCGAGTCGAAGGAGCAAAAAACGCCGTTTTGCCGGTCATCGCTGCATCCATTTTGGCCAGCAAAGGCAAGAGCAACATTTATGATGTACCAGCACTTGCTGATGTATACACAATTAACGAAGTTTTAAGAAATTTAAATGCAGAAGTGGAATATGATAATGGGCATATCACTGTAGATGCCGAAAAAACATTAAATACAGAGGCACCATTTGAGTATGTTAGAAAAATGAGAGCATCTTTTCTAGTGATGGGACCTTTATTGGCCCGTGTGGGACACGCGCGAATTGCCCTACCCGGTGGTTGTGCAATTGGCTCAAGACCAATCGATCAACACTTAAAAGGCTTCGAAGCAATGGGAGCTGAAGTAGAAATCGGTAATGGCTACATTGAGGCAAAGGTTGCCGGCCGACTTGAGGGAACAAAAATATATTTAGATTTCCCTAGTGTAGGGGCTACAGAAAACATTATGATGGCTGCATCCACTGCAAAAGGATCTACAATCATCGAGAATGCGGCACAAGAGCCTGAAATTGTTTGCCTTGCAACATACCTTAACTCCATGGGAGCAAAGGTAAGAGGCGCAGGAACAGGCACAATTCGTATTGAAGGTGTAGATGAATTAGTTGGAGCAGATCACACCATCATACCTGACAGAATTGAAGCAGGTACGTTTATGATCGCTGCTGCTATTTCTGGTGGAAATGTTCTCGTGGAAAATGTTCTTCCAGAGCACATTCGTCCACTCATCGCTAAGATGACAGAAATGGGCGTTGACATTAAGGAAGAATCAAATGGATTGCGTGTGAAAGGTCCTGAAACTTTAAAAGCGGTTGATATTAAAACGATGCCGCATCCAGGATTTCCAACAGATATGCAATCACAAATGATGGCATTACTTCTAAGAGCTGAAGGATCAGGTGTCATTACAGAAACAGTATTCGAAAATCGATTTATGCATGTCGAAGAGTTTCGCCGCATGAACGGTAACATTAAAATTGAAGGCCGCTCAGCAATTGTAACAGGTCCTAGTGAGCTACAAGGTGCAGAAGTGAGAGCAACAGATCTAAGAGCTGGTGCAGCACTTATTTTAGCAGGACTCGTTGCTGATGGCTATACACGTGTAACAGAGTTAAAGCATATTGATCGTGGTTATGTAGACTTTGCAGGAAAACTAAAAGGTCTTGGAGCAGAAATCGAGCGTGTTTTTGAAATTGACGAAGAAGAGCTAGAAAATCTCGAAGCACCAGCACCATTAAAGATGGATCCAAATTTTGCATAAACACTATAATTACTTCTCTAGATCAAAAATCATGAACTGCATGTGTCACTCCACCACGAGTGACACACAAAATATATAACAAGATCAATGCACTTTACACGGTATACCTATGTAAAGTGCATTTCTCTTATGAAAAATAATGTATATTGTAATAACATTGTAAAAAAATTCTTCACATAATATCGGCTTTTAAATGAAATGGACGAAATAAATAAACTACATAAAAGTACTGCTGAAATGTTTTTACAGATGGCAACAACTAAAAAAGTGAAGTAGCCGAATGCAACTCAGTAGAAGTCATCTCAAAAGTGCAGCACCATGAGTAGAAATTCATATAGTTATTCGTGAAAACCCCTGAAAGCTCTAGTGTTGTCACCAAATTCAGCGTAGCCTGCACATTCAAAATCCTTCATACTTTAGGCAAATTTATCAGAATTAAGTCCCCCATAGAAATGGTGCAATAGATATTAAAAAGAACCCCCCCATCAATCAATAGTTAAGTTAGTGCAAAGGTAAACACACTACAAGTATATGAAAAATTAATAGAGGGATATATTTAGTAGAGAGAAGCCGTATGTGGCGTCAGACTAAGAATAGGACAACTAGATTTTCTAGTAGATAAATAAAAATCTAGTATATTTTACGGAAAACTTGTTCTAACTAGTAATAGTATTTCATAGATATTTGATGTAGATGAAAAAAGAAATGCACTAATGATTAATGAGGTGGATGGTCCTATGAAAAAGATAATGGGAGTTGGACTTATATTTGTAGCAGTTGTTCTCGTCATTCCGTCATTGCTCGTCCTCGGATTTTCTGAAGAAGAGCCAGGATTCTCTTCAAATCATCAAGGGAACGAAAAAGCAGAAAAAGCAATGATTCAAATGCTTGAAGAGGAGGAGACAATTGCTGTTTACCGAACAGCAACAAGTACTGTAGAAGAAGTGCCACTTGAAGACTATATCGTTGGAGTTGTTGCTGCAGAGATGCCGGCTGAATTTGAATTAGAAGCACTAAAAGCACAAGCGTTAACCGCTAGAACGTACATTATTAACTTTATGTCACTCGCACTCGATAACGATATGAGAGTTCCAGCTGGAGCCGATATTAAAGATACTGTCGAACACCAAGTGTATTATAACGATGAGGAGTTACGCGAGCGCTGGGAAAATTATGACTGGAAAATTGCGCGAATCAAGCAGGCGGTGTATGAAACGAGTGGACAAATCATTACACACAATGGTTCACCAATTACCGCTACATTTTTTTCGACGAGTAACGGCTACACAGAAAACTCTGAAGAGTATTGGTCTGATGAAATTGCCTATTTAAGAGGTGTGGAGAGCCCTTGGGATGTCCATTCACCAAGATACGAAGACGAAGTTCACATGACCGTAGCTGAATTTGAAGAAAAGCTTGGTGTATCCATTGGGGAAGGCTCTCCAGCAGAAATAGTTAGCCGAAGCTCTGGTGGGCGAGTAGCTGAAGTGAATATTGGTGGAAAAACATTTACTGGTAGAGAAGTGAGAGAAGAATATCTCGATTTACGATCTAGTGATTTTACAATCGAGCGTAATGGAGACACAATCATAATTAAAACTACTGGATATGGTCACGGTGTAGGGATGAGCCAATATGGAGCAAATGGAATGGCCCAAGAAGGGTATTCCTATGAGGATATCATTCACCATTACTATCATTCAGTGGAAATTGAGGATGCAGGAAAAGTACTAGGGTCTATTTCAGCTCAGAAGAATCGTAATGAAAACTCATAATATAATGAGGAGAATTTAAACTACAACAAAATTTTAAAATTATGCTTATGACGCTGGGTTGCTCAAAAGGTTGGTTTTTCGAGGGGACTGAAAAATGTTGTTCTTTACGTTTTCATTTTCCATTTATATAATGTGCGGTGCCGGCGCAATCACTTGAAAGTCCACTACAAGTGGGCTTTTTATATTGGTGTCGGTCGAGCAAACTATTTGGGGTGTTTTTATTGGCGTATGGGACAGCCTCTCATACATCGGTCGAGGGAGTAGTTTTGCCAGACGAAGTTGCTAAAGGGACCTCACTACTTTCTATAAAGGAGCTGGAGAACGAAATCGATGTAGAAAGGAAAGCGAGAGTGTTTAGTATTCCTTTATGGCGAGGGAATCGACGAAGATAGGAAAGCCAGAGTGCTTAGTATTCCTTTAGGACGAGGAAATCGGCGTAGAAAGGAAAGCAAGAGTGCTTAGTATTCCTTTATGTCGAGGGAATCGATGTAGAAAGGAAAGCCAGAGTGTTTAGTATTCCTTTATGTCGAGGGAATCGGCGTAGAAAGGAAAGCCAGAGTGCTTAGTATTCCTTTATGGCGAGGGAATCGACGAAGAAAGGAAAGCCAGAGTGCTTAGTATTCCTTTAGGACGAGGAAATCGGCGTAGAAAGGAAAGCCAGAGCGTTTAGTATTCCTTTAGTAAGAGGAAATCGATGTAGAAAGGAAAGCCAGAGTGCTTAGTATTCCTTTATGTCGAGGGAATCGGCGTAGAAAGGAAAGCCAGAGTGCTTAGTATTCCTTTATGTCGAGGGAATCGACGAAGAAAGGAAAGCCAGAGTGTTTAGTATTCCTTTATGTCGAGGGAATCGATGTAGAAAGGAAAGCCAGAGTGCTTAGTATTCCTTTAGGACGAGGAAATCGGCGTAGAAAGGAAAGCCAGAGCGTTTAGTATTCCTTTAGTAAGAGGAAATCGATGTAGAAAGGAAAGCCAGAGTGCTTAGTATTCCTTTATGGCGAGGGAATCGACGAAGAAAGGAAAGCTAGAGCGTTTAGTATTCCTTTAGGACGAGGGAATCGACGAAGAAAGGAAAGCCAGAGCGTTTAGTATTCCTTTAGAAAGAGGAAATCGACGAAGAAAGGAAAGCTAGAGCGTTTAGTATTCCTTTAGAAAGAGGAAATCGACGAAGAAAGGAAAGCCAGAGTGCTTAGTATTCCTTTAGGACGAGGGAATCGGCGTAGAAAGGAAAGCCAGAGCGTTTAGTATTCCTTTAGAAAGAGGAAATCGACGAAGAAAGGAAAGCCAGAGTGCTTAGTATTCCTTTAGGACGAGGGAATCGACGAAGAAAGGAAAGCCACAGCGTTTTTACATTTCTGTGTAGTTAGTAAAAACAAGGAAAGCACCGCACGTTCTATTCAGAGAAAACCACGCAAACACGAGTCCACCCCTTTTAACGAAAATGTAATAGCATAAACTCAAAAGAGAACCTCATCAGTGGAGATACTGCCATCTCATATAAGGGCACTGAAAAGTGGTGTTCTTTGAGGCCGCTGAAAAAGTATAAAACAACTTTTTCAGTGCCTTTTATTTGTATTGCAGTCGCTCGCCTGGTAGGAGAAACCCACTCCTATCAGGCTTTTTAACGATTGCGACGGCTACGCACATTGCTTAGGGACACTGCAAAAGTGAAAGAACACCACTTTTTCAGTGTCCTCACCTCAAATCATCCATCCCCAATCAATTAGGACTTTATTCCACAAAATAATATATTATATTACAAATTAAGACAAATTCCCAGAAAGGTGATAAAATTTATAAAATAAAACTAAATATGAGGGGAAATGACATCATGAAAAAAATGATCTTAGTTGTCAGCATCATCGCTTTATTTTTCTTGGCGGCATGTAGTCCTGAAGAAGAAGCAGTTGCTGTAGAGCCAGATGAAGTAGAAGAGACAGAAGAAATTGAGGAACAGGAAGAAGAGTTAACAGAGGAAGAGCGTATTTTAGAGGTCATTCGCTTAAATATTGAAGCGGCAAATAAAAAGGATGTTGATTTGTATTTGTCGACAATTCATCCAGAGTTAGAAGGCTTCGACACACAAGAAGAGGAGCTAACACAATTTTTTCAAGAAAATGATATTAAATATACAGCTGAAGAAGTAGAAGTAATAGAAATTGGTGAAGACGAAGCGAAGGTAGAAATTGTACAATTAAATGAATTTGCTCTTGAAGCAGACACTCGAGCTGTTGCCATTTATACAATGAGAAAGTATGAAGGTGAGTGGAAAATTGCCGAGACAGAAGTTGTTGATGTCACTTATGTAAATGAAGCTCTCGCTGACGGACATGATTTCGGTGGTGGATTAATACTTACACATCATGAATATATTTACGATGACTTTAATGAGTATGTTATTGGTTCGGTAGTAAATGAATCAAATAACAGCTATTCTCTCGTGCAAGTGGATATTACTTTAACTGATGAAGATGGGAATGTTGTGGGCTCCACTTTTGACATGATAACGGACTTTGCAGCAGGACAAACGTGGAACTTCGAAGCATTAGTGTTTGATGAAAATGTAGCCTACTATGAAATTATTGATATTTACGGTCTTGATTATGATGATGCAAACTACGGAGATGTGTCCGAAGGATTAACTTTAGTTGATCACGATAGTAGAAGTGATGAGTGGTCGTCCTATGTTGTAGGTTCAATATTAAATGAATCTAACGAAACATTTGATTATGTGCAAGTGAGTGTCAATTTATTTGATGTCAATGGCAACCTTGTTGGAAGCACTTTAGATAATGTCAACAATCTCCGTTCAGGAGAAACGTGGAATTTTGAAGCAATTATTCTTAATAGCAACGTTGATTCCTATGAAATCGTTGATATTTTTGGATGGTAAACTTTAATGAAAAACATGAAGCCCTTTTCCGCATTGGAGGAGGGCTTTTTCCCATTTTCATTTAATAAACGGCCATTATCCCTATCACATCGCAAGTGATTATAGAAAAAACGAGTACCACCTTCAATGTAAAGATCTTTCGAAGATAAGCTCAAAATAAGTAGCATGACCATATCCTGTCGTAGCTGGAGCAAAGATCTGGACAAACCGCCAACCATCCTTAGCGTAGTTCACAATAACATCATGGTAGTTTTCTTTCGGTTTACCGTTCCAACTACTAAGGTCAATTTTTACAAATTTATATTCATACATGTTAAAAACCTCCAGTGAATTAATGTAATCCTATTTACGATTATTCGAATACAATAGTTTCAAATGAAAATTGCCCGCCCTCTCACCGACAGTTAACGAAACAAAACACCTAAAGCAGCGTCCTATGATATAAGCACAAAGATTTATAAATTCGACAACACAACGCCCTACTAAAGTAATGAATTTCCAATTCACATAAAAAATGGTAACAAAACGTTTCGCGATATATATAATTAAATTGTGTGAAAATTGCTGATCAGTTGTCGAGCATATTATGAAACGAAGCAATTTTCACTAGGGGTATTGAGGTCTCCTCCTACATACATATTCTCATTGAAAACGTAGGCGCGAGATAAAAAATCAAATATAGGGAGTTTTGTACGAATGAAAAAAACTGTTTTATTGTTGTTTAGTATGCTGCTGTTATTTTTCATAGTCGCATGTGGTTCAGAAGAGGAAGCAAATGTCGACGCGGAAGAAACCGAAGAGGAAACAGAGGAAATTGAGGAGCAGGAGCCAGAAGAAGAGGAAATTTCAGATGAAGAACTTATTATTGAAGTTATTCAATTAAATTTAGATGCGGGTAACAATGAAGACATCGACTTGTATATGTCGACACTGCATTCGGATTCACCTCAATATGACCTTACTCGTGAGCAACTCACTCAGTTATTTGAAGTTTATGATTTGCAATATACGCTTGACGATATTGAAGTAATCGAAATAACTGGTGATGAAGCCGAAGTAAGGCTCATTCAAACGACAGAAAAATTAGCTGGTCCTGAGTTTCAGGATAATCAAGTCGAAGCGTTAAATAGAATGAAAAAGGAAAACGGAGAATGGAAAATCTATGATACGGAGATTATTGAAGCAACTTATTTAAATGATGAAGACACAGAAGCGGCTGTTACAGACGGCGAGGCTATTGACTTTGGTGGTGGACTTACATTAACAGATCATGGTTATGCTGCAGATGGCTTTTATCAGTATGTCGTTGGAACTATCGTTAATGAATCAGATAGCACATACTCCTACGTCCAAGTCGATGTAAGTTTAACTGATGAAAATGGCAATATCATTGGTGGTACATTTGACAACATCAATAACCTTGAACCAGGGCAGACTTGGGAATTTGAAGCTTTAGTGTTTGATGATGGCGTTGCGTACTATGAAATAGTTGATATTTTTGGTTATGACTTAAGCGTGTTTGATACCGATTTTGATCCTTCTCATTTAGAGGTAGTTGATCATAAGCTAGTTAGTGACGACTATTATTCCTATGTAGAGGGCACAATCGTGAATGAAGGCGATGAAACGTATTCTTACGTTCAAATTGATATTAGCTTATATGATGAAGATGGTAACCGAATTGGTAGTACGTTTGATAACATTAATGATCTACAACCTGGAGAAACGTGGAAGTTTGAGGCACTCATTTTTGAACCAAACGTCGATTCCTATGAAATTATAGAAATAAGCGGTTTTTAGGAAAAATAAATGATAATAGGGCGACTCAAATGGTAAGTAATCAACCATTCGAGTCGCCTTTTTCTATTATTTTAAAGACAAATGTTAGCCCTCATCACCTCTAGCAAACTACAAGATCTATTAAAAAGTAGTGTAAACAATGAAAAATTTTCTAAAAAGTGTATAAAGTACTGACAATTTGATCAGAATGATTGCTGAGGTGGTGATACTATGAGTAATCATGAGGAGAAACAAACATCCGCATGGGAGCGAACACAGGCGAAATTAAAGCGCCTAATGAAAAAACGTTGGGCAATGCCCGCAATCTATCTAACATTAACGGCAGTAGTATTAACGACATTTATTTGGTTAGCTGGAACGGAAGATCTAGCAAATGATCCAAGTGACTCAGAGTTTAATATAAACGACCCTGAAGGCATCGAGGATCCGTTTGCGTACGATGATGAAGAAGCAGTTCCGGTAACCGGTACAAATGAAGTTTTCCAAATGCCAGTGTTAGATGAAAATGAAGTAAGTGTTATAGGTACATTCTATGATTTTGATGACTCTGTAGAAGATCAAGCAAACTCTCTCGTACACTATAACAACTACTACTATATGAATAGAGGTATCGACCTTTCTTCTGAAGAAGGGGAAAGCTTTGATGTCACTGCTGCGATGAGCGGTACAGTAATTAAAGCAGAAGAAGATGCTTTATTCGGACAAGTAGTGCACATTGAGCACGATGAAGATATCGTGACAATCTATCAAAGTCTAGATGGTTCTTTAGTAGAAGCTGGACAAACAGTGAAGCAAGGTGACGTCATTGGTAGAGCTGGACGTAACCTATACAATGCAGATGCTGGCGTACACGTTCACTTTGAACTACGTAAACAAGGTATTCCTGTAAATCCATTAGACTTTATGGAACAAGGCTTATCGGCTTTACCACAATTTAATGAAGACGATATTGCTGAACAATCTGGAGCAGAAGAGCTTCCAGAAACAGATTTCCAAGCAGAATCATAATTTGAAAGACTATTTGTTGAAGACGATAACGGCACTAACATTGTTCCATTTTAAACGTAGTTGGAAAGATGTGAGAGCATCAACAGGGAGTATTATTTTCAAGTAAAACAACTACTCTGTTGATGAGCGAACTGTTACTTAAGTTATATGAGGCAAGAAATCGCAGCAAAAACAAATAGTTTGTTCACTTGGAAAAGTTTTAAACTGAAGTGTTGTAGTAAATTTGAAGAACATTCGTTAACTAGGAAATTGCACATTCCACCTGTGAGAATCAAGTCAAACACAAAAATCCCGAGAGGCAATAAGCTCTCGGGGTTTTTGTGTTTTATAAATTATTTGGCGGTGGATTTGTTGCGAGTTTTCGCAAGATTGGCACGGAGTTAGACATGATTTTATCAAAGTTACGCACGATTTCTCCCACGTTTCACATGATTCATACCGAGTTACATATGATTATCCATTTATATGGAAAAAACAGAGATAATCATCTCTGCATTAAACGAGTATTGAGTACGTTAAATGACCAGATTCAAGAAAAATAAAAAAGTTTTTTTCTAAAAAAATAAGTGACTTAATCATGGCCAAATTGTGTTAACGTCAAGGAATATTCAGACAATTGAATGAGCAGAAACAGCATGAAAAAAAAGCTGTTTCCTTGTTTTATGCATATCTCACTGTCCCCCTTAATAAAATTTAACAAACCTTACCAAAATGATAGGTTGTTCAAGAAGTATGAGGAGGTTGGCAGTGGACCTGCAAGCCCAGGAAACGCAGCTGAGACACCAAGAGAAATCAAGCATGGGTGCTGTCTTTTCTTCGTCTTTTTGAACTCCAGAAACACTCTAGGGAGGCGAGAGGTGTGCACGATTACATCAAGGAGAGAACGATCAAGATTGGAAGGTACATCGTAGAGACGAGGAAAACAGTTCGAACCATTGCAAAGGAATTTGGCGTATCCAAAAGTACTGTGCATAAGGACCTAACAGAAAGACTTCCTGAAATCAATCCAGAGCTTGCGAACGAAGTAAAGGAAATACTCGATTATCACAAATCCATTAGGCATTTAAGAGGTGGAGAAGCAACAAAGGTGAAATATCGAAAGCCAGAACCGAAAAAGGAGGGGCCACTAGAAACAAAAGTTTAAAAAAATACAATTCCTCCCACTTTCATATGTCAAAATATGATAAAATGGTACAATGGAAATACAACTATTGTAGAAGCGGATCAAAATAAAGAAAATAATACGGTCAATTGCCATCACGTGTCAGGGAGGAAAAAAAATGTTCGTAAGGGATATTGGAATTGATTTAGGAACCGCAAACGTACTTATTCATGTGAGAGGAAAAGGAATTGTCTTAAACGAGCCATCAGTTGTAGCGATTGATACATCCTCTAACCGCGTACTTGCTGTTGGGGAAGAAGCATTCCGCATGGTTGGGCGAACACCGGGAAATATTGTTGCAATACGCCCATTAAGAGATGGCGTAATTGCAGATTTTGACACAACTGAAGCAATGTTAAAACACTTTTTAAACAAAATACGTGTGAAAGGCTTATTTGCAAAGCCAAGAATTTTAATTTGTTGTCCAACAAATATCACTTCTGTTGAGCAAAAAGCGATTCGCGAAGCAGCTGAGAAAAGCGGTGGAAAAAACATCTACCTAGAAGAAGAACCGAAAGTAGCTGCTGTAGGAGCAGGTATGGATATTTATCAGCCAAGTGGTAACATGGTCGTAGACATCGGCGGTGGAACAACGGATGTTGCAGTTCTTTCTATGGGAGACATCGTCACCGCCTCTTCGATCAAAGTTGCTGGTGATCGTTTTGATCATGACATCCTCTCCTATATTAAGAAAAAGTACAAGCTTCTAATTGGAGAACGTACGGCAGAAGAAATCAAAATGAACGTTGGAACAGTCTTCCCTGGTGGTCGAAACGAAGAAATGGATATACGAGGACGGGACATGGTGAGCGGTTTACCGAGAACGATCACAGTAAAATCAGAAGAAGTGCGTGAAGCGCTAGAAGAAGCGATTTACCACATCATCCAAGCCTCAAAAAATGTTTTAGAAAAAACACCGCCGGAGCTATCTGCTGATATCATTGACCGTGGTATTATTTTAACAGGTGGAGGCGCCTATTTGCATGGGATTGAACAGCTGTTGTCAGAAGAATTAAAAGTACCAGTCTTAGCTGCAGAAAGCCCAATGGATTGCGTCGCGATCGGAACAGGCCTATTACTAGAAAACTTAGATAGAGTGACTAGAAATAAAATAAAATAGCTCTTATTATGTTGGACAAGCTATCCAATAAAAAATCAAGTAAATGTTGGTAACATACAAAAAAGCATTTAGTAATTATACATAATACCGATATAATAGATAGAAAAGCAACTATAAAGATTGATTACACATAAAGAGGTGAGGAGCCATGCTCCGTGGATTATACAGTGCAGGCGCTGGAATGATAACACAACAGCGACGCCAAGAAATGTTAACAAACAACTTAGCAAATATCGAAACACCTGGATACAAAGCCGACCAAGCGTCGATACGATCGTTTCCTAATCAATTAATACAAGCGATGGGAACGAACCATATGCAAAAATTTGGGACAAACGTTATTGGTGAGCTTTCGACGGGTGTATATATGCAAGAACGTACACCGAACTTCAGACAAGGTGACCTGCAGGAAACGTTTAATTCAACGGACATAGCCCTACTTCAAGGCGTCGTTCCAACGAATGAGGAAACAGGACAGCAAGCAGCACTCATGTTTGTCATTGAAAACAGTGAAGGTGATCTTCGCTATTCACGTAACGGTAACTTTACCGTCGATGGAGCGGGCTTTTTAACAACGTCCCAAGGAAACTACGTGCTTGATGCTGACGGAGATAGAATTAATGTCGGAAACGAAGACTTTATCGTTAGAAGCAACGGCGAAATAATAGATGCAAACGAGCAATTTATTGCCCAGCTCGATATAGCACTTATCGCTGACCCAGATCAGCTTGTGAAAGAAGGTGCTGGCCTTTTACGTTATGACGGTGACAACGCCATTGAATCTGCCATTGATAACGCTGAAGCAACGTTCCAGCTCCAACAAGGCTTTCTTGAGCGGGCTAACGTTGATGCTGCACAAACAATGACAGAGATGATGAGCGCACTGAGAACGTTTGAAGCAAACCAACGTGTGCTGCAAGCATATGACCGAAGCTTAGAAAGAGCGGTCAATGACATCGGGCGCTTACGATAAAAATAATGAAGACAAATAATATGTAATATAAAAAAATCCAATGAATTCGGGTGAAGAACGTGAACCAATCGATGATTACTTCCGCTGTCACTATGGGACAGATGCAGAGAAAACTAGACACTGTCGGAAACAATTTAGCTAATTTAAACACAACAGGCTATAAGCGCCGCGACGTTTCTTTTAGTGACCTTTTGTTCCAACAAGTGAACAACCAAAGAGATGCACACCATGAGATTGGTAGAACAACGCCAAATGGTATTCGTGTCGGATCGGGATCTGCTGTTGGACAAACAGCTGTCCGTATGGAGCAAGGCGCACTTAGAACGACAGAGCGCGAACTAGACATTGCCTTAACGGAAAAGGGCTACTTATTCGAACTAGCACCTGCTGAGGATGGCACACGCCGCTTTACACGCGATGGCGCATTTTACTTTAGCCCAAATCCGGATGTAGATGGCGAGAATTTTATTGTTAACCAAAACGGAGACTACGTGCTAGGCTCTGACGGAAATCCAATTGCAGTACCAGGACATTATGAGTCATTGCGAATCACTGATGAGGGTGCAATATTGGTTACACTAGACAATGGAGAGAGTGTTGCTGTCGGAGAACTACAGCTCGTACAGGTAACTAAGCCCCAATTACTCACATCGTTAGGTGACAACATGTATGTTTTCCCAAATCTTGAAGAGCTTGGTTTGGCGTTTGGTGATGTGTTGAATGAGGCGGCTGGCGCGCAGGTGTTCAGTCAAGGGATGCTGGAGCAGTCGAATGTGGATATGGGTCGTGAGATGACGGAGATGATGCTGACGCAGCGTAATTATCAGTTTAACTCGCGGGCAATTTCGATCGCTGATGAGATGATGGGACTTGTCAATACGATACGTTAAGGCTAAAATACATCGTAGGACGTAAATGCCGAGGAGTAGGTCATGAATAGAGAATATGTGAGTTATAGATCAAAAACTGAAAAGAAGACAACAGTGCTTGAAGAGCCTCAGGGAAAACAAGGGTCGGGTGAGCCGCAATCTGTTTCGGATGATCATAATCAAGCATTCTCTGATGCTGATGCTGCACCTCGTGGCGATGAATCTGCAAGTGATTCTATTGGTGAAAAGCGTGATCCTAGTGATAGCAAGCAGGAGCGGGATCATTCCAATGAGCTAGAGGAATTGGAAGTGGAATCGACGAGTTCAATGAAAAATAATATAGACAAAGATAAAGAAAAAGATGAAATAGAAAAAGGGGTAACAAGGTCCTCACGCCGTAAGCGCATGCTTGAAGAGAAAGCTGCGCCTATAATTGAGGATCAAGATTCGGAGTTAGGACAGAGTGTGGAAGATGAGGATGAAGAAGGCGTGAATACACGGAAAGCACGTCGGAAGCAGAAGAAACTAGCAAAACAGGAAAAGCGTGATGCGAAATTTTTAAAGCGCCGACGAATAAGATTAATTCCTATCTGGATAAGGCTGATTTTTGTTATAGCCTTATTTGCCGGAAGTTTGATTGCTGGTACAATGGTCGGTTTCGGAATCGTAGGGGACGGTAACCCCCGTGACGTTCTCGAAGCGGAAACGTGGTATAACGTATACGACTTCATCTTCATCGACACACCACTAGACAGACATAATAGATAAAAGTAGAACCGTACAAATAAGGAGTGACGACCTTATTTGTACGGTTTTTATTTGTGTTGATGTCTTTTCCGGTTAATTGGTAAATTTTGCGTAACTCGGGAGGGGATTATTTACCAGTTGTTTGGTAAATCGCACGCAACTTGGACGAAATCGCGCGTAACTCTGGTAAAATCGCGCACAACTTGGACAGAATCGCACGTAACTTTGGTAAAATCGCACGCAACTTAGACGAAATCGCGCGTAACTCGGACAAAATCGTACGCAATTAAGTTGGAATCGTTCAAAACACGTGAGAAATAATTCAAAAGAGTAAGGCTCGACCAAAGTGATAATCGAAAGAACAGGGGCAAAGAGGGTTCGAGCTTCGGAGTAGAGAAAGAGTGTTTTTTTTGGTTGTGTTTTACCAGTCATTTGGCAAATCGCACTCAACTTGGACAGAATCGCACGTAACTTTGGTAAAATCGCACGCAACTTAGACGAAATCGCGCGTAACTCGGACAAAATCGCACACAACTCAGTTGGAATCGTTCAAAACACGTGAGAAATAATTCAAAAGAGTAAGGCTCGACCAAAGTGCTAATCGAAACAACAGTGTCAAAGAGGGTTCGAGCTTCGGAGTAGAGAAAGAGTGTTTTTTTTGGTTGTGTTTTACCAGACATTTGGCAAATCGCACAAAACTTGGACGGAATCGCACGTAACTTTGGTAAAATCGCACGCAACTTAGACAGAATCGCTCGTAACTCGGACAAAATCGCACGCAACTCAAAAAATTCGAATCGTTCAAAACAGACAACAACTCAGTAGCTAAACTCCCGCACGAGTGGTAAACTAAGTTATAGCCTACATATTATAGGAGGTCATAATAATGTTGTCAATTGAAGAAATAAAGGAAATTATTCCGCACCGTTATCCGTTTTTGCTTGTGGACCGTATTTTAGAGGTAGAGGAAGGGCAGCGTGCTGTTGGGATTAAAAATGTAACTGCAAATGAAGAGTTTTTTAATGGACATTTTCCAGATTATCCAGTGATGCCTGGGGTGCTGATTATTGAGGCACTTGCACAGGTCGGAGCTGTCGCGATGCTTAAAAAAGAAGAAAACCGTGGTAGGTTAGCTTTTTTTGCAGGCATTGACGGTTGCCGTTTTAAAGGACAAGTGAAGCCGGGAGATCAGCTTCGCTTAGAGGTGGAAATGACACGTCTGCGCGGTAAAATTGGTAAAGGAAGAGCTGTAGCCTCTGTAGAAGGAAAAACGGTTGCAGAAGCAGAGATTATGTTTGCATTAGGAGACAAAGAGTAAGGCTGTATTGGTTGAACCATGAAAACGAATAGAAAGTCTCGGTGCCTATACTCGCCGTAGTCCACTATAAGAACCTTCTTATAGTGGGCTTTTTAGTTTATTGCGTGTAAGACATTTTCACATAATTTTTCAAGTGAAAAAAAGAAATTGGGATTTCAGAATAATTGCTTCGACAGTAGTGAAACTTTTAGGACAATTCGAAAGTGCTGTATATTCGGTTGCCTTGAAAATGAGTGACACGTTTATGACTATTATGACAATTGTGGGAAAATGTAAAAAAGCGTTTAAATAAGTTTGAAGCCATTGTTATCGGGTTATATCGTTGATAGAATCACCTTTACATGGTCGATATAGACCATCATCCAACTTTATTGAAAAATTAAGGAGGAAGTAAAGGTGAAAAAGAAAATATTTCTAGCATTTCTATCGAGTGTTTTTGCAGTAGGTTTTTTAGCAGCTTGCGGTGATGTAAACGAGGATATGGAAGATCCAATGATTGAAGAGGATGGCGGAGACTTTTAAACAAACTGTAACTAGACACATAACAAATTTTTTACTAGGAGGAATCAAGGATGAAGAAAAAGATGTTTTTAACAATGTTAGCAAGTTTTTTCGCGGTAGGTATGCTTTCGGCTTGTGGTGATGTGGAGGATGGAGAACCGTTAGACCAGGAGCCAATTGATGAAGAGGTACCAGCAGACGACGACTTGTAAAAATATTTACTAACATAAAATGCTCCTCCTAAGGTCATGATATATATACAAAATTATATTTTCATGCAAAATATAATTTTTCAATGCTATGACTTAACAGGAGGAGCTTAACATGAAGAAGAAAATTGTGTTATCCGCTTTATCAACTGTTTTAGCAGTAGGTGTTCTCGTAGGTTGTGGTACTGCTGGTGATACTGAAGATCCATTAGTTGATGAGGAACCTATGGGTACAGACACTAACTTAGGTGATGATCCAATCGATGAGGATTTAGGTATTGACGACGATATTGTTGACGAGGATATCGATGATGGTTTAGAAGACATGGACGATAATGATTATGACGAAGAGATTAACGATGCAGATGAAGAATTTAATGATGATGAGTACGACGAAGATGAGGATGAAGACGAACAGTAAGTGTAGATTTAGATTTCCAATACGAGAAAGCCACATGTAGCTATAAAAAATTGTGAGGTACGTGCTGAGCAATTTTGATTCTTTACCCCCCTTTTAATATATATGAAATAACCTAGGAGGTCGCCACCCTCTTAGGTTTTTTCTTTTGTACGGTGCGTGCAGGAGTGCTTGGGCAATGGCTAACGCACATTTAGTTGACAGCGATATGTCGGCTAAATTGCATAAAGACCGTTTAACTACCAGGCTCTTTTTGAGTTCAGATGATGTCATTTTTCTAAGGTGATAAGACAAAAGGAAAGAATGTTTTAAGAAGAGGACTTTTAATGTCACAACATGTCAAAAAAGTTTGAAAAAATGCGTCAAAAGTAATAAAAATAGGTCATTAGTAGCTAATTTTTTGCAGAAAATCTTGGTAAAATTGGATTAAAACGATCGTTCTATTTAGTGAATGAAAAAAGTAGATTCGGCATGGAACTAATGATACATAGTGATCTCATATCGTTCTATTTAGTGAACATCCGGACATGAACGCTACTTGTTCTATATAGTGAAAATGAACCCATTGAACGACAGGTTACTCAAGCAATCGTTTATATGGGTACGCTTCTATACATAAAACAACTAAAAAGAGGTGGAGAAATGGGAATACAATCTAAGTTAGGCGCTACACTCGTAACTTCTGTTACAGCGACTGGTGTATTTCTAGCGATGCCAAGCATAGCGGAGGCGTCCTTTGGGGAAAAAACGTTATCATTCGGTGTGAAGTCAAACGATGTTGTTGTACTTCAGGAGCAATTAAAAGAGAAGGGCTATTTTAATTATCCGACAGCAACAGGATACTTTGGTGAAGTGACGAGAAAAGCAGTGCAAGATTTTCAACGGGCAAACAATTTGAAGGCTGACGGCATTGTTGGTCCACGCACGTTTGCTGCATTGGCAAACACAACGTCGGTACAACCGACACAAAACGTTACCCAAACATCGAACAATCAGACTACACCGACAACAACGCAAACAACGACAAACTTAAGTGAAATAAAGACAACGAATGTCCTTCGTGTAGGTTCAAGAGGGAAAGACGTAGAAGCAGTACAAACCATCCTGAAGAAAACAGGCTTCTTCAACCATGACGCGATCACAGGATACTATGGGACAATCACGCAGGAAGGTGTCCGAAATTTTCAACGCGCTAGGGGCTTAAAGGTCGATGGTATTGCTGGCCCTCAGACGATTGCGGCGCTCAATAAGGAAATCAATTCAAGCTCAACGACGACAAATAATAATAACAATACGAACACGTCCAATAACACGCAAAACTCGAATAATTCTCAAAGCAAGAACAACTCGAATACTAACAATAGCACACCTGTAAGCATAGGCAGCATGACGTCTATTCTTCGTGAAGGAAGTCAAGGAGAACAAGTTCGCACACTACAAACGGCATTAAAGGAGCTTGGATATTTTCAAGGTGACGTTACAACCATTTTTGGACCAATTACGAGAAATGCAGTACGTAGCTTCCAGCAAGCAAACAGTTTAAAAGTTGATGGCGTTGCAGGTCCACAAACTTTCCAAGCACTAGAGCGTGCGCTAACGGAAAAAAATAATCCTTCTTCGACAACGCCGACTAGCAACAATAACGCGAATGCCGATGCAACAACATTACTAAGAGTTGGCCAATCTGGTGTAGGAGTTACGGAGCTTCAAGCACGATTAAAAGTGTTGGGCTACTTTAAACAAGAGCCAACAGGGTTCTTTGGTGATATAACGAAAAATGCATTGACGCAATTTCAGAAGGATTGGGGACTCGTTTCAGATGGCCTTGTTACACAATCAACGTGGGACAAGCTGGATGAAGTCTCTGCTGTTCATTTGAAAACAGTCGAGACGATGCTCCCGAAAACGTCATTTAACCCGTTGAACCTCGTCGCTGATGCAGGTAATTTTATAGGAGTTCCATACTTATGGGGAGGTACGACCGCTCTAGGATTTGACTGTAGCGGATTTATTCAATTCGTGTTTAGACAAAACGGTGTGACGCTGCCAAGAACTGTAGCTGAGCAATGGAATGCAGCAGTACCAGTAACCGACCTCAAAGTTGGTGACATCGTATTTTTTGAAACATATAAAGCCGGCCCATCTCATAATGGAATTTATATTGGGAACAACCAATTCATTCACGCAGGCTCATCCACAGGCGTTACAATTACAAGCATGAACAATTCCTACTGGAGCCAAAGATACCTAGGAGCCAAACGAGTCAAGTAGATGAGGCAAATAGGCCAATAGGGACGGTTCTTGTTTGCCAACACATTGGCAAACAAGAACCGTCCCTTTTAACCTCCACAATTATCCTATAAAAAAGCAGGTAGACCAATACGTATTAATTTGGTATTGTAAGCAAGTAATTGTCTAACTTTACATTGCACATGAAAATGGGATTAGCAGTGGAGGATAGTATGAAAAAACTTTTAATTATTATCATGATAGTGGCATTACTTTTTATTGGTTTAGCCTTCTTATTAAATGCATTGTCTCAATCAAGATCATTACAATTTTTTGGAGGACTTGTTACAAATGTAGAAACCGATGAAAAAGTAGTAGCATTAACTTTTGACGATGGTCCAGGGGTACATACAGACCAGATTTTGCACATTTTAAGAGAAAATGATGTTAAAGGGACCTTTTACTTGACGGGGTATGAAATTGAAGAATATTTTGAAGATGCAAAAAAAATTGTCGACGACGACCACGAAATTGGAAATCATACCTACTCACATGAACGAATGATTTTTAAGTCTCATGCATTTGTGAAGGAAGAAATAGAGAAAACCGATGAGCTTATAAGGCAAATAGGCTATGAAGGAGAGATAACGTTTCGCCCACCTTATGGGAGAAGGCTATTCGTACTACCGCGTTATTTATCAAGCCAAGATAAAAGCACAATTCTATGGAGCTTAGAGCCTGAATCTTATCCTGAAATAGCTTCAGATTCCAGTAAAATAACAAACTACGTAGTCGAGAACATTGAGCCAGGTGACATTATCTTATTGCATGTCATGTATGAAAGTCGTATCGAATCACTCAACGCAGTAGAAGGCATTATACATGAACTAAAGGAGCAAGGGTATCGCTTTGTAACCGTATCAGAATTATTACAATACGAAAGCTAAAGCGCAAATAGGGACGGTTCGAGACTGCAAATAGGGACGGTTCTTGTTTGCCAATGTGTTGGCAAACGAGAACCGTCCCTATTAGCCTAAAAGTTGATTTGTCTTGGGTTGGTACCATCTTTATTAATGACAAACCAGCCAAGCTCGAAGCTACTAATGTGTTTTTGGTAAAACACAAGGTCGTCAATCACGTGAATGGAAAAGCCACGGTCGTCCAATTTTGTTTTTTCGAGTGTATCTAAATCTAACCTATACAATGCTTCATCATCAGATGCATTGGTGAAAAATAGACTGTCTTCTGTTACATTAAACCCTTGCGACTCTGCTTCTGTTAGTTTTTCCACACGATACCCGTCAGTTGAAATGCGGTATAGAGAATGGCCGTCTTCACTGTTTTCGTAATAAATATATTCGTCTAATGCTTGAAAAGTACCAACACGGTGACTTATAAAAGGAAAGTTCGCATTATCATTTGGATCGACATCCGTTACGTACAAATGGTGATCATCCCCTTGATAGAAAACGTTCCCTTGATGAATGGTAAAACGAAATACATGATCAACGAGAGTGAATGTCGTTGTTGTAGTAGGAGAGAGCTGAGTAGCGTATAGTGAACGCTGATTATGCCCATTAAAGTTTTTATAATAAAGCGTTTCATCTATCACACGTACATCGATAGTATTGTCGCTTATAACCTGTTCTATTTCGGAGCCGTCTTTACTCATTCTATATACGTGTGAATCTTTTGAGCGATCCTCGTAATAAATCCAATCGTCAGTGACGTTTATGTTAGCTGCAATGTCATCAGATAATTTTTCAACATGATTGTCGATCTCATCAGCTTTAAAGCGATAGATCCCCTCAATGTGATGATCGTCAGCAAAATAAATCCACTCACCATCTGTAGTAAATTTAGCCCCATTAAAATGATTCCCATCCGAAATGCCTTTTTCTTCTTCAATAGAAGTTTCGGTATCAATTTCCAAATCTATTAGGCTATCTGACATGTTTTCTCCAATTTTTCTTGCATTATCAATAACCTCGTCAGGGATGAAAACAGGTTCCGTGTCAGTATAATCATAAGTAATGTTTATTTGTTCCATAAATGTCATGTCATCAATGTCTGGATTTCCCACGTCCAATAACAGCTCAATTAATTCTGATTCTCGCATGAATGTATCTTTATTAATTGTAAATTCATAATTTAATTGTTCAACTATTCCTTCAGATCGAAGTATGTAAAGCATTATTTCAAGAAGAGGATCGTCTTGTACGTGAAAAAAAGGAAATATCGTTGATAGTAAATTGTCTAATCCGTCATCATATGTCGATAAAGTAAAATGGTAATAGTCTCTTTCTTCTATAAAAGTAAAGGAATCACTAAATTCTTTTATGAGATCGAATTGTTCATGTGGCGTTGGTGGGGTATGAGAATAGTCGTTTCCAATCCATTCAGCATCCGTCTCGGCCACTCGAGTACCTTGATGATAAATAGCATCATCTGATATATAGACTTCCGTTTTAACTTGGTGTTCGTCATCATAGTCACTTTCAAGTTTCATATGTGCAGCGAGAGGTGTATATTGAACATTTCCTTCACTTGATATAACGATTTGTTGCCCATCTTGATCTTCGGCATGGGAATCGAGCACAAAACGGAACTCATTTATATCGTCCATTGCATCAATAGTATTCTCTAAAACTTCTATCGCAGTTAACTCCTCATTACTACAACCGATGAAAATTGCACTACTAACAAATAAGAAACATAGTTTATTAAAATGTTTATTCACAAATATACCTCCTGTAATACCATTCCTAAATAATGGTAACTTGTTTGTCACGACAATTCAATAGGGAATGGCTAATGGGGACGGTTCTCGTTCGCCAGTTGGCCAACGAGAACCGTCCCTATTAACCTCTATTAACCTCTTAAGCTATCATGTTCAATGATGGAAAAAAGTGTTAAAGTTAATATGGAGAACGATACTGCGCTTAACAATATAGGTGCTGTTTTAAACATGACATCCAGGAATGACTTAGAACGAATATAATAAATGGATGGAGTGAGAGTTGTGCGAGAAGAAGAAATTAAGGGATTAAAGAGAGAGATGAATAAGGAAATCGAGAGAGTAAAAAGAGCACATAAATCCTTCAAAAAACGTGTGAGCATCGTAGCTAATATATTCATTCCAGGATTAGGCTTAATTGTGTATGGGGGTTCAGTAATAGCGGCTCTCATAACGATGGTGCTATTTTATTCGTACATTTGTTTCTACTTATCTGTGATTTTCGTCCCTATCGATGCAGCATTGGCCGTAATATATTTTGTTCCTGCGGTAGTTATTTGGATTGTTAGCTTAATCATGGTAGTGGGGATGGACGATCTATAGTTGTAACTATACTAAAGGAATCTGATTTATTTAGGTGAATTTATGCTACTAATTTTTTTATAAAGGAAGAAAAGATATGACAGAGAAAACAACATTGAGTAATTTCGAAGAATACGAAAATCCCACCATATATGATGTGGAAAATAATACTTATATGGATGACGTCAAGTTTTTGGAGAAGTGGGCAGCTCAAACAGAAGGTGTCATCATTGATTTGGCATGTGGTACAGGGAGGGCAACGATTCCTTTAGCAGCAAAAGGCTATCGATTAATAGGAGTTGACGTGCATCAAGGAATGTTACAAGAAGCGGTCAAAAAATCAAACGACCTTGATTTGCAAATCGAATGGGTGAAGCAAGATTGTACACGGTTAAAATTGAATGTTAAAAGCAATCTGATCTACTGTGTCGGTAATTCGTTCCAACATTTTCTTACGAATGAAGATCAAGATAATCTATTAACAGGGGTGTACAAACATTTAAGTGAAGATGGAGTATTCATTTTCGGAACAAGATTTCCGAATGAGAAAGAATTATTAGTAGAAAACGAACTAGAGTACTGGAAGACGTATATTGATGATAGATCAGAAAATAAAGTTGATGTATATACGATCAGTAGTTATGATTCTTTAAAACAAGTACAGCACAATACGACAATAAGAAAATACATCTATAATAATGACGTGGTTGATGAATTAAAGACTAATATAAGCTTGCGATATGTTTTCCCTCAAGAAATGGAACGTACATTAACATCAAACGGATTAAAAATTGTTAATGTTTTTCAAGATTGGAATGGTACGACAATAACAAACCAAAGCAATCAAATGATATACATATGCAAAAAAGGCTAATGGGGACGGACCTCGTTCGCCATTTTAGGCAAACGAGAACCGTCCCCATTAACCTATTTAGGGAGAGACGGAACGATGAATGACTTTTATTCTAACAACATAATATTGGAAAATAATATTGTGAAATTAGTGCCATTTGAAGAAATTTACAAGGAGCAGATAAAAAAAATTATCTATGATGAGGAAGTACATTATACAATTGATTGTAAAAATGAAGAGGATTTGGAAAAGTACATTGTGGAAACTGCTGAACAAAGAGAAGTGGGAAATTCATATCCGTTTATAATTATTGACAAAAGAACTAACGAGGTAGCTGGTTCAACAAGATACGGAAATATTCAGTTTAATAACAAACGGTTAGAAATAGGATGGACTTGGTATGGTAAACCCTATAGAGGGACAGGATTAAATTTTGCTTGTAAATATGAACTATTGAAATATGCGTTTGAAGTTATGAATTTTAGACGGGTGCAGTTTAGTGCGGATATTGAAAATACTCGCTCACAAAATGCAATAAAAAAGTTGGGAGCTACCCAAGAAGGTATATTTAGAGCAAACTATATTAATTCATCAGGTCAAAGTCGAGACGATGTATACTTTAGCATTATTTACAGAGAGTGGGACCGAATCAAGAAGAGTGTATTTAAAGATTTCACTTTTTAAAACCGAGAGTTGTGAAGTACTTTACTTATACTATAGGCACTCCGTTAGTTGAAGATGAAATAATTACATTTAATCCTAAAGAACCGACTACTCTTGTGTAGTTGGTTCTTTTACATGTATCATTATTGGTTACTTAATTCCCACCTAATTCAGCACCATATTAGATAGGAAATTTGCAGCTAATTTAGTATACAAAATCAAATTTTGAATAATGAGCATTTTTTAGTACGATATTTCGGGGGCCAATTAGAGAATAAATTAAGGGGAAACCTTGTTATATCAATAAAAAATCCTAGTCCAATTAGCTATCTATTTGGTCTAATAATTACGGTAATATTTGCTTTTTATCCTCACGAACCGAACTACTTAGTAGAACTCCATGTCCTTTTTTATACGCATGCAACAAAAGATGGAATTCTCAGCATCTTTCTTTTTGGTAGATTGTGATATTTTTTTTTCCTATTGGACGACGTTAATACCCTGACAAATTGGGACCACCGGGTTCATTCACACTCTTTATTTGCCAATCAAAAAGGAACTTGTGTAAAAATATAGAAATTAATAGAGTAGACGAAAGATTAGGAGACGTGGTAAGAGTTTTTGTTCCAGGTTTTAATTTCTTTTACCTGACAGAAATGGTACTTGCATTTGGCAAATTTGGCAAATGAGAACCGTCCCTATTAGCCGCTATTAGCCATATTAGCCTGGAGGTGGAGAGATGGATGTGAATTTCGGTAATGTGGCTAGAAGATATGCACAGTTTCGAAACGATTTGCCGAATGAATTAATGGATAGTTTAAAAATAAGAGGAGTAAGTTTTACGGGGAAAAGTGTCGCAGATTTTGGTTCAGGGACTGGTGTTTTAAGTCGTGCTCTGTGTAGGGAAGGGGCAACCGTCACTGGGGTGGAGCCATCAAGAGAGCTAATAGAGGAAGCTAAAGTGCTGGACAAAAACGAAGGTGTAACAATTAATTATGTTAATCATTTCGCAGAATCTACTAGCTTAGAAAGTGAGAAGTTTGATTACATCACTGTATTGCGAGCTTGGCATTGGTTTGACAGACAAAAGACAATGGATGAAATGAAAAGAATTCTAAAGGATCGTGGCACAATATTGATCATGGACTCCGGCTTTATTTCGGGGTCGAAGGTGATATCGGATACAGTTGAAATTGTAAAACGATATATGCCAAATGGCGTGATAAAGCCAGCTGGGTCTAAGCAAAATTCGAAGCAATTCATCAATAGTTTTCCAGTAGAATGGTTTCAAGAATGGAAGCAAAATCGGTTTGATTTAACAGAAACGTATAAGTTCGAGTATACTGTTCCATTTACAAATGCAGAATGGTGTGGCAGAGTAGGGTCGCTTTCATGGTTGTCCCAGTTTGATGAAGCGACTCAAAATCAAATATTAGAAGAAATATACAATCACTTACATAAAGAATTTGGAGATGTAAAGCATCCTATTCTTCATGGGTGTTATATTTCTATATTGAAGCGGATTTAAAACGTGATTTTCAAAAAAGTAAAATGAGACAGGTGAATAAAAGTGGTGAATGAAAAAATTATTTATGAAAAATGTGAGTCTAGACATAGTTATTCTCTAAGAAGTTTATTGACTATCTGTTTCCCGAGCGACGATTATTCTCAACATTTCTTTGAACGGGGCTTGAAAAATTCAAATAATAGCTGTACATATGTTGCTATGAAAATAGGAGAAGTAATAGGCGCCATTACAGCATGGAAAACAAAGTTTCATCCTAATTGCACATATTTTTCGTTAGTCGTTCATCCACTTTATCGCAACATAGCTGTAGAGGCCGAACTGTTAGATCAAATAAAAATGCAAGACCTGACTTATCCATTGCAAACTTCAATTTCAGAAACAAACTATTTTTTGAAGGACTTTTATGAGAAAAATGGTTTTAAAGAAATGAGACGTACTTATTTGCCATTGTTACATATCTCAAAGATGAAAGGTTTATATGAGAGCTTCATAAAAAAATATGAAAAAACTAATGTCTCAATAAAATCATTTAAGGAAATAAAAGAAGACGAGAACGTAACAAAAAGATTGATCTTAATGGTAAAGGATACATATGAACAGACGCATAAGAAAAATCCACCCGGAATAAGTGATGTACATACATGGGGAGAGTTAATTTTTAATGAGGATACGATGCTTGACAGTAGTTACATCGCTTTGTCTGAAAGTAACGAAATTTTGGCATTTGCATTCATGCATGAAGGAGAAAATAATCAAGTTTTGGAACTTGGTTGGAGAGGTACAAAGGGCGTCAATAATGCAAATCTATTACTATTACTAACAGCGATGCAAATAAATGATGCTAATAGTAAAGGTTATGAGTGTATTGAGGCTGAAGTCGACTCTACCGATCCTTACTCATTAGAAATGTTGAAGGTATTCCCCTTTTCAACAACACCATCGCTCATTACCTATCAACTATCCAATGTCGAGAACGCTATGAACATTAGACGATTAGCTAAAACCGAGAAACCGCCAATGCAGTTATTGCTATTAGCTGACCCATCTGAAAGAATGGTAGAGGATTATTTGAAAAGGGGAAATTGCTATATTGCGGAAATAAACAATCAAGCTATTGGCGTTTATGTTTTACTATCTTCAGGACCACATACAGTCGAGTTAGTCAATGTTGCAGTTGATCCTAAACACCAAGGACAAGGGATTGGCAGACGATTAGTAATGGACGCCATTAAGATAGCAAAATCAAAGGGCTACAAATCAATCGAAGTGGGTACCGGTAATTCTAGCATAGGGCAACTTGCTCTTTATCAAAAATGTGGATTTAGAATAACAACTATCGAAAAAGATTATTTCATGACACACTATAACGAAGAAATTTTCGAGAATGGCATACAGTGCAGAGACATGATCCGCCTCTCTCGAGAAATATAAAGCTAATAAGGCTAATGGGGACGGTTCTCGTTTGCCCTTGCGGCAAACGAGAACCGTCCGAGACCGCTGAAAAAGTAGAAATCTTGATATTTTATTGTATTAATATTCAATATATCTAATTATAGAATAGGTTGATGAGACCGGAGCAATCGAGGTAACTGTCTCTTCCTCTACGAGCATATGCTTTGAAGCGTATCCGTCGAGACAACTCGAAGCATTAGGCGACGAAGCGACGCTCTTTCCTGAGGGAGAAAAGGCAGGGGTGAGACTACGTAGATGCAAAGCATCAAGGAGGCTCACCAGCCGCCCGCGGAAAGCGAGTTTGCACAGATCTCATCAACTTCTATATTCAAATAACCTTATATTTATTAGCCTATACTTAAAGGGTAAGTACTTTTTCACTGGTTCCGGACCGTCCCCATTAGCATACTAACCGTAGAAAGCAGGAATACAATATGTCTGAACACAAAAAAGAAAAGTTTACTGAACTCGATGTTGAAAAACTAAATATTGTTGATAAAAGTGGTAAGGTCAAAATGACGTTATTCAACCAAGATAATATACCTCCATTAATCATGGGTGGTGTGGACATAGCCCCTGGGCACAGACAAAATGACCCGGATTCCGGAATCATTTTTTTCAATGGTAAAGGAGAAGAATGTGGCGGTCTTATTTATGGAAGTGAGGAGGATGAGGAAGGAAACTACAGTGCGACAGCATCATTAACATTTGATCAATACAATACAGATCAAGTTGTCCAAGTTCATTATAGCGACGAAAATGATGATAGGCTTTATGGTTTTTCTATCTATGATAGGCCAAACATCCCTCTGTCCGAGTTAGTTGAAAAACATAAGCAAATTAAACAATCACAAATAAGTGATGAGATTAAAGAACAACAAACGAAGGAGCTCTTAAAAGGCAATGCCCATAGAGCGTTTATGGGGAAAAATAAAGACGGAGATGTTTCGGTTCA
This sequence comes from Evansella cellulosilytica DSM 2522, assembly GCF_000177235.2. Taxonomy (NCBI): domain Bacteria; kingdom Bacillati; phylum Bacillota; class Bacilli; order Caryophanales; family Bacillaceae; genus Evansella; species Evansella cellulosilytica. The sequence continues at coordinate 4,343,129 of NC_014829.1, read as the reverse complement.
GTTAATGGATTCTAAAGGAAATGAAAGAATTCGTATGGTTGTAGATAAAAATGACGTACCAAGAATGGAGTTTTTAAACGAAAAAGGCGAGGTTACTTATAAATTACCTCCCGATGAATGAAAAAACTGCGAGCTGTAGGGGGAGATGGCTCTACTACGTTTTGAAGACTACACGTTGTCTCTAGACATAAAATCTAAACTCTAAAACTATGTAAGTATGGAAGTTTCGGCAAATCCGGCAAACGAGAACCGTCCCCATTAGCCAAAAGGAGAGGATATGTATGATTATTGGTTTGCATCATGCGCAGATTACGATACCAAAAGGAGCGGAGGAGGAAGGGAGACGTTTTTATTGTCACATACTGCAATTACCTGAAATGGAAAAGCCTGATTCGTTGAAAGGGAGAGGTGGATTTTGGTTACAAGTAGGTGATAAAGAAGTTCATGTTGGTACGGAAGACGGTTTTGATCGATTGACAACGAAAGCGCATTTAGCATATGAAGTGGAGGATGTGCCATACTGGCGTCACGTATTAGAGGAAAACAAGATAGAAATTCTAGATTCAGTACCGATCCCAGGCTATGAGCGATTTGAATTTCGCGATCCGTTTGGAAATCGGGTTGAAATGATAAAACGTACCGATTAAAAGCATTACACATCAATTTTTCACAAAGAAAACCGGTATGGGCAGCTACAACAAGAAACTTCTTTCCCTTTAATCCGTATATGGGGATGAATAGGGGGCGTGGCAATTGACGAAAGAAACCACACGGGATCGTTTAGTGAGAAAAGAACAAAGGAATAGTCCAGGAAGTGGATTTAACAATGCACTAGCGAGGGCGCATACTGGCCAGCCACCGAACGGCTGTTTATCTTTTATTATTACTGTCATAATAATTTTCTTGCTATTTCGAGCATGTATGTAGCATTGTAGCACGTTTTTTTACCGAAATATCTTGCGAAAATTTACAGGAAACGACTAAATATAGATGAAAGAAGGAATGTAATGATTTTTGAAGCCGATCAACATGTTAGGGAAAAGTTAGTCCCTATGTTTGCAAAATTTGATAGCACAATTGTACTATCCTATCTCCAAGGCCACATGGGGAAGGCATGGGTAAATAACGTTGAAACGCCAACCGTTGCACAAATAACGGTAGGCATTTTCGTATTTTATGCAGGGGACCCTTATGCAGAAGGAGCGGAACAGTTACTACACAATCTTCCCGAGTTTCCACTAGTCATTGTGCAGAGCACTGAATGGAAAGAGCGGATCGAGAAAGTTCATAAAGATTCATTTGAAAAATTTCAGCGCTATCGCTTCAGTAAGAATCGTGAGCATTTACAGAGGACACATTTAGAAAAAATAGCTTCTCAATTACCAAAAGAGTATAAAATGCAAAAAGTAGATAAAAAAGTAGCTGAGGATCCCACATTCCAAGAGCTCTCCGAAGATTTTGTAAGTCAGTTCGAATCGATAGATGATTTTATTAATAGAGGCGTGGGGTATGCTATTTCCCATGATGACCAAGTAGTATCTGCGGCAACATCGTATAGTATATACAACGACGGTATCGAAATAGAAGTTGCCACTCACCCAAACTTTAGAAAGAAAGGTTTAGCAACTATAGTAGCAGCTGCCATAATACTAGATTGTTTACATAGAGGGAAATATGCTAGTTGGGATGGCGCGAACGAAGAATCTATTCATCTTGCCGAGAAACTTGGCTACATTTTTAAAGAACGATATGACACGTACTACATAAATGTTTAGCAGCAGACTGATATGGAGGTGAGCCCATGAAAAAAACGTTCAAGGAATTTGCGAGTGCATGTGAGGAAGTTTTAAAACTACAAGGTGTACCGGAGGAAAAGCTTTGTGAACCTATACAAGAAGGTAAATGGTCGGTGAGAGAAATCATCGGTCATCTCTATTACTGGGATAAATTTAATCTCGAACGGATGCTTCCGGATATGCACGACGGTGCTGATCTACGAAAGTTTCCTGATCATGATGAGCATAACGCCGAAGCGATTTCATTTCTTCAAGATGAGCCAGTCGAAGCTATCGTAGATCGTTTTGTAGAGACTAGACAAGTACTGACGGGAAAACTAGTAAGTTTAGACGGAAATATGAGATTTACTATTGGTGGTGGCAAGAGGAAACTCTCTGTTGAAAGCTTCACTAAGATTTTCGTAAAGCACGACACGCACCACTTAAAACAAATCGCTGAAAAACTAAGTGAGAATTAATTCACTAGGTGAAGGGGCGAGGGGTAACAGTCACTATTGGCACTACTAACCGGTAAAATGGGAGAACGGCGAACGAGAACCGTCCGAGACCGCTGAAAAAGTGTAAGAATTAATATATTGTTGCATTTTTATTCAGAGTACCTAATTTATAGATTTATAGAAAGAGTTGATGAGACCGAAGCAAGCGAGACTCCTGCGGGAATAAAGGCAGAGGTAAGACCCCGCAGATGCGCAGCATAGAGGAGGCTTACCAGCCGCCCGCGGAAAGCGAGTTTGCATAGGTCTCTTCAACTCCTATATTCTAATAACCTTATATTTATTAGGGAGCTCACTAAATACAAGTACTTTTTCACTGGTTCCGAACCGTCCCTATTAACTTTCTTAACTAGAATGGGGGAGCTTACAAACATGTATCAGTACTATCATGGATTAATCATTAGAGAGGGCACTGACAATATTCCTGCTGACTTAGTTGAATCACTTTTTCAAGATGCTGGTTGGACTAAACATACGCCTTCTTGGCAAAGAGAAAAATTTTCTCTCATATTTAAAAATGCTACTTGGGCATTTACAGTCTGGGATGATGAAAAATTAGTAGGGATGGTTAGAGTAATTTCAGATAAAATCATGGTTGCAAATATATTAGATTTAATAGTTTTATCAGACTATCGTGGAAGGGGAGTAGGGAAAAAGCTAGTAGAGCTTTGCGTTCACAAGCTGCCCCACGGCGATTGGTTTGCACATACTTCATCTGAAAACTTCTCTTTCTATAAAAAATGTGGCTTTGAAGTTGACGACTTAACAAGGAATGGAACTTGTAAATACTACGGATATATTCAAGCACGTAAAGAAGGCCATAGATAAAACAAGGACCATATAAAAGCGAAGTGTGAAATCTTCTTTTAAATAAACTAGAAAACAATGTTACGATAATGAGTGAGTGTGGCCTTCGAACATCACTTCATCGAACATGTAGGATAAGTAGGAGGAAAAAACAGGCAAAGGAGAACCGTCCCTGTTGGCTTTTTTGACAAAGGCTAACGAGAACCGTCCCTATTAGCCTATGTGGAGGTTGGGCTATGGAAAACATGTATCTCAATGTATTAGTCATTATTGTATTTATACTTGCTTATCATGTTTTTGTGAACGTACATCATGTGTTTAAACGTTATAGCCAGTTTACTCTCATTATTTTATCTATCATTTCGATTACTTTGTGTATGAATTTTCCCATTTACGAGAGTCATGGGCATGTGTTTGATTTAAGATTTATTCCAATACTTATTGGGGCCATTTATGGTGGGAAAAAAGTCGTGTTGGTGTTAATCATTTATTCTATAATCACGCGGTTTTTTATTGGTGGTCATGGATTTTATGTTTACCTTATCACTTCTTTATCCTTTGGCGCTCTATTAATATATGGCTTCATTCCTTTATTTAATCGACTAACACAAAACAAGAAAATAGTATATTCTAGTCTAGTTGCCTTGGCATATATTTCTTACGAGTTCACCATTTGTCATATTTGGTTCGGCACATTAACAAAAATGTCTCCAATACTAATGATAATTAGCATCTTGGTGGCACCTCTCCTTACTGCAGGTGTAGTGTACTTAATTGAGTATTTGAGGAATGCTAATGAGTTAATGGAAAATTATAATATACATAATAAAACGAAAGCATTAAGTGAGATGGCATCATCGATATCACATGAAATTAGAAATCCACTTACTGTAACAAAGGGTTTTATCCAATTAGTACAAAATGACGATACTATCGAAGTTGCTACAAGGAAAAGCCATTTGAAGCTTGCACTACAAGAATTAGAAAGAGCAGAATCCATCATCACGGATTATTTAACGTATGCAAAACCTTATGATGAAATCAATCTGCAAAAAATTGATGTAAAAAAAGAGGTTGAATATATAATAAATGTGATTAATCCACTAGCATTAATGAATAATGTGAAGGTTAGTACTAGTTTCGATGATCATGAAAGTTATTTTATTAAAATTGATAAAAAGAAGCTTCATCAAATTCTTTTAAATCTATCAAAAAATGCCATTGAAGCAATGCCAAATGGTGGTGTTCTACACATATTCATCAGTAAGGAAAAAAACAAAGTAATGATTGAAATGAAAGACAGCGGTGTCGGAATGACGAAGGAGGAAGTTTCAAGATTAGGTACACCTTTCTTATCCACAAAAGCAAAAGGAACTGGACTAGGAACAATGGTCGTATTCCGCTTAGTAAAGACCTTAAATGGCCAAATATCAGTATCAAGTAAAAAAGGAGAAGGCACGTCATTCAAACTTCGATTTAATGAAGTAAATTAAAAAGCAAACAGAGGCAAACAGGGACGGACCTTATTAGCCATTTCGCTGTTAGGCAAAGAGGGACGGATCTTATTAGCCATTTCGTTGTGGGGCAACCGAGCACTTGTCCCAATTAGCGAGAACTGACCAACGAGAACCGTCCGAGACCGCTGAAAAAGTAGGAATCTTGATATTTTATTGTATTAATATTCAATATATCTAATTATAGAAAAGGTTGATGAGACCGGAGCAAGCGAGACTCCTGCGGGAGAAAAGGCAGGGGTGAGACTACGTAGATGCAAAGCATCAAGGAGGCTCACCAGCCGCCCGCGGAAAGCGAGTTTGCACAGGTCTCATCAACTTCTATATTCAAATAACCTTATATATATTAGTCTATACTTAAAGGGTAAGTACTTTTTCACTGGTTCCGAACCGTCCCCATTAGCCCATTAGCCTTTATTAACCAAAGGAGGATTCCCAATGCGAACACGTATCATCCGCTTTTTCGTCCTAATAGTAGCTTTTCTTTTAGTAGCTTGTTCCGAGAGAACGTTCGAAAAGGATGAAACAGTGGCGATTCTTAACGGAAATGAGATTAAAGTCGAGGATTTACTTTTATACACATCACTTGAAGAAAATGCAGAGGAGATCATTCTTTCTCATTTGAAACTAAAAGTGGTTGCAGAAGAAGCAAAAAGCATGGGAATGACGGTTACAGAGGAAGAATTAGATGAAGCGAAACAAGGGATATATCCAGGCTCCACGCCTCAGGAAAGATATGAAATGTTACCGTCCACAGAATTTTATGAACAACAAGCAGCCATTTTAGGGTTATCGACAGAAGAATACTATGAAATTTGGGAAGACAAGACGCAAACGATATCAGCGTATTTGGGGAAATATATTTATTATAAATTCGGTGATATTAATGACTCGGAAACGGAAGAGGAAGTAAAAGAATGGGAAGATAAAGCAAATAAGCACCTGAACGAATTGTTCGAGCTTTATAAAAAAGAAGGTATGTTGGAAACGAATTTTTGAAATTCTCTAATCGGTGTTGCTAGTTTCGGTGATAGATTTAAAGATTTAAGGTGGGGGCGATCTTGGTGATAATCGAAATGACAAATCAAATAAGAGTAAAAGAAATAGAAGAAGGACTAAAGTGGTACGAAACCTTGTTTAATAGAAAACCTGACTTTATTCCTCACGAAGGTTTTGCTGAATGGGAAATTGTACCCGGCTGCTGGCTACAAGTTGCCGAAGGCCTACCATCTGAAGTGAGTGGTCCATTACGATTTGGAATAACCAATATTGAGGCTGAAAGAGACCGCCTCGTACAACAGTTAAACATTGATAAATTTGAGATCTTTTCAAGAACGGAGGTTCCTGTAAAATGGGGGACATTCACTGACCCATGGGGAAACCAGCTAGGTTTTTTCGAATACATCAATAAAGACGAAGAAAAAGCGCGCATGAAAATGCTGAAGAAATCATTTCTCTAATAACAGCACTTTTTCGAAACTATGATGTTGTTGAAAGTGCATATCATTCTTGATGAAAAATCACGCTAATGGGAGTGAATCGGGATGGCAGAGATCATTTTTACGGTTATTATATCAATCCCTATATATATCCTTTTAATTCTCAGTTATTTGTACCCAGAAGAGATGATGTTATTTGGAACACGTTGGATGTACAAGGAAAAACCAGAATTTTCTGAAGGGGCCGTCATCTATACTAAATTTTTCGCAATCTTTGGCTTATTTATAACAACATGCTTTTTAATAGGCTTCATCATCCAGCATATCATTATCATACCAATCATTATCTTAGGTATATCGGCTTTTATCGTAACTGGAATGCTCATTATACGCAAAAGAGTACTCGACGATAGTAATTAAGTGATATTCCCTTTATTCGCTAGTAAATTTAAATATAATCCTAAAAAGAGGCAAACGGGCAAACGGGGACGGATCTCGTTAGTAAAATGAGAATAAGTAATTGGCAAACAAGAACCGTCCCTATTTGCCAGTTCGATGGAGGGGTGTGAATGGTATTAATACAAGCAGTTGCATTAACGGTAATTTCATTTACTATCTACACATTATTGCGTATTCTCGTCGGTTACTATAAAACGAAAAAAACAAACCCGACATTGAAGAAGCCTATAACAACAAAACCCTTTCAAAGGAAATCGATCATGGGAAAAATATATTAGGAAAATATGTTGTCATATCTTTATTAGGAGTTACCTTTTTGTTTTTTATTCTCTTGTCTCTTTACAACCATTTTTAAAAGTAATATTGAACAAAAAAGGGAGGTGTTTATGAATGGGCGAAAGCATCTTTACTTTTTTATTCATAGCCTTTATCGCTCTTGTTGTCCTAGTTTTCCTAGCATACGACAGAATTAAAATCATTCAATACCGCCTAGAGCAGCAAATCGATCAAAATGAAAAAATAATCGCATTATTAACGAAAGAAAAGGAAAGCAAAACGACTAACAAGGACGGTTCTTGATAGTAAAAAGCGCGAGTAATTGGCAAACGAGAACCGTCCCCATTTGCCGTTCAGACCTAGGAGGGGAATGTGTTGAATTTATCTATATATTTTTTTATCATCACGACTTTTCTCATATCGACAGCCTCTTCAATATGGTTTTATAAGAAGAAGGAGAATAAGTGGTCGGCATTATTTTTGGCATTTTGTATCAATGTCATCTTACTGTGTGGAGCAACGATTGTTTATTCCAAAGTCTTTCATGTGAAAGGAACAGGAGGCCTATTTGCTAGTTTAGGTATTTTAATTTTTGCATTTTTTATTCCTGTCATCACTTGTATAAATCATTACACTTTAGCGTTATGGAAAAGAAAAGCAAACTATTAGTACTATTAAACTGTTGAGGAAAAAACGAGAATTGAACCTAGGAGGGTCTATCATTAACAGCAAACGGGGACGGTTCTCATTTGCATTTTACATTTATTAAATTAGAGGTGAAAAGATGTTTGAGGATATTAACGTATTCAATGTAATTTATCAATTCATCGCCATCGCGGCATGGTTAGGAATCATTTTACTAATCATCACAATTATAAGAAGCAGTATTGAAAATAGAAAAAGACTAGAAAGACTTGAGGAGAAAGTGGACTACATAAAAAATAAAATTGATAACTAGACAATATGGACGGTTCCCGTTTGCGAAATTACGATTTAACTAAGGTTGGCAAATGAGAACCGTCCCTCTTAACCTACTTGGAGGAAACATACATGGCAACATTTCTACTAATTATTATATACTTGGCATTTATTAGCCTCGGGTTACCAGATTCGTTAATAGGAGTTTCATGGACATTGATGCAACCAGAGTTTGGCGCACCACTGGAAGCCGCAGGATTGTTATTCATGACAGTTGCTGGAGGAACGATCATTTCCAGCCTTGCTAGCGGGGCAGTCATTAAACGTTTCGGAACGGGCAGCGTCACAGCGGTAAGTTGCCTGATGACCGCAGGAGCACTAGCTGGTTTTCACATTGCGCCGACCCTCGTTTGGTTATTCGTTTTAGCTGTTCCACTCGGGTTAGGGGCTGGAGCAGTTGATGCAGCACTAAATAATTACGTCGCTACGCACTACAAAGCACATCACATGAGTTGGCTTCATTGCTTTTGGGGCATTGGAGCTACTCTCGGCCCAGTTATCATGGCTTACTTTATGGTTGATGGCGCTTGGAGAAACGGCTTTCTTGCTATCGCTGCTATTCAGTTTGTCTTAGTCATCATTCTTTTCTTGAGCTTGCCATTATGGAAGCGAATTGGAGAAAACAACGCAGGAAATGCTAGTCAAGAATTAAGTGATCAACATGAATCAAGCACTAAAAACGAAAAGCCGTTACAAATAAGAGGAGTTAAACTAGCTTTAATACCTTTCTTGTTTTACTGTGGAGCAGAAGCCGCAGTAGGCCTTTGGGGTAGTAGCTTTTTAGTCAATATAAAAAGTTTGTCAGTAGAGCTAGCGGCAGCATGGGTTTCCTTATACTACGGGGGAATCACAGTCGGCAGATTCCTAACAGGCTTCATCACGCTAAAAATGAGCAATCGCTCACTCATTCGAATGGGACAAATCATCGCATTAGTAGGAACCGCATTTCTCTTATTACCTTTACCAGATACATTTACCCTTATTAGCTTTGTCCTAATAGGGTTAGGATTTGCACCTATTTTTCCATGCATGCTACATGAGACACCAGCACGCTTTGGAAAAGAACATTCACAAACAATTATGGGATATCAAATGGCAGTTGCCTACACAGGGAGCACATTTCTCCCACCATTACTAGGGTTCGTAGCAGCACAATTAACAATAGGCATCTTTCCATTCATGATCGCCACCTTTGTCGTCATCATGTTCCTAGTCTCAGAAAAACTAAACATCACCCTAAAAACCAACCATACAGCAAATGGCTAACGGGGACGGTTCTTGTTAGCCAAACGTGCGTCTGTGATTTTGGCTAACGGGGACGGACCTAGTTAGCCGACCATATACCTTCTGTGATTTGGCAAATAGAATTGTTCCGTTTTGCAGTCAATGTTTGGCGAGAGAGAATGTAGTGCACCCCAAAAGTTAGAGTGAAAAATCTAACTTTTGGGGTGTTTATTTATGCCTAAATATAATGATGAATTAAAGATTAAAGTCGTTAAAGAATATCAAGAAGGAATTCTAGGCTTCAGGCGTCTAGCCAAAAAGCATCATATTAAATCAAAATCATTGGTTGAAAGATGGGTGAAGATATATGAGAAGTTCGGAGAAGAAGGAATAAAAAGTAATGGGCATAAGGGAACTTATTCTGTTCAATTTAAGCTAGATGTATTAAGCTTTATTAAAAGAACAGGAACTTCAGAAACCCAAACAGCCCTCCATTTTGGGTTAGATAGTCCCACTTTAATTGCTTCATGGAAAAAATCTTTTCGTGAAGATAAGGCTGAAGCCCTGGATCGAACGAGAGGACGAGGTACCATGTCTGATAGACCTAAGAACAAAAACAAGAAAAATATAAATGAAAAAGAACTTACAAACGAGCAACGGTTAGAGAGGGAAAATGAGCTTCTTCGTTTGGAGGTAGAGTATTTAAAAAAGTTGCAAGCTTTTCGGGCAAACCCGGAGGATTATCTCGAAAAGCACAAGCAGCGTTATCATTCGAACTCAAAGAAGAGTTCAAATTAAAAGATGTTTTACAAGTAGTGGGAATACCAGAATCCTCTTACCATTATCATATAAAAGTGATGAAGAAAGACAACCCAGATCAGGCACTTGAAGAGTTAATCCAATCCATCTTCGATGAGCACAACGGGAATTATGGTTATCGTCGCATTCATCTAGAATTGAGAAACCAAGGTTACCAAATTAATCACAAGAAGGTTCAACGCATCATGCAAAAATTAGGACTTAAAGTAACTAAGTTCTGTAGAAAATCACGCAAGTATAGTTCTTATAAAGGTCCTGTGGGCAAAGTAGCCCCAAACCGTATAAATCGCCGTTTTCATACGACTGTATCCCATCAGAAACTAACTACAGATATCACAGAATTAAAATGTTTAGGTGGGGCGAAATTATATTTAAATCCAATTATGGACTTGTTTAATAGTGAAATACTTTCGTTTGGAATCAGCACGCGTCCAAATCTTCAACTTGTGTTAGAACCTTTAGTAGAAACCCTTGAAATCATAAAGGATGCAAAGTATAGAACAACCCTTCACTCAGATCAAGGTTGGCATTATCAACATAAAAATTGGGTGGGACTCCTTAAAGAAAATAACGTTTTTCAGAGTATGTCTAGAAAAGGTAATTGTTTGGATAATTCGCCAATGGAGAACTTTTTTGGTCTACTAAAGCAAGAAATATATCACGGAGAGGCTTTGTGTACTTACGAAGAATTAAAAGGAAAAATCGAAGATTATATAGATTACTATAATCACAAGCGCATTAAAAAGAAATTAGCTGGGAAGAGTCCGGTTCAATACCGCCTCCACACCAGCCAATTAGTAGCTTAATATAAAACTCTAACTTTAAGGGGTCACAACAGAACCGTCCCTATTAGTAGTCCATATTAGAAAAATTTTATATTGGCAAAGAAGAACCGTCCCCATTAGCCTTAACTTTGTCTGGGAAACGTCAACAAAAGCAAACGGACACTACTAGAGAAACTTTGAGTGAATATATATTTTCATATAATAGCAACTATGAAACTATAGAAACTTTAAACCCGTATATGTAAAGAAAGGCTTTTTCTAGAAAAAAAGTAGGAGGTGGGCATTTGTATATAATCATCACTATTTGCATCATTGTATCTCTTGGCATTCTCTTGAATTACCTACTCGGATATAATAAGCATCAAATCATCATCGATTTTGACGAGCGATATACCGATGTTACTGAACATTCCCAAGCGATTGTGAAAAAACTTGCTGAGCAAGGTAAAGTTGTTGAACTTGTTGGCAATCGTAGATTTATCATTGATAACAAACACTATTTCTTTACCGAACGGACGATTAACATCGGTGGAGTGCCAATGCAAAGAACCATCCTTGTACCTCAAAAGGATAATAGCGTTTATTAGTTATAACTTTAACTGTATGAATCTAGTTTAGAGCTTTCATATTGGGCGAGCAGAGAATGAATGAAATGAGGCAAAAGGAAACGGTGGCAGGCAAACGAGAACCGTCCCCATTAGCCGAAACGATAAAAAGTTTAACCCGTATATGTAAAGAAAGGCTTTTTCAGAAAAAAGTGGAGGTGGGCATTTGTATATAATCATCACTATTTGCATCATTGTATCTCTTGGCATTCTCTTGAATTACCTACTCGGATATAAAAAGCATCAAATCATCATCGATTTTGACGAGCGATATACCGATGTTACTGAACATTCCCAAGCGATTGTGAAAAAACTTGCTGAGCAAGGTAAAGTTGTTGAACTTGTTGGCAATCGTAGATTTATCATTGATAACAAACACTATTTCTTTACCGAACGGACGATTAACATCGGTGGAGTGCCAATGCAAAGAACCATCCTTGTACCTCAAAAGGATAATAGCGTTTAGTAGTTATAACTTTAACTGTATGAATCTAGTTTAGAGCTTTCATATTGGGCGAGCAGAGAATGAATGAAATGAGGCAAAAGGAAACGGTGGCAGGCAAATGAGAACCGTCCCCATTAGCCTAGAGGATGAAAGGGTGATTGTTGGATGTTAAATCTATTTCAAAAAGATAGTAAAAAAATATATCTAATATTATATATCATTTTTACATTTACTCTAGCCTTTTTATTATGGCTCTTTAAACTTTGGGATGGCAGTTATGTCATTTATGGAATCTATATTATTGTTTTTCAAATTATTATGATTGAGTTGATAGTTAAGCATAGGGAATCAAAAAACTCTATAGGAAACTACTTATTTGTTTTACCAACTGCACTTTTTATGCTTTTAATAATAAACAACTTGTTATCACCAGTATTTTTTTCTGTTTTAATATCACTTTTTATGCTCATTCCAATTCACTTTCTAGAAAAATATATTTTTCAGTCCTAAGAAATTTTTGGTCAAAGGCAAACAAGAACCGTCCCCATTAGCTGTTTTAGCCTACCAACCTTAGGAGGAAGACAATGTGAAAAAAGTAATTGTGTTCGGCCTTGTTGTACTTTCATTCGCACTAATAGTTTATAGCCAAACAACTTCTCAACAAAACAAGGACTTAGAAAAAGCCATTTATTCTATTGTCGAAAATGATGAAAATGATGTCATTAAAATTGCAGCTATTACAGATTTTAATTGGGATAAAGCATTTCTCTTTGAGCCATACACACCTCAACAGCACATGGAGGAAAAACTAGGAGTGAAGTATAAAGATCGTAGCAACATTTCCATGAGGGATGATATTTATTTATTGGTTTTCCTTCATGAAGAGAAGGTTGTTCAATATGCCGAGATGAATCGACAAAGAAACAGCTTCTCCATAGGGAATAAAGAGTATTTAACCCCCGATAATGATACCGTATACATAGACCGGCATTAAATCATACAGTAAGCAGTGTTGATTTTGATAACTAAATTTAAACCGAAGAAAAAAATTAGAGGAATAGGCAAACGAGAACCGTCCCCATTAGCCAAAAGGAGATGTTTATGATGAGAACGGAAAAAGAGAAGATGTTAGCTGGAGAGATGTATGACCCTACTGATCCTGAGTTAGTTAAGGGTCGAGAGAACGCAAGAAGATTAGTGAGATTATATAACCAAACTTTAGAAACAGATGGAGAAAAACGAGTGGAGCTATTAAAAGAGCTACTAGGTGCTACTGGTGAAAACGTCTATATGGAGCCAAACATCAGGTTCGATTATGGCTACAATACATATGTCGGTGAGAACTTCTATGCAAATTTCGATTGTACAATTTTAGACGTTTGTGAAGTGCGATTTGGAGATAATTGCATGCTCGCTCCTGGAGTGCAAATCTACACAGCGACACACCCACTCCAACCAACTGAGCGAAATTCAGGGAAAGAATATGCCAAGCCCATTACCTTTGGAAACAATGTATGGATAGGTGGCAGTGCCATCATAAACCCTGGCGTTACTGTAGGAGACAATGCCGTCATTGCATCAGGTGCAGTCGTGACAAAGGATGTCCCAAATAACGTTGTAGTTGGAGGAAACCCGGCAAAAATATTAAAGGAAATTGAGATTTAACCGTGACAATATTTTTCCCTAAACATGATCTTCCGGTGTAATGAAAGCTTATTGAGTAAAGTAGGTGGCTATATTGACGAAAATGTATATTATTTCAGGACCAGCTGGCGTTGGCAAATCAACAACTGCAAAAAGACTTGCCCACCAGCTAGAAGAAAGTGCTTATATCGAAGGCGATGTCATTTATGGTATGGTCGTTGGCGGCTATCTCCCTCCATGGGAAAGTGAAGCATCGCTAACGTTAGCTTGGAAAAATATTGCGGACTTAAGTATCAATTTTTTAAAAGCCAACAAAAATGTGGTTATTGACTATGTTGCTTTTCCAGAAGAAGTAGAGAGGCTATCTAAAATGGTATGGTCAAAAGTAGCTGACGCTGAAATCGTCTATGTCACACTAATGGTCGAGCCAGATGAACTCCTAAGAAGAGATGCCTTAAGAATAAAAGAGCATCAAATGGGAGAAAGATGTATCGAATTAGTGAAAGAATTCCAAGAAAAACAAGTAGATAAGCGCTTCATTTACAACACAACAAACTTAAAGCCCGCTGACCTAGATAGTATACTCGAAAACATTAAAGAAAACCGAAGATTCCATCTCCGTAAAGGCGAGTAAACAGCAGGAAGCTCCGTCCTAGGAATGATCATTAACTAAATGGTTTGTACAATAAAAAAGAGGTGAATTTACATGGATTTGTTAGAGAGGGTTATAACAGCAATCGTTTCTGCCCTTTTATTTTCATTTGCTCTATCAGCTTTAGGTGGCTTAATGGAGTATTTTCTCGCATATTTCATATTTTCCTTTTTCATCATCGCAGTAGGAGGTATCATTTTTTCCATATTTGCAGACCTACTCCTAGGAAAAATGAATTTCAATCGTAAGCTATCAAAATACTTTATGTCTATCGTTTTATATGCTGCAGGCGGCATTGTCGTAAATGTATTCTTTTATATTACAGTCTTCAATGAGGGCTTAGGAGAAGAAGCATTACAGATGATGACGTTTGGTATAGTTGCGGCGCTTATTTTTTTACACATCAAGTATTTAACGAGCCTTGTAACAAAAAAATTCGTCTATTAATTTCTAAATAATAGATCTATCATAACACTTACAGTATCAAATACGGCAAGTTGTTGTTTTTCCATATTTACCCAAAATGTTATAATGATAGTACATATATAAAGATAGAGCATTATTAATGAAAACTAGGCACCTGCCTTTTTAACACGGTAAAACTAACGAGAATTTGGCGAATGAGAACCGTCCGAGACTGCTGAAAAAGTAGAAAACTTGATATTTTATTGTATTAATATTCAATATATCTAATTATAGAAAAGGTTGATGAGACCGGAGCAAGCGAGACTCCTGCGGGAGAAAAGGCAGGGGTGAGACTACGTAGATGCAAAGCATCAAGGAGGCTCACCAGCCGCCCGCGGAAAGCGAGTTTGCACAGGTCTCATCAACTTCTATATTCAAATAACCTTATATTTATTAGTCTATACTTAAAGGGTAAGTACTTTTTCACTGGTTCCGAACCGAACCGTCCCCGTTAGTCGAAAGGAGTTTGTTGATTTGCTGGAAATAATTGTTCCCTTAGTAGTCCTTTTTATTGTTATTGCACCACTACTTTTTTCGAGAATACAAAAAACGAGCACTGGTCGTGCAAACTGGTCCTCTTTGTTTAAATCTAGGGCATTTGGCATACCACTCATTTTTCTATTGTTATTCTCTTACTTAAGCTTTCATAGCTTGGTATACGCGATCGCTTATTCAATCATCATCTCGACGCTCATTTCACTTATTTTCTTTAGTCTAAAATACTTCATGAATAAGTTTGCACGGTAGCATGAGATTATATTTTTGGTGGACTTACTGACTGAGTATATAATGTCTAGAGTGATTAACAATAAAAAAGTAAAAACTATTGCTACAATGTTATTATTAATTATTACGATTTAGTGGCTAATAAATAAATGATACAGGAGGAAAAACATGAAAGAGTTTGCCGACTATTTACAAAGTGTTACGAACGAAGAACATCGAGCCCGAACAGAAGAAGTATTGTCTTGGATAAATGATAAATTCCCTAACTTAGCACCGAAAATTGCCTGGAACCAGCCGATGTATACTGACCACGGTACATTTATTATTGGGTTTAGTGTATCGAAACAGCACCTGGCTGTTGCCCCGGAAAGAGTAGCGATTAATCGCTTTTCAGATGACATTGTTCAAGCTGGCTATGATCACACGAAAGAGATAATACGCATTAAATGGAACAAGCCAGTTGACTTCACACTTCTGGAAAAAATAATTGAGTTCAATATAATCGATAAGGAAGATTGTACAACCTTTTGGCGCAAATAAGATCAAAATATCCAATTTAATGGGCAAATGAGAACCGTCCCCATTAGCCTATTGGCTACAATGAGAAGGGAGGCAATTGGCATATATGAATGCAAAACGACCAAAGATTCCTCTTGAAAAACTAGAGAAATCTACTTTCGAACGTGTAATATCTTTCTTAAGCATGCTCATATTTTTGGGAAGTTTAGCCTTTCTTGCTCTCGTGTGGGGGGACATACCTGATCGAGTTCCGGCGCACTTTAATTTTTCTGGTGAGGTAACCCGTCACGGCTCGCAATGGGAGCTGCTAATCCTTCCGATTATAGGGCTAGTTATCTATTTGTCTATGCACCTACTTGAGAAATACCCACATATGCACAACTACCCTATAGAGATTACCGAATCAAATGCCGAAGAAGCTTATAAAATTTCTCGTTCCATGTTGGGTATGTTAAAAAACACAATACTAGTCATTTTTTCTTTTATCATGATCAATGCAAGCGTAATCGCATTGGGCTGGGGAGACGGTGTTGCTAGCCTCATTTTGCCACTGGTTTTCTTAGGAACAGGACTACCGATCATCATTGCGATAGTGAAGCTCGTAAAACTTAGCCTACGTGACGGTACATAGGTACAGAAAGGTGAAAACAAAGTTCCTTAGTAAGAGGTACCGCAAAAGCTGTAACTCGACTTGAATCATACATAACTATGCTGAAATCTTGTAAATCTAGCAATTTGGCAAGTGAGAACCGTCCCTATTAGTAGTAGGTTTCACTAAGGGTATATGCGTATTCATAAATTAGACCTACACATAATAAGAATAATATGGTAATATGAACATATATTCATATATTCATATATAAAGGAGTACAATGCCATGGCAAATAATATTGACCTTGATAAAGAAACTCTTTTTATCGTTTCACAAACCTTTAAGGCTCTGGGGGATCCAACTCGTATTAGAATATTACATTTATTATCGGTAAAAGAATGTTCAGTTGGTGAAATTGTGGAACATTTGTCATTAGGACAATCAACAGTTTCTCATCAACTAAGGTTTCTTAAAAACTTACGCCTAGTTAAATCTAGAAGAGAAGGAACATCCATTTACTATTCTCCTGAAGATGAGCACATAATGGATATCCTCGAAAAAACAATAGAACACTCAAACCATGATTAACATGATGGTTTGCCAAAACATGTAAAGATATTTTTCAACACATTATTTGCACTATTTATATGAATATATGATCATATATTATAAGGAGTGAAGGGAATGGGACATCATCACCACAATCACCACCATCACACAGGACAAAAAAATAAAAAAAATTTAATAATCGCAATGCTGATGATAGGAAGCTGGATGATTATTCAGTTTATCGGAGGACTATGGACAGGAAGTTTAGCTCTATTGGCTGATGCGGTTCATATGCTTAATGACTTTTCCAACTTGCTTATCAGTTTAGTTGCTATTATTCTTGCTGCCAAAGCAGTTACTCAAAAACGTACTTATGGTAATCATCGCTATGAAGTGTTAGCAGCATTATTCAACAGTGTTGCCCTTCTTGTAATTTCTGTCTTTATTTTTCGAGAAGCAATTTTCAGGTTCATGTCCCCTCAAGAAATAATTGCTGAAGGCATGATATTTATTGCATTTGTTGGGCTCATAGCTAACATTGGGGCAATGTATGCTTTAACGCGTGGAGATGTGAAAGAAAACCTTAATATGCGTGGAGCATATTTGCACGTACTTAGTGATACTTTAGGCTCCGTAGTCGCAATACTTGCTGGAGTAATTATATACTTTACAGGATGGTATATGGCGGATCCTATTTTAAGTATTATTATCGCAATTATGATAGCTTTTACAGCATTTTCATTGTTAAAGGATTCCGTTCATGTATTATTAGAGGGTACTCCTGAGAATATAAATGTAAAAGAGATAGAACATGCACTTTTGAATATAAAAGGGGTTATCAATATACATGATTTGCATGTTTGGACAATAACATCTGGTATTAATAGCTTAACTGTACACCTCATTATCGATCCTAGCTATTCAGAAAAAAATCATGAGATTTTGTTACAAGCCAATGAATATATTAGAACCAATCTGAACATTAAGCACAGTACAGTTCAAATAGAAAAAGAGGATTTAAGAGAACACGAACATCAAACAATTTAATTACTAATCAAAATATATTAAAATCAAGTAGATGATGTAATTCTTTGGAAAACGTGAACCGGTAGGGAACGGCTATTCAAAATACCTATTATAGAAAAAGTTGATGAGACCGGACAAAGAGAGTTAACTCTCACTTCCACCAGGATTATGCTTAGGTTCGTATCTGTTGATACAACTCGACGCGGCGCTCGTTCCTGCAGGAGCAAAGCCCTGCAGATACATAGCATCGAGTCGCCCGGTGAATGCAAGTTTTCTTAGGTCTCATCAACGCCTACAATCGAATAACCTAAGTTCATTTTCATTCGTTCGGAACCGTACCCAATAGAAAGGAGGGGCTTAATGCAGTTTTTTATTTTCTTTGTTATTGCAATGATTTCGTTTCAGTTAAGACATATTATCACAAAAAAATCTAATCTATTAATAAGAATTCTAAAGAATAAATCGAAAGGGACTAAATCTTTTGTAGAGATTTTTATTTTCGGCTTTCTTATGTACATATTCATCGTCGCAGCAGCTCTCGTAGGCGTAATAGAATAGCACTTTAAGAAAACGAAATCGCGTTGTTTTCAAAGGAAAATATAAAAAGGAGTGTGCGTAAAATGTTTGAGAGATTAGATACTATTTGTCTAACAGTTAGCAATATCGAGGACGCGAGTAACTGGTACGAAGCATTAGGCTTTAAAGTCGACTTTCAAGGAGAAGGCTATAGAATTTTAGCAATTGGAAACAGTCATGTCCCCTTAACACTAGAAGAAGGAACGATCACCTCTAAAGCAAATCGAGCTTTCCCTATTTTATTCGCTAGAGATATTAACAAAACGTATAAAATGCTACAAGGAAAAGGCATAAAAGTAACAGAAATCAAAGACGATGGTGATAACACATTTTTCGATTTTTATGACTTAGATAATAATAAAATACAAGTATGCTACTGGGAATAACCTATTTCTTACGAACGGCTACTAACTGAAAAATTACTAGATCCAGTAATACCTTCACTACGCTCATATGTATAAGGCTAGAATATCTCTCATCACCAATCTGAACTATATAAAGTAGTCGAAAGCCGTTCCTGTAATTACCAAAAAAAGCTAACGAGAATGTAGTGCACCCCAAAAGTTAGAGTGAAAAATCTAACTTTTGGGGTGTTTATTTATGCCTAAATATAATGATGAATTAAAGATTAAAGTCGTTAAAGAATATCAAGAAGGAATTCTAGGCTTCAGGCGTCTAGCCAAAAAGCATCATATTAAATCAAAATCATTGGTTGAAAGATGGGTGAAGATATATGAGAAGTTCGGAGAAGAAGGAATAAAAAGTAATGGGCATAAGGGAACTTATTCTGTTCAATTTAAGCTAGATGTATTAAGCTTTATTAAAAGAACAGGAACTTCAGAAACCCAAACAGCCCTCCATTTTGGGTTAGATAGTCCCACTTTAATTGCTTCATGGAAAAAATCTTTTCGTGAAGATAAGGCTGAAGCCCTGGATCGAACGAGAGGACGAGGTACCATGTCTGATAGACCTAAGAACAAAAACAAGAAAAATATAAATGAAAAAGAACTTACAAACGAGCAACGGTTAGAGAGGGAAAATGAGCTTCTTCGTTTGGAGGTAGAGTATTTAAAAAAGTTGCAAGCTTTTCGGGCAAACCCGGAGGATTATCTCGAAAAGCACAAGCAGCGTTATCATTCGAACTCAAAGAAGAGTTCAAATTAAAAGATGTTTTACAAGTAGTGGGAATACCAGAATCCTCTTACCATTATCATATAAAAGTGATGAAGAAAGACAACCCAGATCAGGCACTTGAAGAGTTAATCCAATCCATCTTCGATGAGCACAACGGGAATTATGGTTATCGTCGCATTCATCTAGAATTGAGAAACCAAGGTTACCAAATTAATCACAAGAAGGTTCAACGCATCATGCAAAAATTAGGACTTAAAGTAACTAAGTTCTGTAGAAAATCACGCAAGTATAGTTCTTATAAAGGTCCTGTGGGCAAAGTAGCCCCAAACCGTATAAATCGCCGTTTTCATACGACTGTATCCCATCAGAAACTAACTACAGATATCACAGAATTAAAATGTTTAGGTGGGGCGAAATTATATTTAAATCCAATTATGGACTTGTTTAATAGTGAAATACTTTCGTTTGGAATCAGCACGCGTCCAAATCTTCAACTTGTGTTAGAACCTTTAGTAGAAACCCTTGAAATCATAAAGGATGCAAAGTATAGAACAACCCTTCACTCAGATCAAGGTTGGCATTATCAACATAAAAATTGGGTGGGACTCCTTAAAGAAAATAACGTTTTTCAGAGTATGTCTAGAAAAGGTAATTGTTTGGATAATTCGCCAATGGAGAACTTTTTTGGTCTACTAAAGCAAGAAATATATCACGGAGAGGCTTTGTGTACTTACGAAGAATTAAAAGGAAAAATCGAAGATTATATAGATTACTATAATCACAAGCGCATTAAAAAGAAATTAGCTGGGAAGAGTCCGGTTCAATACCGCCTCCACACCAGCCAATTAGTAGCTTAATATAAAACTCTAACTTTAAGGGGTCACAACAGAACCGTCCCCATTAGCCTAATTGAAGTGTTTTTCCAGTTGGCTTCCAAATCGCTTCAAACTTGTGTGAAATCGCGCGTAACTCGATCAGAATCGCTTGTAACTTGAAAGAAATCGCACATAACTTCGACCAAATCATCCAAAACTATCAAACTGACGAACGAGAACCGTCCCCATTAGCCTAATCGAAGTGTTTTTCCAGTTAGTTACCAAATTGCTTCAAACTCGTGTGAAATCGCGCGTAACTCGATCAGAATCGCTTGTAACTTGAAAGAAATCGCACATAACATTGACCAAATCATCCAAAACTATCAGACTGGCGAATGAGAAACGTCCCCATTATCCATTATCCCCTTAGAAAAATTTACTATAAAAAAAATTCAGAATTTGTCGCAATAATACTGTTATAATCTTTTAATGTAGGCAAACAAGAACCGTCCCCATTAGCCCATTACCCCATTAACCGAACGGAGGTTAGTATGAATAGAAAAAGATTGATAGTGATTGTTTGTGCGCTGATGATAGTTAGCGTGTTTGTTAGTTTTTATTTGAAGGCGGGTCAAGC
Source organism: Evansella cellulosilytica DSM 2522 (assembly GCF_000177235.2). Taxonomy (NCBI): domain Bacteria; kingdom Bacillati; phylum Bacillota; class Bacilli; order Caryophanales; family Bacillaceae; genus Evansella; species Evansella cellulosilytica. The sequence goes on along the minus strand of NC_014829.1, from coordinate 4,322,153 downwards.
GGAGGAAGAGAAACCGGTTGCTAATCTTGGAGTAATAGATTTATCGGAATGGCATGTCGAGGAAGGGGAAACTATCAGACTAGATGGTGAGTGGGAATTTGTAGAAGGATTAGTAGACTCGCAGTATTTTGCTACGAGAGACGAACCTCATTATGTAAAAGTCCCGTCTCTTTGGACTAACTATGAAATAAATGGACAAGCCGTAACAAAATTTACGAGTGGTACGTATCGACTCATCGTGAAACTACCTGAAAATGAACAATCATTTGGGATAAAAACGAATAATATCCGTATGTCGAATGCCATTTTTGTTAATGGGGAGAAAATCGGGCAAAGCGGTTCACCGCAAGAGGATAAATCGTATGCGCCGAAAAACACGCCATATGTGGCAACGTTTCATAGTGACGAGAACGAAATCGAGCTACTCATTCACATAGCGAATTTTAACTATGCAACTGGCGGAGGAATCGTCAGCTCGATTTACTTCGGAAATGATGAAAGCGTGTATAAGCTACGAGAAAAATCTGTTACGTATGATTGGATCATGATGGCGACTTTTTTCATTGTAGGCTTATACTTTTTCGGATTTTACTTACACTTTAGAAAAGATATTAGCTTATTATACTTTTCGTTATTCTGTTTTTCGATCGTTCTATACTATGCAACACATGGAGAGAAGCTTTTACACTACTATTTTCCAGAAATGCCTTATAGCTTGTTTCAAAAGCTACAAGGCACATCGAACTTAATAGGTATATTTATTTTAGCTTATTTCCATCATTTGTTTAAAGATTTAACAAATAAAAAAGTAGTAAAAACACTGATTGCAATAGGCGTATTATTGTCGGCATCGATGCTATTACCAACAGCTATTAACTCACAGCTGCAGCATGTGTATTCCATCTATTTCTTAATCATCAACTTATATGTTCTTCATATTCAAATAAAAGCGTACATGAATAAAACGACAGGCTCGCTCTATTTATTACTCGGTTCCTTTACACTCTTTATCTACTTTATTGTAGCGACGCTGAATGTCATCGGTAATACGAAGATCTACGTGTTGCCGCCAGTTTTACCATTTTTATACTTACTGACGCTATCATTATTTATAGCAAAACGATTCACAGATACTTATAGAAAAAATGAGGAGTTATCAGAAAAACTAGTACAAACGGATAAATTTAAAGATGAGTTTTTGGCGAAAACATCCCATGAATTCAGAACGCCTTTACACGGGATAATTGCGATATTGCAATCGATGACGCAAAAAGAAGACAAAGCACCCCTCACATTGCAGCAACAGGAAAAAATTAATTTTGTAATCTCGAAAGCGAAGCACTTATCGAGCCTTGTAAATGACATATTAGATTTAGCTAAAGTGAAGCGCCGGGAATTAAATGTAAATATTGAAAATGTGGACGTGTATGCTAATGCGCATATCGTAACCGAAGTTTTTTCCTATATTACACACAAGGATGTTCAAATAGAAAACTTGATTCCTAGAGACATCCCATTCGTGTTAGCGGATGAAAAACGTCTGCGGCAAATCTTGTATAATTTAGTAGATAATGCGATTAAGTATACGGATGCCGGGAAAATACAAATATATGCAACAGAAGAAAACGGTACTATTACCATATCGATCAAAGATACGGGGATAGGAATACCTGCAAACAAAATAGACACGATTTTTTACGATTATGAACAAATAGGGCACGCCGATAGTGGAATAGGTGTTGGTCTCGGACTAAGTATTACGAGAGAATTAGTGCAGCTTCAGCAAGGAGAAATTTCGGTTGTATCTAAGCTAGGAGTAGGATCGACCTTTTCCTTCACACTACCGTTGGCACCTCAAAAAACAGATGGTAGCGAGAAAAATGAGGAGCGTGCAACAGCACAGCATTTTTATCTGAAATGTCCTTTCTTATACGGCGAATCAAACGATAAAAAAGTGATTATTGCCGACGACAACCACTCGAACATTAAAGTGCTATTGGAAACGTTAAAACGAGAAGGTTACTTTATTATCGCAGTAGATAATGGAAATGACGTATTGAAGCAACTAGAGGAGCATCCAGATGTCGATTTAGTATTGCTAGACATTATGATGCCTGGCATGAGCGGATATGAGGTTTGTCAAAAAATTAGAGAAACCTATAGCCTAACAGAGCTACCAGTTCTCATGTTAACCGCAGCTTTCCTTGCCGATGATATGGTCGCTGCCTTTCAATCGGGGGCGAATGACTTCTTGCACAAGCCAATAGACATTGCCGAATTGAAAACGAGAATGAACAACTTAATCGTGATGAAGGAAACAGCAGAAGCGTCACTGAATATGGAAGTAGCCTACTTACAGGCGCAAATAAAACCGCACTTTATTTATAACGTATTAAACTCGATCATGTCATTAAGCTACACTGATATTGAGCAAACGAGAGATTTAATCGCTAACTTTGCAAATTTTTTAAGAGGAAGCTTTGTTTTCATGAATACGGACAAATGGATTCCGATTGAAAAAGAAGTAACTCTCGTACAATCATACGCAAATATAGAAAAAGCGAGATATCCAGAACAATTTCATTTTGAAATAGAACGAGATGACAATATAAGTGCCCTCATTCCGCCTTTACTCATCCAGCCTTTAGTAGAAAATGCGATTCGTCATGGGCTGAGCACGAAAGAAAATGGGCGAGTAAAATTAACGATAAAAGAAAATGAAGCAAATATTATTATTCAAGTGATCGATAATGGTGTAGGGATGCGTAAGGAAAAAATCGAAGCTATTGAACGATTAGACTATCAAGCGAACAGTGGCGTAGGGCTAATGAACATCGTAAAAAGACTAAAAGCATATCCGAAAGCAAGCATTTCGATTGAAAGCAAAGAACAAAGTGGAACAACAGTGACGATCGTTTTACCGAAAAAGGTTGTTCCTAAAGAGGGAGAAGGCAAATGGTAAGAGTAGTGATGATTGATGATGAAATATTGGCATTAAACTTACTAGAAAACTTAATAAAGACGATTCACGGCATTGAAATAGTTGGGAAGTTTACGAGCTTTGATGCTGCCATCGCTGACTTGAATGAGCTTAAGCCGGATCTACTTTTTTTAGATATTGAAATGCCTGGTGAAAATGGCATAAGAGCTGCGGAGCGAATGACGACGATAGATGAAAACGTCGATATTGTGTTTGTGACGGCTTATGATCAATATGCCCTTGAAGCGTTCGGTGTGCACGCCGTTGATTACTTGTTGAAGCCTGTCACAAAGGAGAAATTAGAAAAATCAGTGGCAAAAATATTGAAAAGAAGAAATATAAGCGCGCCGAATAACGAACAGCACGATCGTTTTCTTAAAGCGCAATTTCTCGGGAATTTCATCTTGTACGATAAACATCACATGCCGATTAAATGGAGAACAAAAAAGGTGAAGGAGCTTTGTGCCTATTTACTATACCACCATATGGAATCGGTGCATAAAGAGCAAATTTTAGAGGATCTATGGCCAACGCATTCTGTTGAAAAATCGAAAAATTTATTACACACAACGATGTATCAGCTTAGAAAGGTTTTCAAAACAGAGGGCATTGAAGACGCGATACAGTACATCGACGAAAGGTATAAAATTAACCTTGAAATAACGAGCGATCTGCTAAATGTTACGAACATCCTTCAGCTTTCAGACTACACGGAGGAGCATGTAAACAAGCTACTTGCTATATATAAAGATGACTATTTAGTGCAGGACGATTATATGTGGGCAACAAGCCACCGCTTTTCTGTTAGGAAAAAAATCATTTCACTATTAGAAGATAGCGCCAAACAAGCTAGCTTCATAGCTAGTAAACAAATCATACTAGAGCGGTTAATCGAACTAGAGCCAATGGAAGAAAGCTATAGACAACAGTTAATCAAGCACCTTATTGAGGAAGGCAAGTACTCGGACGCACGAAACGCCTATCAAGCATTCAAACAGCTTTTATGGGAGGACTTAGAGCAAGCGCCTCATGAGGAAACGAATAAGTTAATACAAACATATTTGTAGAAAAAATGATGGACAATGTTTCGTGAAGAAAATAAATAGAACTTTAATTACTAGAGGGAGACTCAAAAGGCAAATAGAGTCTCCTTTTGTGTTTTTCAAAATATCGTTACACCTCAAAGTTCTTTACGACGCATATTCCGCTAAAGTAACTAAAGCTCTGCTGCATATAGGTATAGGTTGACTCGATAGGTGAAAATCCCCTCCTGTTAGTCAGGCTATTACTTTTTTTATTTAATAAAAAATATTTTTGTGGGCTATAAGTATTAGGTTTTTATACCTATATATCATACTGTTAGCACCATTATTATGGTGAATAACGTCGAATGTTCAGAAAATGTTCAGACTAAAGAACTAAAATAGAAATATGTAAAAAAAGCGAAGGAGTTGCCTTAAATGAACGTTAATAAGTGAGTTCATTGTAATAGACAAAACATTTAATTAAAAAAGCTTAACTAAAGAAAAAAGGGGTTTTGGAGATGGGGAAAGCAAAGAAACACATAAAAAGGCCATCTATCATCGGAATGGTTCTACTCATATTATTTTATACGGTTTTACCAGCAAGCACAGTTACCGCAGACGCTTGCTCATACTCTGGAGCAAGAGCGGTGTATGGAGGAGAACACGGAACCGAGCTATTTTTAGGCGGTAATTACATTGAATTAGGAATTAGTAATTGGGGTGACTTCGGAACTTTAGGAGAGAAGCCTTCGAATTTCAGAGGAACTTTAAACGGAGAAACGACACCACACCTAGGTTCGAATATGATTGGCATGAGTGCAGACCATGATGGATTCTGTAATGGAAGAGATTTACCAGTTGATTACTATCTTCCAGGTACACCAGAAGAAAGATTTGCGGTAGGCTATCAAATTGGCTCTACAAAAAATGCTAACTCGAATTCGGCTCAAATGGGTACGAGAAACATGCCTACTACAGTTACAAATGAATCGAATGTTGAGCAAGGCATTTTGAAGGCGAGAACTGTTTCTATTTGGGCTGGCACAATGGAAATTACACAAGTCATCAGTTTTCGTGTAGACGACAAGTTTTACCGCAATGATGTCACGATCAAAAACATCACTGCACATGCTTGGGACGGCGCGCGCTATATGCGAACTTTCGACCCTGACAACTCTCAATATCGCGGTGGACCATTTGTGACGGCAAATACAGTAACCCACACGATTGCAGAGGACGGCAAATCGGTAATTAAAGCAGAGACTTTCCAAAATCATGATCCACTATATACTGCTTTTAATTCAAGAATACCAATTTTCTTTTACTCAAATGATCCTGCAGCTAGAGCGTCCGTATTCGGATTTACGAATACGAACCCGTATGAGCCAGCTGCCTACGATAACCCAAGTGCGAAAGGTCAAACGATTCAAGCTGACCAAGCAATCACAATGACTTGGGATTCAGGCCCATTACATGCAGGTGAAAGCAAAACATTCACGTACTATACGAGCTTAGACGAACGTGACTTTGACGACGTGCAAAAAGAGATTTTCATTGATGACGTGAAAAAAGATATAGAAAACCTTGACGATATGGATGACGTCAAAAAAGTAAAAGACAAAATTGACAATGAAGATTCATTAGAGGAAGAAAAGAAGAAAGAATTAAAATCAGACGTTCTTGATATTTTAATAGACGGAGAAAAAGATATTTTAATTCGAGATGCACGAGATATTTTCGTCGTTCGTGACCTCATTAATGAATCTGATAAAGACGATGAGGAAAAAGATGATATACGTAAAAAATACGTGAAAAAGATTTTAGATGATCTTGAGGAGTTATCTCCTGAGGAAGAAGAAGCGACGAGAGCAATCATCGACGATATCGTTGACCCTACAAAAAAAGCGGAAGCAGAAGATACGTTAAATTCTCTAGCAGACTTGATAGCAGCAGCTGAAGAAGCACTAGAGGAAGCGGAAAAAACGCAGGATCGCTATAAAGACACAGGCGGTGATGCGTCAGACGAGCTTTATGAAGAAGTAGCAGCAGCGAAGGAAGCATTAAACGAAGCACTACTAGCTGATCCAGCAGACAAGGATGCAATCGAATCAGCAACAGAGGCCCTACATGACGCAACGAAAAAATTAGAAGAAGCCGCTGAACAAAAGGAATTAGCAAACGCGAAAGCAGCCGGAGAAGAAGCATTAGAGGAAGCAGAAAAAACGCAGGAACGTTATAAAAACGCGGGCGGCGATGCGTCTGACGATATATTTGAGCAATTAGAAACAGCGAAAGAAGCATTAAACGAAGCACTACTAGCTGATCCAGCAGACAAGGACGCAATCGAATCAGCAACGGAAGCCCTAAATGACGCAACGAAAAAACTAGAAGAAGCCGCTGAACAAAAGGAACTAGAAAATGCGAAAGCAGCTGGAGAAGAAGCATTAGAGGAAGCGGAAAAAGCGCAGGATCGCTATAAAAACGCGGGCGGCGATGCAACTGATGAAATATATGAAGCACTAGAAGCAGCAAAAGAAGTGTTAGAAGCAGCGAAACTTGCTGATCCAGCAAACAAAGAAGCGATTGAAGCAGCGACAGAGGAAGTAACAGATCTTACTACTGTACTAGAAAAAGCAATCGACGCGAAGGAGCTAGAAAACGCGAAGTTTGCGGGAGAAAAAGCATTAGAGGAAGCAGAAAAAGCCCAAGACCGTTATGAAAATGCAGGTGGCGAAACGTCTGACGATCTTTATGAAGCAGTAGAAGCAGCGAAGGAAGCATTAAAAGAAGTACTACTTGCTGATCCAGCAGAGAAAGATGCAATCGAAGCAGCAACGGAAGCGTTAATTGATGAAACGAAAAAACTAGAAGAAGCCGTTGAAGCAAAGGAATTAGCAAATGCGAAAGCAGCCGGAGAAGAAGCGTTAGAGAAAACGGAAAAAGCGCAGGATCGTTATTACAATGCAGGTGGCGAGGAATCTGATGAGCTGTACGAAGCAGTAGAAGCAGCGAAGGAAGTCTTAAACAATGCATTACAAGCAACACCAGCAGAGAAAGAAGCGATTGAAGCAGCAACAGAAGCGTTAAACGACGCGACGAAAAAATTAGAGGAAGCCGCTGAAGCAAAGGAATTAGCAAATGCGAAAGCAGCTGGAGAAGAAGCATTACAGGAAGCAACGAAAGCTAAAGATCGTTATTACAATGCAGGTGGAGAGGAATCTGATGAGCTGTACGAAGTAGTAGAAGCAGCGAAGGAAGTCTTAAACAATGCATTGCAAGCAACACCAGTAGAGAAAGATGCGATTGAAGCAGCAACAGAAGCGTTAAACGACGCGACGAAAAAACTAGAAGAAGCCGCTGAACAAAAGGAACTAGAAAATGCGAAAGCAGCCGGAGAAGACGCGTTAGACGAAGCAGAAAAAGCACATGATCGCTATAAAAAATCAGGTGGCGAAGCGTCTGACGAACTTTATGAAGCAGTAGAAGAAGCGAAAAACACACTACAAGAAGCACTACATCAGGACCCTCTCAATAAAGAAACGATTGAAGAGGCAACGGCATTATTAGAAGCCGCTATCTTAGAATTAAATATGGAAACGACAACTAAAGATCTAGAAACTGATATCACAAACGTCGATTCGATCGATCAATTGCTTGAAGTGAAACAAAAAATTGATAGTAGTGACATTAGTGAAGACAGAAAAGCACACTTGTACACGAATCTCGTTAATAAATGGCTAGAAACGAAAACATCGTTTTCCTTCGTAGACGAAGATCAAGTGCAACAGCTAGTAGATGCAGTTGAACAATCAGATAAAGAAGAAACAGAGAAGCAGCAGGCGTACATCGCATTGATAGAAAATGCAATCGATGACGTTGCAAAGCATGACAAACCAGTTAATGCAGAAACTAAGTTCCAACAGCCAGAAAATAAAGTAATTGAATTGGCAATCCAAAACGTCACAAGTGATGAAGAAAAACAAAGGCTAACGACACTTCTTGAATTAACAGTAGATGCTCGTGCATTATCGATGCAAACAGCTTTCACTTTCGCGGAAGGCGACACTTGGGAAAGCATCACGTCAAAATTCATTATGCTAGCTGAAGGAAACTACGGTTCAAACATTACTTGGGAATCAAGCAAAAATGACATTATCACAGTTTCAGGAGAAAATGCTGAAGTACAACGACAAACGAGAGATGAGTCAGTAATCTTAACAGCTACCCTCACAAATGGCGTAGCGCAATTAGAGAAGACCTTCTTATTAGTTGTCAAAAGCAACAGAGTCGGTGACAAGTTATTTGAAGAAGTAAAGCGAGAAGTCACTGTTGAAGTTGGTTCTAACTTAAACAAGCCACCAGCGATTCAACGCATTAACTTATTGGATAGTTCGAATACGACAATCGTGAACAAAATCGACAAGCTCATTATTGACAACGCGATTATTTCGCAAGTAACATCAGGACCGATCACGATTTACCTTCCTGATGACACATCTAATCTCGCTGATGAAATTGCTGTAGAGATTTCATTAGATGTTTTAGAAAAAATACAAGATTCATTAACAATTAAGACAGATCAAGGCTCGATTATCTTGTCTAAAGAAACAATCGAAAAAATGCAGCAAGACGGCAAAGACTTATTTTTCCGTATCGTCCCTGTCCGCCAAACCGACGAAAGAAATGACGTAATAGAACGTACGAAAAACCACGAACTAGTCATTGCTGAGTTAGAAGCAGGACAAGAAATTGTTGTATTAGGTACACCGAGAGAAATCGAAACAAACTATAAAGGATACGAAACAACCGTCATTTTACCTCTAGACGATGTAGAATACACAAACATTGATAACTTACGTATTTTCATCGAGCATACTGACGGCGACAGAAGAGTAGTGAATGGCGAAGTTGTCGTAGACGAAAACGGTACGCCAGTAGGATTACAATTTGTCATTGATAAATTTAGTACATTTACCATCTTCGAAATCGTACAAAGCGAAGAAGTAGATACGCCAGGCGAAGGAACTCCGCCAGTAGAGGACAACGAAAGCCCAGGATCGGAAACGACTCCAGGAAGCGGAAGTGAAACACCAGGATTAGAGCCGACTCCAGGAAGTGGAAGCGAATCGCCAGTTACGGACACTACGCCAGGAATAGGTAGTGACGCTACTGTCGAAAATGATTCCGCTGGATCAGAAGGCAAAGGTGGAGAAAACAAGACTGGTGAGAAAGCAGCAGGTGCAGACGCGCTAACCGATGCTGTAGCCGCTGACACGGATAACTTACCAAGCACAGCAACGAACAACTACAATATGCTGTTACTAGGCACCGTACTCACCATCATGGGAGTCATTAGCCTATACTACAGAAAAAAACGAACTGCATAAATTAAAATCGTGGGGACTGGAATAGGTAGATACTTACCTTTTTCAGTCCCTTTGTGCAATGTTTATAGAGAATGGTGCACACCAATGGCGAACGAGGCCAATGAGAACCGTCTCCATTAGCCTAATCGAAGGTGATTTCCAGTTGGCTTCCAAATCGCGCGTAACTCGATCGGAATCGCTCGTAACTTGAAAGAAATCGCACGTAACTTTGACCAAATCAAGCAAATCAAGCAAACCTGGCCAATGAGAACCGTCCCCATTAGCCTGATAGAAGGGGATTTCCAGTTGGCTTCCAAATCGCGTGTAACTCCGTTGAAATCGCGCGTAACTCGATCGGAATCGCTCGTAACTTGAAAAAAATCGCACGTAACTTTGACCAAATCAAGCAAATCAAGCAAACCTGGCCAATGAGAACCGTCCCCATTAGCCTGATAGAAGGTGATTTCCAGTTGGCTTCCAAATCGCGTGTAACTCCGTTGAAATCGCGCGTAACTCGATCGGAATCGCTCGTAACTTGAAAGAAATCGCCCGTAACTTTGACCAAATCAAGCAAATCAAGCAAACTTGGCCAATGAGAACCGTCCCCATTAGCCCATTAACCGCTCAGGATTTTCCTCGCGACGTTGCTGCCGCTTAACACAACCATAGGAGAGCCGCCGCCTGGGTGTGTACTGCCACCGACGAAATAAAGGTTTGAAATATCTTTTGCAGCATTGTATGGCCTTAGAAAAGTATCGCGTTTTCGATTTGATGCGATGCCATATAAGGAGCCGCGAAATGCATGGAACTTAGCTGCGATCGTTGTTGGATCGACCGTTATATCGTTGACAACATTGTCGCGAATTGCCAAGCCACGCTTTTCCAATTGGTCATAGATTCTTTCTTTTATCACAAAAGAAGGCTCTCTCTTCTCATTCAAATCTGCTGAAAGAGGTGGGGCATTTACTAAAATAAATAAATTATCCCCGTCAGGAGAAAGTGTTTCGTCTGTTTTCGAGGAAGTACAAATATAGATTGTTGGATCGTCACCGAATTTCTGGTCGTCAAACAATTGAGTGAATTCCCTTTTAGGGTTTTCACCGAAAAAGACGTGATGGTGATGTAAGTCTAATCTTGTTTTCATTGCTGCCATGATAACGAATGCGGAGATCGATGGCTGTACGTGCTTTAAAGAAAAGTGAGGGCGGTGCTGCTTATCGACGAGTCTTGGAAACTGCGTTAATAAATCACCATTTAAAATAAACTTATCTCCTGTGATTCGCTGTTCCTTGTCAGTAATGGCGGCAACGATACGCTGATCCTTAACCTCCAGCTTCGTTACTTCTGTATTCGTGAGCAAAGTGACCCCTAATTTTTTTGCCAGCTTTAAAAAACCGAGAGCAATGCGATGGTTACCACCACGAGTAAAATAAACCCCATCAACTAATTCCAAGTGCCCAATTAAACCGAATGTAGCCGGAGTCGTATAAGGGGAAGATCCTATATACGTCGCATAGCGATTAAAGGCATAACGGACACGGGCATCTTTGAAAAACTGCTGATGAAAAGCATCTAACGTCGTTAACGGCTTCACCCTTGCCATTGCCTTCGCTAAAGGGAGCGACAAGTAATCCTTCCATGAAGAAAAAGTGCGATGAAAGAAATGTTGTCGGGCAAGGGAATATAAGTTTTCTACTTCCATTAAATAATCCTCGTACTTATCTGCAGCAAACGGATCGAGCTTTAACAACTCTTCTTTCATTCTTTCTTTTTCTGAAGAAAAATAAAAGGAACTACGATCAGCAAATACATTTTTCGTATGCACATCAAGTTTTTCAAAAGTGAAATAGTCATCAGGGTTTTCACCTGCGTCTTGAACAACTTCACGGAAAACATGAGGCATTGTAATCGTATTTGGACCAAAATCGAAATGATGACTTCCGATAACAACTTCATGCAGTTTTCCACCAACGTCGTTATTTTTTTCAAGTAGTGTCACTTGCCAACCAGTTGCTTGTAGTTTAATAGCTGCACTTAGCCCACCTAATCCACCACCGATAATAACAGCGTGTTTTTTCATGAATATGTACGTCCTTTCCAAGAAAATCCTCGTTTAGAAAACTGTAAAAACATAGAGTAAAACAAAACGAGTATTGTTGCTATGACAGAAAGCGGGAATAGTAGAAAGTTCCAACTTGCTTGCTTTGTAAATATGTCGACGATGCACTTTTGTGCGAGTACTAAAAGGAAAGGAATCGAACTGAGAAATGGGGAACTAGAAAAAAGTCCACCAATGAATATTAAAAACGGAAGCAAAAATATAGCAAAATAAAACGTCGATAACAAAAGGGCTAATGCTTTACTTTTTCCTAACCCAGGAAAAATATTTTTTGAGAAGCCTGCCCATACTTCCTTGTTACTTTCATACATGAAACAAGAAACAGAATCGGAAATATTCATCAGTCTTACGTAATAGCCTGTTTTTTTTACTTCACGAGCAATATGGATATCCTCGACAAGCGAATTTTTCACAGAATAATGTCCCTTAATTGCTTCATACGCATCTCGCTTAAACATCATAAAAGCACCATGTGCTGCTGTAAAAGCTGGTCTCTTTGTATTGTTAGCGATGAAAATTGGTAAGTGAAAATGAACAATAAAATGCTGCATAGGAACGAGCAAGTGACTAAAGAAGTTTTTAACAGGATACTTTGGGAAACCGGTAATAAGACCAGTCCCTAAGTGAAAAGCGCGTAACGTACGCTCTAACGTATTTTCGTGAATGGAAACATCTGCATCAAGAAAAAGAAAGTAATCGCCATTTGCCTCCAAAGCGAGCTGATGGCAAGCAAAAACTTTTCCAACCCAACGTTGAGGAAGCGGCTTCCCATCAATCACTTTAAAACGATTGTCGCTGCCTATTGCTTGCTGAAGAAGCTGTTTCGTATCGTCTTCTGAATGGTCATCCAGGATGATCACTTCAAAATTTTGATACGTTAACGCTTTTAAGTTATTGATGACCTTAGCAACATTTCTTTCTTCATTTCTCATCGGTATGAGAACAGATATAAGCGGAGAAGAAGACCGTCTGGAGTAAGACGGAAGCTTTGGTAAACAAAAACTATTAAACAGAACCCAAACTAGAAAGGCAAGCTGAATAACGATAAATAATGCCAACATCGTAATTACCTCCTTTTAAACAGTTGTTTACAACTTTCAAGCTTCTCACTAATCCCGCTTTTGCCATGTAATATTAACTGGAAATCGTCAATCTGCTCCGTCATTGCAAGCGTTCTTAAATGATCAAGCTCGAATGTCATCTTTTTCTCAAACAAAGCGGTTATTTCCTTCCTAGTCGCTCGTTGTGGAATAGAAATGGGCTTACCGATAGAAATGAACCATTCAGCAAGTTGATGATGAAAGAACGAGTGATAAAAACTGATAGGAATAACAGGTAAGCTAGGTTGCTTTTCTACTAAATAGGCAGCTCCTGAAAAAAAAGTGAGCGGTCGTTTTTCGATATGTACTTCCTCTCCTTGTGGAAATAAAAATACGCTTTTTCCTTCCTTTAATTGCTCAGAAGCGTATTGCAACGATGTCATGATTGATTTTCTAGCTTGCCGATTAACAGAAAACGCCCCGATTTTTCGAAAAAAAGGAAAACGTGTCAGTCCATCCTCTGACATCATCGCTACAGCATTTTCCTTTAAAACGGCATGGTTTAAATAAAACAAAACGAGGGGATCCCACCACGAGCTATGGTTAACAAGATAGATTGCTGGTCCAGCTCGTTTTTCCCCACGTCTAGCTAAATAAATGCAATGAAAATGCTTCCTTAAAAGGTGCTTGTTATACACAGAAAACATATGTTCAAACAATACGCTTCTTTCTGCTTTTATCATCGACAGCCCTCCTATTATTCGTAACGTAATAAATAGGATATATGATCAATAGAAAAATAATAGAAAGAACGGCTGCAAGAAAAAGCGTGTTTACTAATGCAACGATGAGAAACATGAAGGTCATAAGAAAATATAGTAGTCTCATTCGTAAATCCCAAGCTGTTTGTTGCGAAGTCCATTTGTTATTTTTAAAGAAAAATGTGTACAGGCAGTAGTGGATGACAAAAGATAGTATAAACCACCCGTAAAAATTAGAAGCAGGAATGCCATAATAATAGCCCGGTTCGTGCCATATCCAATATTGCTTCACTTGAAATGCCACCGGATCAATAATAAAGTCCAACGCTGTTGCGATAAAAGCTGCATAAAGAGCATACGCAATTCCTTTCATGCGAGAAACGATGTTCGCAATAGGACGAGCTAGTGTATGAGAAGTGGCAATGACCATTACCCATGCGAAGCCAATTGTAATTGGTACGCCAAGCAGCTTTGGACCAAAATCAGATTCATATGTATAATCACCAAAAAATAGTCCCGTTTTAACACCAAAGCTTTCAATCAGCATAGACAAAACGAAAACGAACGCGATCATAAGCAACCCTTTTTTAAAATGGAAAGCGCGAGTAAAATAGACCATCGCAAGCAGGCCGGCAAGAATCAAAAATACGACGTTTGCCCATTCTAACCACATCGGTAGAAGGTCAAAGGTTAATAGGACAACCCCACATATGTACCAAAAAATGAAAAAACGGAATAATACTGTATCGAGCTGATATGGCATGAAGAGCCCTCCAAATCCTATCATGTTATACAATAGTTATACAACGATACACTTAAAATGTGTAGTGATACGACTTTATGGAAGAAAATGGTGCAATATTTAGTGAAAAAAACAGAGGCTAGTAAGTAAGTTAACACTTACAGTAATAGGGGTTCTGATGCATTTGGTGAAAATGTAACATGGTAAATTGATAAAGCAAAATACTAACACTTCCAATTCGTTTTTGTATATAATTTGTATACATATGAGTGGGGAACATATCAATAGGGAAATGGCACGATAGATGAAGGGAGAACGGTAATGAAAGAAAACAAAGTGATTGTCATCGGCGCAGGCCCTGGAGGATTAGCGGCAGCAATGCTCCTCGCGGCAAAAGGATACAAAGTACAAGTCTTTGAAAAACAGGATTATATCGGAGGCAGAACATCATCGTTTTCCTTAGGTGACTATTCCTTTGATCTAGGACCAACATTTTTTAGTATGCCTCACATACTAGAGGAAATCTTTCAAGCTGCTAATCGAAACCTTCATGATTATGTAACACTAAAGGAACTCAATCCGATGTATACACTCGCTTTTAACGACTTGAAGATAAAGGCAACGAAAGATAAGCGGAACATGGTCAATACAATTGAAAGCCTTTTCCCGGGCTACGGCGCTCAATATGAAAGATTTATGGATGATACGAGAAAAAAGATGAGCATGTTAATGCCAATTCTGCAAAATAAGCATGATTCCATTTTCGATTACGTTCGTTTAAAAAGTCTACGTGCGCTTCCATCGTTAGATTTAGGAAAAAGCTTATACGATGTGCTATCTCAATATTTTGATGACGAAAGACTGTTACTTTCCTTTACCTTTCAATCAAAATATTTAGGAATGTCTCCGTGGAAATGTCCGGTGCATTTAGCATATTATCATTCATGGAATATGAGTATGGTATTTTTCACCCAATCGGTGGCTTGAATGCATTAACGAAGGCGATGGCAAACGTAGTAAAAGAGTATGGAGGAGAAATACATACAGGAACAAGCGTAGAAAAAATAATGGTGGAAAATCAACACACTCGAGGTGTAGCGCTATCGAACGGTGAACTAATCCACGCTGATGACGTTGTAATGAATGCAGACGTTGCGTATGGCATGACATCACTGATCGATGACAATAAAAGAAAAGCATATAAAAACATCAAGCTAGAGAAAAAAGACTATTCCTGTTCTACATTCATGATCTACGCAGGAGTGAATCAACCTGTCAACCTAGATCACCACACGATTTTGTTCTCAGAGGATTATAAGAAAAATGTAGAACAAATAACAGAAACGATGACAGTTTCAGAAGACCCATCTATATACATTCAAAATGCGACTGTTACCGATCCAACATTAGCGCCAGCTGGCAAATCTGCACTCTATATATTAGCACCTGTGCCGAATAATACGAGTGGCATTTCTTGGGATACGGAAAAAGAGAGTTTTAGAAATTTAATTTGGGATCAGGTTGAAAAAAGAACAGGCCTAACGGATTTGCGAAGCAATATCGAAGTCGAAAAAATACTTACCCCACTAGACTGGGAACGGGAGAAACACGTTTTTCGTGGTGCAACCTTTAATCTTGCCCACAACTTAAAGCAAATGATGTACCTCCGACCGCATAATCAAGTAAAAGAAATTAAGGGGCTGTGGCTCGTCGGTGGCGGAACCCATCCAGGAAGCGGACTTCCAACAATCTTTGAATCCGCAAGAATCACAACGAAATTACTGATCGATAACGCAAGGAAAAAAACTGTCCATATTTGAATTCGAACGAGAAGAATGACAAAGAGGATTCATAGATGAGGAGGGCAAGTACAATGGAAATAAGTGTTGCGTATAAAATGTGCCAGCAAGTAATGGAGCATCATTCAAAGTCGTTTTCTAAAGCATTTCAATTATTGCCTCTCGAGAAACGGCAAGCTGTATGGGCCATCTATGCCTTTTGCCGTACTGTAGATGATATCGTAGATGAAGGGACTAACCCTGTTACAGAGCTAAATGACTTTAAAACGAACTTCGAACAGTTTAGAAACGGCACCATCGATGAAAGTGATTATTTATGGATAGCGTTAAACGATACCTTTTCAAAATTTGATTTTGACATCCAGCCATTCCTCGATATGGTGAAGGGGCAAGAAATGGACTTATATAAATCGAGATACAATACGATGGAAGAACTGGAGCAGTACGCATATTACGTTGCGAGCACCGTTGGACTCATGCTCCTACCAATCCTATCTCCAGAAAACAAAGAGCAGCTTCGCCCAAGTGCAATTAGTTTAGGACTCGCTATGCAAATAACAAATATACTGCGCGACATAGGAGAGGATTTAGATCGAGATCGCATTTACATCCCGAAAGACCTCCGTGATAAACATAACTATACAGATACGATGCTAGCAAACAAAGAAGTGAACCCAGCCTTTGTTCGCATGTGCGAAGAACTATCCAACATCGCTGAGCAAAACTATGAAAAAGGATTAGCCAATATCGAGCTGTATCCACAATTCTCGAGGCTACCAGTAACACTATCAGCCTACTATTATAAAGCAATCCTAACATCAATACGACAAAACAACTACGACGTCTTTGGAAAAAGAGCATACGTCACGACACAACAAAAACAACACATCTTAAAAATGGTCGCAAAAGCTTAGCATTAACAAGTTGGTTGCAAAAGCATAACATACACAAGTTAAAATGGTTGCAAAAACATAACATACACAAGTTAAAAATGGTTGCAGAAGCATAACAGAACCATCTCAAAGATGATAGGAAAAGCATAAAGGCACTCTACAACAAACATAAAAAAACTATCAAACTGGCAAGTGAGAACCGTCCCTGTTAGCCTAATTGAAGTGTTTTTCCAGTTGGTTTCCAAATCGCTTCGAACTCGTGTGAAATCGCGCGTAACTTTATCAAAATCGCGTGTAACTTGAAAGAAATCGCACATAACCATGACCAAATCATAAAAAAACTATCAAACTGGCAAGTGAGAACCGTCCCTGTTAGCCTAATCGAAGTATTTTTCCAGTTGGCTTCCAAATCGCTTCAAACTTGTGTGAAATCGCGCGTAACTTTATCAAAATCGCGTGTAACTTGAAAGAAATCGCACATAACTATGACCAAATCATAAAAAACTATCAAACTGGCAAGTGAGAACCGTCCCTGTTAGCCTAATTGAAGTATTTTTCCAGTTGGTTTCCAAATCGCTTCAAACTCGTGTGAAATCGCGCGTAACTCGATTAAAATCGCGTGTAACTTGAAAGAAATCGCACATAACTTTGACCAAATCATAAAAAAACTATCAAACTGGCAAGTGAGAACCGTCCCTGTTAGCATAATTGAAGTGTTTTTTTCAGTTGGTTTCCAAATCGCTTCAAACTCGTGTGAAATCGCGCGTAACT
Organism: Evansella cellulosilytica DSM 2522; assembly: GCF_000177235.2. Taxonomy (NCBI): domain Bacteria; kingdom Bacillati; phylum Bacillota; class Bacilli; order Caryophanales; family Bacillaceae; genus Evansella; species Evansella cellulosilytica. The sequence continues at coordinate 4,304,657 of NC_014829.1, read as the reverse complement.
CGATCAAAATCGCGTGTAACTTGAAAGAAATCGCACATAACTATGACCAAATCATAAAAAACTATCAAACTGGCGATAGAGAACCGTCCCTGTTTGCATAATTGAAGTGTTTTTCCAGTTGGCTTCCAAATCGCTTCAAACTCGTGTGAAATCGCGCGTAACTCGATCAAAATCGCGTGTAACTTGAAAGAAATCGCACATAACCATGATCAAATCATAAAAAACTATCAAACTGGCAAGTGAGAACCGTCCCTGTTATCCTTACAAGTAGTTATAGAGATAATAAACATTACATTCGAAAAAAATGGAGGAATCGATTTGCAAGAAATAAGACAAGTCTCACTCGATCAAGATAAATCAAAAATTACTAACAACATTTTAAGGGAGCTTCCAGAATGGTTCGGCATCGAGGAAGCAATCACCAATTATGTTAACGGTGTAAACGGCACCGATTTTTACGCACTGTACGACTTAAATCAACCTGTTGGTTTTATCAGCATCAAAGCTAACAATACGTTCACCTCAGAAATATATGCGATGGGTATTTCAAAGAATTACCACGGCTGTGGCTGGGGAACAAAGCTATTGAAGGTTGCTGAGGAGCATTTAGTAAAAAACGATGTTAAATTCTTTATGGTAAAAACGTTAAGTGACTCACACCCAGATAAAAACTACCAAAAAACGAGACGATTTTATGCTAAAAATGGCTTTATTCCATTAGAAGAAATCAAGGAAATCTGGGGAGAAGAAAACCCCTGTTTAATCATGGTTAAAAATCTATTATAGTTACACTTTGCTGGAATTGAGCGCCAGTTTTTATTGCAAAATTAGAAAAGGAGTATGGTAGAAGTGGATGTAAAAGGTTTTATATACGCAGCGAAAATGACAAATGCCTTAGCAAAAGAGATTCCGGAAAGCAGCTGGGACACTCCACTAATACGTGAACTCGGTACGCTGAGAAAATTGTTTATCCATATTATACGCGTAAGAAATGTTTACCGGAATGGACTCGAAACAGGAGTAGTGCAATTCCCAGGTGAACTACCGTCTAGTGAAAACATAAAGGAAGCGCTTGAAAAAAGTATGGAGGAGCTAGCAACTGCATTTTTGAGTACTGAAGGGACGCACATCAAAATGGCAGAAGAAGAATTATCTATTGCGGAATTACTTGCGACTGCGATACAACACGAAGGCATTCATCAAGGCCAATACTACGTCGCCCTAAAGCAAAAAGGGATGTATATACCTGACAGCTGGAAGAAAGATTGGGGTATGTAAGTGACTAAAAAGTAGGGCGCAACCAAATGATTGCACAAAAAAATGAAAGCCCCTCCTCCGCAGCAACCCTGGATAGCTCATTTACCACATATCCAGTAAACTTTGCGAAACTTCGCTCAAATCACACAAAACTTAGATAGAGCGTAACTCAATGAAAATTATACATAACTCAGACCAAATCATGCGGAACGTCCACCGAATCATGCAAAACTCCACCAACCCAACGCCAAAAAGGCGAATGAGAACCGTCCCCATTCGCCTTTACATTGATTCGACGACTTTGATGATGTCGTATGTTTCGCTTGAATGGGTATTCAAGCGAATGGTGTATTGTAGGTTGCTTTTTTGGAAGATGAGCTGCTGTTCGGAGGCGGCTTCGCCTGAATAGAACAGTACCTTTGTTCCGTCGGAAAGGTGGAGGCTTTCGTAACCGTCGCCACTGTAGTTATCAATATCGTACGTTTTTGGGCCGACGTTGATGGAAAGGAGATCATTTAGAAGGCCATTTTTGTAGGTGATTTCTAATTGATCGTCGTTTACGGCGCCGTCTACGTGCGTGATGGTGAAAGGAAGATCGGAAGGGACTAGAATGCTAGTCCCGTTCAGCTCTTCGTATTCCTTTACCGTTTTTTCCTCGTTGATCATCGGGTTAGAGCCGTCGTGGACAACACGAATGTTCGTTATTTTGTCGTCTTCGACAGTTAATTCCCAAATGAAAGCCATTCGATCGTCGGCTAAGTCATCCTCAAAATATCCTATGACAACCTTTGTATTTTTCAAAGGGGAGGATAGTGAAGAATAGCCTTTCACCCGTGTATGCTCACGAATCTCTGGTACGACTACGCCGTCAGCGAGATAGGTATCATACGGGCTTTCTTCTTTTCCTTCAATGAAGGATATCATAAACTCTCTTGCGATATTTTTGTCTTCTGCTGATGCTTCCATTGGAAGAGCGCCAACCATGAAAGCGAGTAGAAAAACAATATGTAGTTTCTTCAACATGTCACATCACCAAAAATAGTTTTGCCTAATAAAACCAAATATATGTAAAGAAAATAAAAAAAGCTCCATCCGATTGAGGGAGGGAGCCCGAAAAGACTGGAACGAGTCTAATTAATTTTACCTGGCGGAATATAGTACGGTGGCACCTTTAACCAACCTCTTTTTTTCATTAATCCTTTTAGCTTCATTCCAAACGTAAGAAGCTCAGTTTGAAATTCAAACCACATTTTCCCGATATCGTTGCGGATTGCTTGGGATTGTCCAGACGCACACTCGACAATGGCGGCAGCAATTTTTACCGATAGACCGTTTGTAATTTCATTATCAGTGCCTTTTACTCCAGGAGGGACGTCATCCGGAGACGATTTCGGCTTTTGAGGAGCGTTATCAGGGAGCGGAACCCCTTCCTTCGTCAATAAATCTTCTAATTGTTTTGTCTGCGATTCACAAAGCTTATATGCATCCTGAAGAATATCTTTCACTTCGTTATCGGTCGTTGTATTCAAACCTATTTCCTCATAGCGTTGCAAATCTTTCATTGCTGTCAAGTAAGTCCATGAGAGCATCGCTTCCCCTACGTGAAGCGGTGCATCTTCATCTTCCTCTATCATTGCCTGTAGCTTAGTCCATATAGAATCTAGTGGATTTGTCATCTTATCACCTCCATCCTTCAGTGGTATAATGAGCATTATTAAACCAAATATGTATAAAAATGTTATGAAATATATCGATTCTATGTTTTTGATAAGCAACGTATACTATGTATAATGAAATTCAATGCTTTTTGAAGTGAGGGAAAACATGACGACATTCAATAAAATACTAACAATTATCCTGTTAACCATGATCATTGGTATTGGGACATGGTTTTTTCACTTTTATACAAACGTAGAGCAATCAGCTCCGACAGTAGAGGAATCTAAAGATATATCAGAAGAGCTTTTACCTCCTGTGGAAGAAAAAGATGAAGAAGACGAACAGGAACAAGAGCCAGAGACGGAGCGGCTTGACGAAGAAGAACCTGAATATGAGGATAGGCAAAAAAGATATGCAGAAACGATGGAAAAAGCAATGGAAGTTCCATTAGGTGTTGAAAGGGACTATATCGTTGCAATGTTTGGCGAACCTGAAATTTATTTTGATCCATATTACTATTTCCCTGTATCGTTTCAATATGATGAAACAGACACGCTCGTTGGCCTTTCGTATGCGTATGCAATGCCACATGGAAACGATATTACGAAAGAGGGAGTACAACGCCGCGACAAGCTAACGGACATTTATGAATTGTATAAGGAGTACGAACTTGCATTTTATTACGATGAGACGAATGATTACCCTAGATTTATGTTCGTCTACAGCGGAGATGACATTCTCACCTTCGAATTTACAAAAGGCGAATCAGACGAAGAAATTGTCCTCATCGGCTTTAACCGCGGCACAGCTGAATATATAAAAAGCTCACAAATTATCAACTACGACGCCCTAACAAAGGCTAACGGGGACGGACCTCATTAGCATGGCTAACAGGGACGGACCTCGTTAGCCTTTTCCCCACCAAATTAGTAGTGCACTTCTCGATACACGCATGTCACCGCACCAATATTAATTTAAAGAATCTAGTAAGGTGGACTCAAACTTTAGAGTTCACCTTTCTTAATGCTTAATATACAAATAATAAACGCGAAAGAGAGGAATGATAATTAAGAAGAAAATGAACGAATAAAATGGCGTCCAGCCTGTGTAGGTCAAGTAGTGAAAAACACTAGTTGTCCATTCAAAAAACGTAGAAAACACTGCCCAAAACAACCAGTACGGGATAAAGCGTCTAAAATCCTTAGGCATATAATGAAGAAAAATGATGCCAAATAGTGGAGCCATAATAAGCTTGATGCCGAGCGCTTCAGCACTTACCTCATTTTCCCCAGCGAAATAATACAAATCCAATAGCAGTCCTAAAATAAGATCAGCAACAATTTCAACATAGGACACAGTAATCCAAATAACAAGCACATCGTTGCGCCTTAACCTCTTTGGTAAAAACCAAACGAATATCGCTAGAAGTATCGTAACGATCGTGACATATAACATTTTAGCCTCCTAACATGACTACTAATAATATATTTTTCAATTCTATAGAAAAATATGTACCGGTTAACAGGGACGGATCTCGTTAGCCGAAATGGAAGACACGATGCGCTTGATTAGAACGGAGTTACACGCGATTTGATCAAAGTTACGCGCAATTCGGCCCGAGTTACGAGCGATTTGATCAAAGTTACGTGCAATTTGGAATCTAACTGGTAAATCCGGAGTGCTAACAGGGACGGACCTCGTTAGCCGAAATGCAAAACTCGATAGAGATGACTTGCGCTTGATTAGAACGGAGTTACACGCGATTTGATCAAAGTTATGCGCGATTCCGCTCGAGTTACGAGCGATTTGATCAAAGTTACGTGAAATTTGGAATCTAACTGGTAAATCCGGAGTGCTAACAGGGACGGACCTCGTTAGCCGAAATGCAAAACTCGATAGAGATGGACTTGCGCGTGATTAGAACGGAGTTACACGCGATTTGATCAAAGTTACGCGCGATTCGGCCATAGTTACGAGCGATTTCATCCAAGTTACACGCGATTCCGCCCGAGTTATGCGCGATTTGATCAAAGTTACGAGCGATTCCACCCGAGTTACGCGTAATTTGGAAACCAACTGGTAAATCCGGAGTACTAACAGGGACGGACCTCATTCGCCCCTGATTAATACTTCCCACCCATCACAGCAAAATATAAAATAATCTCCATATCAGCATATTGACCGACACTTTGAAGATAATATTGGTGTACAAAAGTCCCTCACCTAGACATACATAATTGGAGTTGTAAGCGATGTACGTATTAAAATCATTTACGTTTTGGAGGATATACATTTTAGTAGTAGCGATATTTATTTTTCTACTAGCAGCGATATTTTTCATTGCTGAGAGAAACTTACCTGAAATATCTCGCGCACACTTTCAAGAGGTGACAGATGCGGAAGTTAACCATACAGCAAAAGTCTTGTCGGCGATGATCGAGCAATATACCATCACTGGAGACAGCATTCAGCAGATCGTTACGGAAGAAAACTTAAGTGGCATCAATGAGAAAGTAAGACGGATTGTTTCTATTTCACCTTTGGTCGATTTAGGGGTCGTCATCACCCCAGAGGGAGCAGTTGGCTTTAGTTATCCGTATGAATACGACAGAGATTTGACGGAGCAAATAGAACGTTTAGTTCAAAGAACAGAAGTAACAGTCAGTTCGGATTTCATAACGGGCGTGGAAAGTCCGATTATTGGCACGACAGTACCGCTATACAATGGAAGTAACGAGATTCATCACTATATTTATTTAGGAAGCTTTACCCAAGAAAACTTAGTGTTAGATGCCCTTCTTAACCAGAAAAATTTAGGGTCTGGTGGATATTCAGCGGTTGTTGATCAAAATGGAGATGTATTAGCACATGCACTGCGAGAAAGAGTAGGAAAGAATATTAGTGATCGACCTATTGTTGAAAAAATAATGAACAAACAATCAGGATATGAACATACAATTAACAGCGAAGGGAATGCGTATTATGCGTCGTATCAGTACATCCCAGAGCTAGAATGGGGAATCATTGCGCAAATTCCTGAATCAAGTATTTATGATCAACTACGTGATTTCCGCAGCTCGATCTGGAATATGGCACTGTTTGTTATCGTTTCAATCACCTTCTTTACTTACATTTATGCGAGAAAAACACTGGAACCATTCGTAAACTTGTATGATGCTGTAGACAAGGTAGCCGAAGGAAACTACACAAAAACGCTCGACGTCAACGTCAAAGACTATCCCGAAATGAAAAACTTAATTGTACGCTTTAACGAAATGGTTCATAACTTCAATCAATCAAGGAAGGAAGTTGAATATCGAGCCAACCACGACATATTAACAGGATTGCCGAACCGCTATCATATCGAACAGCTTTTAGAGCAAGAGATCGTCACGTGCGACGAAAACGACCAGTCACTGGCACTCATGTTTATGGATCTGGACCGCTTCAAAATATTAAATGATACGATGGGACACCAAATAGGTGATCAATTACTCATCCAAACCGCAATAAGACTACAACAGCACGTATGTGAAAACTGTACTGTAGGACGATTAGGAGGAGACGAGTTTTTAATATTATCAAAGGACGCTTCGATAGAAAAAGTATCGAACATAGCAAAAAAAATTCTCAAGGATATGGCGAATCCATTTATCATTAATAGCAAAGAATTTTTCACGTCACCAAGTATTGGTATAAGTGTTTATCCAAAGGACGGGCAAACGAAGGATGATATTATAAAGCACGCCGACACTGCAATGTATGTCGCAAAAGAAAATGGCGGAAACAATTATCAATTCTACACGCCAGAGCCAACCAACCTCTTAAGTAAAAAATATATTATAGAAAATGATCTAAGGAAAGCATTGAAAAACGAGGAGTTTTTACTCTACTATCAGCCACAAGTAGACTTAAAGTCAGGTGATCTCGTTGGACTTGAAGCCCTTATCCGTTGGCAACACCCAAAACTAGGGCTCATACCGCCAATGGATTTTATACCAATTGCCGAAGAAACCGGCTATATTAATCACATAGGGAAATGGCTAATCAAAGAAGCATGCAGACAAAACAAACAATGGCAGCAAAACGGCAGCTTTTACATTCCCGTCGCAGTCAACGTCTCACCATGGCAATTTAGAGACAAGAATTTCGTAGAAAACATTAAAGCAGCACTAGACGAAACAAATCTCGACCCAAAATATCTCGAACTAGAAATCACAGAATCGATGATGCACCACTTTATCGACACAATAGATAAAGTGCACCAAGTGAAAGAAATGGGGATCAAAGTAGCCATTGACGACTTTGGAACAGGCTACTCATCCTTAAACGCCATCGATCAACTACCAATTGACACACTAAAAATAGATCGCAGCTTCATCCGTGACATGATCACAAACGACAGCAAAGCAGCCATTGTAAAAACAATCATCGACCTAGGCAACAACCTTCACCTCAACACCATCGCCGAAGGAGTCGAATACGAAGAACAAGCAACATTCCTAGCCAACCAAGACTGCGTCAAAGCCCAAGGCTACCTATTCAGCAAACCACTCCCACCCGAACAACTAGGCTAATAGGGACGGACCTCATTTGCCAAATTGCATGACGCGTGGCGGATCTCGTTAGCCAAATTGCATGACGCGGGTGGGGGTGTGTATGATCAAGAACAGAGTTATGGATGATTCGATCAAAGTTCGGTATGATTTCCCCAAAGTTACGCACAATTCTGTCCGAGTTCGGCATGACTTCCCCCGAGTTACGCACGAATAACTAAAAAATGTAAAAGAACTACCAACTATAACAATATAAATGGATAGTAAATGTTAGAATTTAACTAATAAGACAATTTGCATAAAGGATCGGTCAAACATGGCTAATGGTCCTTACTTGTATGAAGTATATATCGAGACTAGGCCAGAGCAGCTATGGGAAACGCTCACAAATGGAGATTTAACAAAACAAAGTGTTGGGGCGAGAGAGTTAAATTCTGATTGGAAGCCTGATGCTGTTGTAGAGTCTTAGATGAGCAATGGACAGTTAGATGGCAGAGGGAAAATAGTAGATATCGAGCCTTTCAAATTAATAACATACCATTGGAACGATGTAGATGATGACCTTGCGCCGTCTCTTATCACATATAAACTAGAACAAACAATGGCAGCAAAACGGCTCGTCAAGCCTACACTCACACACGAAAACTTGCTCGGCAGAAATACAAATTATTGGCCAATAGTTATTAGTGATTTCAAATCCTTTATCGAAACAGGCCATTCAATTTTTACAAACTACTATTTTTAGACGAAATTTACCTTCATCCACTTTACTCTGACACTTCTAGACAATATTTTTACAATTCTTTTCCAATTAAGTGTAAAAATATGTTAATCTACATACTAGGATACATGATAGGAGGTTCATCTCATGACTAAAGGCTCTAAAATCTACTATATAATATTATTTTTATTAGGCATCCTCACGGGGCTTTTTATTGTACCACTATTCACAAATTGACTAAATCTCTCATATTTGTATAAACATTTTTGGCTAATCTCGTAACATTACTAGATTGATAGGGTCAGAACTAATAATACTAGCAGTCATTTTAATTGTTTTATTTATTCTGGCCTATTGGAAAACTGAGAAGTAATTGCCACCCGACGTGAACAACAAAAAGTTGGATGAATAACAAACTAATATCGATAAATTAGGAGCGTGATAAACATGCATGTTGTGTTGAAAACTACTTTATATGCCTTAGCTGTCCTGTTCGTTTTACTCATATTTGATTGGCATAGTAAGCTTAAGCTTACCACAATACTAGTGAGCGCAGTCGTATTCGGCTATGCTATTAATTCGATAGTGGATCTATATCGCAAATTTCATAAAAACATATCGACCCGCTCTTAAAAAAAGTAGATCTTAACTTCGGTCCTAGCGAAAAAACGCAATAATGTTTTGAAAACTGTGACTCGAATTGTAGCCAATGAAAAACTTCATTTTTCCAAAATAAAACTAATCAATCAACAGACATCTTTACAGATTATCCATATGCACAAGCCGGTGTATATGGATAATTTAATATACACCTTCAATACATATAGTAGAATCCGCTTCAACTAGCGCAGCATTAAAAAATATAATAGTGAGGTGAAAAAAATGCGACAGTTAGTATTTCTGCTTATTTTTACTACTGTTATTTTGACTGGATGTGCAACATCTGAAGAAATAAAGCCTATTATGGAAGAAAATATAGATTTTGATATTAATACTGCAACAGAGATGATTAAGGAAAAAGAAGAGCTGATTATTGAGCTAGCAATGAAGGAGACAGTAACTAAAAAAGAGTATGACGAATATGAAGAAGCATTTACAGAACAGTTTGGACAACACGCCCAAAGTTTTTTAGAGATGTTTATTATACTGGGTTCAGAGAATGAAACAGAAACAGGTACCTATTTGATTCAAGAAACGTTATATCCAACTGTTTTCCATAAAGGAATAGCCATAACAGATGCTGTTATCTATAAAAGTTATTACGAGAATGAATTTTTTAATGAAACCCGCCTAATGATAAAGCAGGAATATACTGGTGATGACAATGAATTAGAAGGTTGGAAAAGAGAGTATGTTTTTGATGAAAGTGAGGATGGGGACTGGGAAATTCATGCTTTCTCAGGAGAAATGAACTTCGTTGGAGACGACTTTAGCATGCAATATTTAGAATTTGAGTAATCGATGACATGATTATCGATACTATTTTTTCCTACATCAAATAAAGCTTATCTTCGGAATTCTAATAAAGGGGTTTCGGTTTTTGTACAACAGTCGCTTCCTGCGATAAAGAAGCAGCCAGGAAGAAGATTTTAATAAATTCTTAGTTTTTAATTTGATTCATTAGCCGTTTAAAGGGGGATTCAAATGGATGTTGGAAACGAGTATTTGAGGATTGTATTAGAAAGATTTAAAAGTGTAAAAATCCTAGGAGATAAGACATTAAACCAACTATCTGAAGAGGAAATACATTGGAATTATAATAGCCAATCCAACAGCGTAGCAATAATAGTTAAGCATTTAAGTGGAAATATGACTTCAAGGTGGAGTGACTTTTTAACTTCTGATGGGGAAAAAAATGATAGAAATCGTGATGAGGAATTTATAGATGATATAGCTACAAAAGCCGAATTAATCACTGTTTGGGAAAAAGGTTGGAATGTTCTAATTGATACATTAACGGATTTAAAAGAACAAGATTTATTAAAAAAAATTACCATACGTGGAGAAAGTCATTTCGTTTTAGAAGCGATTGAAAGGCAAATGGCACATTACGCCTATCATGTTGGTCAAATTGTTTATATTGGAAAACAACTAAAAGATAGTGAATGGGAAAGTCTCAGTATTCCGAAAGGTAAATCTGAAGATTATTTAAAGGAAATGCTTGAAAAGCACCAAGAAAAATAAATTGAGGTGTTGTAATAAAAGAAGCAATATAACATTTTTAGTTTGGTTAGGTTATTGTACCGTGGTTGGTAAGGTGAACTACTAATACTACTGAATGATGCACTTCAACAAACGGGTAAGCTTTCGTTAACCGTTGTTAACGGGGAGATGCAAGAATAGGGTCAAAATAGTATTTGGAGAGTGTAGATATCATGAAGAAAATAATAGAAACAGAGAGGCTTTATCTTAGGGAACTAGTAATGGAAGATATACAAGCGTTATCTAAAGTTCTTTCAGACCCAGAATCTATGCAATACTATGCTGAGCCATTTGATCAGGAGAAAGTGGAACAATGGATTCAATGGAATATTGATAATTATAATAAATATAACCATGGTTTATGGGCCGTTATTCTAAAAGATGGGGAAAAATTTATTGGAGACTGTGGCATTACAATGCAAGCAATAGAAAATGAAATAGTACCAGAGATTGGTTATCATATTATAAAGGAGCATTGGAATAAAGGCTATGCAACAGAAGCAGCATTTGCCTGTATGGATTATGCATTTGATCTTTTGAATTACCCCAAGTTATTTTCATATACAACACTTGAAAATATATCATCACAGAAGGTTGCAGAAAAATTAGGAATGCAGACATATAAGATATTTGAGAAAAATGGTGAGAAACAAATAGCCCAAGTGATAATAAATAAATAGGGAAAAATTTTTTTAGAATCTATATTCTTAGCGGTTGAAGAAATAAACATAAACAAACGAGAAAAGAATAATTCAAGAAGCTACGGGAGTTCATATGAGCGCTAATTGTGAAATCTATTAACGAACTTTTTAGTCTAGTTGCTGACATATTGGATCCTATAAATGAGGAGATAGATTTTATGGAAAACGACAAATTATGTAATAAAGTATTAAAATTTCTTTCTGTAAAAAAAGAACATCCAAATCTATCATTCCTAAATAAAATAGTTAAAAATCATCAAGAGAAAATTAAATGGGAAACACTGACAAAGGTGATTGATTGGCAAAATGGAGATCAAACGGGCCAATTTTTACCTTCAGTCGATATTTATTTTGAACGTGTAATAAATAAAGGAATGGGTGGAACGTGTTGGACACATTCGGTCGGGCTCCATTGGTTATTAACCGAACTAGGCTTTCCCGTTTATTACGTATACATGGATCCAGGTCACATTTGCCTGAGAGTAGAACTTGACGAGCCTTATTATGTTGATGTTGGATATTGTGCGCCTTTATTTCAAGCGTATCCTATGTTTGAAAGCTTTAAAGTCAAAGACGAAAGAGAAATATTTGATTACTCTGTTACCAATGATGGTATAAAAATAATAAGAACGCCAGGACCTACCAAAACGTTAAATCCGAATCCTATTATTTTGCAAGACATGGAGCCAATAATAAAAAACTCTAATAATTGGGATACATCTCCTGTACTTAGAGAGATACAAATTTTTGGATATATTAATGGTGTACCTACTTCTTTGAAGAAGAATGTTTTAAAACAACACTTTCAAACAGGGAAAACGGAGAAAGTATTAAACAAGGGAGAAGTAGAATATTGGGTAACAAAGTTATTTGGAATAGATAAAGACATATATTATAAAGCACTGAAGATATATGAAAACAAAATGAAAATCTGAGTCCTTGAATTTCTCATTTAACAAACGTAAGTGTTAATTCAACAAACTGACACTGCTCTTGTACCGCTAACGCGCAAAATACTAAATTTAGTGGGAGGAATGAACTTTATTGGACTATTAAGAGTTTTAATAGGAACTTTTAATTCTTACCAACTTTTATTATGCTCAAGTCTTTCTGTTAAAGTTGAATAACAAAGTAATCTGATTCTCTATTAAAAAAGTATAATTGCTAAATTGCATAAAAATATGTTTCTATTGAAGTGAAAAAACCACAAAGGTAGGGTTACTATGTTTAAGTCAGTTAAAGGACAATTCATTATTACTATAATCACAGCCGTTTTATTTGTTTTTCATATTTTTGTTAACGTAACTGAGTTGAGCGGATTTATCGATATTCTATTTTATTTTATTATGATCATAGCTGTTTACAATGCAGGGTTATTAACACAAAAGTATATCCAAACAAATAAGGCAAAAAAGAAATAACCCAACTAGCCGTTTTGTATAGGGAGGGGAGATAACAGCTATGGACGAACAATCCCAAATCCACAATATAATCGATAATCGAGGAGAAGAACATGAATTAATGCTTATAATAACAACTATTAGTTCTATTATGACATTTAAAAGGATTAAGAAATTAGAGCAATATAGAAAAAAGCTAAAAGGCTCTTTTAAACCTTATTAAGAAAACTTGAGTTTAAAGTTTGTAAATATCTTTTATTACGATTCGATGTATATGAAAACAATTGTTTAATTAAGGATTAAGACTTTGTTGAAGAAAGTAGATATAAGGAGGGAACAAATTGAAAAATCGACCTATCCTAATAAGTATTATTGCAATTACTCAAGCAGTTATAGCATCGGTTTTTATTTTATATAATCAGTTTGTATGGACATTTCACCTAACTGCATTTTTGATGAACATTAGTTTATTGACATTGATTTTATTAGCTTCATTCGGATTGTGGAAAGCCAAACAATGGGGTTGGTGGCTAACAAATATCTATTATATTCAAGTGCTATTCAACACCGTTATTTCGACCATCAATTATCTTTATATTGTACCTCGACAGTTTGAAGGTATAGAGGTAGATATCTCTAATATGCTTTCTCCTGTTATGATTCTTACTATTATCATTGGGCTATTCATTCCTTTTTATCTATTTAGAAAGACTACCCTTCATTATTTTAATATTAACAATGATAAAACGAAACTTATATTAATAACGATTATTGCTTTTATTTGGAGTTTTTCTACTAGCTTTTTATTGTTCAACTAAGCTCAAATAAGCTTTAAAGGGGTGTATATATTTGTTCATTATTTTAAGAGTCATTTTTGCGGTAATCGCTGCTTCTTTTGCAGGATATGGCTTGATTACTAAGAATTTTGAATTCCAATCATATATGCTGTTTTCCCTAAGTTTAATGGTGTTAGTAATAGGAATAGAACAATTTCAGAAAGAACGAAAAGTGACGGGCTGGATTAGCATAGTTGCTTTCTTATTTGTATTATTTGCATCACTTCTAGTCTTCTTATTGAATTGAAGGAGAGCGGTATTAAGACATACGGCGAATATGAGGTAAAAATAATATGTAGTCAGTAGTACGATGAGCAGAAAATAAAAAGAGATTAAGGAGTGCAAACTGGTGGCAACTTATAAGTACAGACGCAACTTTTTAGTCTTAAGTACAAATCCAATAAATGTTTATGATGAAAATGGCCATGTAGCCTACAAAATAAAGAAAATTCATACGAGTAAACTGGAGAAATATTTAATAATTAAGCTATATAATTTTAAAGTTTTAGACAAAAACAATAATACTCTAGTGTTTTCTGAAATGGAGACACCAAAGTTTACTAGACCAAAGTGGGATATTCATTATGGCAATTCATTAGAGAATACATTTACATTTCAATGTGTGTCAAAAATAAATACACACCCAAGATATATTTTTAACTATGAAGGACGTTCTTTTGAAATTAAAAAGAATTTAGGGGATAAAACTACTTACATTTATTCAGGAGCGAGAAAAATAGCGACTTTCAATTATAAATATAAAGGCATTTCCCTTATTAGACCTACATTCTACTTAAATATAAACGATGAATCACAACTGCCTCCTGACATTTTACTTTGTCTTTTATATTCGTATGAGGCTGTACTTAGCCGTAACTAAAAGATACCAATATTTTTGTAGTAGAACGCATGTGAAAGTACTTACGCTATAGTTTCCGCGAGTAAAAATTTCGAGTTGCAATGATGCAGCTCATTTTTTGTACCAACAAACTGGAAAATGATGTTAAACTATAAGGGCGGTCTGTAACATGATAGTGACTACGAAATGGAACAAAAGGTCTAACTATATAGGGAGTTGTTAATATTGCCAGAGCTTGTGAGGAATAATGAAGAGATTTTCATAGTCATATATTGTTTCATCATTTTGTGGATTAATATCAGCTACATAAGAGATTTTAAGAATATTCAAAAAGGATTAAGTGAAATAAATTCTGAAGATGAATTGGACATAAATCCAAATTCAATATCCATCATGTTATTTAGCTTAATGTTTTCTTTTTTCCGAAGATGGATGATTTATATTCTTGCAGTATTAATCACGGAAAACATATTCGTGCTAATGATTTCAGTTGTGTTATTTGTTATAAGTTTATACGACAGCTTGTATAATTCCAGATTAGAAAAGTTAAAAAAGTCGAACGTCGGATTCTACTTGGCGATTGTGGATACGATATTCATTACCATTTTTGCTATCTATCTATTTGTCGTTTAAGAAATTCCTTTAATGGGTGCTGTTAGCACAATAGACAGAGAAAGATTTTAATAATTTCATATGAAAAATGAAAGAAGGAATGTCCATGAGATACCTAATATTATTAACTCCATCAATGAATTGGATAGATGGTGTAGTTTTACATAATCAACCTTTTATGCCTGAACATGCTGTTTATGTTCAAAACGAATATAATAATGGGAGTATAGTTTTAGCTGGACCATTTGCAGGCTCAACTGGAGGAGCGATCGTGATTGATGCAGTTAAGGAAGAAGACGTTATTAAATTTGCTGAGAATGACCCTACTGTTAAAAATGGTATTTTCAGTTATGAAATAAAGCAATGGGATTATAAAATGAGCAAATTTGAAAATGAAAGTCCTGATTTTGACCAGGGATATATCAAATATAAACATAAGATTCAAAAAGAATTAGGGATTATTTAGGATAGTTTCAGTCATTTAGGGAAAGAAAAAGACTTAATAAAAGAAAAGTATAATCGTGTTCATGAATGTATTTGTTATATGAAAACTAGTTCTAATCAGATTAAGTAATGAAAAAAAATGATGTACTAATGTAGCGGGCAGCGATAGTGAAAGAAACTGTTGCTGCCCTGTTGTGGTCAAAATGGTCACGATTATGATTTAATTGTAATATATATATTGAATTTTGTAATATATATATTACAATTGGGTGTGGGGAGGGAAACAACATGATGAGAAACAAAGTTAAAATTGCCCGTACTCAAGTAAACCTGACACAGCAACAGCTGGCAGAAAAAATAGGTGTCACTCGCCAAACTATTAGTTTGATTGAAAAGGGAAAATACAATCCAACCTTAAAGTTGTGTCTGGATATTTGTTATGCAGTAAATAAAACGTTAGATGAAGTATTTTGGGTAGAAAAGGAGAATGGTTAAAAATGAAAAAAATTACAGATGAACGTTTGTTATTACAAAATTTAATAAACATACGCATTGTATATATCATTCAAACCATTGGTATTATTGGAATTTTAGGATATGATTTAGTTTCAAAGGGGTTTGATGAAATGAGAGAAAATCCCCTCTGGCTTTTACTTATTATAACCGGAGTTACTTCTGCTTATTTATCAATGAGCATCAGTGCAGACTATGAAAATAATAAAATTAACCCACAAAAAAGTCTAAGCATCTCACTAGTTGTGCTACTTTTAATCTCAACAGTCATAGGATTTTTTGTATCACTCACTGATGGCTTTGCAATAATCAATGGTGTAATGATAGGTGGAATAATATTTGTTTGCGGCCTTATTCCAATAGTTTATATCTATAATCTACGAAAAAAACGACAAGATGAAAATAACGAAGACTAATAGTTTGTTATAAGCTTGTCTATTATGGATACGATATTCGTTTTTATTTTTGTCGTTTAAGAAATGTGGGAGACTCATAAGGTCGAAAATTTTAGCTGTTGAGTCAACCTCCATGAAATGTGCTGACCGCCGCGCTCGGCGAGTGTAGCCTTTATAGGGCACCCACAATAGTTGCTTGAATAAGCAAGGAGGAATTTTCATTGCCAAAAGGATTGCTTCATCATATTGAACTATATGTATCAGACCTAAAAAGGACACAAGATTTTTGGGGATGGTTTCTAGAAGAATTAGGATACACATCTTTTCAGAAATGGGAAGAAGGGCAAAGTTGGAAGCTAGAAGACACCTACATTGTTTTTGTCCAAGCGGAGGACAGGTATTTAGATATTCCGTACCATAGATGCCGGGTAGGTCTCAATCATTTAGCCTTTCATGCATCATCACGTCAACACGTCGATGAAATGACAAATAAATTAAAAGCGAGAAAAGTCAACATTCTATACTCAGATAAGCACCCTTTCGCTGGTGGGAAAAACTATTATGCTGTTTTTTTTGAAGACCCAGATAGAATAAAAGTAGAACTAGTTGCACCGGAATAGTTTTGCCGACCGGAAAGTTACTCATATACTTAAACAAACGAAGCATTAGTACAATAAGCTATCGCTGCTTTTGTACATCAATACGAAGAGATCGTTGACAACCAATCATAACCAAAAGTGCAATAAATAGTAGGGGGAAAACAATGGGCAAAATTGATAAGAGAAATCGTTTAGCAGAACTTCCTTTTAGTTATCGAGTCAATAAAGCTAACACCGTTTTTCTGAATTATGAAGGTAAACAAGTGAAAATGATAAAAGGGAAGGATGCAGAAAAATTTCTTAAAAAAATTAACTTTGCTGAAAACGAAAACGAAAGACAATTAATCATGGCGAAGATAACAGGAAATTTTAAAAGGGGTAATGAAGGTAATCAAAGCACAAAGCAGCTGTGAAAACTTCTATTTTCCCCTTTGTTTAAAGACATGTGGCAACATTTCTTCAACACTTCTAAGAAAAAACTAAAAACAAGCTTCATTAAGCGCGTTTTTAGCTTTTCTTATTATTTAATTCCAAAGTTTCATTAATGTCAGTAGCCTTAGCACTTTGCCCTGTCATTCGTTTATAGTAGAAGGCAATCTTCTTTATCAAATTTCCCTCTTCCCAATACTCGGCTGCTTCCACATTGACCTTTATCAAGATAACATTAGAATCATCATAAGAAGTTTGCATAATTTTTTCGTGTACTTTACTCCACAATTCCTTTTTCTTGTCTAAATCTTCAATGATTTCTGCTTTCCCACGAACCGAAACGTAGGACTTACCAACATACGCTACATTAACATCTTGGTTATGTAAGATTTCGTCATATTTATTCGTCTCTTTTTTAGTGAAAAACCATAAGTCGCCATCAAACTCTACCTCTTGCGTTTTCATAGGACGAGAAACTAGTCCTTCCTCAGTTGACGTAGTCAACATAGCCGTGTCTACATCTTTAATTAACTCTCTTAAAGTTTCGATCTCCTCTTGTTTCATCATGTTATATCACCTCTTTCAAGGCTATATACTCCCCTCTGTCGCAACATTTATTCATGTACTACGCCTTACTTTGAAATCAAAGTTAAGTGCATCAAGAAAAACGTATATGTGCATATTAAACATGAATCTAATAGAAGAGGTGTTTATATGAAAATAAAAATAGCGTTATTATTCATATTGTTTATTGTTCTAACCCCACATGTTTCAGCTGAAGAACTCACAAGTAAAGAAATCTATGCTGCACCAGAAGAAGTATTAGTAGACATGCTTCACCCTTACATTACTGAAGCGGTAAAAAAAGAGTGTGGCGACAATGTTACGTGGAGCTTTGAAAGAGTAAAAAACATCCACTTAATGGTCGAGCACATGAAAAATAAATCAAGAAGATGGTATGAAGTGAGTCTAACAATTAGAACGATGAACGAAGATAATGAAGCCGACGCTTGGCAAATTGACACTGTCACATTCAACATCGATCCCAAAACTTATTTCGGATCCTCCGATGTGAAAAGAAAAAGCTTAAAAGAAGTATCAGTCCAATTTATAGACTACATCCACCATCACGATAAAAACTAAGAAAAGGGAGACTCAGCACTATTGAGTCTCCCTAATGCATTAGCCTCAAAAGAGGAGATGCATTTAATAGCATACGCCAGTTTATTCAAAGTAAAGCCGTTTACTTTAAAACTAATTTACCATTTTCAGCGCTTTATCATCTGAAATGGCATCAACTTTATCAAATGTTTTGTTCAGTCGCGCCAATGTTTCTTTTAAACTTTCAGCCGCTTGCAGTTGAAGCTCGAGCTGTTGATCGATCGTCATGATTTCTTCCGTTGAACCTTCCGTTTTGCCAGTTACATTTTCCATCATGTTAGCAACTTCACTGCTTGCTTCAGATAGAGCGGTTGTACTCTCATTAATTTCCTCAATAATAGACTTGTTATCGAGAATCGACTTCGCAATATCCTCTAAATTTGTGCTCATAGAAACGATTTGCTGAGATCCACTTTGAATCGTCTCCGCACGCTCCGTTGTTTTTACTTGCGTTTCCTTCACTTCATCTAAAATGGCATTAATCGTGTCCGTAATCTTCGTTGTCGCATCAACTGAGTTTTCAGCCAGCTTACGAACCTCATCAGCAACGATAGAAAACCCTCTCCCATGCTCACCAGCACGAGCGGCCTCAATACTAGCATTCAATGCAAGTAAATTAGTTTGCTCCGAAATGTCATGAATAAGTGAAATCACCTCATGAATAGAGGAAATATCAGTAGCTAATTTCGACATATCGACTTTAGATTGCTCCGTTTCCTCCCCAACTGTATGCAATAACTGAGAAGTAGCCTCTATATCTGTGATACCCTTTTCAGCCTTCGTTGTAATATCCTCGAATAAATCAGACAACGCCTTCGTTTTACCATCAATAGTCGTGAGACGCTCACTCATCGTTTCCGCAGAGCTAGCAGTTTCTTCAAATGAGCTTAATAAATCCTGTGATTGCGCTGAAACCTTATCAGACGACTGCTTTATAGCATGAATGTTATCCGAAAGATTATCCATTCTCTCTACAGATTCAGTTGTGAATGACTCAATCGTATCAAATTGTTTTTCTTGCGCCTTACTAAACTTCTCCAAGTTTTCAAATAAAAGATCAAGACGTTTTCCGAGCACACCGATTTCATCCTTTGACTTCAAGTCTAAACGAGTATGCAAATCACCGTCTTCAATACTTTTAATCACCTTATGTATACGCTTTAACGGGCGTAATACTAAATAAAATAGTAGGAAACTGATCAACACAGTAGCGGTAATAATATTAATAGCATTATTCAGAACTAATCCAATCACACCTAGATCAGCATCAATATTTTCTATTAACCTTACAACCTGTCCAACAATAAACGCATTCACTGTTAAAACTACTATTAAAGCACAAATAATCTTAAATTGTAATCCTTTAACAAAATTCATAGAAGCAACCCTTTCTTTGTTTAAAAATATGTTCACTATAGTTAACGATGATGACATTATTAAAATTCTATTCTAAAACTAGCACATAAACAAGCAATAACTACATTAATAGACAAATTCCCTACCCTACCTTAACGGAAAAATGTAATATTTTCTGGGAAATAATTGTATAATGTCAAAATGTCGTAAGGTGAAAAGCTAGATAGCCATTTGTTAAATTACTGGTAAATTGCACGTAACTCTGAAGAAATCGCGCGTAACTCAGTAGAAATCGCCCGCAACTCACGCCGAATCGCCCGTAACCCACACCAGATCGTGCACAACTCGCTAAATTAAGCAAAACATCTAACAATGAAACTAAACATAAAGTAGGAAGCAACCTAATATTGAAAAGCTAGATAGCCATTTGCCAAATAACTGGAAAATCGCTCCTAACTCTGAAGAAATCGCGCGTAACTCAGTTCAAATCGCTCGTAACTCAGTAGAAATCACCCGCAACTCGCACCGAATCGCGCGCAACTCACACTAAATTACCCACAACACACACCAGATCGTGCACAACTCGTTCCAAATCAAGCAAAACATCTAAGAATGCAACTATACATAAAGTTGGAAGCAACCTTATATTGAAAAGCTAGATAGCCATTTACCAAATACCTGGTAAATCGCGTGTAACTTTGAAGAAATCGCACGTAACTCCTTCGAATTATGCACAGCCCCACTCCAGCAATCTAATCTTCTAGCGGAATGATATAGACACGATCCCGAGTAGTCCCAATCGAAGTCAGATTCATTGAACGAAGAATAGTAAAGGAACGTGAACGACTAATGTTCAAATATTTTCTTAGTTGTTTATTTGTTATTTGCGGGCCACAGAGTAAAGCATAATCTAGCACAGATTCCTTAAATGCATCTGCAGATTTACATCCACATTTCGTACAAAGCCAGTAGTTTCTAAACTTAATCATCGGAATATGGTGGCAGCTTGGGCAGTGGACACCCGTTAATATAAGCTCTTTAGGGATTTTAAATATTTGGAGAATATTAGTATCGGAAGGCGTGTGATGTTGAATGAGGGTATTGATTAGCCGAGACCTATCGATTTCGCTTAAGTACTCTCTCCGAAGTGATTTATTATAACCGTTCACTCTCTCAACAATCTGTGTACTTTTGATCACGGAGTTCTCAATCTTGCGCTTATACTTATAATCCTGAGGTGGAACAATAATCCTGGAGTTAAGGTTTGTTACAACCACCTTTGAAAAGACAGGT
Organism: Evansella cellulosilytica DSM 2522; assembly: GCF_000177235.2. Classification (NCBI taxonomy): domain Bacteria; kingdom Bacillati; phylum Bacillota; class Bacilli; order Caryophanales; family Bacillaceae; genus Evansella; species Evansella cellulosilytica. Next base: position 4,283,664 of record NC_014829.1, on the reverse strand, counting down.
ACTGGTGGAAAACCATGATCTTTTAACCACTTCTGAAACTGAAATGAATGACGCTCTCCTTGCTCAATCGGATCACTATATGTTGTATACTCATCCTTAAATTTGCGAACTAATTGATGATGATTGTGCTCAAAGCTAATGTCGCCAGAAATATGTTTCGAATCTAGCAGTATGACAAAATTACTAGTTATTATGGCAGCATCAATTTGGAAATAGTAGCCTTTGCACGGAAGGCGAACATTAAACAAAATATCATAAGCCGTTTCGTCTAGAAAACTAAAATAGTACTCTAACGATTTCTCGCCTTTATAGCCTGATTCAAATTTACTCAAATCGAACTCAATTAAATGTTTGTTGGGAAAACTAGCATGTACACGCCGCACAGCAGCCTCTAACCGTCTAAGATGCAGTGACTTTTTCAAAGACTTCCTAATCAATTCATCACACCCTTTTCAATTTTGTGACTAATTCTCCATCCACATTTATGAATCCTTTCATTTCTGATCATAAAAATGGACAATTTATGGCGGTTTATATCCTAACTATTGAAAACCTAGATAGCCATTTACCAAATACCTGGTAAATCGCTCGTAACTTTGAGAAAATCGCCTGCAACTCGCGCCAAATCGCCCGTAACACAAACCAGATCGTGCATAACTCAACTCGCTCCAAATCAAGCAAAACATCTAAGAATGAAACTAATCATAAAGTTGGAAGCAACCTAATACTGAAAGGCTAGATAGTCATTTACCAAAGAACTGGTAAATTGCTCGTAACTTTGAAGAAATCGCTCGTAACTCAGTTCAAATCGCTCGTAACTTTGAGAAAATCGCCTGCAACTCGCGCCGAATCGCGCGCAATACCACCAGGTCGAGCACAACTCGCTAAATAAAGCAAAACATCTAAGAATGAAACTATACATAAAGTTGGAAGCAACCAAATACTGAAAAGCTAGATAGCCATTTGCCAAAGAACTGGGAAATTGCTCGTAACTTTGAAGAAATCGCACGTAACTCAGTTCAAATCGCTCGTAACTTTGAGAAAATCGCACGCAACTCGTGCCGAATCGCGCGTAACACACACCAGGTCGAGCGCAACTCGCTCCAAACCAAGCAAAACATCTAAGAATGATACTATACATAAAGTTGGAAGCAACCAAATACTGAAAAGCTAGATAGCTATTTGCCAAAGAACTGGTAAATTGCATGTAACTTTGAAGAAATCGCACGTAACTCAGTTCAAATCGCTCGTAACTTTGAGAAAATCGCACGCAACTCGCTCCAAATCGCACAAAACATCTAAGAATGAAACTAATCATAAAGTTGGAAGCAACCTAATACTGAAAAGCTAGATAGCTATTTGCCAAAGAACTGGTAAATCGCCCGTAACTTTGAAGAAATCGCACGGAACTCAGTTGAAATCGCTCGTAACTTTGAGAAAATCGCCTGAAACTCGTACCGAATCGCTCCCAACTCTGAAAAAATCGCCCGCAACTCGCGCCGAATCGCCCGCAACCCACACCAAACCACCCAAAAACCCACCCCCTCAACATTGGAAAAATATGTTACTATTAAACTACCTACGAAGGAGGGTTGGCGATGGAAAAGCTTGATGTTGTTAAATCGATTGAGGAGTCGTTTAGGAAGCAGGTGCGAAAGGACAAAAACTTGAAGAGTGCTTGTTTGCTCGTTCATTCGGAGAAGCATAACATTCATTTGAACGCGAATGAGGGGTTGGTTGATCCGAATCAGCCAGTGTACATGGCGAGTGTTGGGAAGTTGTTTACTTCTACACTAATCAGCATTTTATTTGAGCATGGCCATTTAACGTTTGATGATGCAATCACATCATATTTGGATTATCCATTTATGGAAGCGCTTCATGTGCATGATGGGAATGACTATACGGACGAAATAAAAATTAGGCATCTTTTAAATCATACATCTGGGCTATCGGATAATTTTCGTCCTTTATTAGAGAAGTTTCTTCAGGATAAGAACTTCTACATAACACCTGAGGAAGCGATCGCTTGGTCGAAGCATCATCATGCGGAATTTCCTCCGGGGAAAGGCTTTCAATATACGGATACAAACTATCATATTTTAGGATTGATCATAGAGAAAATCACAAAGCTGCCTTTTCATGAGGCTGTCACGCAATATATTTACGAGCCTCTCGGAATGATGCACTCATCAATACTTTATTACTCTGAACCGCTAGATGAGACAACGCATCCGGTCGCGGATTTTTATATTGAGAACAACAAAGTGACAAACTATAAAGGCTACGCAGCGATTGACTATGCAGGTGGGGCAGTAGTCTCCACGGGCGAAGACTTGCTGAAGTTTATGCAAGCATTAACGAATCATCGACTCGTGAAAGAGGAGACGCTTGAAAAAATGAAGCAGGATAAAGTGAAGTACGGTATGGGTATTGACTATGGATACGGCATGATGCAGTTTAAGCCTGTCCCTCTTCTCATGCCTAAAATTTTTGCGATGTGGGGTCATGCCGGGGCAACAGGCGCTTATATGTTCTACCATCCGACCTTCGACGCATACATCATTGGCACTTTTAACGACTTTTCCTATGAAAAAAAAGGAGTGAAATTTGTGCTCATGAAGGTCATTACCCAATTAGCTAAAATCAAATGATAAGGGGGAATGAACGTGGGAATAGATTTCCATAGTAAGAAAAATAAAACGAGCTACACGACCCGAGAAGCTGACAAGTCTTGGATAGAGGCAATGCAAACTTTGCTACCGATTGATAACATTACCTCTGCTACAGATGTGGGCTGCGGTGGGGGCATTTACTTAAAGGCGCTGTATGACATCGGCATCAGCGCTGTAACAGGCGTCGATTTTTCTAAAACGATGCTTGAAGCAGCACGTGAAAACTGTAAAGACTATCCAAACATCACATTTCAACACGGCACTGCTTTTGAGACGACGCTTGAAAACAATAACTATGAGCTTCTCCTAGAAAGGGCCTTGATTCACCATATTAAAGCAGAAGACCTTAGCGTCTGTTTTGAAGAAGGACACCGCGTTTTAAAAGACGGCGGACATTATATTATTCAAGACCGCACACCTGAAGATTGCCTTCTTGAAGGTAGTGACACCCATATTAGAGGCTATTTCTTCGAGCTTTTTCCTAAATTAATAGAGAAGGAAACGAAGCGAAGACATAGCAGTGCTTTCGTGAGAGAAACGTTAAAGAAAGCAAACTTTAAGCAGATCGAAGAAATCACGCTATGGGAAAAAAGACAAACGCATGAAACGAAGGCACAGCTCCTAAAAGACATAAGTGAAAGAACAGGGAGAAGTATACTGCACGAATTAACCGACGATGAGCTATCCCAACTCGTCAACCACTTAGACAAAACAATCAAAACAAACACCAACATCGTCGAAAAAGACAGATGGACAATTTGGAAGGCAGTAAAATAATACAAGGCTCAAAAGGTAACACCTCTTGAGGCTTCCGTTATGCAATACAGCAGCTGAAAACAATCGATGGTGGTGATTTTACATGGAACCGAAATGGCTTGAATGGGCGAAACAGCTTCAGTCCATTGCACAAGCAGGATTAGCTTATTCGAAAGATGTATACGACATAGAAAGGTTCGAACAGATTAGAAATTTGAGTGTTGAAATACTCTCACTACATACGGAAGTTAGCGAGACAAAAATAAAAGATTTATTTGCCAATGAAACGGGTTATGCAACACCTAAAGTAGATATTAGGTCTGTTGTTTTTAAAGATAACCAAATTTTAATGGTCAGGGAAAACGCAGATGGAAAATGGTCGCTCCCAGGTGGCTGGGGCGATATTGGTTTATCGCCAAGCGAGGTTGCAGTCAAAGAAGTGAAAGAGGAATCAAACTTTGATGTCAAGGCAATCAAACTATTAGGTGTACTTGATAAGAAATGCCATCCTCACCCACCTTCACCCTATCACACATATAAAATATTCATACAATGTGAAATCATAGGTGGACAACCGAAAGAAGGAAGAGAAACGAGCGCAGTACAATTTTTTTCTGAAAATGACCTACCACCATTATCAATAGAGAGAATAACAGAATCACAAATTAAACAGGCCTTTAAACACTTACACAACCGAGAGGAACCTGCATTCTTTGATTAAAATACTGTGGCGCTATATGAGATTAGGAAAGTAAGTTTCGAAATTAAAATGAAAAGGCGGTTGTATACATGGTATTGCGGTATCTGCGGGTTAAATGGGCTGAAATTTTAATTGGTAATATAATTGCGATTGCTATCGCGGTTTTACTTGCTTTACTTTTAAATATAACAATACATTACATCATTTTAATTCTCGGTGCGATTGGTTCTTGTGTATTTGTTCAATTTTTGAACTATAGAAAGTGGTTACGAAATGGTGCAACTACAGCTAACTGATATTTTTTTACTAACAGGAGCGGTAGCCTGTTCTTCGAACGGGAGTAAGAATAGTGAATATAAATAACGAGGATTTGGGGAGATCACAATGTTGAAGTGGATGACAGAAATCGATGAACCATTATCTGAAATGAATAACGATCATGGTGAATTAAACATTGAAAGATTAGAAGCAACAGATGAATTAAAGGAAATGAGCCCAGTTTGCCAGTTTTTTACCTCGTTTGATGTGATTTTAGACTGTGATTCCGTAACAGCGTTGCCAACCCCAACTCAAACTGCATTGAAAACGATATTGAATGAAGTCGTTCCACATTATTTAGATATAAAGGAAATATACATTAACGGTAAACTAATAGAAATAAACGTTACGGGTCTTAAAAAGGAGTCTAAAAGGCTTGTACAGGAGTCCCTTACAAACGGTATATATCCAGTTATTCCAGATCTATATCGTACAAAAAATCTTCAGTTGCCAACTGGACCGAGGAACTTGAAATATTATTCGGTAAATCTAGACATGATCGACTCACTTCATAATGATGAGACAGAAAAGATACGAGATTTTTTAATAAGCTCCTTCTTTACTTCTAGAGGTTTCATATCGCTTCAACCAACAGGATGGAAATTAGAAGATAGTTTGAAAGAGTCAGTAACGATTCGATCTTTTAGTACATTTGCAAAACAAATTGTTTTAGTGGTTGATGAAAAAGATATGAGTGTAGTTGGACTTGATATTTACGGGTGATTTTATACGTTACTCGTTCAAGAAAAGCAGCCTTAGTGGAACAGGCTAACGATGCTGTTGTTGACTCGATAAACAGGGAGGTTGCTTTAATAAGGAGATACCTCTCTCATATAAAACTTGCAGGCATAATTATTTTAGGATGTAGGGAGAGAGCCCAATGGATTTAGGTAATCCAATAGCAAAAGGAAATACTGCAACAATATATTATACTGACAACAAAATAGTAAAAGTTTTTAACGATTTTTTGCCTGATACCGAATCCATAAAGGAAGCAAACAAGCAAAAATATGCATATTCATGTGGACTTCCTGTTCCTGAAATTTTAAGTGTTACTAAAATAAACGGGGAACAAGCAATTATAATGGAATATGTTAAGGGAGAAATATTAGGAGATTTAGTGTTCAAAGATAAAGAACAAGCAGAATATTACTTGAAAATTTCAGTCGATATGCAAATGAAAATTCATAGAGTTAAACCTAATCCAGAAGCAATTGAACCAATGTATGATAAGTTACATCGACAAATTGAAACTACGAATAAATTAGATGAAAAACAAAAGTTTCAGTTGTTTAATAGATTAGATTCATTTACTTATGAAAATAAGCTCTGTCATGGAGACTTTCATTTATTTAATTTGATTAAGACAGATAACCGATTGGTAATTATAGATTGGGTTGATTCGAGTGCAGGAGACATCCGTGCTGATGTATATCGGACCTATCTTTTATATGCCCAAGTTTCATCTGAGTTAGCTGAAATGTACGTGCGACTTTATTGTGAAAAGAGCGGAATTTTAAGGTCGGATGTTTTTCAATGGGCGCCTGTCATTGCTGGTGCAAGATTATCTGAAAATGTCACAACGGAGAATGCTGAACGACTTATGAAGATTATAAATCACTACTGCTCATTATGATATGAAAACACCGTGAGGAATTACACTTAAACAAACGGGGAGAATCCTGCGATAAGGAGTTAACATTTAATTTAACTAACGAGCAGAAGAGTTGAACAAGGGATTTGGGGTGGTAATAGGATGAAAATATATAAAATTATTACAGTTTTGACAATTATGCTTGTAGGTTGTAACAACGAAAAAGGGGTTGAAGAACAGAAATTAACATATGGTGAGCAGATACCGCAAGAAGAGGCTTTATCTGTAATTTCATTTGTACCTAAGCAAATTAATGAAGATAATTCACCTTTTCCAATAAAGAAGAAGTCGGCAATTCTTAACAAAACAGATAAACAAAGTGAAATTATTGAATTAAGGTACGGAGGAGTAGAATGCAACATTCTATTAGAAGTCGAAAATACGAAAAACTTAAAACGAAATAATTCATTGGATTTTGAAGAAATGGATCTTCTTAATGGAGAAAACGCCTATTATGCAGAAGATCAATATACCCAATATATCTCATGGGTTGATAACGAATTAAGTTATCTTATGTCATTCCACTATAAAGGAAACCCACTCAATAAAGCAGATGTATTCTTAGAAGAAGATATTTTAGAAATAATAGATCAAATGGAATGAAACCTTATTCAACAAACGGGAGCATTAGTAGAATAAGGTGTCGCTGTCGTTATGGTACTAAACGGGAAGTAGAGTTGTATATGGATTTTAAGTTACATTAAAAAATCTAGTATAAAGGAAGAAGATACGATGACTTTTTTAATTATTATTGGAGTTTTAATATTAGGATTGGTTATGTTGATAGTTGGTTTTATCGCTAAAAAAAGATGGATTAAATTAGTTTCAATAATTCCATTGGCAGTTGCAGGGTGGCAAATTGTTAGAATGTTAGCTATGGGTTGATAATGATGAGTATTTTTAAGGGTTTATATTATGGAACATATTAGCTTTCATAATATTCTTGATTAAAAAGAAATTTTAAAAGTTTCACTAACGAGTAAGCGTTAGTGGACACGTGAACGGAGTGTTGTTAAATGAGCCTGGGACGTTATCTCCTTTTTGCAGTGCCTATTTATCTTCTGGTTTTTATCTTTATTGGTTTATTTGTTGAAAATCAAAATTTGTACTCTATTTTATTGGCATTAGGTTCAGGTTTAATGGTCATAATCGGTAAGAAGATGATTGTCAATCGTTTAAAGTAAGCAGTAAAAAACTTTACCGTAACTTAAGCTTGTGAAGTCCTGTATCTAAACTAACGGGAAGCGTTAGTTGAATAAGCTGCCATTGCCGTTGTGGTGATAACGCGGAGTTTCGCTAAATAAGAAGTCACAACAAGAGTGGGGGGTATTTAAAAGTTGAGTAACTTTATTGGCACATTTTTGGCTTGTCTTGCTGTAACTTATGTTTTTTCGTTTTTCTTTCTTTTTCTTATTATAGAGAATGTTTGGGCTTTAATTATCTTTATTGCATTAGTATTAGCGGTGCTAATTTCAGTTTTTAAAGAACAATACTCCGAAATTGAGAAATTAAAAAAGAAAGTGGAAGAGTTATCAAATAACAAGAAGGATTAAGAAATGTCTGATATTTTGAAATATTCCACTTAAAGTAAAGGGAAGCGATAGTTGCACAAGCCTTCGCTCGTCAGGGAGGTATCATAAAAGAGGAGGTTATTTTTATGATGATTGGTGACATAACGTTAATAGTTGTTCTTTTATTAATATTAATTGGTAGTCTTGGGATTGTATTACTAATTGTCTTTTGGTTAAAAAGTAGTTATAGACAAAAAGACTTAAAAATCAAAGAACTACAAAAAGAAATTGAGGAACTAAAAAGTAAGAAATAAAATGAAAATGTGAAATATTACACTTAAACAAACGGATAAGCGTCAGGTGCACAAACTATCGCTGTCCTTGTGTTGCTATCGGGAGAATAGTTCGGTGAAATATAGTAAAACTGGAGGGGGAAATGGATCAACATAAGTTTGATGAGTTCATTAAAGTTGCAAAAAAGTTAAATGATATTGAAATTATTCCATTATTAATGGGTTCGGTTGGCTTAGAGGTCATTACAGGAAAGAGTTGGGATGCACAAGGCTTAGATATTCATGTGCCTGGTGATAAAAGAGGTTGGGAAGTACCGCCCGATTTAAATATACATAACTGGGATGATATAGTGACCATTATGAATTTGATGGAATATAGATTGATTGATTTGCATGAACATGAGTTCTCGAAAGAGGGGTTATCAGTAGAGTTTGGTATAATTGACACTTTGCCAAGTTTCGCAGGAATACAGTTAGACGATCTAGAAATGCATGAAATGGGGAACGTAAATTACTTTTTACTAAATCCGAACCAATATCTAAGTGTTTACGAAGCTTCATCCAAGGACAGTTATCGAGCAGATAACAATAATAATAAAGATTTTAGAAAGATAGATTTCTTAAAAAGTATGATACATGGTAGCTAAAAATTTTTCGAAATCTAATTGTGCTAACGGGGAGTTTTTGTATCGCATTTGACACAAAATTCGACGTAACGAAAGGGTTGAAAAAAATGAACGATACAGGTAAATCAGTAGCTAGAACGGGTATTACATTCGGTTCAGCGTTGGCAATCGCAATATCTTGGAGTTTACACGAATCAATTTTATGGGCATGTATTCATGGTTTTTTTAGTTGGTTTTATGTAATCTATTATGCTTTTACTAGATAAACTTAATGCACATGTCAAACATAATGTGTAATAGGTTTATTAAACTAACATCCGTTAGCATAAGAAGCTGTTGCCACTGTTGCTTTACAAAAAAGAATGAAGTGAGGTAAGAAATAATAAAGGGGGATTATGTTGAGAGTCTTATTAGAGTTAATAAGGATTATTTTTATTTTTGCTTTTCTTGGAGTGTTATTAGGCATCATTCCACATAGTATTTATTTATTAATCGGTATTAATACTGAAAAATATGCATGGTCATATATGCTCGGTATTTTTATCTTAATCTTTGTTTTATATAGAAATAAACTACAATTTAGTGGTTGGTACAAAGGAAAGGGAAGAGAAAAACTACCAAAAGCTCTCTCGAAAACGTTAACGATAAGTGCTATCATTTTGCTTTTATCTCCACCAATGCTTCATTTATTCTTCAACTAATGGGTAGCGTTAGTTAATTTTATTTAATCCATATCTAGATTTCGAACTATATTAAAACTGTTGTATATATATGGGTAAGTACTTTGAAATGGACGATAAATAAGAGTATGAGAATGGATATGAAGCAGCGTTAATTAAAAGTATTGTTCTTGACGGAGAATCAGTTATAGAGATAGATGGTAAAAAATACTATTTAAGCTTAATCGAAAAACCAGAAACTATAGTAAAAGAAGATGTTGATGCTGATCCAGATCTAAAACAAAAATTATTCCATGCAAAGAAAGAACGGAATCGTTAGTAAAATGTCGAGTTGCAGTAATGCAGCTTATTTTTGTGCCAATTAACTGGAGAATGATGTTAAACTAACATGGCCATTTGTACTATCAGGTTGGCCTATATATAAGGTGATAATATTATGTATACATCATATGGAAATTAATGTTACAATACTAAAAATATTAAATAACTTACATATGCGATGATGAGAAGAGTAAGTATAAAGTTTCTTTACAGAGAGCTCCGCAAGCTGAAAAGGAGTAAGAAAATTTTTATTGAAACAAGCCTCTGAGCATTACATTGGAACCTTATTAGGGGGATGGTGTAACGGGAGCTCCCGTTATAGAGCTAGGGTATAAGCACGTAATTGCCGTACCTGAAAAGGTTAATATGGTGACATATTAATAAACTGGGGTGGCACCACGAATGATAAATCTCGTTCCCAAGACGAAAAGTCTTGGGGGTGGGATTTTTTTATTTGCTAATAAAAATAAATTTTAGGGAGTGAGGTCAGTGAATTTAAAACGATTAGTTGAATCGTGGAAATACCCTACTATTTTATTGCTAGGTATAGGAGTTTCAAATTTAGGTGCGTGGGTTTACTTAATTGCACTTAATTTATTGATATTCGAAATCACGGGTTCTCCTCTTGCCGTAGCCGTACTTTATATTCTTATACCTTTAGCAACTATGCTTACAAATTTATGGTGCGGTAGTATTGTTGATAGACTCAATAAACGAAATTTGATGATATTTCTTGATGTTTTTAGAGCGATCTGCTTATTTCTTGTACCATGGTTATTAGATACATCCTTGTTGCTATTGTATATCATTGTCTTTTTTATGAATATGGCAACCTCTATATTTAGCCCGACGTCGATGGTTTATATCACGAAGTTAATTCCCCCCGATCAAAGAAAGAGGTTTAATTCTCTAATAAGTTTAATTGATTCGGGAGCTTTTCTGTTAGGTCCTGCTCTAGCGGGAGTACTTTTCATCATTGGTTCACCTGAACTTGGCATTATAATTAATGCTGTTGCATTATTTTTATCAGGTTTAATTACATTACTGATGCCTGATCTAGAAAAACAATCAAAAGTTATTAATAATGGTGAGAAGTTATCATTACAACTAATAAAGAATGATTTTCAAATCGTATTGAATTTCAGTAGGAAAAAAAGTTATATCATGTTAGTTTACTTTTTGTTTAGTTCAGTTCTTGTTATGACTGCTGCTGTTGATTCATTGGAAGCGGCTTTTGCAAAAGATGTTCTTGGTTTGTCAGATAGTGATTACGGCTTTTTAGTCAGCATTGCAGGTGCAGGTATTCTTGGTGGAGCGCTTATTAACGTACTCTTTGTTAAAAAGATGGCAATTTCATTAATGATTGGTTTAGGTTCCATATTTGTATCAGTTGGTTATATTATTTATGCATTTTCAAATATATTTACAATTGTTGCGCTGGGCTTTTTTATTCTTGCTTTCTTTATTGCATTTGCCAATACAGGTTTTCTTACTTTTTATCAAAGTAATATTCCTGAAGATGTGATGGGGAGAATAGGTAGTATATATGGATTTGTCGAAGCAACACTTATTATAATAACGACTTGTCTTATAGCACTTTTTGCACAAATAGTTTCAATTCAATTTGCGGTTATTACTGGAGCATTGGTTATGTTGTTGATTTCAATTATTTTATTTGCTTTTAATTTAAAACCTTCAGAGAGTAAATATTATCAACCTACTATACTGGAAAAACAAGAGTATTATTGATAGGTACGGACATGATCTTATTCAACAAACTGGATAGCATTAGTAAAAAAATGAGTTGCAATATAGCAGCTCATTTTTTGTACCAATTAACTAAGAAATGATGTTAAACAAACCGGATAAATAGTAAAAAAAAGGAAAACAAGTACATTTGCAGAATTAAACAATGAGTAAGCTGAAAAGGAGAGGTGTTAATGATGCTCGAATTACAAAATCGATTATATGAATTTACTAGAATGCATGATGACTTTATCAGTGACTGGAACCACGCAATGAGTTCCGGTGATACATCCTCAGTAGATAGAATGTCAGAAGATTATTATGTAGCCTTTTTTACTAGGGGAAATGAAAAACCAGCTTTTTTTACTAAACAAGAGGCTTTAAATGGTATGGAACAATCAGTTAAACATTTTATAGGATCCAAAAAGAGGTTTGAAAATAGAGTTATTCGACTTAGGGATAACGAAAATGCAGTAGTGTTTTATGAACTATTGATTGTAAAAGATGAGAATATATTAGCAAGGTTGTTCACCATTGAAAATTGGAAATTCATTAACGGGAAATGGATGATTATAAGGGAAACAGAAGAACCTATTAGTTAATTTTGTTCTTCAACTAAACTCCTTTAGTTGAACAAAAAATCGTTATCCTTTTGTAGCTAACGGAACGGGTTAATATTTTTTTAAGAACAAGGAAGTTACGCAATAGGAGGAGTTAAATGAATGTTAATTCGGAAAAAAGTAAAGATAAACTAAAAGAGGGATTAGTCTATACCAGTGGTATTTTGGGATGTGCATTATTTTTAATTGGAATTTTTTTTAATATACAGATGCTTACAATTTCAGGTGCTATATTAGCACTAAGCCATAAGTTATTTTATCTAAAAGAAGATTGGAAAAATAGCAGCAAAAGAACACTATTTAGTTTAATCATGCTAATATTTTTTGTTGTAGTTATTATAGCTGTTAATATTGGATTTTTTTAATATAACATAAACGTATAAGTTAGATAAAGTGAATCTAACACGCAACCTTTTAACTGAAAAACAGAGAGCGATAGCACAATAAACGTTTGCTGTGCTTGTTTATCAAACGGAAGAGGCGTTGATGTAACCAGTGTATCCTTTGTTGGCTTCCTTTATTAGGATGAAAAGTTATAGGAGGTAAATATGAGGCTCTCAAAATGTAAAGAATGTAACCACCAATTTAACTGGCTTAAAGTATATAAATCGCTATGGTTTAATAAGCCGCAGAGAAGAATTATTCAATGCAGCAAATGCGAAACAAAACATGACCTCTCCCCACGTTCGAGATTTATTTCTTTCGTTCTTCTTATACCAATAATTATATTAGGTGTGATGTTTCTTAATCTATTTTCAGCAAATATATTCTCATTTTCACTAACTAATATATTTATAGGTGTAACATTTATCCTAATATTCTCTTTGTAATCTCATTACTACTCCCATTTTTAGTAAAACATGAAAAGATAAATACAAATTATTTAAAGAAATCGTAATAAAGTAATGGGTTCCGATAATTGAAAAAGCCTTGGCTACCCTTGTCCAACAATTCTATATTGGAATACTACCTTAGTTCATCAATAATAGGGGGATTCATATGAGTACAGAAGAACAAAACATTAACTTCTTGAAAGAGTCTCTTTCTGCTTTTATTCAACAAACGGGGTAGAATCCTAAAATAAGGGGATACCAATTTTTATTTAACGAACGAATCAGGGTTCTTTAAGAAGATATATATAGTAATAGCGAGTATTATCAAAAAAACAAAAAAGAGGTGGTTAAATTTGAATGAAGCACCAGTTATTAAAGGAAGTAAGGTGTTGTTACGCCAACCGATAGAAAGTGATTTAATGGACAAATTTAAATGTTGAAGTAAATGAGGAACTTGTCAGAATGTATGGTGGTGATACAACGAATTTATCACCTAAGACGATGGAAAAGGCAAGGGAATTCATAGAATCTATTAAATCAAACAAACTAGAATGGTGCGTAGAGTTTGAAAGGCGATTAGTAGGTCAAGCTCGATTAACAGTGAGTGATATGGATAATCGTGCACGTTATGCGGTAGGATTATTTGACCCCACTGTTTGGGGAAAAGGATTAGGAACAGAAATTACACAATTAGTATTACATTATGCTTTTAAAGAACTAAATCTACATAGGGTTGATTTACGAGTTCTTCAATATAATACAAGAGCAATAAAATGCTATGAAAAATGCGGTTTTATTCAAGAAGGGGTAGAAAGAGAAGGTGCTTTAATCGAAGGGAAATATGAAACGGATGTATTGATGAGTATCTTGGACAGAGAATACCATTCAGTAAAAAATACATATATAAATATGAGCTTGTGAAGCTAACTGAGAATTTTAGCTTAAAAATCAGTCGCGGAGCTTGTAACGAACGGGGAGAATACTAAAATTGGTGGGAGGAATTAACTTGCAAAATAAAAATATCTTTTTTTTTCGGAGGAGGAGATAAACCAATTTAAAAAGGAATTAAAAAAGAATCCTATTAGAGTATTAATTAGAGTATTAATTTATATTTTATTGATAATTGGACTATTAATGGTTTTAATAGGAACTTTTACTTCTCACCATATTTTATTTAACTTAGGGTTAGTAATTTCTTCAACAAGCTACTTTTCCTTAGATATCAAAGAAGTTTGGTAAAATAGTAAAAAACGATTTTTCCTTTTGTTACTTTTGTAGTTAGTTCTCGTTATATTTATTACATTGATGACATTTATATGGAAATAATTGAATCATAGATATTCATTTTATAAGCTGACAAAAACAGTTTTTGTTGTTAATATAAGTATTTTGTAAATTATTTCACTTAAACAAACGAGTGCGTTAGTAAATTTCGAGTTGCAATGTTGCATCTTTTTTTTTGGCATCTATACACTGGAATATAATGTTAAAATAAGTGAGGATTAACAAATTAAGAAAATGAAACAATATACAACTTCGAACGTAAATATTGATGAGAGGGGGCAAATTTTTTTAAAAAAAACATTCAATTCGGTTTAATAATCTCTGTAACTATTTATATGCTAATAACATTGATTTCATTTTTAATGACCAGAAGTATTCAATTAGAAACTATTAAGCTATGGGGGTTCGGCTTGTCTCTATTATTATTTATTGGTTCGTTTCCATTATATAAAAGTACCTATCACGCAGGAACAGTGGCTAATCCTAGTTATACTTCTTATTTACCTCCTGAGGAACATCTTCAACATAAAATCCAACATAACTATGAAGCATCTAAAAAAAGGAAAGAAGGAAGTTATCAAGGCATTTTCATTTGGGCATCATTATTTACACTATTGATAACAATATTGCTGGCAGTACTGTTTTAATCAAAATACAACGGGATAATTAAGAAAACAATTCAGTCAGGACATTATTGTTAAGCTATCGGGTAGCGATAGCAAAAGAAGCTGTCGCTGTTCTCGAAGGAAAAAAAATTGAATAATTTGGGGGTGGAAAGTTGATAAGGTTATTCTATTCTATTGGAATTATTTTCATTGTTTTTGGACTTTTCAACAATTGGGTTGTTATTGAATGGAAGCACGCCAGAGGCATTGAGCATTGGACAGGTGTAATAATATTACTGTTAACAATAATTGCGACATATTTTTTAATCAAAGTAAATCACAGATACCTAATGATGATTGGAGTCGGCGTGATAATACTCGCTGGAGTACAGTTTTTTATGTTTGCATCCATATTGAACATCAGTTCTGCTTCTTTGAGTTTCAGTATGGCTAGTGTCACAGTTGGCTTTTATCTAACTCTTTTTGGTGCTTCGATTATTTGTATTTTTGGCACTTTAAATAGCAGAATTATTAAAAGTGCATAATGCTTTTGTTCTTAAACAAACGTGATAGTAGAACAAGGTTTTTCTGCTATTATTTTTGTATAGATGGAATTTTTGGTATTTATACACAACTTCTTGTTTGGTGATAATTGCTTATAATTGGTTTATAATGATTATATTGGAAAGGGGAGATTGCTATGAGCACTAAAGAGGAAGTAATAAAATTAATAAAAGATTTACCAGAAAATGTGACTCTTGAGGATATAATCAAGGAACTTTATGTTAGAAAGAAAATTGAAAAAGGAATACAAGAACTCAATAATGGAAAAGTCGTTTCCCATAATGAAGTTAAGGAAAAATTAGGGAAATGGTTGAATTAGTTTGGGCGGAGTCTGCAGTTAAAGACCTAGAAGGAATATGTAATTATATAGCTCAAGACTCGGAGGAATATGCCAATATTTTCGCTAGTAGAGTTATTGACACAATCGAAACAATTGGAATATTTCCTTCATCTGGCAGGGTAGTTCCTGAATTAAACAATGATATGATAAGAGAAATGGTTTTAACCAATTATAGAATTATATATAGAATTAACAATGAAAAAGTGGAGATAGTTCGCATTATTCACAACGCTAGACAATTAAAAAAATTAGAGTAAAAAACATCATGGCTTGTATGACGCTATGATGTTTTTTTTATCATATTGTGAAGTAACATGTTTAGACTACCAGAGAGAAAATAGCACAATAAGCTGTTAAGGTTCTTGTGGAGCTAATATTGTTGGCAAAACTGTTTTAATCAAAGTATGATTACCTTTCTGGTACTGAACTAACGGAAGTATTTCCTCAAGAAGAAAATACCTTTATTTAAATGAGATATTAAACTAGAAAACAAATTAGGTGTTCGGAGCAGAAATAAAAAAATAGAAAAGAGGAAAGCGATGAAGATCATTATTTATGTATATGATGGAATGACTATGCTTGATGCTATTGGACCATATGAAGTTTTAAGGTATATGAATGATGCGGAAGTATTTTTTGTGGGTGAAAAAAGAGGTGAAATAAAGGCTGATTCAGGATTCATAGATTTTAACGCTAAATATAGTATTGATGATATTCATGATGCAGATATTTTAATCATACCAGGTTCTCCTGTAGCGTTTTTAAAGGAAATGAAAAATGAAAAAGTATTAAGTTGGATTAGACAATTAGACAAACAAACAAAATGGACTACTTCTGTATGTACAGGTTCTATTATTTTGGCAGCAACAGGATTATTGTCAGGTTTAAAAGCTACATCGCATTGGAAAATAATAGATTTATTAAGCGATTTTGATGCTATACCAACAAGAGAGAGAGTTGTTGAACAAGGTAAATATATTACTGCTGCGGGAGTTTCATCTGGTGTTGATATGGCTTTGTATTTAACAAACAAAATTGCGGGAGATTTAGAAACCAAGGCGATACAACTCACTATAGAATATGACCCCCAACCTATGTTTAATTCTGGAAATTACTCCTCTAGTGATAAAGCAGTTATCCAGGTTGCAAATAAGAAATTAAGTAAAGATGCAAAAAAAGGACTTGGTTTACTAGGTCTATTAAAAAACTCAAAATACATTCTCAAATTGATTAAATAGAAACCAACAAACAGAGACGGTTTGCACAATAATCTATCCTTTCTCTTGTCATGTATCGGGGATTAGAGATCAGGAAGAAAAAGGGAAGGTCATAATTAAAGAGCAGACGGCATAGACTAGGAGCTCGATTTTGAAATCATATATATGTTTTTTCTACTTTATCCGGAAGTGTATGGAAAAACATGGTATTCTTAAACAGTGGCGATTTTGATTGTAAAAAGGCCACTCAATCTTTCGGGAGGGAATATTATGCTAAAAGTAAGACCACTTAAAAATGATGATTATAAATTAATTAGAGAAGCAGAAAAAGTTATTGAAAATAATTATATATACGGAAGACATCACATTGGTACAGCGGTTAGAACAACTTCAGGAAATATTTTTTCCGCTGTTCACGTAGAGGCAAACGTTGGAAGAATCACAGTATGTGGAGAGGCAATGGCTATCGGGAAGTCTATTTCAGAAGGAGAACACGAGTTTGATACTATTGTAGCAGTAGCTCATCCTCATCCTCACGAAGATATAGAAAAATGCTGGGTAGTGTCTCCTTGTGGTATGTGCCGTGAGTTAATTAGTGACTACGGAAAAAATACTGATGTAATTATTCCTTACAAAGGAGAATTAGTTAAATGTAATGCAATGGAGCTTTTACCAGAAAAATACACAAGTGATATAGAATAATATTATTCTTAACAAACGGAAAGCAATACTACAAGTAGCTGTCAGGGCTGTTATGGGTCTAACGGGGGAGTTTAGGACAATAAGGTGTCGAAGCTATTTATTGGTGGAAAAGTAAAACAATTTTAGTTTCCAAAGTTGATTTTTACGAAAGAAGGTCTACAAAGATGAAGCAAATATATGCATTTGAAGATTCAAAACAACTAACTAATTTTAAAGAATTTACGGATGAATTATATTCTAAGTTGGATGTTTACAAGAAATTATTAGAAAATGAATATGCACTTCATTCAAAGCCCAAAGGGATAATATGGACTTCTGAAGAATTAGCTACAACTGTCTTTTCTAATGTCCCAATACCAGCGTTCACAGATAAAGATCTAATTTATATGTCTCCAGATCTTAATAAATGGAGAAGGTTATTTCTAAGCCAATTGGAAGAATTAAACCTACCAACAATTCGTAAATTCTATGAAAATTATTCATTTAACAATTTACTGGTTATTTTGGCACATGAGCTGACACATCACTCTGATTTATTTATAGATGAGTTTGATGATGAGCGAACGGACAGCATTTGGTTCGAAGAAGGTATGTGCTTCTATCTTCCGAGAAAAATGCTCTTAAGTAATGTCGAATTTGATGAAATATCCAAGATAGAAGCTGAATTAGTAAAAAACTTTAAAGGTAAATATGGTAGTCATTCTCTTGATAATTTTGGAATAGGCTCATATAACGGGTCTTTAACTAGCATCATGTATGATTATTGGCGTAGTTATTTGGCGGTTAAAGAATTGGTCGAAGTAAAAGCAGCAGGGAATATAAAGACTGTCTTTGAACAATATCATCAGTGGCATAATGAAGGAAGAACAATCCCATTAACAGAGTATTTTCAAATACAGTAAATTCAAGAGTTGTGAAGCATTACACTTAAACTTACGGGTGTGAAAGTAGCACAAGCCTTCTCTTTCGTTATGTCGCTATCGGGGAGGATGCTTCAATAAGTAAATGTGATCTTTTATTAGATAATGAGCAGGATAGTTTAATAATGGCATTTAGAGAAAAGAAAAATATACAAAAATGAAAAGAGGGTAAACAATTGAAACGATTTATTGTACTTTTAACTCTAATTTCAGTGATAGCAATTTTGTCTTGTTAGGAGATGAAGAAATAGCTCGTTTTGATTTAAATGAAAGTTCCTGACCCCCAGTACAGTAAAACTTTAACGCACCGGAGGTCAGGTGCATTGGTCAATAATTTTTTTTGTACAGAATACGAAAAACACATTGACATTGGAGTCAACTCCAATGGTATTTTAATGATATGGAAAAACTTTATTCTATACAAGAGGTTTCGAAAATACTAGGGATTTCGAAGGATACGCTCCGATATTATGATCGGATAGGGATTGTCACGCCCTCTCGGGAAGAGAATCGATACCGCACGTATTCTAAGAACGACCTCATCGACTTGATGAATATTCAAATCATGCAGTATGCAGATTTTTCTCTTGAAGAAATAAGGGGTAAATTAAATTTTCATAAAATGGATAATATAGACCCCGCATACTGCAAAGAGGTTGCTGAGTTCCTCGATGCTAAGAACGCAGAAATTCGTAGAAAGGTTGCTCATCTAGAAAAGGTAAGTCGGTTACTCGACGTCGCAGCAGAAACGCTTAGGGATTTTAATAACGAAAGGGATCAAAATCTGAAAAAGATTGTCCGAGAAATTTACAAGAATATTCAAAAGGAGGAAGTGGAAATTCCTAAGGAAGGTTGTGGTGAACATCAAAGTTAATAATTATTATTATTTGACTGTAGGTATCCTTGCGATACTGTTTGCAATTACACACGCATGGAACGGGCATTCTGTTGTGCTCCCGAATCTCCACGTGGACGGTGTATCTGTAGATACCCTGACAATATTCACTTATGTATGGCACATCATCACGGCGGAAAATCTAGTATTCGGCTTTGTTTTCATTTTCATGTCATTCTATACTGATGGAACAAAAACACGCATTACCGCATGGGTGATTGCGACGATCCTGTTGGTCAGATTGATGGTTATCCTTAGTATAACGGTGTTACTTGACAGAACGGCACTTTCCGATACACTTATAGATTCGATTGCCATTATTGTCTATGTCACCCTCATCATACTGGGCACAAGAATGAAGAAAAAACAGTGAGATGTTGAGTAACCCTCAATAACAAAGATTAATTTCTTTCATACATGTAATAACAAAAAATGGTAAGGGTCAGTATTGTACAGAAATGTACTTAAAGTCATTCATTAACATTTTACCCTCAAGAACGCAGCGTTTCTGCAATAAGCAGAAACGTTTTTTACATTTTTACCCCAAATAAAAGGAAATTAGTGGTAACATTAAATACGAGAAAAGAAGATAATGAGGTAATGGGGAGAATGATTATGAAAAAACTCATAATAAAACGCTATTAAAGAATAGACGGAGTGAGAAAAGTGAGAACTATCTTAGAATCATTTCGTTTCACATTTCTTTTTTTATACTGTTAACAATTGTAGGCGTAATTAACTACATTATACTTTCAAGCATCGGTGTTAATGCGGAGAACTACGGATGGTTTGCGATAATCTGTGTGTTTATAGTACTTTTTCTTCTATATAAAAATAGGGGATGGAGTAGAGTATATAACCCAAAGGCTCTGTGGATATCTGTTATTTTTATACTTCTCCTATCATTGTTAATCCCTGACTGGAATCCAGAACACCTACATACGACTAAATATGCTTATTCGTATGGTTTTCCTTTTAATATTGTTACTGTATATGTTGACAAAGGCACTAAATTCCTTATGCCAAACCTATTATCAAACGGAATTACAGATTGGAAAATGAGTATAGGTATTTTAGGTAACTTCCTATTGTTTTATTTTTCTTTTCGCTTAATATTTCTTAAACTATCAAAAAATGCGGCATTTTAACGATTATGACGTGCAGTTCTAGTTGAAAACTTTAGTTGTACGATAGCAAAAGTATGGGTAGTTTACATTTTTTCTTTGGATGGTTCTCATTATGGACTATTTTGATAAGCACTTAGATTTTTCATTTTGGGAAATTCTTGATATGCATTATATTTTAACTAAAGATAGATACGTTTTTGTCTAGAGGTGAGAATTATTGAATATTATTGGCGGTATAGTTTTTAGTATATTAGATTTTATAGAAAAATTAGTTGATGATACAAGTAAATCAATTAAATTACTCATCATGTTAAATATCATTTCATATATACATATCTTTTATTTATATTATAACGTTGGATCGTTTATAGAAGGAAGCCACCAAATAGATGGTAATTTTGTTAGTATTGTACTTCTTGGCGGGTTATTACCATATTTGCTTTTATTTATTACGTCCTTTGTCTTGTCAAAAAGAGATGCTTTCTTAGGTTTTAGGAGAGAAGCAATACTAGATTGGTTTTTACGATTGTTGGCCTATATTCTAATCTTTCAACAATATAGCTTTGACGTCTTACTTGCAAACTCTAATTATATTTTGGTTACACTTGTTTCATTTATGTTAATTAGTTTTTTTCTGGAATATAAAATGGTTCAGAAATCAAAGAGATTTGTACCGAATGAAAATGCAATAAAAATGGAATTTAATCCAACAAAGGAAGAGATCAATAATATCCCCAATATGGAGAAAGCTGTTTCAATTGGCGTTGGGTCAATATTCGTCGCGAGTGGACTAGCGATTGGTATTGCAATAAGCATTCCAAGTGCAGCTAGTTCACTAATTAGAACAATAATATTATTTTGTATGTCCATAAGTGCTTTTATGTGGTTTTTAAGCATCTCATATAGTAAATGCCATTTATTCTATGTTGATAAGAAATGTGCAAGAAGAAATTTCATAAAAGACTCTTCCATAGCTTTTTTTGGATACCTCTTATGTATTTTAGGAGGGATGGGATTATTAAGCAAAGAAGAATTGACAATTGATATAGTAATAATTGCAGGAGTTTTTTCTTTATTGCCTGCAATAAATACTAATCGTAGAATGGCTATTTATTTAGAAAAAATAAAGAATGTCTAATAATTTTTGGGGTGGAATCGTGTCTGTACTAAAGTGGTATTAGTTGGAGCGGTATATGTGAAGAAATCTGAAAAAATGATTGTAACTATTTCAGCGATAGTTTATTGTCTGGTATTTTTGTTTTATATAGGTATGGTGTTATTTGGAAATGGTGTTGATCCATTTCTTCATGCAGTTTTCATTTCTACATTTTTTCTTTATTTTTATTTTAGTAATTAAAAAGAGTAGAAAAACCACATAATTTTTGAAAGGAATTAACATGACAGAGAAAACGGTCTCTTGAACGAACGGTTAGTTGCAGCTGATTTTTGCACCAACTAACTGGAATATTATATTAAACTAATAAGTATTCATTGAAAACATTAAATTGGTTTGAAGGAGTCTGGTAGGGTGCTTGGATTTGTTGCTTTTATGGCAGTTGTTACTTTTATAGTAGACATACTCATTAGCAAAAAATATAATATCTTCTCTGAAAGACTGTATAGACATGTTAATCATACTCATAAAAGGATAGAAAACACTTTATTTATTATTTTTATCATTGTGGTACTTATTGCTGCTTTTTCTTTTTCCTATAAAACTATTTTTTTACTAACATATGGCTTCTTTACAATAATGGCGAGTATTCGTGCTTTTATGGATTATAACTATGGGATAAAGGAAGAAAAGCAGTACATTAGTGATTTTGTGTGGGCGATTGGTTTTTGTGTAACCTTTATTGGTTTAGTATTTTTAGCTATTTAAAAAATGTTTGTTTTCTATAGCTATTCCGTCCAAATGTTAGGTATGGAAAATTAGAAAGAGATATGTTAAGGAGGGCTCGTGATGTGGTTTATTAAGGAATACTTTTTGGGGTATTTGCTTATTATGATTGCGGCACAAGGATATTCTTGGTATTATCTTTCGGGTGATACTCATCCCTTATGGTTTTGGTTGATATTTGCGATCGTAGGGTTGATTTTATTAGTACATAAAAACATCAAAAAAGTGCCTGACAGTAAAAAAATTAAAGTGATTCTCTTCGATGTTATATATATTACGCTTGTTTCTATACTCGTAAGTATTCCTTCGCCGTTTTTAGCATGGGTTATATCTGCATTTCCCCCTCTTTTCATTATTCAATATGCGTTTAAACCCTTTGGTAATAAAGATAGAGGGCCCAAAGATTTTAACGATTCATGAAAAAGGAGTAAAACTCCCATCTGGAGTTTACTTTTTTTGGTATATGATGTAATATATATCTAACATATGCAATATATATATTGCAAAGGGCAGGGTAGTAAATGAAAAACAATGTAAAAATAACCCGTATAAAAATGTCAATAACGCAGGAACAGCTAGCCAAAAGAGTCGGTGTCACTCGCCAAACGATTGGATTAATTGAGAAGGGAGAATATAATCCTAGTCTTCAACTTTGCGTATCAATAGCAAAAGTACTCAATAAAACGTTGGACGAATTATTTTGGGAGGTAGATATAGAGTGAAAACATGGGTTTCGTTTTTATTACCAACCGATGAATATAAGGAGAAAAGATTTTTATATTTTTACACGGAAGGTGCAGTATTACTCGTACTGTCTTTAATTGTAATGGCTATGCTAAACTTAAACACATCCACTGTCATCGGTCTTGCCATCGCGATCTTTCTACTTTATGTTACCGTTAGATATACAATATCTGGGATGGAATACACAGATGTTACGTCGGAGAAGGCATACAAGAAAGAGCTGAGAGTGATATATATCCGAACAATGGCATTTGTTATCATTCTTCTCCCACTAATTTTTCTTATTATGCCAGTAAGCTTAGACGACTTCTATAAAATCATAATAAACGTTATAGTTGTCAGTTTAATCTGTTTTTTTGCTAGCCTTATTTCATTAAAACGATCTTATAAGAAAAATAAAGAATTGCTCTAAACCGAACATCCATCAGCTTAAACCGCGCCAGACTAAACAAGTAACTGGCCATATAAAAACTCCGAGTTGCCATGTTGCAACTCCTTTTTATTCTAAAAAACCGTAAGTTGATGATAAACTAAATGGGATAAGCTGGGAAGGATCCTGAGTAAAAACTTGGAGGTATAAGATGATAAAAGACTCGTGGTTTACTGTACAGAAGATTGATACGAATACATACGCAATTAGCGAATATGGCCATTGGGAGAAGGTGCATTCATTTTTATTATTAGGGCTGGAAAAAGCAATATTAATTGATACTGGGCTTGGCATTGACAACATAAAAAGAATCACGGATCAACTGACTACGTTGCCGATTGAAGTAATTACAACACACGTCCACACTGACCATATCGGAAGTCACGGAGAATATGAAAAAATCTATGTCCACGAAGGCGATAAAGATTGGTTAGTCAACGGGATAAAAGGCCTTTCAATCGAGCAAATAAGAAAGGATATTAGTAGAGATATCACCTTACCTACGCCAAAAACGTTTGATCCGGTTACATATGAACCATTTCAAGGCGAACCAACAGGTTTAGTGAGTGATGGCGATATTTTCGATTTGGGCAACAGAAAACTAGTTATCTATCATACACCTGGACATTCGCCTGGTCATATTTCCGTTTTTGACGAAACAAACGGATACTTGTTTACAGGAGATTTGCTATATGACGAAACACCAATCTATGCTTTTTACCCTTCAACAAACCCAGTTGATTTAGTAAATTCATTGGAACGCATTTCAGAGATACCCGATATCTCAATGATTTATGGTTCTCATAATACACTAGGACTTAAGCCGAAAATATTAGAAGAAGTAAAAAACGCAGTGAAGTACTTGAGGAAAAACGAACTCACTAAGTTTGGAACAGGAATCCATACATTTAACGGCTTTAGTGTGCAGTTTTAAAATAAGAAAAAGCTGACTCAAAAGAGCACTACTTCACTTTTGAGTCAGCTTTCACTCATCATTTACATCATAAACGAAAAAATAGTTGGCATCAGTGTATAAACTATTATTTGGTACACGACATACACGGAAATAAGAATAATAGCTTCTCTCCGTTTTGAATGCCCCTTATATATCGCCGATAATAGTAAACGAAGGACCCCCATGACTAATCCATTAACTAATGAAAGAGGGAGAAGGAGCACAAATTCAGGAGCGGGTAAAAATAAAAAAGTTCTTACAAACGATTCAAATACGATAGATGGAAAAAAGTATAGTAAGTTATAAGTTAATTCTTCAGCCCGTAAGTTAAAAATGAGGATAATGATGACATGTAAAAGAAAAGATAGCAAAGCGAAGCTGGAAAATGTCGATATGAATTCCTTGCGCCACTTACGCTTATATAAAACAACGAGTAAAATCGAAGTGATGACAATAGGGATAACCCAATACGCAATGATAGGTACACGGTTTACGATCCCCATCAAAACCATCATGGCAGGAAGAAAGAAAATGATTCCCCACAATAGCATTTTAATGACAAAATGATTAATAATAACACCCCATTATTACCATATTATTATTCCCTTCCATTATAAATCACCATCGTTTTTCTTTACAAATTAAATTCGACTTCTTTAAGATTGCTTTTTTTTGTCCATTGAATAAAAGTTCCTGACCCCCAGTACAGTAAAACTTTAACGCACCGGGGGTCAGGTGCTTTGGCCAGCTTGGAACACTTTAATGCGTAATTCATCCTAAGTTACGGGCGATTTTATAAAAGTTACGAGCGATTCGAACAAAGTTACGGGCGATTTTATAAAAGTTACGAGCGATTCCATCAAAGTTACGAGCGATTTACCATAATTTAGGAGACCTAACCGCGATCTACTCAAAAAACCACTCGTTAACTTAAACAATTTCCCGTACCACTCCGAGCAATCACGTTCGCTCTCTCTCTTTAAACTTCTCAATTGCCTCAACAATTGCATCAGGATTTTCCGTTTCAATCACAACATTTGTATTCTTCAAATACAACTTGATGCCTTGCTTTCGGTTTAATAAATATTCCGTGTCACCGTCTATGTTCATCGAAACACCCCAGCGACCAATTTGGGAAAAACGAAAAACTGTAGGCTCATAACGAGTAATATCCTCAAATAAAAACTTCCTATAATGAAGGTGAAAAGGTAAATACCTTATATAAATCCCATCTTCACGGACCTCGACGATTAGCTTAATAAACGCCAACATCATAACAGGAAAAACAACCCCAGAAACGAACCAAAATATCATAAGAATCATATCTGGTGCTGGCTTGCTTCCGACTGGAACTCCAAAAACAATTTGTTGAATAAACACGTACCAAAAAAATAAAGCAATTCCAATCACTAATGCCCATGACAGCAACTGACGTGGCCTTTGAACCTCACGATGCAGCACGCTATTTCTATCTCTCATTTTGTCCTCCATTTATATACACCTGACATATATGTTGTGAATACGAGAAAAACATAAAAAGGTTTCAACCCCATTAAAGTTTATCATAGTCATATTCCTAGGAAGCTAAATGAATAAAAATCACCTAACAAATAAATTTGATAGTCATTGTCACAAACGCTTATTCACACCTTACAGAAGAAAAACCATTCTCATCAAATTCAACAATGGCAGATTTACCGTCGTTTAAACAATCCTCAAATTGCGCCATCGTGTTTCGTTGATTAAGCTCAAGCTGAACGATACGAACGGCAGGGACAGCGACAGCAATCACGATCATGAGCACTAAAACACCAATAAACAAGTTTGGTAGTTTACTAGTTTTTGTCCTACTCACCGTTTTCACCGTAAACTCCCCATTAACAAACTTACGAATCTCGCGGTAATATACCGCGTTATGCGCGACTAACAGTAGTAGGAGTAAAACGACATACACGTACCGATTGAATGGAAAAATAAGAACAAAGAAGATGAACAATGGTAGCGCTTGTGAATACAACACATACACCTTTTTCGTTGCGCTTTCCGTTACTTGCCGGAGCATTTCGTCATCTTCAATAAATTCACTCGGCTTCAGCAGCGTAAAAGCAGCCATTTTATGATGAGGATGTTCCTTATTATGCCTACGAAGCCGGATTGAATAAGCAATGAAAAAACCAATAAGCAAAATCATCCCAATCGAAAACGACAGCACTGCAGGCACGTTCCAGTTAACAATTAACTCCCCATTAGAAAAATAAAATAAGTCATCAAAACCACCATGCATCCTATCAAATGCATACACTACACCGTATGACCACACGATGAGTATACTCCATAAAGCGATATTCCATAACGGAAACTGTACGCGAAAGTCACTTTTATTCATCGATATCCTCCTCATCTAACCAAAATAGCTCATCCACCCGAACGTCCAAATGCTTTGCTAAACGTAAAGACAATGCAATCGATGGCGAAAAGTCACCCTTTTCGATAAAACCGATTGTTTGCCTCGTTACACCTACGCGCTGAGCTAATTCCGTCTGTGAAAACCCGTGTCTCGCTCTTAACTCCTTCACACGATTCCGAAGCATGCTATACATCCTTCCAACATTATTTGTTAACTATTCTACACATAATGTAAAGTATTATTAACATTTCGTCAAGTATAATTAACATATGATAAACTAGTGCATATAGAAAAATAGAGTCGAGTATGGAGGCGATGAAATGAATCTCAGCAAACAGACGATAAAACAAGGCTTCAACGAACTCGGTCTAACAGAAGGAAGCACTGTACTTGTCCACAGC
This sequence comes from Evansella cellulosilytica DSM 2522, assembly GCF_000177235.2. NCBI lineage: Bacteria > Bacillati > Bacillota > Bacilli > Caryophanales > Bacillaceae > Evansella > Evansella cellulosilytica. The sequence continues at coordinate 4,256,440 of NC_014829.1, read as the reverse complement.
TCATTGAAAAGCTTTGGCTACGTAGAAGGAGGGGCAATCACAGTGATCGAGTCACTGTTAGAAACGGTCGGTCCCGAGGGCAATGTCATCGTACCAACACTAACTGGCGAGGCTTCAGACAGTAAAGAAACGCCTCCACAGTTTGATGTAAGCACAACGCCATGCTGGACGGGAGTCATTCCCGAAACGTTCCGCAACCTACCGGAAGCTAGGCGATCCCTTCATCCAACACATTCTGTTGCCGTTATCGGTAGTAAAAAACATGAGCTAGTCAGCGGACACGAAACAAGTCACTCCCCATGCGACAAAACGAGTCCCTATTACAAAAACGCAATGGAACACGGCTACATTATGCTCATTGGTGTCGACCAAGAAAGTAACACGACAATCCACACCTGCGAAGAAATCGCACAAGTTCCGTACCATTTACAAAAGGAAACAACGACAAGTGAAATAATAGACGAAGCAGGGGGAAAAATAACTGTAAAAAATAAACTCCACGACTGGACTAAACCCCCAACGAACTTCAACAAACTAGATGCCCTCTTCGAATCAAAAGGCATCATGACGAAACAAAAAATAGGCAATGCCACCACCCGACTCATCAACGCCAACAGCATGCTGCAACTAACACTAGAACTACTAACAAAAGACCCACACTACATGCTTACCTCAAGATAAAACATCGATTTTCAAAGGTGGAAATAAATATTTCCTTCTTGCAATTTTGAAGTGATTAGTCATGTGGATTTAAATGTGAAAGAGAAGGTTTTAGATTTCTATGTTACAATAATCAAATGCATATTCATCATAGTGATGGAGTGTACATAAATACTGTTAGGATAGCACCAAAGCTGTCGCTACGCCTGTTCGACAAACGGGGAAGATTCTTCAATAATTTACTAGATTTGATGGAGGCGTGTATGAATATATTTAAAGGTATAGGTGTTATATTTATAATTTTCTTGTTAGCTTCAGGGTGTTCTAGTGCAACTTATGATTCAGAGAATTTGGAAGGGATAGAATTAAAGTTATCTCTCGATAAGAAAGAATACTCACTAAATGAAGATGTTGTTGTAACAATAAGTCTTAGAAATCATAACAATAAAGCTAGGGAAGTCTTTGTACCCATCCCTTTTGATTTCGATGAGCGTATTACTAGCGTATTTATTGCTAATCAAAATGGATCTACTTTTCAGGTGTTACATCCAAAAGGGGAACATAACATTTCAAATATTGTTGGTCGTTCTAACTATGATTATGTTAAGGTTCAATTGGACCCAAAGGAAACGATTGAGCAAGAATTTTTATGGAATCATGAATTGTTCCATCAAGAAGCTCTAGAAACCGTTGAATCTGAGCCGGGGGAGTATGTTATTGGAGCAGTCATATTTTTGGATGATATCGAAATAGAAGATATTGAACCTAATAATGAGTTGTATACAGACCTTACATTTTCGGTTGGAGAATAAACAAAGTATCCTAGCAATCCACTAGGTATGCTTCTTTAACTGCTCGTTAGTTGAAGATGTAAATATAATCAAAGGACTTAGAGAACTGAACACCCCTAAGTCCTTTTAGTTGTGAATGAACGCACCATATTGTGTCGTCTTTTACCAGTATAATGGTAAATCGCACGTAACTCTGCTGAAATCGCTCGTAACTAAGACTAAATCGCTCGTAACTAGCCTCGAATCGCGCGTAACTCTCCCAAAATTGCACATAACACAAAAAAACGACTACAACCCAGTGTAGTCGCCCCACATAATACCCCCGACTAAAAACAAAGGATTAAGTCCATATAATTGTGTAAAAAGAAAAGGGCCACTATCAAGTACCCCATGTTACAATGTTTTCGACCAAAAAAACAAACAGGGAGGTAATGATAGTGACTCAAATCAATTTTACATTAGATTTAGCAGATCTTAAAGAAAAAATTCAGGAAAGTACACTTGAAGCTACCGTGAAAGCTTCAGCTACATTAGCGCTTAATGAACTCATGAAGAAAGAACAGGAGGAACATATACAGGCTAATTCATATGAACGTTCTTCAGAACGTAAGGGTTATCGAAATGGCTCATATAGTCGTTCACTAATGACTTCTGCTGGAACGCTCCTATTAGATGTTCCAAGAACGCGAGATGGGGAATTCAGTCCATCAGTATTTAAGAAATACGAGCGTATTGACCAGGCATTTATGATTGCTATGATTGAGATGGTTGTAAATGGAGTTTCAACGAGAAATGTTCAGAAAGTCGTCCATCACTTCTGTGGGAAAAAAGTCTCCAAATCTCTTGTTTCTGAACTGATGAAAGAGTTGGATCCAGTGGTGGAGAAATGGCGGAACAGTCCATTAAATACTCAACACTTCCCTTATGTCTATGCCGATGCCATGTATATCAAAGTCAGAGAAGGCGATAGAGTCGTCTCCAAAGCGCTGCACATCGCTACTGGTGTCTCTTCTGCCGGTAAGAGAGAAGTACTAGGTATGAAAATTTCAAATGGTGAATCCAAAGATACGTGGACTGAGTTCTTCGACGAGTTAAAGGCCAGAGGCCTTCAGAGACCTCAGCTTGTGATATCTGATGCCCACGCTGGGCTTGTTTCTTCAATCAGGTCTAGTTTTGCTGGAACGTCGTGGCAACGCTGTTATTTTCATTTGTCCCGCAATGTGGTAGGGTTGTTACCTAAAAAAGGATCCAAAGAAATGAAGGCACAAATCAAGGATATCTTTGACGCCCCTACGCTCGATCAGGCAAGAGAACGTAAAAATAAACTGATAGATGCTTATGGTGAAGAAAAAAAGTATGAATCAGCCATGGCGCTATTAGATGAAGCTTTTGATGATACAACCCAATACTACCAGTATCCTGCGCATCACCATATTCGCTTACGTACTAGTAACAGTATTGAACGACTGAACCAAGAAGTTCGCAAAAGGGAAAAACAATTAAAATTTTTCCTAATTTAGCCTCTGCTACTAGATTAATAGGGGCGATTTTAATGGATATTGACCAGACATATGCGAACGCCAGAAATGTCTTTTTAAACATGGAAGAAAAAGTGAAATAAAAAATATAGAATTAATTGGAAAATTTTTGCCCCCCTCGGGGGGCAACCCCTGAAAGTTCAAAACCTAAAAGACCCATTCTACCTTCGGTAGAATTTATTATATACAGGTTAAAACATTGTATTTTACTTTTACACATAAGTAAGGACTTGACTAAACAAAGTACCGACAATAGCAAAAAGCGCTCCTAGTACAAAACTAAGTCCTTTTAGTTGTGAATGAACGCACCATATTGTGTCGTCTTTTACCAGTGAAATGGTAAATCGCTCGTAACTCTGCTGAAATCGCGCGTAACTAAGACTAAATCGCCCGTAACTAGCCTCGAATCGCTCGTAACTCTCCCCAAATTGCACATAACACAAAAAAACGACTACAACCCAGTGTAGTCGCCCCACATAATACCCCCAACTAAAAACAAAGTACCGACAAATAGCAAAAAGTGCCCCAAGTACAAAACTAAGTCCTTTTAGTTGTGAATGAACACACTTTATTGTGTCATCTTTTTCCAGTATAATGGTAAATCGCTCGTAACTCTGCTGAAATCGCACGTAACTAAGACTAAATCGCTCTTAACTAGCCTCGAATCGCGCGTAACTCTCCCAAAATTGCACATAACACAAAAAAAACGACTACACCCCACAAATCATCTCTCATTCGAACTAAAATCCGGCACACTTTCTTCCCTAGCCACAGACCTCGTTCGCACCATGTTATTCATACTCGCTTCCTCGATCGTATTTTTAATAATACCCCCGACTAAAAACAAAGTACCGACAATAGCAAAAAGCGCTCCTAGTACAAAATAAGCCGTTGCATAGTTAGCATTAATAATATAATTGTACGCATCGCCACCAACATACGCGTTGACTGAATCCCTAAAATACGAATCTGGATTCTCATAGTTTCTAATCTTATCAAAACCTACCCAAATAAAAATAACCGTAAAAATATAAAGAATAATGGCTGTTACTCTCATGTCTGTCCCTCCTAGTATTGTCCATTCCTATATAGATTAGTGCAAAATAACTACGCAGTCTATCACTTTCAACAAACTCACGCCCAAGAGTATAAAAAAGTCACGCTCATCTACCCACGAAATATTTCCTAAAAAATATTTAGTAGCACTAATATATTTTTAGAATTTACAAACACTAAACTTCGAAAAGCATTCGAGGAGGAAAAAATGGATAAACAACATTCATCTCATAATGAAGAAACCATCATGCATGTAAAGGAGCACCAGCAAAATAAGAAGCTTTCTGCTGCTGAAATTGGTGACCTTTTTACAAATTATTTAGGTGACAGCTTGTTTTCTTGTATGTTTGAGCACTTTCTTGAAGTTGTAGAAGATGAAGACGTAAAACAGTTCATTACATTTGCTAATGAAGTATCGCAAAAACATACGAAAGCTATTGAGCAAATCTATCAAAGTGAAGGGATTCCGGTTCCAGTCGCTTTTGGTGAAAGTGATGTTAGGAATGGGGCACCACGTTTATTTAGTGACACATTTATGGTATTTTATACGACAGAAATGTCGAAAGCAGCGATGATCTCCTACGGAAATGCCATTGCTGCAGCATCGCGCCACGACATCATTGACTACTTTGACATGTGTATGCAGGACTCGATTGCTACATATAAAAAAGGCATTACCCTGCTAAGTGAAAAAGGATTAGACATTACACCACCAACGATTCCCTATCCTAAAAAACGAGATTTCGTTGACAAAGAGTCTTTTATTTCAGTGATTACAGGAAAAACGAGACCATTAACTGCGCTCGAAATAAAACATCTGCAACTTAACATGAATACAAATATATTAGGAAAAGCACTTCAACTAGCATTTAGCCAAACAACGACGATGGATGAACTAAGAAGCTATTTCCGAAAGGGAGCAGAACTCTCTCAAGAAACACTTTTAGAACTAGAAAAGCTGCTAGTAAATGAAGATCTTCCTGCGCCAAAGCTAATGGATGCACACATTACAGATGCAACCGAAGCACCATTTTCAGATAAGCTAATGCTATTCCACACAGCATTAGCCATTGCGGCAGGAATAGAAAACTTTGGAATTGCAGTATCCAATATTTTAAGACACGATATTCACTTACAATTTGGTGCACTATCAGGAAAGGTAGCTAAATTTGCGAATGAAGGCACGAACTTAACCATTAAATATGGTTGGCTAGAAGAACCACCAACTGCAGCAGACCGCGACAAGCTTTCATCTAAACCATTACATTAGGGGGAAATGTAGTGAAGCACTAACACATAAATAAACGCAGCTCATGAAATCGAGTGACCCATCAAGAGGGACAAACGTTATTTAAAGAGCTGCGTTTCTTATTCAATGAAGTCATCGCCATGATATGTTACGATAACCTCTACGGGAGGGAAATCATATGACTAATCGACTAAAAGTAACTGGGGCATTAACCTACGAAGACTTCAAAAAATACAATGAACTTCACCAACGGAATACATATATATCATTCTTTGTCATTGCAAGTTTACTAACAGGATTACTTTTTAATCAGCCACTTTCTGAAACGAGCCTCGTCTTCAGGTTACCAATGTTATTATTTCTAGCTGTCGTTTTCGCTACGTTCGGAACACTTCTTTTAAGATCGCTAATACTATTACGCGTACGTAACGAGTTTAAAACAGCAAAGTTTATAAAAAGGGAAATCACATACGACATTTCAGACGAAGGAATCACGCAATTAACAAACCGTTCAAACGTAACAGTGGAGTGGAGTGACATCCTCAAAGCACACGAGCATCCGGCAATGTTCAGACTCTACATCTCAAAAAACCAGGCACACGTCATACCAAAAAGATTTTTTACTTCTGAAGAAGACATAGGCGTATTAAGAACACTTTTAAAAAACAACTTACCTCAAGAAAAACGGAAAATGATATTATAGCTATCGAGTCGGACGTATATGTATACGATAAAGCGCCGACTCGCTGTAAGTCTATTTTAACAATACCCGCAAAAAACTACATAACCAATCTGAAACTACTATTAACGTGTTAACTTTCTGCGGTCTTCCACTTTTGGAGGCTCTTCTAACCACCTGTTTTTTATCATAATTTCTCCACCTTCTTTTGCAAAGAAATATATTTTTTGTCCAATTTGAGCCATCGTTATCGGTAAATCACTCCGCAAGCTAAATGCGCCTCCAAGCGCATTACTGCCAAGCCCAAAAGTGCTTAATAAGTTGGTGATATACATCATCATTTTATCTGAAAAAGGTGGAACTTTAGATGCTGTTACTTTGCCAGCATGTGTCGCAGGTGGCTCGATAAAATCTTTGCGGAGAAAATCACCAAGCGTTGTCTCCACTTCCTTTGATAATTCCATCCCTTTTACAAAATATTTTTTGACTTCCTCGTTACGAGCACTTTGCGCAAAACCAATCATCAACTGCATCCCTGTTAAGTTCGTTTCAATAGCATGGTGGAGGAGAGATACCTCCGTCGTGTTTAACGAACGTGTTTCTTTAAGTAAATGGTATCCTGATAAATAATCTTGATCTTGGACGAAAGGATACCCCTTCGGCATAGAGACATAAGGGGGACGAGAGAGAATCCCTTTATCTAATAAAAAACCAGTACATTTATCGTAAATACTTTGACCATCAAAAGTTAACTGCTTATAGAGGTCCCGAATATCCTTGCGATATGACATCGTAGAATAAAGTCCATATAAGCCAATACTAATTTTCGTCATAAGACGAGCAAACATCATATCATAATGAAAATCGAATAGCTTAGGCGTTCCTTTTATGACGTCATTGTCAGTGAATCCAAGAGGAACTGCAGCTCCTTCCTGTCTAAAAATATTCTCCAAATCCGTTACTACCTTTGAGGAAATATCGTAATACTCTTTTAATATTTGTTTCGCTTCAGCATCCTCCACATGCTCTTGGAAATGCTCTAAAAAGCGAACGATTAACGTTTTCTTCTGATACGTCATCCAGACATTATTTAGTTCTGATGACGACAAAGGAATGTGACTAGTACTGGTCATTCCTAATGCCCCCTTTCGTTTATATATTTTTCACTCTTTTGCAAAAAATATAAAATAATTTTAATAAAGGGAACTAATATTCTGTCTAAAACTAAACAAACGTTTATTTAGAAAGAACACTCAAGTCTAAATAAACGTTTGTTTAAAATTTAAAACGCAAACTACAAATATTCAAAATCAAACTTCCTCAACAGAATTGTGTACATTACGATCATTCCACATTCTAATTGCTCCCATTGTTGCTCTTACTAGCCAGAACGAAAGGGTAAGCGTAGCAAATGATATCCAAGCACTCCAATTTTTTCGGAATTTAATTAATTTTGTTTTTCTCTCAGCCCACACCTCTATTAAAGTAATTGGAACACTGAAGAGAAATACCTTTATAACAATGTCAAGAAAAGTATTATTTCTATAAGTTAATTGGTTATACATCACACAAGCAAGCGGAAACAAAAACACATCAAAAAGCACATGAATTTTAAAAATATGAGGTAATATCCGCACCGGGTAAGATATTTGTTTAGACGCTACAACAAAAGAATCAATAAACCAGGAATAAAAGCATTTAATAAGAAAAACTAAAATCCAATCTTTAATCGGCTGCTTTCGATACACAATAGGTATAAGAATAAGTCCAAAAACAAAAAGTCCTCTTAAAATCCATCTTTCCTTCACTTACAACACCTCCATTACTAGGATGTCTGACCACTAAATAAATCATGCAACCAAACATACATACAACATGATGTAACATTTGGAATAAAGAAAGGGTGAAGCAAATAGAAATGATTTCCTCTGAATCCACCCTTCGTATGCGCAGATTCAATCAAGCCTTTATGTACGCAACTGCTTTATCTGCTTATTCATGTTCACGATATAACCAATGATGACAGAACTAAAAATAGTTGTTAATAACGCGCTCCCCACACCCATCCATATTAGCGATAACAGCCTATTCTTATAATCAGGAAACATCTCAATCCCTCCTAGCTTTTCAATTGTGGTAATATGATGCACAATTTAAGTTGAAAACATATATATTTGCGTTAAAAATACTATTATGTAAGTTTTGGAATTAGTAAATCTCCGTTGTAATAATTTAATTCAATGCGCAACACAACTGCATGACGTAAAAAAGCTAACGAGGTCCGTCCCTGTTAGCCGCATTAGCATTCGTAGCTAATCTCACGTATAATATGTAGCAAATGAGAGGAGTTTAATATGTCTAATAAAAACATAGCACTTTTATTTTTAGCGATACTATTCATACAATTACTCGTGATCAACCTCGTGAACGTTGTCATGTACATAGGCCTTTTAAAAGGATGGACGTTCATAATCTTTACCATCGTCCAAGTCACCCTCATTCTTCTTATTAGGAAATTCGGTAAAAAAAGAAGTCTCATCGTTGCAAACATTGCCGGACTCATCCTTTTACCAATCCTATTCATCGCATCATTGCCAGCATACACGTATGAGGGAGCGAAGGACATCATTTATGACATCCATGGGGAAAACGCCGAAATTGTCGCCCATGACTATGAAAATGTCCCTGTCGATAGCAGCTCATCATGGTTTGTCATCGACTATCACTACTACTATGAAGTCATCACTGACGACAACCACATCTTTATCGCGATCGATCCAGTAACCGGCACCACCACCGAACTCGAAGAAGACTTTTACGACTTTCCATACGAGACTCAATAGGTTGATTTTTACCTATTGAGTCTCATATTGTTTGCAATCCCCTCTAAGTAGCACCCCTAAATAGCTATTTACCATTCATTTGGTAAATCATGTTTACGAGCGAAATCATGCAATACTCAGTATGAATCACCCCGCCCTCTAAGAAGCCCCCCCTTAGATTGTTTATTACCATTTAATTGGCAAATAGCGCGAAACTCGGGCGGAATCGCTTGGAACTTGGACAAAATAGCGTGGAACTCGAACAAAATCACACGAAACTCAAGCCAAATCATACAAAACTCATAAGAAATCAAAACACCCTAAACCATAGGTAAATCACACAAAACCCCAGTAAGAATCACCCACACCAACCATAAGCAATCATCAATATGGTAAACTATGTAAAAAAAGGAGTTATGTACTAGGGTAGGAGGCTAAGATGAAAAATATATTGTTAGCAATTATCACAGTTTTAGTTTTAGGAGCAGGTATTTGGATAGGAATATTACAATCCCAAAATAATAGCCTAGAAAAAGTAGAAGCTGAAGTTTCAATCGAAGAAATCATAGAGAACCCAGAATTCAAAGGGTTTGTAACATATCCGAACGAAATGTTAGCTCAGAATTTAGATTTATTAATCAATCTTGTTTACCATGATATGAACGATCTGAATGGTAGGCTTGACGAGACAATAGAAACGAATGAATTATCAGGAATGAACGCTCTTATCCTATATAGGAATGCATTCGACTTTAGAAATATGTTTATCGACTTGAATAACATTGGTATGTCTTTGGCTGCGGCAGCAAGAGAAGATCATGATTGGAGCGCAAAGAGGGATGTATTTGATGACTTCTATGATTTGCTTGAGCCTTATCAAGAGTCAACGGCTACTCAGTATCCATTAAACGATAGTGAAATGGAACAAATTAAAGAAATAAAAAGAATATTAGTGGAATGGAAAAACATTATGGAAAATTATATCGATATTCCTACAGAAGAACTTTATGACGCGCGCAATCCTGAGTGGCGCCAACTAATGAATGAATTGAATGAAGTAGTTAAATAAAAAAGTGGGAGACTCAATCAACGTGTTGAGTCTCCTACTTATCTGCGATAAAACAAAAGTGCCGAAAATCTTAGAAAGCCCCTCTAAGAAGCCCTCTTAGATTGTCGATTACCATTTAATTGGCAAATCGCTTGTAACTCGAGCGAAATCGCTTGGAACTCGGACAAAATCGCACGAAACTCCGACAAAATCGCTTCGAACTCGGACAAAATCGCACGAAACTCAAGCGAAATCGCGCAACTCACCGAACCAACCTACCAATCCGCCGTCTCGCCCCATTCATTTATGATCACCCCGGTATGAACATCCACATAAAACTCACCAAAATAGCTAGCCGTATTAGGATTTGTAACAGGTCTATTCCTACGAAGCAATGATAGATTGCTCGTTTAACAATAAAAAGCGTGCATTATTTTGGAAATTCGAATGAGTTAAGTAGAGCACCCAATACACAATTTAATCTATATATTGTTCATACATTCTTTCCAATACTTCATCCTCAATTTCACGTGTAATCCCGAATGTGGCAGCAATGTCATTATATTGCTCATTAAATTCTTCTTCCATTTCGATAGGCACTGCTTCAAAGACGGCGAGGGTATCTAGTATGTCTTTACTTAAATCAGTGACCTGTTGAATGAGTTCTAATTCTGCCTAATTAAAATCCATTTGAAAACGAGGATAATCAACATTGAAAAAAATAGTTATTGCATCTTCATCCTCACTGTTAAAAATAAAATTTCCTTCTCTAGAATGAGGGATGGCAAATTCAAAGTAGTGGTTTACTGCGATGATATAATCACTCATCTGATACCATAATTCCTCCCGTACATCATCAGGACGTTTATCCCCTTGACCGGCACTTGATTGACTACATCCTAGTAGAACAGATGATAGTAAAATGATAGCTAGAATAGAAATATATGTAGTTCTCATTGTAAAACTCCTTTGTTAATGTCGTATATGAGCATTGATTCGTAAGAAATAATCATACCATGAAAGGATATTTATCAGTAAAAAGGAGTTATCTTAGTGAAAATCATGCAAGGACATCAAAACATATAAAAAAAAGTTTTTTTAGACGTAAGGAGATCGAATTAAGGATCCCCCTTACGGGGCATGGAAAGAGAGAATGACAATTACCAGTCATTTGAAAAATCATGTGAAACTCGGACAAAATCATGCCAAACTCAACTAGAATCATGCGTAACAATCATAACCAATTCACACCTATCAATCGAGGAATCACACAAAAAATGAAAGCGCTTTGATGAGAAAACAATATAATAGAAGAAACTCGTCTAAATTGTGGAAACTCACTCAAGAATTACCATACAAATCAACGTACTGAAGCACAAAAAACCGATCCGTTACACAACGGATCGGCTCAAACAATTTTATCCTTCGTTATCTTCATTATCCTCTTCTGCAGCAGCAACAGAGTCATTGCCTTCAAGCGCTAAATGTGCGCGTAACTCACTCGATATCGCAGCGCGCTCTTCTTACGTTCACACCGAGAACATCTAAAATGTCATCATACGTCAGATAATCAATGCAATCATTCAAGAAGGCGCACAAATTTCTAACATTACGAAAGCTGAGGAGGACGCGAAAACGGTATTTGGTATTTGTTTGTTCCATCACGCCACCTTGGTAGGAAATGTAGGCAGTAATAGTGATAATGTTAAATGGGCTTTGCCTAATCGGCTCTATGAATCTTTGTATTATAGAAAACCTATGATAGCTCATAAAGGAACTGGTGTAGCTAAAAGAGTAGCTGCACTTGGTGCTGGTTGGGAAATAGATTTCTTCGACATTGAAGAAGCAGTTAAGGTAATTAGTCAGATTACTCCTGAAGAATATTTACGTGCCTTTAACAATACAGGTGTTGATGAAAGCCTTGTAATTGGATTACAAGATCACAAAAACTTAATTGAAAGTCTTTAGAGGTAATTATGAAAAAAATACGATATATGTATAATACTTTAAAGCATATGAATTTTGCCCATTTTTATAACCGAATAAAATATGAGGTTTTTAAAAGAATACGAAAAAGAATAAAACAAATAAATAAAAAAACTTATACTATTCAATTTAAAAGTTACCACTCAGATTATAATATCTGCTCTAATGAGAATGACATATTAAAAGCAAATAATATTGTTAAAAATAAATTTTGCTTTTTAAATATTTATGAACATCAATTTGTAAATAATGTAGACTGGAAATCTAATCCTTTCAACTACAGGTTATGGAATTTCAATCTGAATTATTTTGACTATTTACAGGATCTCATAACTGCATATACTACTAAAAAAGATGTAATGTATCTAGAGAAGGGTCTTTCACTTATTGATGACTGGATCACTCAAAATATAGATGTGTATGATCCAAATTTATGGGATCCTTACGTTGTTTCGAAAAGGCTTATTAACTGGATACTATACTTTGATTTTATAAGTAAATATACGGACTTTGAAATAAATGAGAAATATTTAAGATCGCTCCATACTAAATTACAGTATTTAAAAGAAAATCCTGAATATTACCTAAGGGCAAACCATTTAATTATGGATGGGAAAGGTTTGGTAATAGGCGGGGTATTTTTAGAGGATAAAGAGGCTGTTTCAAAGGGACTATTTATTTTAAGAACTGAATACGAAGAACAAGTAATGAGGGATGATTTTCATTACGAAAGAACAACATCTTATCATGTTGAGGTACTTGAACATTACGTAACAGTCTATCTTGTGTTACTAAGGAATGAATATATTGACGAGGCAAATGAAATTAAAGGTAAACTTAATGGAATGTTTGTGAGTCTATACAATATTATTATGCCAAATGGGGAAATTCCGTTATTAAATGATTCAACACTGGATTACCCGATAAAGGCAAATGATTTATTAGAGAGTGCAGCCATATTGTTCAATGATCCAAAATATATAAAGTATAGTGGAAGCACTATAAGTATTTATAATTACAAGCTATTTGGAGAACAGGGGTTAAAAGTATTTAACGGACTAAAGCCTTATCTTGGTTTTAATGAAACAAATGTAATCTTAAAAGATAGTGGATACTACATTATAAAAGATCGCATAAAGGAAGGAGATTTATACCTTTTATTCGATTGTGGAGATTGTGGACCTGATTATAATTTAGCGCATGCACATGCGGATTCATTAAATGTTATTTTGACTATTGGTAATAAAAAATTTCTAGAAGATTCCGGGACATACACTTATCAAATTTCTAGTGAAAGAGATTATTATAGGTCAACAGCTGCTCATAATACTGTTACTATTGATGAAAAATCTAGTTCACAAGTATGGAAAGCATTTAGGGTGGCTAAAAGAGCTAAATCTAAAATGTTAACATACTCTGACAATGAAACGTTTACCATAATAAGTGCTGAGCATGATGGTTATACAAAAGTATTAGATAAGGATAAGATTATACACAATAGAACTGTAATCTACTTTAAAAAACACGGTTTTTTAATAATTGATAATCTTTATGGGAAAATAAATGAACGACATAGTGTATCTTTAAATTACTATAGCGGTGAAAACTTCAAGAAACGTAAACAAAATTCAATTATTTTTGACAACTCAAATGTAGAGCTTGAAACAAATTATCCACTTATCACAGAGAATGTAAATATATCCGAATTGTTTAGTATAAAAAAGCAAGCTAAAAAGGTTAATGTTAGTAAAAACATTGATAAAAACAACATATTTGTTACGAAAGTAATACTTTCTGATGAAAGTTTATTAGATTATGAAATAGTTGATAGTGAACTTATTAGAATAAAGCATGGTGAACAACTATATAATTATTTTGTGAATGAAAATTCAATGGTAAAAGGATGAATTATGAAAATACTTTATATCACTCAGTTCTTTTCTCCGGAAAGGGTAGCAGCAGCTTTTAGAGCGTATGATAATGCAAAGGTTTGGGTTGAAGCTAAGGAAGAGGTTGTAGTTTTAACCTCATACCCAAATTTTCCCACAGGGAAAATCTTTGATGGTTATAAGGTTAGTTTAATTGAAAGTGAAAAAATAAATAATATAAATGTAATCAGAAATAAAGTTAGTATAAGACCTAATACTAATATAATTAACCGGCTTATTTCTTATTTGAGTTTTCCTTTCTATACAATCTTTAATTTAGTTTTTAATAGCAAAAAAATAGGTAAGGGGTTTGATGTTATATTAGTTACATCAGGCCCTATTTTTACTCCAATTATAGGGTACTTGTATTCTATTATGACTAAAAAGCCGTATGTAATTGAGTTAAGGGATATTACCTATAAGCAAATTTTGGCTACTGGTGGAAGTAGAAATAAAATTGGATACAAAATTATTAAATTTTTGGAACTGTTTCTTTGTAAAAAGGCCAAAAAAGTAATAACTGTAACCGAGGGGTTCAAAAAAGAGCTTATAAGCGCTGGCATTGTGGATAATAAAATAGAAGTTATTCCAAATGGAATGGTCATAAGTAATTCTGTAGATATATCTATTGAAAAAAAAGAAAAAAATACAGTTGTTATTGGGTATTTTGGTACTCTTGGAATTTCCCAAGATCTACAAAATATAATTGATGTTTTAACCTCGTTAAATATAGGTAGCCTTGATGTTGAATTTTTGATAATTGGTGATGGTGCTGAAAAGCAAAAACTAAGAAAATTCTTACAGGAAAAGCAGTTAATGAATGTTACACTCTTGGGCAGTATGGATGTTGAAAAATTGGAGCGATACTATCAAAAGGTTGACTTATGTCTGGTTTCTTTAAGAAATAATGAGTTTTTCCAAAATACCATTCCATCAAAAATATTCCATATTATGGCTAGAAAGAAATCTATACTTTTTTTGGGACCTGAAGGAGAAACTAGTAACATAATAAGAAAGGCAAATGCTGGTATAACAATTACAAAGGACTCAAAAGAAGCTTGTATAAAATACCTTTCTAACGAAATTGTTAATTTGTACAATGACGGTAATTTTGAAGAGGCATTGAGGGATTTTGGTGAAAGTGGATTTAATTATTTAAAGGAAAATTATGATAGAGAGAAATTGGCAAAAGATTATTTGAGGGTATTAAAATCTCTCAATTGATATATCCGCTCAATTTCATAATAAGATATGATATTTTCCTTTTTTATCTTTTATTATTTTTTTGAGAAATCTTATTAAATAATAAGTATAGGAGATAGATAAAATGAGTAGAAAAGTAATGGTAGTCTTCGGAACGCGACCAGAAGCAATTAAAATGTGTCCCTTAGTTAAAGAGCTTAAAACACGAGAGAAATTAGATACCGTTGTTTGTGTAACAGGACAGCATAGAGAAATGTTAGATCAAGTTTTAGATGCGTTTAATGTTGTACCAGACTATAACCTTTCAATTATGAAAGAAAAACAGACTTTATTTGATGTAACAGTCAAGATACTTGAAAAAATGAAATCAGTTTTGGAAGAAGTACGACCTGATGTAGTGTTAGTTCATGGTGATACTTCTACAACATTTGTAACAGCATTAGCATGCTTCTATTTACAAATACCTGTTGGGCATGTTGAGGCTGGACTTAGAACGTATAATATTTATTCTCCATATCCTGAAGAGTTTAACAGACAGGCTGTTGGGATAGTAGCTAAGTACAACTTTGCACCTACAGATATGTCAAAAGAAAACTTAATAAAAGAAGGAAAAGATGCTTCTACCATTTATGTAACTGGTAATACAGCTATTGATGCATTAAACACTACGGTTAAAGAAGGTTATTCTCATGCACAGTTAGATTGGGTAGGCGATAGCAGACTTATTATGATAACGGCACACAGAAGAGAAAATCTAGGTGAGCCAATGAAAAATATGTTTAGAGCAATCAAGAGAATAGTTGATGAGCAACCAGATATTAAGGCCATATATCCAATTCATATGAATCCGGTAGTAAGAGAAGCTGCAAATGAAATTTTAGGGGAATGTGATAGAATTAGAATTATTGAGCCTCTAGAAGTACTGGATTTTCATAACTTTCTTTCAAGGTCACATTTAATACTGACAGATAGCGGTGGAATTCAAGAAGAAGCGCCAAGCCTAGGTAAGCCGGTTTTAGTTATGCGTGACACGACAGAGCGCCCTGAAGGTATAGCGGCTGGGACGCTAAAGTTGGTTGGCACTGATGGAGGTGTCATTTACCAATCTTTTAAGATGTTACTCGAAGATAAAAAAGAGTATGAAAAAATGAGTCACGCAAGTAATCCATACGGTGATGGTTTTGCTAGTAAGCGGATAGCTGATGTGTTGGAAAGATAGTAATATTAATTCTCTTCGTTTCACCGATCACAGAATGGAACCATTATTAAATAAAAGTAGACTAAATGGAAAGCAATTGTAATAGTAGGACGGCCTTAGCCCCTTAATCTTCATAGGTTAAGGGGGCTTATTTATTTTAGAAATATAACGTTTCAAAACAATCTAAAATTAATGTTATAACATATACATACTAATTAGCTTAATCCACCCAAAAATGGATAACTATAATGGGATACTGAGTGCAGTCCCCCACAACATTCCAATCGAAAAAGGACCTTCTACCATAAAAAGCCCTCCTAATTTTATTAGTTGATGGTTAATAATGTATTCGGCAACTGGCTGGCATGACTCAACGTTTTAGCCCCTTTAGTTTTGCGTCACTACTTTTCAGATAGCTTTGCTATTATCGTACAATTTATGGTATTGATTAGTTTTATCATATAAAATATTTCGACAAATTTCACAGGCACTTATCACTAATATTTATGAACAATTTAATTTAGTTGTTTTGTAAGCGTCAAATAGCCCACACCTATCATTTAGGCCTGGGCTCGTGCTACTATTGGGTTACTTCTTACTTGGTATACGACATCCCTCTGGAATTGTTTCTGACCAAGGTAAATATTTCTTGAGTGTGTCCGAATCCGTTAGATCTATATTCGGAAGCTCTTCGAATAAATATTTTAAGTAAGCATAAGGGTTAAGGTTATTCTCCTTTGCGGTTTCTACAACACTATAAATAAGGGCACTACTTCTTGCGCCTTTAGCAGTGTTGCTAAACAACCAATTCTTTCTCCCTATTACAAAGGGTTTTATTGCTCTTTCCGCACGGTTATTATCTAATTCTAATCGTCCATCCAGAAGAAATGCCTCGAGTTTTTCCCACTGTGAATGACAGTATTTAATAGCCTTCCCCAATGAACTCTTTGGTAACACCTTAGGTGTTTGAGCTTTTAACCAGTCAGAAAACTCATTTAAGATAGGTTGACTCAGTTTTTGCCTTTGTTGATGGCGTTCACTTGAATCTACACCTTTAAGTTGACTCTCAACTTTATAGAGTTGATCGCAAAAGCTCAAGCCCTCCTGAGCAGTAAGCCTTGAGGCTTTAGCAGTTTCAGGAAGAGCGGTTAATGCTCCTTTAAAATTTCGGCGAGCGTGTGCCCAACAACCTACGAGTCTCACATTAGAAATGGCATGATATCCAGCATAACCATCTACATGTAAATATCCAGTGAAATTCTCTAGGAATTGCTTAGGATGTTTACTCGCACGCGTTTGTTGGTAATCAAACAAGACAACAGGATGATGAGTAACGCCGGTCCGAAACATCCACATATATGAATTTGAGCTACTCTTTCGTCCTGGTTCAGATAAAACCTGTAGTGTCGTTTCATCCGCATGTAACACATCTTGTTTGATAAGATATTGATACATCTCACCAAAGATAACAGATAGCCATTTCTCTGCACCATAAATCATCCAGTTTGACATGGTCTGTCTAGATAAAGATAAACCAAGACGTTCCAAAGCTTTTTCTTGGCGATATAGTGGCATACCATCTACATATTTTTGGGACATCAAATAGGCAATCGCCGATGGTGAAGCTAAACTTCCAGGATAAACAGGTTGAGGTGATTTAGCCACCTGAATTGGTGTTTTTAATTCGTTTCGTTCACATTGGCGACAACTATAAATATAACGCACATGCTTTTTAACCTTAGTCTGCGCGGGTACAATTTCTATTTCTCTGCGCACTTCCGTGCTCATTTCATGCAAATTTCCATCGCAACACGAACAAACTTGTTCCTTTTCTGATAAACGATATTCTATCGTTTCAGTTGGAAGATCTTCAAGTTTCTGATCGCGTTGTCCTGTTTTCTTTTTGCGCTTATATGTAATAGTTTCAATAGTAGGCTCTTCTACATCTTTATTTGATGTATCTTCTATTTCATTGAATAGAGAAAGTTGTCCAGTCGTTTGTTCACTAGAAGCACCAAATTGTCTTTTCTGACTTAACCTAAATTGTTCTTCATACCATTTAAGCTTTGCTTCCAGTTCTTCTTTTTCTAGCTCAAGTTTCTCAGCGCGTTCCTTATAAAATTGTGCGTCTTTGTCATTTTTGATTTTTTCCATAGGTCTCATTATACGAAAAAGAATCCGCTTTGAATAGAGCGAATTCTTAGGTTTATAAAATCGTTCGCGCTTTAACTTCACGATGCGCAGATTGTTGTATAGATATCCCATCCAGTAACCAACGTAGTTGTCGAGGAGAAATAACCTGTGTCTGATTAGATGGACCAGATGGCCAAGAAAATGTCCCGCGTTCCAAACGCTTATAATATAGCCAAAATCCATTATTATCCCACTGTAAAATTTTTAGTTTATCTTTATTACGATTACAAAAAACAAAGAGGGCAGGCGCGAATGGATCAAGTTCAAAAGCTTCTTTCACAATAACGGCTAGACCATCAATAGACTTTCTGAGGTCCGTAGGACCACATGCCAAATAAACGCGTTCATAGTATGGATGAATCATGGTTATCTAAGCAAGTTTAATACATCGGATAAAAGTCGACGATCGACGGTAGGTCTAACTTCTATAGATAAGTGATCCACCGTGATGTAGAGAGGTGTTTCGAAACCTTCGTCATTAGAATGGCTAATATTAATCCACTCAATCGGAGGTTGATTTTCTTCCGACGATTGATCAAACTTACGCTTCCAATAATACATTTGATGGATGTTAACTTCTTCCTGGCGACACCAAGCAGCCATGCTCAGACCACTATCACGCCATTGTTCCATTCTTTTGTTCCATTCTATTTCTTTAACTGACATGAAAAGCCTCCTTTGAGAATTAATCTAATAGGATTATCTCACCTGGAGGCTAGATTGCATATGTGTGAAGTATTTGACGCTTACGTTGTTTTTATACGGAGGTTAAAATGAAATGAAGCTAAATAAAATACATTACATTGCGATTATCGGGCAAATGGGGACGGATCTAGTTTACTTTTTTTTATATTTAGAGAACCGGGAGAAGGTTTGTGTGCACCTTAAGTTATGAGTAACAAAGATTTATTAATGTGTAACATTTATAACAGAGTGGATAAACTTTCAGCTTGTATTTTGAAAATGCAAGGTACGCTCCCGTGAAAATGTTTTACATGAATTATATGGAATTATTGGAGGTCTTTTGATGATTATAGGTTGTTTTATTCTTTTCCTAATAGGATTTTTTGTTTTAATGATGTTTCAAGTAAGTACAGGAGCTGGTGTTATCTCACTGATTATTGTTGTAATTAGTATGACTCTACTAGTCCAGTACACAAAAAAGTTTGAAAAAGAGGAAAAAGAAGCTGTAGAGAAAAAGGAAATAGATGTTAACAAGGAAGTTTGGAAAAGAATGGGTGAACTAGAATTTAGTATTTCACAACGGTATGATGACGTTTTACACGAAGATAGATATAAATTTATTGCAGTAGATGAAAAAGCAAAAAAGGTTGCTCTAGTTGAAAATGGGAACTACCGTATTTTTGGCTACCGCGATATATTAAAATCACAAATCGTAGAAGACGGACAAGAAATCACAACAACATCTCGAACTAGTCAAATAGGCAGAGCATTAGTTGGTGGAGTGTTAGCAGGTGGTGTAGGAGCTATCATTGGTGGTGGTGGTGGAAAACAAAAACATACCAGTGAGGTTAAGCAAGTTAGTCTAAAAATCGTTGTAAACGATACGAAAATCCCAACCTTTACTCTAGACTTTCTGAAGTTAGATGTGCTAGAAAATCATGTTACGAAAGACAGCGAAAAGTATACAAATGCAATAAAAGTCGCTACAAATATACATGACTTAATAAGTGTTCTAATTAGACAGGCTGACGAAGAAGATAAAGCCACCGAAAGTCAGAAACTGAGTGAAGGTGAAAAGACTATCTCTTTAGCTGATGAATTAGAGAAATTAAGTAAATTAGTAGAAAAAGGAATCATTACTAGCGAGGAATTTGAAAAACAGAAGAATAAGTTGCTTAATGATTAAACATTTAAGTCAAATCGATACGAGTTCCTTTGCCTACAAGGAATGTGCTAATTGGGACGGTCTCATTTGCATTTTATAGAGGATTCTCTACTAGTGAACCTTGGGGGCAGTAATCGGTATCTTATAAGATAGAAAGGTGTCACTATATAGTGACACCTTTCTATGTTTACATATAATCTTGATACTAAATCAACATTTCATGTATCAATAGACGGCTTTATTATTTACTAGATCGTATCGTTTTGTAGCTTTGGTTTTGGCTGCCTGTCACTCCCCAATTGCATCCAAGCCAAAAGATGTCTGCATATATAGACTTAAAATGAAAACAGGCTCAGACAACTTCCGAGCATCAGCCATCCAAGGAATCATGGATCACCTTAAGAATGAAGGCTTTGAAGTAGTCATTTATGAACCAGTATTAGAAGAAATAGAATTCAACGGCTCAAAAGTCGTAAACAACTTTGACGAGTTTAAACAAATTGCAGACGTCATCGTATCCAACCGCCTCATTGACGAACTCACCGACGTAGCAGAGAAAGTGTACACGAGTGATTTGTATGAGAGGGATTAAATGTTCTAGTCTCACCGTTCTGTCTTGTGATGTAGCGGTGGGGATGATTTTAAAAGAAGATATGCTACTTGATAGTTAATAGAATTAAGATTATTTAATAAGAGATATACTAGGTACTATTGAATAATAATTTCCTTTCTTTATGAAAAATCCCCTACAGCTTAGTGAACTATACTATTCTGTAATTACTGGTCAACAATATGTAATTCTCCAAATATAACAAATGTGTTTTTTTATTTTGTGCATGATTTTTTGAGAGAAATTTTATGTAGTATTACTATATGATGTGATGAGATCGTAGCACTTACTAACAAGGAGGAAAAAATGATTATAAGAGATTTAATAAATACTTATAATGAGAATTTTGGAATGATATATAATATGAGGCAAAGCCTAAGGAATAATAAGTTAATAATAATCCCTCTATTAACATTATTAGTGTCAGCGCTTACCTTCTTCTTTGTCGCGTTTCGAAGTATCACTACTATTAATATAATTATTATAATATTTTCTATTATAATATATATAGGTAGCGTTATTTGTGGAGTTATAATTCAAAAGAATTCAATTAAAAAAAAATATGGCAGTTTACAAGAATATGAGGAGGAAAAAATCAGAAAAGTAAAGAAGTGTATAGTAAATTATTTCAATCATTCAGATGAGTCAGAAGTTAATCATGAACATTTTGAACTAATAGACAAGCTTATAAGAAAAGAGCTTGAAGAAAATGAAGAAAATAGAACTATCCCTTTCTTTAACACTGTTAGACAGTTATTCATTGCAGTTTTAGTCACTGGCCTACTATCTTATAGTTTTAGTCAACTAGGTACTGAAAATGATTATGTAGCTGTACCTTTATTAACATTATACATTATGATAATTGGATTTCTTATTTTTTTCGGTAGTACAATTTTTCTCTTCAGAGAATTCACAAAAAAGTATAAACTAAAGCAAATAAGTAGAGTGCTAATTGAAATACAGATTTTAGATAATGTAAGGCAGGAAGAAATATAAACTTTTTTATTGTCTGTTTGGTTTTAACCACAAAAGAGTTTAATGGGACGGAAGTTCACCTGTCTTAAGGTGAATTTTGAGGAGCTAAAGAGCGAGACATCCCTCCGGTGCGCGTTTTCCATCAAGAAGGTCTACAAAAAATTGCGATATGGCATGTGGAGTATTACAACAAGAAATATAAGCTCTGAAAGAACAGGGGCAGTCAATCAAAACCCATTGACCTCTGCCCCTGAATTATTCTAAAAATAAATATCAGAATGTTCATTCTAAGGAGCTGGAGATTCAACACTTGGTAAAAGAAATGCAGGTATTAGCCATAACACAATAGGAGAAATAGTAATTAATATATTCATCAACTTCAAGGATATTATATTTGACAATGGACTTATCATGACAATCATAGGGTTGACGTCACTTGTGGAGACCCTATGATTGTCATTGGCGAAGATTTCGATAAATTCCTAGTGAGGAAATAAAAGACATGTATCGGCGTTAGAAATTATATACTCCTCATTAACTTTGCTATCATTAATGTCAGCTCACTTTTCTTTATTTCGTTAATGCTGTAGCATTTAGGGTCGTTAATTTCATTCCCATTAGTCTTCAGTCTTATTTTTGCCATCTTCTATTTCTTTGCCTACATAATAGGCGAAAACACAGGTGTAAAGAATCAAAATCATAAACAGGAACTGTTGTTGGGCCTATATAACTCCAGCGATGAAATAACGACAAGTGTCTATTCCCCAAAATAAATAATAATAAAATGTTTAATGAGGAGTGAGATTATGTATTCAAATGCAGAAACTGGGATAAATTTCCTTGATTATACTCTTAAACATATGAGAGAATTGTTTGATCATTTTAATATATGGGAAGAACCACAAATTCTACTAGCAATGATTAGTTCAGATCATAAAATTGAACTTGTTTTTAGCGACAATTTAAATGATAAAGCAATACAAGAACATACTGTTGATTTTAAAGAGTTGTATTCATTAGATGGTGATAGCCTACAGAAATATTATGGTCAAAAAGTTGAAGAAGTTATTATTGACAAACAATTAATAGATTTAAACAAATATAGGTTAATAAGAATAAATTCTTTATCTAGAAATGAAAAGGATAGTTTACAATCATTTCTTCTTATAGATAAAAGTAATGTAGTGTTTAAGAAGCCATTTGTGGATCAAGTTTGGAAGACAATTCAACCAAATAATTCTTTTTTTAATATAAAGAAATTACTAAATAAAGCAGGGGAAGATTTATTTAATAATATTTTTAGTACTCTTCTTGACATAGAATCAAAAAAATATAATTTATTTGAGTCAATTCATGAATTATCACTTATGACTTATGAAAGAAGTCAAAATAAAGGTTGTCTCATATTCTGTTCGGATTTTGATGATAGCTGTTTTGAAGAGATTGTTATGTTAGAAGAGCCAATTCCTATTAATAAAGAGTATTATAAAAAGGTCAGAAAGCTATTGGAAACCTGCAATAATGATAAAACGGTTTTACTTTGTCGAGGGGTTATAATCTTTGGTATTGCAAGAACGATAAATTATTCATCTTTGCCGGAAAGTTCTGTTAAAATCAATTTTCTTAAAACAGGCTCATGGATGTTGACTGAAAGGAAAGGGAAACAAGAAAGTGATGATTTAATGCTAGTCACACATAAAACTTGTACCCTTATGAAGGGGCCAGTCACTAGAGATGAGTTTGAACTTAAGTTTAAGCGTACATTTGAATCAGATGAGAACTATAACAAATACGAGGTTGGGATGGTATGGGAATATATTGAAAGTGCACAAGAGCAAAAACATGGGACGATGATTGTAGTTACCAATAAAGCATATTCGGAATCCAAAAGGTTAACTAATCAATCATTTCAATTAAAAAATTTTAAGAAAGTTAATCCCGAAACAGTACTTGCTTTAAGTTCAATCGATGGAGCGATCATAGTTGATCCTAAAGGTCAATGTTATTCAATAGGTGCTATATTAGATGGGTTAGCAGATTCCACAATTGGTGATATCTCTCGGGGTGCAAGATATAACTCAGCTATTAGATATTTACATTCGCACAATGAGGGGTTTTGTTTAATAGTAATAGTCTCTGAAGATGGATATGTAGACATTAAAACCAAAGAAGATATTGGTCATAAAATAAGGAATGCTTCTGAAATACACAAAAAAAACTTAATAAAATTGTTAAGTCATTCAGATATAAAAAAATCAATGAGAGCACAAGATGAGTATATTAATTTTGAGTCTTTAATTGGCGAATTGTTGCAAATGGAGGTAATGGCGAGTTATGCACAGTATCTTGCAGGACAACAAAGAGATTTAAATTTAGCTAGAGAATTTAATACGATATTAGATAATCCTGAACTACTAATGACAGAAAAAATAAATCTACTAAAAAGTTTTCATTCAAAGGTTTTGTTTGAATCAGACTTTGGATACTAGAAGGCTGGGTTTTGGGTGCCCCCGGGGCGTAAGGAGTTTGCGAAAAGAGCATTGGAAATCGCTGCAGCAGGTGGTGTCACTATGTTCTCAAGGGGGGGGCACCAGGGAGAAGCACGGGGGGTCTCGTGCTTCTTAATTTTATGATCATGTCTATTGCAATTATTTTAGAGTTTTTTTGATATGGATAGCTTTGGGAACTGTAGGTTCACATTTGGTGTCGTGTTTATTAATTTTTTCATTATATCTTTTGTTTAAGAGACAACAGAAACATGAAAACAATAGTATAGAAAAGAAAAAAAGATTGAAGTAGAGTTCTGGTGCCAGACCGCCGGGATGGTAAAGTGCTAGTCTAAATATAATAATGGAGTAAATATGCTGAGAAAGTGTCTGTTACTGCATGGTTAATGAGTACCAGTTAATTTGTACAGTAGTTAGAGAAATGTTGAGTAAGTGATTGTATGATAGATTTGTATTTTTCTATTGAAGGAGAAGATATAGTGTCTAGAAAGCGAAGAGTGTGTATCATATTACTGCCCGTGGCAAATAGTAGAGCGTCGTTGTTTGAGTCGCGGAATGATTACCTACGTATTTATTAATCCTAGAAGATGTCCGTCGGATGTACCCCTTTATACTTCATGCGTACTGCCTTATGACAAACCATATACATCTCCAATTACAGAATACAGAACACATATTAAAGACCTCATGAAAGAAATGCATGTACGCTATACTATGTGGTTTAATCGTAAACATGGTTATGATGGCCATTTGTTTCAAGGAAGGTATGGGGCTAAGTTGATTGATACAGACTTGATGAGACCGGAGTAAGCGAGACTCCTGCGGGAGGAAAGGCAGGGTTGAGCCTACATAGATGCAAAGCATCAAGGAGGCTCACCAGCCGCCCGCGGAAAGCTAGTTTGCACAGGTCTCATCAACTGCTATATTCAAATACCCTTATATTTATTAGTCTATACTTAAAGGGTAAGTACTTTTTCACTGGTTCCGGACGGTTCTCATTAGCCTTCTATAAACTAGATATTCATAGAGGATTCGCTACAAAGTGAACCTTGGGGCAGTATATAGTATGTTATATGCTTATGTAAGTAATAAAGTATATTTTTTATGTAATTTCAGAAAAGTGTGAGTTTTGTTTTGTAAATAACATATTAATTAAATATAATATATTTGAGTAAAAATGAGTCTCTTTAAATAAAGACATTCATAAGCGTGATTTTGGTATAAATGGAAAAATACTATGAAATAGGTGTTGTTGAATGATTGATAGAGATGATCAATATCAAAAAAGCTTTAGTTGCAATAAAAAGATTAGAGAGGAAGCTTTACGTCAGGCTTTAGATATAAGAAAGTTTGAAATTGAGCTGTATTGGAAACGTGCAACTTATTTTTGGACCTTCTTAGCAGCTACATTTGCAGGTTACTTTTTAGTTCATAGTATTGATTCACCTCCACAACTATTAATATTTATAATATGTAATTTAGGCTTTATGTTCTCTCTTAGTTGGTTCTTAGTTAATAAAGGGAGTAAGTTTTGGCAGAATAATTGGGAAAGACACGTAGATAGGTTAGAAGATACAGAAATGGGTCCATTATATAAAACAGTAATAATGAAGGAAGGGCTAAGCAAATGGTCATCTATTGAAGAATTTCCATTTTCAGTTTCCAAGATTAATCAAATATTAAGTCTATATATAACGTTACTTTGGTTAATACTCCTATTAAACTCAATAGGTGAATTATTAGAATTCAGTATAAGTGAAGGCAGTATATCAATTAATATGAAATTATTGCCTTTGATTATTACCATATTAACTATTTATTTTATATATCTATTTATAAAAAAGGGTGTATCAAATATAAAAAAAAGGGAAGAAAAAGTAGAGATTAAAAAAAGAGAAACAGAGAGAAATATTTAAAACAATATTAGTTCAATATTAGAAAAGGGTGAATTAATTTTATATTGCCAACTAATGGTGATTTCCATTCTTGTTAAGACAGAGGGACAGGTTCCTCTGTCTTACTTTCTTGATACGGAGACAAAAAGGACTATTCCCTTGTCTTAAATGAAAGTACGCCCCAAAATAAAAGAACAATGAGCAATGGAACACTGCTCATTGTGCCTTCTAGATAAGACAAGGTACCTGTCCCTGTTGTCTTATCCCTGTTGTCTTATATCGTTTTCAGCTTTAGCGAAATCAATTAAGTGTTGGGAGAATAATAAAATAATGAATGCGGTTCGGTGCATTTGTTTCTCTATGACTTTAGGTGAGACGGCTAATGTTAACTGTTTCGTGTTCTTAAAGGTAAGTGTGCATTTATTAGGGATTTTCGGTATCGGTGTAAAGCTAAGGATGTGGGAGTAGAAAATCCAGCTACAATCGAACTGCGATGGAGATTGTGTTGGAAAGGCGTATATGTTTTTATGCGTGTTAATCGCAATAGGAACCTTTTTCTTTAATGACGTTGCGTGAATAGCAGCCTGTCTTCTACCAGCATAAGTTGCGCCGCCTTGTAAGCATGCTTTTTCGATAATTTGAAGCGGCCGTTGTTTTACGTAAATGATGCTATTTCGTTCAAATGCTACTGTTTGATAGTCAATATGTGCTGCTGGTACAAGGGCTATCGTTTTTTCCGTTACAACGTAATTGTCTTGAACTGTAATCCTTTGTTCGTTCATTCACATACACTCCTGTTAATTAGTATAGTTTTTACTAGAATTAAAGCGCTATCATTTTTTTGATTCATTAGTTCGACTAGGATAATGGGGACGGATCTCATTTGCCAATTTTCTTCTGAAATAATCACAAACGGTTTTTAAAATCTAGCTTTTGACCGTCAATTCATAACAAGAAATTTTAAAAGCTCCCCCCTATTTAAACAAGAATTCTTTTGTTCATACATTCACATACACTCCTAAGTTTTTTTATTTATATAATCATAGATTTTCTATGAAATATAAGCTGAAGGTTTTTCTAATCCACTTGGGTTTTATTTAAGCGGTGGTCGTATGTCTCAGGTGATATGGTTCAGTAGTGGTTTTTGAAGGGTGAAGATATTTGAGGTAAGGAGAAGGGAGGTGTTATTTTCCAGAATCCCTTCTTTGTTGTTTTACAAATTCTTTTAACATACTTTGTGAGTCTTCTACAATGAGGTTCATATCTATCTCTAATGCTTCCGCAATTAACACGATATTAGTAAATGAAAGATCCATTTCTCCACGTTCAAACGCACCTAACGAGTTATGGTGTATTCCAGCAAGCCATGCTACTTCTTCGATAGACTTTCCAGTTTGTTTTCGCAGCTTACGCAATTTCTCTCCGTTTAACGGCTTTACCATTTGCTCTAACTTATCTTTTTCCAACAGATATGCTCCTTTTTAAGAACATTATCTAGTTGAATAGAAATAGTGAACACACAGTATACTGTGTGTTTTGGTGTTTTTTTCGTCAGGTATTAAGACAGAGGGACAGGTTCCTCTGTCTTACTTTCTTGATACGGCACAAAAGGAACTGTTCCCTTGTCTTAAATGTAAGTACGCCCCAAAATAAAAGTGTAAAGATCAATGGAACACTGGATCTTTGTTCCTTCTAGATAAGACAAGGTACCTGTCCCTGCTGTCTTACTAGTTTAGCATCATAAATGAAAATTCGTCTTCCTCTGATTTGAAATTAACGCTCAACGTTCTTCCTTCGACATCGAATGAGACCAAATATCCGCCGTCAAGCATGTCTTCGCCCTCTGAGAACGGTTCCCCTAACAGCTCGACAAAGTCGTCATAGCGATAATCATAGCTTCCGTCGTTAACGTATTCTAAGGAAGTCACCTCTTTACTTTGTTCAGAAAAGAAATACATGTCGTTTCCCCAACTATGAAATCTTCCGCCTCTCCAATAATCATCCTGCTCGGGCTCACCTTCTTGTCCGATGATATATTCAATATGGTTTCCGATCCTATACCTCATCGGCGGGAGATACCCTTCCCTGATTCGGTCTTTAAACATGTGATTGAGAAACATCATATCTATTTCAATCAACGTTTTGTCATGGCCATCATACTCCCAAGTATTACCGCCCTCGACAATTATTTTTTCAAAACCCAATTCGAAACGCTCATCAAAAAGAAAAGCATTTTCTTCTTCGATTTGGTTAATCGTTTCTAATTCTTTTACTTCTTCATCTTCTATGTAAAAGAAATGTCCTAGCAGCTTATCCTCTTCAGTCAATTCACTCAATACAAAGTATCGTTCAGCATCAGTTTCTACAAACGGAAACGCCTTATAAGAAAACTCATGTTCTAATAAAAACCGTTGTTCTTTTCCGTTTAACATCGTGTCATGCTCAATAAAATCATCGCTACTTTCTGCTTGAGTGGCAATTTTAAAATCACCAGTCACCAGATCATTGTCTATTTGAGCATCGTCAGCATAAATATACACAGAGTATAAATCAGCACGATTCCCATAAAGCTCAAACGTAAAAATAGCTTTATCAGCAATAGATTTTTCTTCTTTTTCTTCTTCGGTTTCTTCTGGTTCTTCGATTTCTTCTTGTACCTCTTCATCAGGCTCTTCTACTATCGCTTCTCGTTCCCCATCTTCTCCACTACAACCAACAATAAATAAAAGTGCAGTAAAACTAATAGAAAATAATTTAAACACAAATGCTCCCCCTTCATTTTTTTACTTTATGAGTCTCCTATAAAAATATGATCATTTTTGTGTCGTTAGCTTTGTATCTTAGACAGAACTGCAATGATATTAAAACAGCACATAAACAATGGTAGCTATTAACAAACTACCAATAATAGAAAACAAGACACCTGCTCCAAACCCCTTTATATGAAATAAATAGTTTTTGTAATCTGGGTGCCCATCTGTTCCAGGTATTACAGTGAAACTTGGCGTCACTTTACAAATTATTATCCAATCAATAATCACCAAATCTACTAAATTAAAAATATTAATAATAATAAAACTAACTATCCATATTTCCATATAGGAAAGGCTGTATAGATTGTCTAAATAGATGGCGTATAGTAGTGGGATTCCAAATGACAAAATCATAAAAATACTGCCGAAAATTTTAGTGTGCATTTGCTCTTTCTTACTTTTTCCCATCACTTTTTCTTGTATTGATTTTGGATATGACTGCAGTAAAATCCTAGGATTTATATACTGAATAAAAACAACAAGCACACTTAAAATAATAGAATATATAAAACCTACAATAATAACCTCGAACATATCAAAGCTAAACATTTTCATCACCACCTATAATGTCTTTCTTTCTTAGCTTAGCCATTAGTTGTAATGGCACAATACATCTCTCATTACATCCAGTTTGACATAACTTGGTAAATCGCTCAAGACAGAGGGACAGGTTCCTCTGTCTTACTTTCTTGATACGGATACAAAAGGAGCTGTTCCCATGTCTTAAATGAAAGTACGCCCCAAAATAAATTGAGCGAGATACTGCTCATTGTGCCTTCTAGATAAGACAAGGTCCCTGTCCCTGCTGTCTTTCTTTTTTATACATTTATGCCGTTTGCGCTATCGAAACGTGCAGTTTCTCCTAAGGAAACTGCACGTTTATTTAATAGATACGTATTTTTCCCTACGTCGTTGTTTTCTTAAAAAGGCTATACAATGGCGTTACCGCGGAAAGAGCGGAAGCGCGCTTCCAAGAGGAGAAAGTCCCTTGGATATGAAAAAAGAAATAGAGTTTGAGGAATGCTGTGCTGCCTACATGCCACTCGTGCATTCTCTTATTAGAAAGTGGCGGCTAGAGAGAGAAAGAGATGAGTACGTTCAAGTTGGGAGAATTGCGATTTATGACGCATGGAGAAACTATAACCCTAGTGCGGGTCCTTTTGCAGCCTATGCAAAAAGCTATATTTGCGGACGAATGAAAACAGCCATCTATAAGCAAGACAAATGGGGGACAAGTAATCTCTCAACCGATCAGGAAATTCTGACCGCCATATCACCACCAGCAAACAATGATGCCGAAATGATGATCGTCTTAAACGATTGGCTACATACCGTCAACCTATC
The DNA here is from genome assembly GCF_000177235.2 of Evansella cellulosilytica DSM 2522. Classification (NCBI taxonomy): domain Bacteria; kingdom Bacillati; phylum Bacillota; class Bacilli; order Caryophanales; family Bacillaceae; genus Evansella; species Evansella cellulosilytica. The sequence continues at coordinate 4,226,096 of NC_014829.1, read as the reverse complement.
AAACCGAGAAAAACTATGGGTACACGAAGCAATATTCAACAATCTCAAACCAAAAGAAATCGCCGAAAAATACCAAGTTCAAGTAACAACCGTAAAATCATGGCGAAAAGAAGCACTACAAAAACTCCGCACTACCAAAACCGCTAACGGGGACGGTTCTCATTCGCCGTTTTGACGATCACTAAGTAAGACAGAGGAACCTGTCCCTCTGTCTTGCTTCTTGCCAAGGCCGACAGAAGCATCTCTCTGTCTAGTTCAATAAATCTTCTAATTCACCTAGTATTCTGCAGTTTGCCCACAAGTCTTGAACAGACATCGTGCGTTCTATTTTAGCCATTCGATTATAATTGTAAGCCAATTGCTCTATTTGTTGGCTTTGACTCATAATGTGATTAGATAATTCGCTGTGCATTTGTGCAGGGATTGTAAAAGAACGTAATGTATGAATTACAGGTACATTTTCACCCCATTGTAAAGTGAGGGGTAAATCCACTGCCGCTATTAATAATGGATTGTGATCGAGCCAGTTTTTAATAAAATGTCCATGTTTTTTTCCAAAAGGTAGTATTAAAGATTGATACAGCAAGGATGAATTATTGTATGATATTTTGAAGAGTAAGATAGTAAGGTGGTCCTTGGTGTGTTTCATTTCGGGGGTTATGTATAATCCAACTTCTACTCTTCCATTTCTAATAATAGTTTGATCCCCCTGCTTAACTCGTATGGTTGCGATCCCAAAATTGTATTTATCAGATTGTTCTAGTGTTATATCGTGAGGTAATAGTTCATAAAAAATAGGTTCTCCAACTTTAAGGTAGTTATCAACTGATTCAATGTTCATAATATCCTCCCAGATAATACAGATGTAAGACAGAGGAACCTGTCCCTCTGTCTTATTCCCCAACCTGCGCCTTACTCCATTCCCAAAGTTTTTCTGCAAGACGCTCGTCTTTTGCCCGCTTTGACAGCTTAGCGACCTTACAATTGATAAAGTATTCGCCCGAGCTATCTTTCACTTCAGGGCTCGTCGCTAAATAGATACTCGTTGCCGCACCCTCGTTCGGCGTCTTAAAAAACGGAGTAAGTAATTTGTACACACCTTTGCCAAAACCCGTCTGACGATTGACACCTAGGCTCGTGGCCACAGCGCCAGGATGAAGCGTGTTCACCGTGACCGCGGTATCCTTTAACCGTTTCGCCAATTCCTTTGTAAAAAGAATATTTGCTAGCTTGGACTGCCCATACCCTTTAAAAACGGTATAACCCTTTTTCAAATGAGGATCCTGCTCGTAAAAGTTCCCCCATGAATACCCGCCAGAGGAAACGTTGATAATTCGCCCCTGCTCGGACTTCAATAGAAGGTCTAGGAGCAAGTTGGTCAAAAGGAAATGACCAAGATGATTGACGCCCATCTGCCATTCAAAGCCGTCCTTTGTTTCCTGTCGCTTCAATGAAATTACACCCGCGTTGTTAATTAACACATCTATCGTTTTGTGTGTTGCAGTAAAACGTGCTGCAAACTCTCGGATACTCTGTAGATCACCCAAATCAACGATCCACATTTCTAACGCCTTATTTCCACTTTCCTCTTGCACCTTCCTTAGCGCTTCATAACCGCGTTCCTTATCCCTCGAAAGCAAACAAACTCGATACCGTTTTTTCGCAAGCTCAATCGCTGTGGCTAATCCAATCCCAGAAGTTGCCCCCGTTACTACAACCGTCTTTTGCGGATACATATGTAACCCCCATTCACTCGTTCTACAATTAATATAGCTTGTATTTAGCATTTTGAGAAGAGACAGAGGGACCTGTCCCCACGTCTTACAAATTGACAAAAAAATGTTTATATAGACAATATTTTGATAATTTTGTAAACTAATAAAGATCTAACTGTTCTCTATTCTATTATAAAAGGGGTATGTATGTGGAAAGAAGAAAATTTCATAAGAAATCATCTCCGTTGTTCTTGATTGTCATTTTAATTTTATCGTTGTTCATTTCTGGTTGTACCGTTGCATTTAGGGGAGTACTGAACGAAAATGAAGGTTTTTATTTACAAAGTGAGGATGCTTCAGCAACTTTAACTGAAGTTGATGCTTATTCAAACATTCTTGTTTCCGTGGATCCTTTAACAACAGTAGGTGGATTTATCGCGTCACCAGTTGGTGAGAAAACAGTTTACTGGGTACCTAGGTACTTGCATTCACAGGATGGTTTCACGTATTACGATTTCTTTACGGAGGAAGGCCGCCCTTCCACCGTGCCAGCAGATGCACAATTTAATGGTTTAATCATTGATCCGATGGAACCAAATAGAATGCTTGTTTCTCTACGAATCCTTGACGAAAACAATGAAAGCGTTGATGGCTATACACATGTTTATGTAAGCGAAACAAATTCAACAAATGGCATTTGGTTTTATGACTTCGATTACGTAATAGGTAGTGTAATTGCGCCTCTAAGTGAAGAGGAATATCGACCTAGTGAAGGTTGGAGAACGGCTGATTCAACATCCACTATTTTTGGCTATTTCAACAAAGTCGACCACAGCTTTTTCGATTTGTTTGACGAAAGTCACAGTTATTTTCTGGAAGATTTACTCAATCCTTTACTTCATAGTTTAGGAGAAAACACGACGAATCCACAGGCTGGAGTAACCGAGGTTTTCACATACATAAATGATGATGTATGGGATCAAGGAAGTTTTTCATTAGACTTGAAGTCCGGTGAAATTGACTTTACGACTGTTGAGATTCCACTTCCGCAACTATCAGCAAGTTTAACCGCTGAGACAGGGACAGTTCAACTGGATTGGCCTGAAGTATTCGGCGAAGTCTCAGGCTACAAAATTTATCAAGATGATGTGGAAATTGCGGAGGTTGATCCACATACAACGACAATCGATATCGCTAATTTAACAGTAGGTGAGACTTATGCATTCTCTGTTAAAGGTATTGTAGAAAAAGATGATGTTCTTGCTGAAACGATACTCACGTTGTCTACATCTCAATTTGTTGCGGATGAAGAAGCCCCAGTGTTTTCATTAAATGGAAGTAATCCGATGACGCTAGAAGTTGGCAGCCCTTATATTGAACCCGGCTTCACAGCAATAGATAATGTCGATGGGGACATAACAAACGACGTGGTAGTTTCCGGCTCCGTTAATATCGATGAAATCGGCGAATATACACTTGTTTACACCGTCTCAGATAGTGCAGGAAATGAAGCGGAAGCGACTCGTGTTGTCCACGTAGTTGATACAACTGCACCTGTCATTTCATTGGACGGAGACAATCCGCTAATCATAGAAAAAGGTAGTGAATTCGTTGAACCCGGCTATACTGCCGTTGATAATGTAGATGGAGACATCACGGATCAAGTTGCCGTAACAGGTGAAGTAGATACGAACACACCTGGTGAATATACGCTAACCTATTCCGTTAATGATAGCGAAGGGAATAATGCCCAAATTACAAGAGAAGTAATTGTAAAAGAAACCGAGATTCCACCACCACCTACTGAGCATCCAGAAGAAGATGGAACAGAGGAAGATAGTACAGAGGAAGGTGGAACAGAAGAAGATAGTACAGAAGGAGAAACTACGGAAGAAGCTTCAGACGAAAAAGGTAGTGCCGAAGAAAATACACCAGAAGAAGACAAAGCAGAAGAAGTAAAAACCGAAAAAGACGAAGCTCTACCAAACACATCCACGAATATCTACAACATGCTATTCGCTGGCATGCTATTCGCCCTAATGGGAGGCATCACACTAATAATCAGAAGATAAAAGTAAGACAGAGGGACAGGTCCCTCTGTCTTACTTTCTTGATACGCGCGATGAGACAGAAAGCCCTAGTATGGAAAGTAGATCAAAATAATAAAAAAAGCCATTGTTTTCATTGTAAAATAGAAGAACCTACCACAGCACTTCTAAATACACCTTAGTAGAGGAGATGAAAACAATGGCTCATAATTATTGAAACATATTTAGGAGAAAAATGAAAGTCTCTTAAGACAAAGGGACAGGTTCCTTGTCTCATGGATTTGCGAGTGAATAAGACAATGTGACCTGTCCCCTTGTCTTACTTTATACGCTCGATAATGCTTTTGGATACCCCTGTTATTCTAGAAATTTGGCGGATGGATACGCCCTCCAGCTTTTTAAGGTGAGCTAAAACAGCATATCTACTTTCTCTATCCATTTGCTGAAGCATACTGTTGCTATTCACCCCTCTCGTTCGAAGAATCTCTCTAACCTGATCATCTGAGAGCCTCCATTTTTGGTTGGATTCGAAGCACTGATCAGTATTTTCTTTTTGCGTATGGGAGAGGAACTGTTCCATTGCAATACTTCTGTCGGAGGAAAATAAATTCAATGCCCGATCGATGTCAGTAATATGTACTTTATGTAAGTACTCATGAATACTGGTCCATTTGCAGTCAAAAACACTTTCAACCAATCCCGCCCTAAGTGGATTTTGATGAATATACCTTAATACTGTAATAAAATAACGAGCGCTTTCAACACTTTCACTCTTAAACCTCTCCTGGAACAAATGTCCACATCGATGATACTTCCTGTTATACCAATAAACGTAACTTGAACTGATCCGCTTCATAATAGTGGATATGGGCTCCTTCGTTTCCATCATTAACAAATGGACATGATTATCCATTAAACAGTAGCCATATAATTCAAAACAACTGATGACTTTGTATTTTGCTAACGTCTCCAAAAATTTGTGCTTATCATTGTCATCTTCAAAAATTGTCTGCTTATTAATACCTCGCAGCATGATATGATAAATAGCAGTTTTACTCTTTTTCCTTGGTTTTCTTGGCATGTAATTATCGCCTCCAACAACTTAGATTATTGAATTGTCAAAAAACACGGATCAACATCCGTAAAAGGAACTGTTTTAATAGGGGAATAGCTAAGGGACTTGGAATACTAGATGACGAAAAGGACAGGGCAAAAATCCTTCCTAAAAAAAAGTAGTGAAAAACTCGAAGTTTACTATGAAAAATAAATTCTAACTTCCAAAAATCATGGTGACGTGACTAATAAAAATAGGTAAATGATTGAGTAACATTGAAGTGTGCAAGAGGTTAAACGCGGAAATAATATTAATAGTAATATTATATCTATAGACCTGAAATCTGTCGAGAGGAAAGGGTAAGACAGAGGGACAGGTTCCTCTGTCTTACTTTCTTGCGCCCGGCATGTATAACAGCTAGGTGTGAAAGTCCACTACAGGCTTGGCAGTGGGAACTGTTAGCGAATGGCAAGGGTGTCCACCGTGAGATGGATTCTGAAGGTAAGACAAGGTACCTGTCCCTGCTCTTTTTTGTATAGCAAATGTTCTATAAAGGTAGTATAATCTTCTAAAAAGGGGGTGATAGAGATGAGTGAAAAGCAAATGGATCGGTTTGAAGGAATGCTTACTCAACTAGTTTCCATGGTAGGGCACCTAAAAGAAGATGTGGATACGTTGAAAGCAGACATGACAGGAATGAAAGCTACTCAAGAAAAACAACATGCAGAAGTGATGGGGAAACTAGAATTATTGAGAATGGATCAAGAAATTACATGGCAAAAAACGGTTGAAAATGAAAGAAATATAGAGCGATTAACTAGACAAATTTCAAATAACTAACTTAAACGGATATTTTCGGCTTCTTACTACTTCTATTATTATATTATCCTTCTTTTATTACAACTCATGCATTGATGACACGACAAATGAATAAGAAAAAAACAGTCGATCATCTTGGTCGGCTGTTTGTTTGTGTAGGTTTTCAAATGGGACGGAGGTACCTCTGTCTAATTTTCTTGATACGCGTGACGAGACAAAGGTACGATGTTTTTTTCTAGATAAGACAAGGAACCTGTCCCTGCTGTCTTGTTGTCTTCGATATGAATGTAACGCTATCGTTGATGATTTTTTCATTATCATAGTCCATGGAAGCGACGTGATAGGAATTGGTTAAGGTAATGATTTCTTTTTGTGTTGTTTGTAATTGATCATAAGCATCATTCGTACTCTCTGGAGGTACGACATGGTCTACGGATGATCGGAATAGTAAAACAGGACATTCCACCTGGTGAATATGCTGTTTTGTGTATTGTGCAACACTGAGTAATTCGTTGATTGCTGTAATAGGAATGTATGGATAAGTAATTTCATGAACATTTTTATTTTTTATATCAGGTGCGGATTCCTCTATAAACCTCGGCGAGATTTTATTTCTGTACATTTCTAATCCTGGAACTTCGTATGCCACGTTTAATGTAATGACACCTGCTATATCTTTGAATCTACCAGCTATGATAAGGGCTAAAAGGCCTCCCATCGATTGACCAACGACAAAAATCTGGGAACACGTTTTTTTCAACTCAAGATAATTTTCTTCTAGATCAGTTATCCAGTCATGATATGTTGCTTTTTCAAAGTCATAAGGATCGGTACCATGCCCTGTAAGTCGTGGCGCTCTCACTGTAAAACCTTTCGCGGCAAATTTTCTACCGATTGTCTCCATGCTTTGCGGCGTACCAACAAACCCGTGGCATAATAAGATACCAACATCATTCCCCTTCAAATGAAAAGCCTCGGCCCCTTGAATAATTGATGGATGATTCATAACTGAAGTCCCCTTTCTAAAACAAATCTTCATTGTTGATAATTCCTACTTGTTTACTTTGTTTTAATATATCACCAAACTGTTGCCCCTGTCAACGGCTAACGGGGACGGCTAACAGGGACGGATCTCGTTTGCCTTTTACTTATCAAACAGAGTCTATTTTTTAAACAATGCCCAATAAGCAAATCTAATAGACTTTTTTAGTATGTTGTAATTAGAGTGAACAGAAACGCCTTCTTCTCTCTCTCGAACAGTAATAGGGACTTCGGCGATTCGTTTTCCTAACCTTTTTTCTTTAACAAGCAGCATGCCACCATAAGCAGTATCATCTTTAAAGTTTTCAACTTCTGTTTTCCTCATCGCTTTAAATCCGGTTGTTGCATCACTAACGCCAGAGAACCGAGCGATAATCTTCTCTCCTAATCGAGGGAGGCTATTTCGAACACCGAGGACAATATCGGCTTGGTCATTAAGGATAGGACGAACGACATCATGAATAGACGCAACGGGATGCTGACCATCCGCGTCTATAGTAACAACGACATCGTGACTAGCATTTACGATACCAGTGGCAATTGCTTCAATTGGACCACCGTTCGTGGACTGCTTAATTACACGTACATGAGAGAATTGACTCGCAACCTGCACCGTATCATCGGTACTACAATCATCAACAACAATAACCTCCGCATCACTAACAGCCTGTTCAATAGCAGCTAGTACCTTCCCAATAGATTTCCCTTCATTATAAGCCGGAATAACGATAGTAAATTCCATAAACACAGCACACCTTATCTAAGTCATAATATCTCATTATAACAATTGCTTTAAGCAATTGGCTAACGGGGACGGATCGGAACCAGTGAAAAAGTACTTATACTTATGTGTAGACTAATAAGTATAAAGTTATTTGAATATAGAAGTTGATGAGACCTGTGCAAACTCGCTTTCCGCGGGCGGCTGGTGAGCCTCCTTCATGCTTTGCATCTCCGTAGTCTCACCCCTGCCTTTGCTTCCCGCAGGAACGAGCGTTACTTCGTCGCCTTATGCTTCGAGTTGTCTCGACGGATACCTCCAAAGCATATGCTTGTAGAGGAAGAGACAGTTACCTCGCTTGCTCCGGTCTCATCAACTCTTTCTCTAATTAGGTACTCTGAATAATAATGCAACAATATATTAATTTTTACACTTTTTCAGCGGTCTCGGACGGATCTCGTTTGCCATCGAGCGGTAATCGATATCTTAATAAGAGAATGGTGTCATCGTATAAAGGGGACATCATTCTCGTTTTTACTTATAAAAATTGCCGGGAAACTAATTTTGTGGGTTAGTGTTGTTTTGAAATAGATTTTATATTTGAAAAGAGGGGGGAGGATATTGCATAACTTCGAAAAGGCGCTGTCCCCCTTTTACCTTGTCGAAGAGAGAGGACTTTGTTTTTCCGTAATAATGTTTTCGGTCTCTAGTGATGCTGTTCTTACCTATAAACGTTAAAATAAAACAGTACAGATTTTTAGTAGCTACATAGGAACGCCTGCAACCTCCGTCGCAAAATCCTAGCTATTCTTATCAATTAATTGTTTTCTATCTGTAGCATGAGGGGGTTGCTCCATCCATCCTTTGCTGACGATGATTTTAAACCCTTCCTGACCGTATTTTAATACCTCGAGTATGAGTTTACTGAAATGTGCAGTAAGGTCGGCCCTCATGGATAGGGATAATGAGTGTCCGAGGAGAGTGATGTCCATTTGATTTAGTGAATGAAATAACATGATGATTAGTCGATCGGAAAAAGGGGAGGTGGTCGAATCTGTCACTTCCATAGTAACTGGACTAGACCCAAGCATATCCTCTTGTAACAAAATGTCGTTAAACAATTTATTTTGCTTGTCACAAATTTCTTTTCCTTTTTTTATATATTTTTTTATTTCATCATCTTTTACAATTTGGAGTAACCCTAAACAAAGGATCGATCCAAAATAGTTTCTTACCGTGTTATAAAAAATTTCATTCAGTTCAATCGCATTGATGGGTCTCTTTTTATTAATATACCCAGATATAATGGAGGCATTGGTGATATACTCCACCTTTTTAGGGTAGTTGATCATAGGGGGGCGATCATAGACCCCTTTTTCCAACATTAATGTAGCCGACGCATTGAATAAGTTCGTTGACCCACTTAAGCACTCCGTAAAAAACTCGCGTACATCGGTCCTTGCAACACCAGCGGTTATAAATGAGTAATTTACCATGGACAATCTACTCATCGAATAGACAAAGCTCAATGAAAATAAATCATGAAAAAGCGCAGGTGCTGATAAATCAACATCATCATCAGAAAAAGCATGTGGAATGGGAATACCTTCCTTGTGAAAAATCTGATTTATCTCTTGAATATGGTATTGAGATATATGTAGAGCTTTTTGTAATAATGGCTTTATTTCCTCATCTTTAAGATGCTGTTTTAAATGTTTCATAAAACAAACAGCCATTGTCTCTTGCATATAAGTTGTCCATAACCCTGCTATTTCAGTACTTGATAGTCGTATATTCTTTTCATTCATCTACCATCACCTCAGTCAAGTCATATTCACCCTCAATATCGAAACAATGCTGCAATCCATTAATAGAGGCAAATAAAAGTTCTAATAATATATTTTCTTCAAATTTCATCCATTCATACATAATACGCGTAAGACACAGGGACAGGTACACTGTCTTATTTTTGGCTAATAGGGACGGACCTCGTTAGCCGGATTGTCTCTGAATATTATATTAGTCGGTGCTAAGAATCGATTTTGAGGTGTTTTCCGGGCTATATAGAGTTGTGCTTGTTCGGCCGTTACTAAGATAAAACACAAAAAAAGTGAAAGGATCTTCTTAACTATTATGATATGATTAGTTAGGCTAATTTCGATGGTAAATGTCTATCTCCATGACTACTTAGCCAATAACCTTTTTCAAAACGATTTTAATCAGAATATTAGGAGAGGAAATTACTATGGAATTACAGGTGAAGGATTCGTCTATTAAAACATTTTCATTATTTTTAGTCATCATTACATTTTTTTTACCTTGGTATGCTGAGGAATATAGTGGTCAGAGACATTCTCTATTTGACGATGTGCGAAATTGCATCAATTTGCTATTTACTGGCGAATTGGCTTCATTAGTAAATTACTATTCTCTTTATGGGTTTTGGATTAATACTAATATCATTTTATCTGTTGTCTTCGGCGCAGCAGCAATACTTATTCCAATTTTAGCAGTAACTGTTTTTTATCAGATGAAGAAAGGAAAAACACATAAGGCAAGTATAATCATCATACTAATTTTGATGTTAGGCAATATGTATTTTATTACCCATTTGTACGCAACTAACTTGAAAATTGGATTCTTTCTTTCTATCATATCGATCGTTTTATTAGTGATTCCGGGTTTGATCAGTAAGGTAGTGAACCATGGCTTGAAAAAGATTGGCTAACAGGGACGGACCTCGTTAGCCTTTTGCCAATTATCAAAGGATTTTTTACGAAAGAGTGTTTATTAACAGTAATGAAATAGCCGTAAAAGGTGTATATGAAAATATATCTGTAGTATATTTAATTTCAAATATTTTAGATAAAGAAGTATAATAAAACAATTCAGAATAATATGTTTATTAATATGAAGGAGGTTTTCTATGAGTGATTGGTGGGATATTAGACCAGATGGAAGTGGGGGTTATTACGCCTATGCTCCAATTTCTATGACGCCTTTAGTTGTATTTGCAATAATTATTTATTTTTACGCAAACTATATTGATGCTCCGTTAAGGGAAGCAACAGACCAAGTTCTCGTGATGTATTTTTCATTTGTGCGGGGCTACTTTATCTTATTTATTTTATTGTTTATCGTCGGTTTAATTGTTTGGAAGAAAGTTAGTAATAATTTTATAAGGATCCCTATGAATCTCGTTACTTATTTTAGTTTTTTCATTCTTTGCTCGTATGTTTTCTCTTGGGGACTAGTAAATATGAATACATACGAATTGCCAGCAACTATGGATTACCCTATTTTTTATGCCATTTTCTTCGCAATTTACCTCATTGTTGTCCATGTCGTGTTAGCACTCATTTGGATTTTTATTGGTAAGGATTGGATGGAGGATGTTGCAGAAGATAGGGATTATGAAAAAAATGAAAAGAAAAGAAAAAGAAAATTTCAAAAAAAGATGGGAAGAAAAACGGGATTTAGTGCTATCATTTACAACTCTTATAAGCGTAAGAAAAACAACATAACAGAAGAACGCGTCCAGTATGGGAATTCATGGTTCCTTGAAAGAAGGAAAGACGGCATTTTAATACAGAGAAAGAAAATAAACTAAAGAAGGCTAACAGGGACGGACCTCGTTAGCCTAGAGCCACCACATGTAAACAGAGTGTGAAAGCAATGTGGAGGACACGTCTTCGGCTCCCATAGGCCAGCTTAAGATCCGTCCCACATGCTTCTTGGTAATTCGGACATCATTCTGATTAAGTCATATCGGTATTACCTACAATTTCTTTTTCTGATAACACCACCCACCACATATCTGTATCGTTTGGGTGTCTTACCCAATGTGTTAAAATGTAACATTCTAAATGAAGAGAACGGTTCCGACTTGTCGGAACCGTTCTTCTTTTCACTCTCTTTAATTAACGTAAAAATCGAGATTTCCTAGAATGGGAATCTACTACTAGCTGGCAACAGAGATCCGTCCTTGTTAACCGCAGCTATCTTTTTTTGGCAAACGAGAACCGTCCGTAACCAGTGAAAAAGAACTTGCTTTTAGTGAGCCCCTAATAAATATAAGGTTATTAGTATATAGGAGTTAAAGAGACCTATGCAAACTCGCTTTCCGCGGGCGGCTGGTAAGCCTCCTCAATGCTGCGCATCTGCGGGGTCTTACCTCTGCCTTTACTCCCGCAGGAGTCTCGTTTGCTCCGGTCTCTTCAACTCTTTCTATAAATTTATAAATTAGGTACTTTGAATAATAATGCAACAATATATTAATTTTTACACTTTTTCAGCGGTCTCGAACCGTCCCCATTCGCCATAGTCTTATAGTTTAAATTTAGATACTTCCTCTGTTAACTCTTCGGCCATTTTTGCTAGTGTGGCAGCACTTGCTGTTATTTCCTCTACGGTTGCTGATTGCTGTTCAGAAGAAGCGGCAACCTCTTCTGATGACGCAGCAGACTGCTCTATGATAGCTGATATTTCTTCTATAGAAGCCAAAACTTTTTGGGAGTTATACAACACATTTGCCAAAACTTCTTTTGTGTCATTACTCATATCTTCTGTGCCTTTCGTATAAGAAACAATATCCTTTAGTGAAGTGCCTACCTTTGAGATAACATTCATTTGTGATTGTACCGAAGATAGATTTTCTTCCATTTTTAATACAATCTGATTTGTTTCTGACTGGATTCCTTCAATTAATGTACGAATTTGAGTAGCTGAGTGAGCTGATTGCTCAGCCAGTTTACGAACTTCATCGGCTACGACGGCAAACCCTTTCCCATGCTCACCTGCTCGGGCTGCTTCTATCGCTGCGTTAAGTGCAAGGAGGTTTGTTTGTTCAGCCAGTTCAGAAATGACAGTAATAATGTCGCCAATCTCTTCCGACCGATGCCCCAATGACTTTACAGCATTTGCGGTTTCTTGCACTTGATCATTTACTTCCTCAAGCTGTTTTACTGATTCCTGAGCTATTATATCTCCTTGATGTGCTGATTCACTTGACTTCTTCGCTATATCTAACACCTTTAAGGAGGCTTCTTCCCCTTTGTTTACATCTTCTACCGTATTTTGCATCATCTCTAGTATCGTTTTCGTATACTCGGATTGCTTTGATGCACCATCAGCAATCTCGTTGATCGTAACACTTATTTGATTAGAGGATTCACTCGTTTCTGTAGCACTTGTAGCTAGTTCCTCTGATGCTGCAGAAGCCTGCTCTGCACTTGATGTGACGTTACGTATCATGCCTGAAAGATTGCGTTTCATTATATCAAAGCTTCTCGTAATTTCTCCAATTTCATCTTTTCTTTTTAAATAACGCCCATCAATGTCCTCTGTAAAGTCTCCATCGGCAATCTTATTCCCTGTATAAACAGTTGCTTTTATTGGCTTTGTAATAGATACAGCAATCCATAGAATCACACCTGCAATAATAAATAGACCAATAACCGTTGCAGCGATCACTGTTATCAATATATCCCTTGCTTCTTTTACCACTTCTGATTCAGGAACTATAATCATAGCTGACCACCGCTCGTCCGTATAGCCTAGAGTAACAGGCTCAGCATCGTATATAATCCCGTTCATTACTAATTCTAAATCTTGCCCTGATTGAACACTAGTTTGAACCTCATCTAAAATCGCGTTGGGTATAATTTCACTAAGTTCCGTACCCATATACTCAGTGTTCGGATGAGAGACGATTTGTCCTTCATTAGAAATAAGTATGGCAAAACCAGTATCATAAAATGTGAAAGAACTGACACGCTCTTGGATATAATCCAATGAAAGATCGATCCCTACTACGCCAAGAAAGGTATCATTTTGTTTTACAGGCACAACAACGGAAAGGAACATAACTTGTTCCCCCTGCACTTCATACAAGTAGGGCTCTAATACAACCTCTGTCTCTTTTTGTTTTGGAATACTATAAAAATCATGACTGTCAGGGTCACTCGTTGGTTCACCAATAATTCGATTTTGTTCATCCCAATAAAAATAAGGAGTATATCTACCTGTATGGTCATGGTATTCCGCACCTGCATACTCACTATCTTTTCCGTCAAAGGAGTTTGGTTCCCAAATCGTCCAAATACCAGAAAAATTCGCGTTGTGTTCTAATACCGTTTGCAACATTGTATTCACTTGCTCACGGTTCATATCATCATGATTTTTCATACCTTCAAGAGCATTGGCAAGCGCCCTCGCACTATCTAGTGCCGCCTCAACTTCATTTTGTACTTCTAGTGACAGTTTTTCCGTCTCTATTTCCATTAAATCCATTGAAGTAGCTTTCGTCATTTGCCAAAAGTTAAAAATGGTATAGGTTGATACCGTTCCAAATAAAAGTAAAACGGTACCTAAAATGGAGATAAGCATTCTTGTTCGTAAAGTCATAGTTTGCACCTTCCCTATTTTAATATACTAATAAATCATACATGAATAGAAGACTAATAGAAATAGGTAATATATCGAAATGTGTCGAAATATGTAGAATTCCAAGAGGCTAATGGGGACGGATCTAGTTAGCCGGATCTGTAATATATTAGTATAGACTCTGACTTGAGTTATTCTATCGGACCCCGGTGGGTGGTTAGTAGAGGAGTCTTCATACTTGTTTATTCAAGATGCGTTCAATATGATTTTAGTGTAGTAGGTTATAACTCTATTGATGCAATTATATATGCTTAAGTTCTGGTGCCACGGTGCAAAATTATAAAAAAACTAAATGAAGAGAACGGTTCCTAAAAGTCGGAACCGTTCTTTTCGTTCTCTTTCATTCAACGTAAAAATCGAGATTTCCTAGAATGGGAATCTACTACTAGATGGCAACAGAGAACCGTCCCTGTTAACCGCAGCTATCCTTTTTTGGCAAACAGAACCGTCCCCATTCGCCCAACGAGAACCGTCCCCATTCGCCGTTTAGCGTCTTTTGGTGGTTAGTAATGTTAGGCCGTATTTTGGACGGAGTGTGATTAGCGGTTGTGGCTTGATTTTTTGTGGTTCGTGTGGGGATGTGAACTTAAACTGCTTCGATAAACAGGCAAGGACAAGGACTGCTTCCATAAAAGCAAAGTGGTTTCCGATACATACTCTTGGTCCACCACCAAATGGGAAATAAGCATATTCAGGTATCGTTTTAATAAAGTCATTTTCAAATCGCTCTGGAATAAACGTATGGGGATCTTCATAATATTTTCGGTTTCTTTGCATCACATACTGACTCATTAAAATCATGTCGCCCTTTTTTATGCGATAACCGTTTATTTCTGTATCCTCGGCAGCTTGTCTGCCTATAACGTATGCAGGAGGATATAGGCGCAAAGATTCTGATATGACATGTTGTGCGTAAGTCAGCCTGCCGAAATGTTCAGGTTTCACTGGTCCATCTCTAGTAATGCTAGCAATTTCTTTGAAGAGTTTATCTTGGATTTTTCGGTGTTGAGACAATAAATACAACGTCCATGTTAAAGCATTTGCTGTCGTTTCATGGCCTGCTAGAAAAATTGTCATCAATTCATCCCTAAGCTGGTTATCCTCCATACTTAATCCGTCAGTTTCATCCTTTGCTCTCATTAAAACGCCGAGTAAGTCTTCATGCTCTACCTCAGTTTCCTTTCTTTCCTTGATCAGACGGAAAAGGACATTATCTAGCTCCTTAATTGCCTGCTTATATTTCCGATTCTGTTTCACTGGAATCCAAAGCGGAAGCGGAAGAATCGAACGCATTCTCCTGACCGCAGTTCTCATTGTTTCCTCCATAGGCTCGCCGATTACTGAAGCACCTTCTTCAAACTCCATACTAAACATCGTTTTGCTAATAATGCCGAGAGCGATATCCATCATGTCGTCTGAAACAAGGCGTTCTGCCCTACTGCTCCATCTAGAAATATACTTGTTAGTCGTGTCTATCATATCCTGAGCATACGTTGTAATGTGTGTTTTCTTAAATGCTGGCTGTATCATTCTTCTTTGTTTGAGATGAAAACCTTTTTCACTCGTTAAAAGTCCGTTTCCAACAATTGATTTTAACGATTGTATATCTCTCGATTTTATAAAAGATTGTTGTTTACTTACTAGTATTTCTTTTATTAAGTCTGGGTCATTTACGAGATAAACGTCTTGAAATGGCCCTAAACGGAATTTCGAAACAGTGCCGTATTTTTCTGAGAGTGATGTAAGAAATTTAAGAGGGCTAGATTGAAATGCGCGAAGGCTTCCGGTAAGCCATTTCTCTTTAGGACCGGGAGGGTAGTTACTATTTCTTCTATTATTCAAGATATTTTACCTCCTTTTTTACTGCTGCAGAGCTATTGAAATGATGGCGCTAGAAAAAGGTAGTGATCATCTTTTTCGGTGTACTTATTGATAACTTATGGTGTTTTTGTCAATAAGCTTGTACTTTTGCGGAGGAGCAGAGAAAAGGGGCGGCAGCAGATACGTTATGAATGGGAAAAATCACGTGCCCGTACTGCTGCTTCAGTGGTTTGTTAAGAAATCTGGCTAATTGGAGAAGATCTTTCATGAAGCCAGTTAATTAAAAAAGTTGGTAGACTGCCTTTTACAGCTATAGTAACGTGCCCACCTCGGACAGTTTTGAAAAGTTTATCCTTACTGTTTGACTTATCCATGAGAGGTTTACTCATTTTGGGAGGAACTAATTCATCATCTAAAGCTGAAACAACGAGGAGACTTGATTGAATATTTGAAAGTTGTACCCTTTCTTTTTCAATATATAGCTGGTCGTTAATTAATTTGTTATTAATATAAAGGTCATACATGATCTTTTTCAATACTGCTCCAGAGAAGGGGACATGATCGTTTGCCCAGTTGTTTATACTAGACCATTTTTTTACGTAAGTTTCTTCGTCGGCACGTTTTAGAAGTGATAAGTAGGAAGAAACCGTTATTGGCGCAGTAAATAATTTCATCCACGCCTTTACAGCACCTACAGGGATAAATTCATTGGCATCAATCAGTGCATCAACAGGCAGTGATTTATTTTTTAATGCACGCTTCCATTCCTTCATGACGATACTATCCTTAAAATCTAATGGTGGAGCAAACAGGACGACATTTTTTACTGGTTCTTCAGCAATAGCAGCATAAATTGCAGCTAATGTTCCACCTAAACAATAACCGAGAATGGTGATTTCGCTTGCTTTCGAATGAAGTAAAGCTCTCCGAACACCTTTTTGAATATGCTTCTTAATGTAGTCATCAAGCGTTAGCTCTTTATCTTCATATCCTAGTGCGCCAAAATCTAGTAAATAAACATCATAGCCTTCTCTTGTAAAGGCATTTATCATACTCATTTCTTGAGAAAGGTCGAGTATATAAGGTTTATTTAGTAGTGAGTAGATTAAAAACAAAGGTGTGTGATATTTCTTCTGCTTTGGTCGGTAATGCCAGAGTGTCGATTTATTTTTTTTCCAAACAACTTGTCTTTGTATGGTGGCTGATTGATCACCTGTCAGGGAGGACGAATGCATGCTTTTTAAGTTGTTTCTGTTTATGTTGTCACTCAATTTTATTCAACTTTCTGATGAGTAATGTAGTAAGGTCTGAAAGCTCTTGATCCTTATCCTGATGATTAATTGTTTTAAAAATGAAATCCCTTTGCAGCTGCTTTAGTGGGTCAATAAGTAAGCTTTGTTTGCGCTCATCTGACTCGTTTTTTCTAGTGTTGCTAGTTTGTTTTGCGTCTTCAGTTATTTCATCGATTTCTTGAGTGAGGTTTTGAAGTTCAGGAGTATCTTGAAGTCTATCAGCAAGTATGGCGAACTTTTCTTCCAGTGAATCTATTTTTTCCTCTATCTGAATACTTATTTTCGCTATATTAGCAACGTCATCCTTAGTAGGAAGATTCAGGCGGAGTGCAATAATTTCACTCAACTCTTTTAGTAAACGGATTCCATCTTTTTGTTTTGACATCACTCTCTTAAGGTGCTTGATCTTTTTTTTGTCATCTAAAATGGAGTGAAGTTTTTCTTTCAAATCAATATCTACTTCAATTTTTGGAAGTTTAATAAAGTCCTCTAAATTAACTGTTTTTTTTGCAGGCATCACTGTCACCCTTTCATTCATTGTGAAGGTTGTCTCGCTATAGTATATACATTGTACAAATTACAGTGATGAAAATAGGCTAACAGGGACAGCTAACAGAAGCTAACGGGGACGGTTCTCGTTTGCCTTATCAGGCAAATGAGAACCGTCCCCATTCGCCCCCGACAAGTAACGACATTTCCTGTAAAAAAAGTTGTACCTTTTGGTTCATTGTGAACGATTTCATCGTTTGGTACGATACAGATACTAAAATAAATTGAATACTACGAATATTCAGTTTATTAAACCCGTAAAAAAGTAAGGGAGGTATTGTAGACAAGCTTGTCGATGAAGATTGTAAAAAATATAGCGTTGAAAGGAGCTATGATATGCCAACTAGTAGAATCTTGAATAATCCACGTATACGTGACAAAGAGATTAGACCTATTAGTCCTATCATAAAAAATCGAGTGCAGAATCCAGAAATTGCGGAAGGTTTTTTGAAACGTATTAATTTAGATTTAGATCTTTTAGATGAAGTAATTTTTGAGGTCCCGTCTAAAGGAATTCTTGATGAAGCGAAAGCAAAGCTAGAGTCCCTCGGTGTAGATAATCTCAATCAAGCCGAAAATTTATCGCTTTTTCAGAACCTAACCATTAATAGAGGGGGCTTAATGGCAGCACCAAAATTTCAACAGCGCGTAAAGAGTAGTAGGGATATTCAAATACATTCTGGAGCTGTTCCAAGTTTTCTTATGATGGCGAGTGTTGCTACTTGGCCACAGAGGGAATCTGTACTCATTGCGGATGAACTTGATTTAAATAATAAAACGATAACAATTATGCGTGAAAGTGTATCCCACTTGTGGATTATTGCGCGCAAAATTAAAGCGCGGCAAGGAGCAGTTATAACCTATTCACCACTGGAAAACCGAGAAGCTGGAGTGAAAGGTCGCGATGGAACTCCAAATCCTGCAGATCCTACGTTTAACCCAAATGAACGGCAAAGGACTCATGGGCCGCGTGGACAACGTGGAGGTAACGGAAATGCTGGCGGACCTGGTAGAGAAGGTTTTCGCGGTGAAGATGCACCGAAATTAACGATCTTAGCTCTTGAAATTGATGCCATGCCTGATATCATTCTTCCTGGTCAACAAGGTGGCCGGGGTGGACAAGGTGGTAGAGGGGCCGATGGTGGCAATGGTCAGCGAGGACAGGACTCAAGAAATGTCTTGATTGGCGCTTTTGGTGTAGGTAAATATGTTTGTGCTAGAAATGGTGGTGTTGGTCACGGTGGCCACGGTGGAGATGGAGGTAATGGTGGACAAGGTGGACCAGGAGGGAAAGGCGGTAATGGTAGTGATGTTACTATTGCGACGCAAATGAATACGCATCAAAATTTAATAGGATCATCCTATATATTGAGCAATGGACCTGGAAATGGTGGTCAAGGCGGAGAACAAGGCATACCAGGAAAAGGTGGTAAGGGTGGACAACCCGGTCACCTTGTAACGGGCTGTACCGCACGCCCTGAACGTGTGGGGAATACTGGGAAGAATGGCATTAGAACTGGCGATCTAGGAATGGGACAACCTGGTTCTCCTGGAAAAATCAACACTGCTATCATTACGGAAGAAGAATGGAACCGAAAGCTTCAGCAACCTTGGATTCTTTCGATCAATCCGACAGAAACATTTGCAGGAGAGCGTATAACGGTCAATGGACACCATTTTGTTCCTGATATGGAAGTAGTACTGATGGGACAACAGATAAATATTGACTATAACTATGATAAGCAGTTTACTTTTGTTTTACCTAACCAGATGTATGGAAAACATCAGTTCCATGTAGAAAACCCTTTTGGAGAACAATCGAATACGATGGAAATTGCCGTTCGTCCGTACATCACTGAGTTACAAAGAGACGGTCAAATGGTAGAAAGCTTTGCATCCGGTGACAAAGTATCGCTGATGGGCCGGTCGTTCGATCCAGATAGTTCTGTTTTGATGAACGGGGAACCGGCAGAAGCAAATTGGGTATCGAATAACCAAATTGAAATAGACATGCCAGAAGTAATGGGAGAGGATGCCGGTGGAACGGTCACGTTTGTCGTGCAGAACTCCGACGGCCTTAAAAGTAATTCATTTACAGCGAAACGACTACCTACGTTAGATAGTGGTTTTAGACCATCAATAAACGGATATGCCTTTCATAACTTCAGTGCAGGTAATCCAAACCTAAGTACGTTCAGGGAAACTTTCGGATCAAGAGAGATCATTACTTCATTTGTTCGTTATCCAGTGTTAACAGGAGCTTTCTATGCTTTTTATCGCTGGTTTTTAAGAAATAACGGGCATTGTACGGGAATGTCCGCCACGTCACTACAACGATTTCATAACGGTGTTCCGAATTTGTTTAGTGAAGGGCCTAATACAGTTGGCGCAAATCCATCACCTCAGCCACCGAACATTTCCGATGAATTAATGCATGAATTGGATGTGACGCAAGGACGAGTATTAAGCCGTGAATTAATTATTCACTATTCCAATCAAGGGCGTGCTGGTGTAGATCGAGTTGAACAAACAATTCGAGAAATCGAAACGGACTTTCGAAATGGGCTTGGTGAACGCGGAGCCCGTGTACTCTGCTTCATTCCGTCCGGTACGACGTGGGATATTATCTCCGACCCGGAAATACGTAGAGCATTTATGAAAAGCCATTGCGTAGTCCCGACTCGTATTGTGTACCCAGATGCGGAACAGAGTTTGGACGGCGCTCGACTTTACGTTTATGAAAACAATCGTCCCGAAAGAGAGGATCTATGGATTGATCTCATGGAGGTGAATGGTAAACTACATTTTGCTAATTCCTATTCATCAACAAACCTGCACTATACATCTGCAAATGGATTTACTCTCGGTACAGCCACTTTGAAAAAACAGCTATTTGATGACGTAAGCCTTCCGTTTTCCGGTGTGAATGCGCAGGTAGGTCTTGGCTCCTTTGTCATGGAGTTGATATTAAGTCCAGCACGCATCTCTATTGAAACAGATGACGGTAAAGTTCTTGGATATAAAGACGGCAAAATGCATTCTGATCCTGATCTTGGTTACGTTTGTCCTTGGTTAGAAAACTATATTTTGCTGCGTAACGATGCAAAAGTAAAGGAACGCGCCATCGTGGGAAATGATACAGGTACTTACACATATATGAGTATCCATCCTAACGGTCGATCTTTTACAATTAAAGACGCAGATTGCACAAGTACGACACGTGACAAAGTGTTGATTGACGATGCGTTCCAGAAAATGGAGGTGATTGTGAAAGAAAGCAAATCATTGAATCTCCATGTCGGTGAGGAACTTCCAGATGGAACTATCCGTTATGTGAATCTATCCTGTGCATTGAATCAAGACGAAGGCACCACACTTGAATTCCAAGACACATTGGACGGCATTGACTTGAAAACACCAGCCCGTGATCTAGACATACACCTTGAACTAAAGACATTCAAAAACGATATATTACTAGAAGAAAGAATGATAGATACAAATATCCCTAGTGCCAATCTCTTACACCTCCCACGAGGCATCTGGCATAACCTAAAACAATTCAACCCAGAAATCAAATAAAGGCTAACGGGGACGGACCTCTTTTGCCAAATTTACAAAACTTTCACGCTAATAGGGACGGATCTCGTTTGCCATATCAGGCAAATGAGAATGTTGTGACCCCTTAAAGTTAGAGTTTTATATTAATCTACTAATTGGCTGGTGTGGAGGCGGTATTGAACCGGACTCTTCCCAGCTAATTTCTTTTTAATGCGCTTGTGATTATAGTAATCTATATAATCTTCGATTTTTCCTTTTAATTCTTCGTAAGTACACAAAGCCTCTCCGTGATATATTTCTTGCTTTAGTAGACCAAAAAAGTTCTCCATTGGCGAATTATCCAAACAATTACCTTTTCTAGACATACTCTGAAAAACGTTATTTTCTTTAAGGAGTCCCACCCAATTTTTATGTTGATAATGCCAACCTTGATCTGAGTGAAGGGTTGTTCTATACTTTGCATCCTTTATGATTTCAAGGGTTTCTACTAAAGGTTCTAACACAAGTTGAAGATTTGGACGCGTGCTGATTCCAAACGAAAGTATTTCACTATTAAACAAGTCCATAATTGGATTTAAATATAATTTCGCCCCACCTAAACATTTTAATTCTGTGATATCTGTAGTTAGTTTCTGATGGGATACAGTCGTATGAAAACGGCGATTTATACGGTTTGGGGCTACTTTGCCCACAGGACCTTTATAAGAACTATACTTGCGTGATTTTCTACAGAACTTAGTTACTTTAAGTCCTAATTTTTGCATGATGCGTTGAACCTTCTTGTGATTAATTTGGTAACCTTGGTTTCTCAATTCTAGATGAATGCGACGATAACCATAATTCCCGTTGTGCTCATCGAAGATGGATTGGATTAACTCTTCAAGTGCCTGATCTGGGTTGTCTTTCTTCATCACTTTTATATGATAATGGTAAGAGGATTCTGGTATTCCCACTACTTGTAAAACATCTTTTAATTTGAACTCTTCTTTGAGTTCGAATGATAACGCTGCTTGTGCTTTTCGAGATAATCCTCCGGGTTTGCCCGAAAAGCTTGCAACTTTTTTAAATACTCTACCTCCAAACGAAGAAGCTCATTTTCCCTCTCTAACCGTTGCTCGTTTGTAAGTTCTTTTTCATTTATATTTTTCTTGTTTTTGTTCTTAGGTCTATCAGACATGGTACCTCGTCCTCTCGTTCGATCCAGGGCTTCAGCCTTATCTTCACGAAAAGATTTTTTCCATGAAGCAATTAAAGTGGGACTATCTAACCCAAAATGGAGGGCTGTTTGGGTTTCTGAAGTTCCTGTTCTTTTAATAAAGCTTAATACATCTAGCTTAAATTGAACAGAATAAGTTCCCTTATGCCCATTACTTTTTATTCCTTCTTCTCCGAACTTCTCATATATCTTCACCCATCTTTCAACCAATGATTTTGATTTAATATGATGCTTTTTGGCTAGACGCCTGAAGCCTAGAATTCCTTCTTGATATTCTTTAACGACTTTAATCTTTAATTCATCATTATATTTAGGCATAAATAAACACCCCAAAAGTTAGATTTTTCACTCTAACTTTTGGGGTGCACTACAGAACCGTCCCCATTTGCCGTTTTTGTTAACTTACTTCCGTGATGCAAAGAAAGGGAGGTGTGTCATCGTTCTCTTTTCTATAGTAGAATTAATTAAGTAGGAAAGGGAATGTATGTTATTTTCTCCCCCTATCCGTATACGATACGTGGAAGTCAGACAACTATCGGGAGAGGATTTATGGGACAAAAATATTGTAGTAATTGCGGCCAGGGCGTGTTGGAAGGCTTTAAGTTTTGTAGTGAGTGTGGAGCTGCTACAATCCAAAATTCAGAGCAGGGTTTGCAAAAGCCTCACGTACATCGTAAACATAGTGAAGAAATTTTATCGCAAGAAAGTCTTGCAAAAGATACGAAAAAAATAGGGAAGTTCAATAAAAAAAGAATCATCAGTAGTTTTGTTCTCATTTCTTTAGTTGTTATAGCTACGGCCTTCATTTTTAGTGATAATAAAGCTGGAATGTATAACACTCATTGGGGAGATTCTATCGAATCTGTTGTCGAACAAAAAGGTAACGACTATGAACTACATAGTATAAGTCCAAGTGAGTTTCATGACTTTTCTTTAACTTCTTTACAATATACTGGCCAAAAATTTGGTGGTTATGACGTGATGATTACATATGGCTTCTATCAAAATAGTACAGGAAATTGGGATGGTCTATGGACTTATCAAACAAGTGCACAATATGCGTCATTATACAATAATACTGTTTTTCAATTAAGCGCAATTGAGTATATTGTTGACAATAATGTTGTTTTAATTCAACCACAGTTAATGAGAATTGACGTTTTTTTCACGATTGATAATTTATATACGATATTTGATGATTATGATGAAAAATTAGATATGCTCGTACGTGAGTTTGGTACTCCCGACAGTTACGGTGAAGGCCCAGGAGCAAGGCATATTTGGCAAACAGATACAGAATTAATCATATTCCATCAATCCTCACTCAGTATCATCCCAATGCACAACGCCATGCCAAACGGCTAACAGGGACGGTTCTCGTTTGCCTTATCCAGACTAACAGGGACGGACCTCATTTGCCAAAGAGACTAGCAAGGACTTCATTTCCCAAAGACAACTGGTACGTTTTTGTTCAAGAAAATCTACAATAATTGCAGTGACATAGAGGGCACATAAAGGAAACTCACCCAAGACAATCAACCATGTAAAGATATTCATAAAATACTTGGAGGGAACTATTCATGATTAGAATGGGACTAATTTTTGCTGCTTTTTTTATATTAATAGGGTGTAATAATGCCTCAGAAACAGAAGTAGATAATAGTATTATTGAAGTGGAAGAAAAGTTACAAGAAGAACTCGGAGCGGTCATCATACCAAAATACTCAGATTTAGGAATATCTTACGCATATACTTATTCAGATTTTAATGGCGACGAAGATTCTACCCATGCGTATGTTCAGTATAGTGACGTTGTAGGGGAAGCATTTAGTGATGATGTAATAGCGGAATGGGAAGAAAATTTGATAGTGGAAACAAATAATATTTATGGACCATATGAAGGCGAGCCAATAGTATTTTTACAGTTTACAAATGAGATTAATGATGAAGTTGCACTAAACAACAGTGATCAAAATACTGGTGAGATGATAGTCGACTCTCATCATGTGACATATGTTATTAATGAGGCAGTAGGGTTTTATATATATTCTTTTGACACAGACCACGGGAGTTATACACTGGGTTATGATATGGAATTTTTCACATTTGAAGAAACGGAAGAGCATATAGAAGATTTTATATCTCAAATTGATGAAGTGGAATAGCGGATAGGGGTAGGCATGGTTGTAAAAGTGCTTATATTTTGAAGGGGTACTTTAATTGAAATCGCGCTAACGGGCGGACCACATTAGCTGGATATGCGATAATAAAAGAAAAACGGCAAATGAGAACCGTCCCTCTTAGCCATTATGTGGAGATAGATTATGATAAAGATGAAGGTTACATTGTTTTTGAGAGGATTTTTTAAAGAAAACTATGTGGTATTAACTGCTGCATGTGCTGCTATTATTAGTAGTTTGATAGTTAAACCAGACGGGCAGTACATTGATTATATTGATTATCAGACATTGGTCACGTTATTTTGTATGTTAGCGATTGTTCGTGGGTTTGAAGAGATTCATTTTTTTCGAATCTTATCTAGACGGATCATCAGTTTTTTTGGAACGATGAGAACGGTAATTTTAGCGCTTGTTTATATTACATTTATTGGATCGATGATTATTGCAAATGACATGGCCCTGATTACTTTTCTACCACTTGGTTATTATGTTTTGAGCAGTACAAATTCGCATAAGTATGTAGCTTTTACTTTTATTATGCAAAATATTGCTGCTAATTTAGGTGGGATGCTCACTCCATTTGGTAATCCGCAAAACTTATTTATGTATTCTTTCTTTAATATTAATCCTTATGAGTTTATGAGTATCATGTTCTTCCCTTTTATCATTTCTATTGTCCTTATTACTGTCTGTTGTTTATTTGTGAAAAACGAGCCATTAGTTTTAATCGACAGTCCTAATCAATCAGTGAATATGGGGAAAACAATTTTATATTTTGTTTTATTTGGGTGCTTTATAGCCATTATATTTAAATTAATTCCATATATTTATGGTGCCATAATAATAACAGGAGTAATTTTGTTCTCTGATAGAAAGGTACTGATAAAGTTAGATTATCCACTACTGTTGACCTTTTTTTTCTTCTTTATTTTTGCCGGAAACATGTCGAGAATCGATCTAGTTCGAGATATATTAAGTGATATGCTTCTGCAAAACACATTGGTTACAGAAGTCATATCTAGTCAGATTATTAGTAATGTTCCAAGTGCCATTCTCCTATCACAATTCACTGACAATTATAGTGATTTATTAGTAGCGGTAAACATCGGAGGAACAGGGACATTAATTGCTTCTTTAGCTAGTTTAATCACCTACCGAGAGTATATTAAACATTACCCAGAAAAAAACTGGCACTTTATTAAACTATTTTCGATCATTAATTTCAGCTTCCTCATCACACTAACCACCATCACACTCTTTATATTATAAAGGCTAACAGGGACGGATCTCGTTCGCCTTATCCGGCAAACGAGAATAAAGAAAACGCTCTGCTATGGTAGCTGCTAATTCGACTCTAAGAATGGATCATTTTTTCACCAAGTCTGCGCTATTACTACCTCAAACAAGCATCACTAACGGAATTTCACGAAAAAGTTAATGAGAATTATCTCCTTGGAAAAAAACTGATTAGTTTGACACAATTGCCATGGTTGAATAAAATTAAGAATATTCAAACATTATTAGGCGGACAAAAGGAGGTTTTCTCATGTTCGAATCCGTTTTAAACTGGTTAATGCAAGCTTCTTGGAAAATCGTCATACCTTTATTGCTGCTATTAAATGTCGTGATTTTATTGAGCTGTATTGTTGTTGGAAATAAAATCGTTCAATGGTTTTACAAGAGAAGAATTGCCGCACTCATCACTACCCGTCCATCGGAAGTGTTTTTAGCATTGCTGTCCGTGATACTGAATACAGCCGTGACTGTACTTGGTTATTATTTATGGAAAAATGGTGTCATTGTCTTAAGCACAAGCTTTGGCTTCTTTGATTGGATCGATATTCTCATTTTACTTTTAATCATGGATTTCGCCATGTATGTATTCCACAGATTTGCACACCTTCGTTTCATTTATCCTCTTATTCATCGTACGCATCATCGATATGAAGATCCAAGACCGATTACTTTATTTGCACTAAATCCTCTTGAAAACTTAGGTTTTGGTTTGCTATGGATTATTGTATTGACCATTTATCCAGCTTCTTGGATTGGGATATCTGGCTATCTTTTTCTCAATGTTGTCTTCGGTCTCATTGGCCACCTTGGGGTGGAGCCCTTCCCGAATTCATGGGTCAAACATCCCATATTAAAATGGATTTCAACAAGTACGTATCATGCGCAGCACCATCAACAAGAACACTACAACTACGGCTTCTACACCATCATCTGGGATCGCCTATTCGGCACCCTATCCCCAAAATACCCATCCGACTTTGGCAATACCAAAAACGGCTAAGAGGGACGGTTCTCGTTCGCCTTATCAGGCAAACGAGAACGAGGAGCCTGTTCGATAATCACATATATTTGCATATGGTATGAGAGTTAACTTCAGTCATAAGTAAAATAAATTGATGTAATCAATCTTTTTTAACATTTTTTCACGATACATGTCCCGCATTGGATTAAATTCCTGCCCGTTAACGACGTTGTTCATCAAAGTAACGAAGAAATTTTCCGTTTCCTTACAGGGAACTGCTTAGTGGTCGATATTTTGCTGGGGGCAGAAAGATATTTTGTTCGTAAATATTTAGCCATTTTTCTTACTTCCTCTTGGTTTAAAGAATCTTTCTCCGCATATGGTCTAAGTGCATATTTTTGCATTTCTGAGGTTATTTTAATAATGAATGTGTACCACAAGTAAAAAATTCATAGTACTAACTGTTTAATTCGATTAATTGTAGAAGATTAATCCGGAAATTGGAGGAGTTAACATGTCCGAACATCAAGGTAGAAAACCGAATTTTGAACCTACAAATCCAGATCGTAAGTTACCAAATGAACAACAAAGAGGTAAAGCAAAATCGAACGCTCGTGGCAAGACTAGATAAGTAAGAGGCTAACGGGGACGGTTCTTCTTAGCCAAAATGATGCTACAATTACGGTTAGAACCGTCTCTGTACCTGATGAAATCATAGAGCATTTTATTTTTTAATAAAATTTGCGATGCATCATGAACATTTCAATTTTATCAAGCTTAATCCAGTAATTTTGTATACTAAATCTCCAGTTTTTTTACCACGTACTTTCTTTCTGAACAAATATCCTATCTTTTTTATTTCTCAATTCCCCAGATGTTATCCATATAGTAAATGCATGATAAAACCGACATCCACAACTATTCCAACAGTATCCTAGTAAATTATTCCCCTTCTTTTTCGACAATCATAATATTTTTCTGTAGAAAAATGTTTAAAAATCTCGCAAAAAGGAATGGCATTAATATACTACTATTGAAGGAGGAGTTAAAAGTGAAGAAAACGAGTAAAATCATTGCACCTATTGCAGGGATTGGTTTAGTTTTCGGGACAGTGAGTGTATCAGCTAATTCCTCAGTAACAGTAGAGCCTGGTGATACGTATTGGGGGATCGCGCAGGATTATGACAATGTGTCGGTAGATGATATTGTGGAGGCGAATGATTATGATCCGGAAGCACTAACGGTTGGATCGGAAATTGTTATACCAGTTGATGGGGACGAAGAAAGCTCAGAAACTGTAACACACGTTATCCAGCCGGGAAACACACTATCTGAAATCGCTTCTGTATATGACGGTATATCAAGTGATGATTTATTAGAATTAAATTCAGATATTGACCCATATGCTCTGCAAATCGGTTCAGAAATTCAGGTCACTAATCATGAACGTGATGAAGTAGAGGACTATCTCTATCACACCGTACAGCCAGGTAACACATTCAATATAATTGCAGGTGTTTATGACGGTGTAACAGTGGACATGCTACGCGATGCAAACCCAGATGTTGATCCGTATGATTTAACTATTGGATCACAGCTAGTAATACCACTTGAATAACAATTAATAAGGCTAATGGGGACGGATCTCATTAGCCTTTTTATGCACTTTGACGAAAGAAAAAAACTCAAAGCAATGAAACCTAGTTGCAGCATGAACGGAGTCATTGCCGTTCAATTTGTTGGCACTGTATTTTTTCAGTGGCCTCTTGTAATTTGAAGTGACTTGGACATAATAACTCTATTCCTAGTATGAGGTGGAGTTATCTATGTTTAGTGGGAAAAATAACAAACGCTATCCCTATATCATATTATTGGTGATTCATTCGGGCTTGCTCTTATATACTTTTGCGCGAAAGAAGGATCGAAAGGCTCTAGTCGTGCTGTTATTCTCTAACATGGGAATTGCCTATCTGTTTGAATATTTGGTTTTATCGTTCCTTCATCTATATAAATACAAGCCGAAATTTTTTAAGAAGAACTTCTTAGATGATATATCTGGAGCTATCTTATCGCAAGCGGTATACGTGCCATTCACAGCGCTTTTTATCACTGCCTTTCAATTAAATTGGATTGTTAAAGTGGCATTTGCAATTTATTTTTCAGTAGTCGAGAAAGTTTTCATTAAAATGCGTATTTATAAGCTACAAGGGTGGAAAATAAGATACACGTTAGTGTTAATCGTGATGTATTTTTATTTGAGTGATTGGTGGCTAAAGCTACTGAAAAAGGGAAATGCCATAATCCAAAGGCTAACGTTGTTTAATATGATGCAATTTACAGGGATCAACAGTTTAGTTAGCTTAGAAATGCCACGAATACTTAGTTTCGGAGTTGGGAGGTACCATTCCACGAAGGAACAGCACAAAGTGGAAACTTCGTATTCAACCCTCATGTCATTAATAAAAACAGTGGCAGCATGGAAGGGGAATTTAAGTTTAAAGGTGATGTTTTTACTAATTAAAATCATGCTAGACATAACATTAAAAAGAAAAGGAATTATAAAAATCAAGTCTACATTAGTAATCACAATGATCGATCTCTTTCTACTAACTATAGGACCAACATATAAAAAATGGATCCATGAAATAGCGGCTAATGAGGACGGTTCGAAACTGCTGAAAAAGTAAAAATCTTGATATTTTATTGTATTATTATTCAATATATCTAATTATAGAATAGGTTGATGAAACCGGAGCAAGCGAGGTAACTGTCTCTTCCTCTACGAGCATATGCTTTGTAGCGTATCCGTCGAGATAACTCGAAGCATTAGCGTCGAAGCAACGCTCGTTCCTGCGGGAGAAAAGGCAGGGGAGAGACTACGTAGATGCAAAGCATCAAGGAGGCTCACCAGACGCCCGCGAAAAGCGAGTTTGCACAGGTCTCATCAACTTCTATATTCAAATAACTTTATATTTATTAGTCTATACTTAATGTGTAAGTACTTTTTTCACTGGTTCCGGACGGTTCTGGCTTGCCAGAACCGTTTATTTTTACAACTCTTTAATTAAACTTTTCTTTGTTGTCGAGGAGGACAGCAAGCTAAGTACTAGATGGCAAATATGAACCGTCCCCATTAGCCGCATTCACCGTGAATAAATTTTTAAGAACGTTCAAATAATAAAGGTGGTAATTCATGGTACTAATAAATTATGCACACAATAAGGAAAGGAATGGAACATGAAGGAATTACATACTTTTGGATGGTATGCTGCCAGATTAGCAAAGCATTTACCTAAAGAATATCACAAGCCAACACCGCAGCGGTTGTTGGGCGGATTAGCCTATGTAATGATAGTAGTAGGAGGCTTCTTATCTATTGCATTATTTGAACTACCTCTCATTTTAAACATTGGAATAGCAGTAATTCTAGGGATGAGTTTTGCTGGAATGGGTTTTTTAGGGCATGAAATATTGCACGGAAATGTAGTAAGAAAACCGTGGTTAAGAAACTTTCTGGGGGCAGTTGCCTTTTGGCCATTAAGTACAGGCCCACAATTATGGAGGAAATGGCACAATATGAATCATCATGTCCACACGCAGCATGATGAAAATGATCCAGATTCATGGCCAACACTTGAGAGAATATCAAAGACGAAGTTTGTCAGCTGGATATACCGAATACCATTTATCATAAGATCGTTGATAGCCTTCGCGTCTTTATCAGTACAGTTTACAGCTCATTCATTAAAATGCTTGATGATTTATATAAAGGATTTTCAACCGAAAAAAAGACCGGTTGTCATCATTCAAGCTATTTTACCTTGGGCAACGTGGATAGGGTTACTATTTGTTCTCGGTTTCCATGATTGGTTCTTTGCGTTTCTACTCCCACTACTGATCGCTAATTTTGTGGTTATGGCTTATATATCAACAAATCACCGATTAAATCCATTGGTCCCAGTTAACGACCCATTAGCGAATAGTCTTACCGTTACCGTACCGAAATGGCTTGATTGGATACATTTTAATTTCAGCTATCATACGGAACACCATATTTTTCCGGCGATGAGTTCAAAATATTACCCAGAAGTGAAAAGGTTGTTAAAGGAAATGTGGCCAGAACGATACCATGAAATGCCAATGACAAAAGCACTACTCGCTTTAATAAAAACTCCAAGGGTATACTTTGAACATAATGATCTCGTAGACCCAAACGGAGGCAAAATTTACGGATCATTAGGTAACGGACTAAACCCTGAAAAAATTACAAGTAAACCCCTCGACTTAAACAACCTAGAGGAAATAAAAAAAGAAAACAAAATTAAAGAAGAAAACGACCTCCAAGCCTAAACGGCTAACAGGGACGGATCTCGTTAGCCAAAAAACTATGATCATGAATTACGGCTAATGGGGACGGACCTTATTAGCCAATATACAACTACTAGTAGGATGACTCTTGCTTACCTGATAAACTATTGTGGAGACTAAATAGGATTGCTGGAGTATACGTTATAATCAACAGAATAACCCTTGATTTAGTCATACTTCTTATTCGAATCGTAGAGGATAGAATATGACAAAAAACCTTGATTGGCTAAAGCCTCTCAAGGTTTTATTTTAATTTGTAAATGATTATAATGGCAAAGAAGAACCGTCCCCATTAGCCAAGGCGCATTTTGGTTTTTAATTTTTGTAGGTCGGTGAGTGAGTTAATTGGTAAGTTTAGGTCTGATTCTGTTAAATAGTAACCGATGTTCATTTGTTTTTTTATTTCGGTAGCTGCATGGTCTGATTCGTGGACGTGCATAACGGTGACGTGTTTGCCGTTCCAGGAAAATGAGTATTCATAAGGTGGGAAATCTTTAAAGCTAAAAAACAGACTATGATTACCGTAAAACTTACTTGCTGGATAAAACTGCAGCATTTTACCCCGCTCTTCTTCGGTTAGCACACTCAAGCCTTGGATTAGCACACCGTTATGTGTAACCTGTAGCGTTAATGGTTCTATAGACGTATTCTCAGCCCACTTCGGCAGCTTCACTGCAGCATTAATAAAAAGAAACTTTGCATGCTTTTCTAGCCTTTTTAATATTGCATCCTCAACTTGCGCCTGTTGATTATCAGGATGAAGAACAATGCGTTCAATGTTTTCAATATTATCGTTCCAGAGCTGAACTAATTCTATCATTTCAATAGGCTTGCTTGAATCTATCACCGTTTTTCTCGCGCAATCGTAATGATCGATTAAAAGCTGAACAATATCCTCACTATTTAAATAAATCTCTTCACTAATATCGACATTCACCTTTGCTTGCATGAACAGAATGATATTTTTCACTTCGTCTACGTTTTTCGTAGTTGAAATAAAGATATCGTCACTATCTTTTAGGTGATCTTTTATGCAGTAAAAATACAACGACTCGTCCTCCTTGCCAACATAGCAGCTTTCCTTCAAAATCAGTTGATCATGATTTTTCCCCATTAAAAATGTAGTTTAGTATATCTTTCCCTGTTTTATCACGGTACTTTTCTTTAGACTCTTCAACAAAGTGATAGCCATAGTTGCCAAACACACGTAAGCGAGAGGCTTCATTTACTTCACTAAGCTGCTTTTGGAACGAATCCATTTTCCGTTCTTCAGACAAATGCTTCGTAGCAATGCTCAGTTTATTTCCCTTTATAACAAGTGAAATATCATTAAAATCACCGCCAGTTATCTCACTTAACTGCACAGGAATTCCATTTGAAAATAGCGTCCCCTTACACGTCAAAAGCCTTTTATTCAATACCTTCTCCTGGAGCTCCTCATACAATAAACGCGCCGCCTCGGCATGTGACATATACGGCTGAATAAAAACAGAAATGTGCCGTCCACCTAAGAGACGCTCATAGCGCACGTTCATTTCAAAATACCCCTTGAAGGTCACACCGAATTTCTTCTCTAACGCGTTGAAAGCAGCCTCTAAATGCTGGGGAGTGCACTGGTCTAATTCCAGATTCATATAGCACTCGTAACGATTTTTCAACTCAAAAAGCTGATCGTGATGATACAGTCGTAAGCAAAGATCACGCCTATTATTTTGACCTGCTTTCTCATACGCGTCGGCTGCTTGCGAATATTTTTTAAGCTTAAACAAATGATCGGCTTCCTTCAGCCAATCGGCATCGACACTCACGTCAATAGGAGCGGCCGTTAATGAAGCTGGCTGAAAGTAAGCCTCTAGCATTTTTTCTATCGCAGTCGTCTCATCTTCAATCATATAAAAGTGCCGCTTACTTCTCGTCATGGCTACATACACGAGGTTAACATACGTCTGATATAAATCATTGAGCTTATCGGTTTCAGCAAATAATGTGCGCCATACATTTTTAAAGGTCGTAAATATATTGTACGTGTATACTTTCTCGTATTCTAATCCTCTCGTTTCCTCAATCGTAAAGACACGCTTCACACCATTTTTCTCAAAGTGCTCTTTCTCTCTACGGTCGCTTACAATAATCATGGCATTGACATCTTGCTGCAACTGACGAAAGAAAGACATAGTGCCTTCACTGCCTCTGGAAAAATAAGGTTTCACTCCTGTGCGAACGGGAATCTCAAGCTGCTGAAAAGAGATACCTGCACTTTTGAACTTTGACTGCTTTACTTCCTTCACCTTGTTAATGGCCTGGACAATCTCACTAGTGGAACGATAGTTTTTGTTAATAAAAACTTCTTTTAAAGTGTATCCCGCCTCGTAAATGTCATTTTTTATAAAGGAGAGGTCAAACTGATAATTTTGCGTCGACTGATGAACATCACCAAGTAACAGGACAGTTTGCTTATTTTTCGTTGAAGCTAAAATATATGTCAGCTGCTTATTCGTCAACTCTTGCACCTCGTCAAAAATAAGGTGGTCATACTGTCTAGCAAGTGGACGTGATAACGCTTCATACGCTAAATCGTTGTAATCATAGTAATGATTCACCTTTAACCACATATCATATTTACTTGCAACAGCGTAAATCATCTTCTTTGTTTTTTCTGGATAGGCTGATGCCGCGGATCCCAAGTATGCATCTCTTGATTGTATTCGTTCCTTTGAAGCCCCTTTTATCACTGTGTTGATTTCCACCCAAATCTCTCTTAAAGGAAAGCCGTTCGCGATATCGGAAATGTCGTCTCTCAGTGCCCATTGAATAAATGCATCGTATTCAATGATAGTCGGGTTTTCCAATTCTAGCTCTTTACATAGCATTTCTTCTAATGTCATAACAGGAAGTTCACTTTTTCGATGTTCGGGAAGGAAAGATGTTGCTTTTTCTACCATGAACGCCGATTTAGTTGCATAAATCGTTTCCTTTGATAAGTCAGCATCTAATAATAGTTTTCTTATTGCAATACTCGTTTTTCCACTGCCTGCACAACCAAAAATAATCGTTGGATTGACGATCTCTGTCAAACAATTGTACTGCTCCATACTTAATAGTAGCTCGTTACTGTTGCTTTCAATGGCAAGCTCGATATATTCATCATCAAAAACTTCAGCATGCAAGATTTGATTTAAGTGATGCTGCAATTCATTTTGCGCATACGTATCAATTTCCGTATCAACTGCTTCTTCGAAATACGCTTCTTGCACGATATTCAAGTCTTCTAGTTTTATATGTTTGGACATATTTTTTGCTGCACGAATTTGATTGTCATGTGTTTGAAAGCTTAAGAAAACAATGGTCCCCTTTTCGTAGCGGAATAAAATCCGATCCCCGCTATTGATCCGGAATTTATAAATATCAGTGCCCGCGATTTGCCTCACCCAATATCCTTTAGGTATATCTGACAACGTTTTTTTCTGTGGAAGTATGTTTATAAATTCATGTAGCTTTCTCGTAACAATTTCTCTTTTTTCTATAGGAACCTCTTTCATAAAGTTTGCAGCAATCTTCATGCGCTTTCCTCCACGTCATGCTGAAGAAACTTTTCGGCGACACTAATACAAATCTGATCGTATTCAGCCATTTTTTCTTCACTGACATTGAGCGGTGTTTGATAGCCACGCAGTACTTTTAAATGTGGGTTTATTCCCTCTTCGTATTGGGCGATGACTTGTTCATATGCCGTTTGTCGCATGATTTCGTCCAGAAGGGAGTGCCCTAAATGTCTAAGCACTTCATATTTATCTTGACCTAAATGAATCGCTGTTTTATAGGAACGCGCACTTGCATCATAATCCCCTTTTATATATAGCACTTTACCTAAGTTATAATATGCCGTGCTAATAAGTGGCTTAAAATCAATCGCTTCCTTGTATTTTGCGATCGCTCCGTCGATGTCACCTTGCTGCTTTAACGTATAACCTTCTACTAAAGTCTCAACATACAAGTCCTTTTCTGTAATCGATTCCTCCGTATATTCCGAAAGCCCCTCGATATGGAACGTTTCTTCAAGTTCGTATTCGGGGTTGTTCGAAGGGAATACTATATTGAGAGAAGCGTAAATCTCTCGTTTTTGTTGCTCTTCAAATTCAATCACTTCCTCGTTTGAAGCATGTGACCACTTTGTATTGCGATTCCCGATCAGTTTACGGATGGGCGCCTTTTTAACTTTCACCTTAAATTCTTTTTCATACTCCGCCTTCGTCATGTTGCCGGCAAACATTTCATAAGAAGTGTCCATCAGTTCCACTTTCACATTCGACTTAATAGTAGAAACAATGTCGGTGAGATTGTCACATCCAACAAAAGCGTGCTCCGCAATCACTTCAACGTTGTCTTTCACTGTCAATGTTGTTAATCCGATACAATTCTGAAATGCTTGTTGGCCGATTTTTTTAAGTGCACGAGGTAAAAAAACATGATCTAATGAATGACATTCTGCAAATGTCATATTCAGTATGCTGTTTACACTCTCTGGAATTTCAACATACTCGAGCGACGTACAACGATAAAACAGAGAGTTACCAAGAAACGTGATGCCATCTGGAATTTTTATGTGCTGTATACTAGTCTCTGAGAAGGCATATGCCCCGAGTTTTTCCATTTCGCTCGGTAGCTGCACGTCCTCCAGACTATAGCATTCATCAAATGCATACCCTTCTATCACCGCTAGCGATTCGGGGAAAACAACAGATTGTAAGGATTGACACCCTTGAAAGGCCCACCTGCCAATCTGCTTTACCCCCTCAGGAAAATGAATTTGCCTCAGCTTCGTACATTGATCAAAAGCCTTATTTTCTATGATTTCAATTCCTTCAGGTAAAAAAACAGCTTCTACTTTACTCCCAGCAAAAGCCTCTTCACCAATGATTTTTACTTCCTCACCGTTAATAGTGGAAGGAATTTTTACAATTTT
Source organism: Evansella cellulosilytica DSM 2522 (assembly GCF_000177235.2). Taxonomy (NCBI): domain Bacteria; kingdom Bacillati; phylum Bacillota; class Bacilli; order Caryophanales; family Bacillaceae; genus Evansella; species Evansella cellulosilytica. The sequence goes on along the minus strand of NC_014829.1, from coordinate 4,190,050 downwards.
ATCTTTTCCGACATAATATAATTTACCGTTAATAACTTTGAAGTTTTTTTCCTTTACAGAAACGGTGTCAAAGTCAATCGGTTTATGATTAGTAGATTTATTCTTTTGAGTGCTCCTAGCGAATTTGTTTTCACCTAAAAGGCCTTGATTAAAAAGGCTAAAAAGCTCATCGGAAGTAGTAACCTCCTGCCTACCATTAGGGTTAGCCCCATGCTCATTCGTATGCTTATACTGTTGTCCGAGCCTTCCTTCATTCCGCTCACAACATTTTCTATATTGCTTTCCTGATCCACAAGGACAAGGTTGACGCCTACCTGCCATACCAAAAATCCCCTCTCTCTTGGCTAATGGGGACGGACCTCATTTGCCAGACTAGCCCTATTAGCATTTGCCCCCTCAATTAGCGGGTTGAAGTAAATAATTTAATATTTTCTTTGTTCTAACGATATTAAATCTATTATATCCATTGTATGCGTGAAAGAAATAGTACTTTTCTAGAACAATTCGGCAAGTGGGGACGGATCTTGTTTGCCATTTATGGCATTCCTTTCTCGGATGATTTTACTAGTACAAAGGAAAGTGAAGACGTTTAGTATTCCTTTCATGGCTGATTTTACTAGTAGAAAGGAATGCAAAGGTGTTTAGTATTCCTTTCTTGGCTGATTTTACTAGTAGAAAGGAAAGCGAAAGCGTTTAGTGTTCCTTTCTTGGCTGATTTTACTAGTAGAAAGGAAAGCGAAAGCGTTTAGTGTTCCTTTCATGGCTGATTTTACTAGTAGAAAGGAATGCAAAGGTGTTTAGTATTCCTTTCATGGCTGATTTTACTAGTAGAAAGGAAAGTGAAGACGTTTAGTATTCCTTTCATGGCTGATTTTACTAGTAGAAAGGAAAGTGAAGGCGTTTAGTGTTCCTTTCATGGCTGATCTTACTAGTAGAAAGGAAAGTGAAAGCGTATAGTATTCCTTTCACGATTGATTTTACTAGTAGAAAGGAAAGTGAAGGCGTATAGTATTCCTTTCATGGCTGATTTTACTAGTAGAAAGGAAAGTGAAAGCGTTTGGCATTCCTTTCACGATTGATTTTACTAGTAGAAAGGAAAGCGTTTAGTGTTCCTTTCATGGCTGATTTTACTAGTAGAAAGGAAAGTGAAGGCGTTTAGCATGCCGTTCGAGATTGATTTACATGTGCGAAAGGAATACAAACACGATTAGTATTCCTTTCCTCATCAATTTTTCTAGTAGAAAGGAAAGAGAACTTGATTTGTCTCCCAATCACACTCTATTTTTCCACTAAAACGGTGGGCAAAAGTCATTACATTCCGCCGGCGAGTGACTATCTTCATAATAGAAATCCGCATAAATGTCATTTGTAGACACTTAAAATGCGCCAATTGAGTGACTTTTCGTTTCATAAATGTGACTTTTAGATTATGACTATTACCCGTGTATTTGTGACTAATGTGACCTTTTCAAGACATAAACTACGAATATACAATATAAACATAGGTATAAAGTTATAAAGGTGGATGGTTCCATTTTCCATTGATAACAAGCACTATTGAGTGATTCATAGTTTCGTAACTCGTGGGTCTTCAGAAAATGACTCGGACAACAGAAATGGAAAACAGAAGGGAGAGGTTGTATATCATGAAGACCATTTTAGTTATTGGCAACAGGTCAACAGGGCGGTGCAGTTACAAGGCACCTATTGAAGAGAGGCTGGAACGTACGGGCTATTACGCGTAATCCGGATGGAAATGCAGCGCAGGAGCTACAGCGGCAAGGAGTAGAAGTCGTATCCTGTGATATGGAAGAGAAAGGGCAATTAGAAAAAGCGATGGAAGGCACGTATGGTGTTTTTTCTGTGCAGAATTTCTGGGAAAAAGGTATTGGTTATGAAGGCGAAGTTCGCCAAGGGAAAAACGTAGCCGATGTAGCTCACAAAGTGGGAGTAGAGCATTTGTTGTTTTCCTCCGTCGTAGATTGTGACAATGCATCGGAGCTAGAGCATTGGACATCGAAATGGGAGGTTGAAAAATATATAGATTCGCTTGGAATTCCTCGTACTTTTTTGCGTACGGTGTTCTTTATGGATAACTTTGCAATTCCGAAAACAGGGAAATTGACCATACCTGTGATGAAAGGGGCTTTAAGTAAAAGTACAAAATTACATATGATAGCAGTCGATGATATAGGTTATTTTGCTGCTGAAATTTTTGATCATCCTGAGCAATACCTTGATCAAATTGTGGATATTGCTGGTGACGCATTGACTTATGAAGAAGTATACGAACAAATTGTTGAGGTTGTCGGTACAAAGCCACCTTCCTTCAAAATGCCCTATTGGGTTTTTAAATTGATGAATGCAGAAATGGCACGCCAATTTAAATGGAATGACGAAATAGGCTGGTCTGTAAACCAAGAACAAGTAAGACAAAAACATCCAAAGCTCAAAACCTTCCGCACATGGCTGGAAGAAAACAAACAACACCTCGGCTAATAGGGACGGTTCTCATCATCCATTTTTGTAATTTTTAAAACATTAAGTAATCTTAGTGTCAAAAAATGCTAATGGGGACGGACCTTATTAGCCAGATTAATGCGATGGTGGGGGATGAATAAAGTCATAGAATGATAACTATATGAAGGGGGAAGGGAATTTTGGGAATAAAGTTAATTAAAATATCTGTTATTTATTTTGTGATTGGGGTACTTCTTGGGTACCACATGTCCGTCGCAACGGACTACAGTTTAACACCAATCCACGTTCATATTAATTTGTTAGGATGGACTTCGATGACGTTAGCGGGGATCTTGTATGTGATGTTTCCAAAAGCAGAACAAAGTATGCTCGGAAAGATTCACTTTTGGACTCATAATATTGGGTTACCACTGATGATGCTAGGTTTATATTTTACCATTCTTGGAATTGACAGTGCAGTAGTGCCACTCATGCTTATCATAGGTTCTACCCTCGTAGTGCTTGCTGTTCTTGTTTTTGCCTTTAATGTATTCAAAAACGTCAAAGCTGGTGAATAGGGACTGGTGAATAGGGACGGATCTTATTAGCCAAAAATATTTTAAGTAAACACCAGGTAGTCGGGGAATACCCTGAATGCCTGGTGTTTTTATCGTGTGATATTGAAATGTTTCTTCTTTAAATTGTTATTCACAAAAAGACTTTATTTTTCTCTAATATATTTTGGGCGCTTATACAATTGACTGCTGGACGATGAAATATGGATCGCTTATATAAATAGAGTAAACAATTTAACCAATTAGCACCTGATTTACGCGTCACCGTTTTAACTTGTGAAAGTGAAGGTGAACCGTCCCCATTCGCCAAAAAAATTTTATTTTTACAGACATTAAGTGACATATCTTTTGAGATCCTTTCATTATAATAATAATGGCATTAGATTTTTATCGAAAAAAATGGAGGGCTACAAAATAGAAATGAAAACTTATGAAATATACAGTAAATCGGCGCCGATTACGGAACAAATTAGCGAATGGTTAGAAGGGCTAGATAATTTAACCTCTATTCATATACAATTTTCTGAGTTTGCTGCTAAAGTGACCTATGTTGAGGAAGAAAAAGAAGAAGAATAACTACATAAAATGACGAGTGATTTTAAAAATAATCGCTTGTCATTTTTTTTTGGAAGAAAAGAAAGAAATCGCGGTGGAAATGATGCCACTTAAGTAAAATGGTTGACTCCTACTCGAGTTGCGACTACGAAGTTAAGGGAGGGTTGGTCTCGGCGTTCACGAGTAACGTGTGGATGCTATGTTTGTACGAAATATAATTGTAGAATTTGTGTAATAGGCATACAAAAAAGCCCAGTAGTCATCTGACTAGCTGGGCCTTTTTCTTTTAAATTGTTCCGTCATGCTTAATTAATTTTAGTTTGTATGAACGCAAAACCGTCCTTGCGTTTACGAAATTACATACGGGCGCTGACGTCGTTTGATCTTCCTAGAACCAAATAATACTACGCCGCCACCAAGGATAAGAATGGCTCCTAAAAGTAATTGATTATATACATTTGTTGCTGTATTTGGTAGTGTTGTATTCCCATTGTCATTATTATCAGAGCTTGAGGAAACAGGAGTGGCTACTTTATCTTCATCCGTTGAGCCGCTTTCCTCATTAGTTTCCGTTTCACCTGTCTCTGAACCTTCCTCTTCATCTACGATTGGATCTTCATCTGGCTGATTATTAGACGGGTCTTCCTCAGTAGGATCATTTTCTTCAGGATCTTCTGGCTCTGTCCAACTGCCAAGCGTTAATGCCCCTTCCTCAGCAAGACCGAATATACCTGTATGATAAATGCTCCCATAGACCAATAAACCATAAACTATTACTTGACCATCGTTATCATACTCATATTCGTATTGAAGATCGTAATAATCACCTTGCCAATAAACTCCATTATAACTCATGCCGTTTTGATCCTGATTAAACCAATATCCATCTTGATAATAATGGTGTTGTAAAGTTGGTATTTCTTCTTCAGATATAACTACCGTCTCGATCAAGATAGGTTCTTCGAATGTATCAATAGTTTCATTGCCTTCTGTAATCGTCAATTGGAAAGCACCTTCTGTCTTCTCTATCTCGGAAACACCTGAGTTAAGGATTTTTTTAGTAATAAGTACATCCTCGTTCCCACTAAAAATAGAGCTAGGAATAACTAAGGAATTGTGAAACCATGAATCGAGTTCCTCTTCTAACATTAAAACTAAATAAGAACCTGTTTCTATCATGTTGGACATATCATCTGCACTGATGAAAAGAGATTCATACACCTTAAAATCCTCATCATTCATAAGATGATTATCCAAGTATACTGCCACCATTGTCCTTTTATCGAGCGATAATGGGTGGGCAAAGGAAATAGTAGATTCGTTTAATTCAATTTTACTAGGTGAAAAATATTCAAATTCTTCCTCATCAGACGCTTCTTCCTCTTCCTCAATTGTTTCTTCATCATTACCGTTTTCCTCGATGTCACTATCTTCTTCCTCGATTAAATCATCTTCCTCTGTTGAAGGAGGAGCATCTTCATAGTTTTCCCCGTCTCCGTCTTCGCCATTCTCAGAATCTGTTGAACTATCATTTTCGCCATCAGTAGAGTCCCCGGCTTGATACTCATTTTCTTGGGGTTCCTCTTCAATTGGTTCTTCCTCTGCAACTTCTTCATCATTTGCCTCTGAAGTTTGGTGTTCTTCTTCTAGAGACTCTGATTCTTCGATGTCTGATTCAAGATATTCCTCACTAATAACCTCTTCATTGTTGACAATAATGTCCTCTGCGCTAATCTTGGTTGGAATGAGTAGAGTGCTTAATAGTGGAGAAATAACAAGAGCACCTGCCATCATGAGTGATACTGTCTTTGTTCTGACCACTTTCACAAACCATACTCCCTTTCCTAAAACGATAATATTTCTTGCCTAGATTAGTACCAATACGTATTACTAACGGTTCTGTAAAATTTGAAGTTGAATATTTGAAATTTGTGGAGGTGCCTGTTATTGCGCTATGTACATGACCTACATCCATTCATTCTTATATATCATAATTCTCCTTTAACAGTGCCTAGGGAAAAATACAGAATATGGTACTAAATAGATATTATATATGGAAATCTATGGATGTCATTATGGAAATTACCTTTTATCAAATTTCATATAAAAGTCGCAAATGTATACTAGTGGGTTTCCGTGAAAATGGGGAGTAACTACTATGGTAAAATGTGGAATTAGGTATATCGAGATAGACCACTTGTCCCTGATAGGATAATAGGCTAACAGGGACGGATCTAGTTCGCCAACCATGGCTAACAGTGGCTAACAGGGACGGACCTACTTCGCCAACCAAACAGCAAGTTCGTTTAGCAGCCTGCGATGATTCGGTTGAAGTGATAGATTGTAGAAGCTAAAAATTATAGTTAGAAAGTAACAAAAACGTTTGATTAGTAAAGAATTTGTTACATATTTTGGGAAGGGTGATAAAATATTCGTTGGAACGACTGTGGATTTAAAATAGGAGTTTCATTGCTTTAACAAAAAAGCACGTAGTTTTTCTAATAGACTAAGAAGTAGGTGGATGTTTATGGGCATGAAGGAGAATGGATCAGGGAAAAAAATGTATTTATTAGCAGCAGTTATTTTCGTTGTTGGTATTGCGTGTTCGATTTTTTTCGTTATTACTTCAAGTGTTTTCCAAACAGGGGAGAGAGTGATTGTCCCTGGGGCAACTGAAATTCATTTGGAGGAAGGAGATTATACCGTTTTTCACGAGTATCGTAGTGTTATTGATGGGAAGGTTTACTCGACTGAAACGGCCTTAACGGGTTTATATGTTCGTTTGCTAGAAAAATCAAATGGCTCTCATATAGAGATGTCCCCGGTGAGATTCAATACGAATTATTCGTTAAACGGCCGAGAGGGAGAAGGGCTTCTTTCTTTTACCATTGAAGAAGAAGGTACATATATTCTAGAAGGCAGCTACGAGGAAGGGTTTGATGAAAAAGAAGCGATTTTCTTAATTAAGCAGACATTTCTGGGTGAGATTTTATTCGCAGTCGGGACATTCGTTATGAGTACTTTACTATCACTGATCCTCATAATATTGGCACTTGTGAAAAGAAGAAATAATAAGGCTAATGGGGACGGATCTAGTTTGCCAGATATGAAATAATGATGGTAGATTGATGGTCCGATTTTGATAGTATATTATAGATTTTACATAGCTTTTTTGAGAATTAATTTAATGATGAAGCAGAGGGGCAGTCTATCTGAAGATCGATCCCTCTGCTTTTTCTTTTTCGTAAATGTTGTTTGTTATTAAGCATTAGAAAGAGTGAAAACTAAGGTGAACGCCATCTTCGGGACTTTAGTAGCGGTCAGAGAGCCCCTTAATAATGACCTAAAAAAATTTTGCTTTATTGTTTGAAGCTTTCAAATTATAATTGTAAATGATTGTTAATGTGAGAATAATCTGAAAGTTATTCAAACCGAGTTTTCAAGGAAAGGTTGAAAAAATAAAAGGGGTGGTTGAATGTCTGAAGAGTATGAAGTTGTACAGGAAGAAGTGAATAAAATGAGACAAAAGGAAGAAAGGAAATTGGGAGAGCCGACTGGTGCTTTCAAGGGGGCGACCTGGGCTGCACTAATAATAGGCGTTTCCGCGTATTTAATTGGTCTGTTTAATGCATCGATGGAGCTGAATGAGAAAGGGTATTACTTTGCGGTTCTCGTCTTCGGTTTATATTCAGCCGTATCTCTGCAAAAAGCGGTAAGGGACAGAGATGAAGGGATTCCTGTTACGGGAATTTATTATGGTCTAAGTTGGTTCGCACTAATAGTGGCAATTGCACTTATGGCGATAGGTTTATATAACGCAGGAAGCATCATCTTAAGTGAAAAAGGTTTTTATGGCATGGCTTTTGTACTAAGTTTGTTCGCAGCAATCACCGTTCAAAAGAATATTAGAGATACACAACGAGCCAGAGAAATGAATTAAAAATGGCTAATGGGGACGGACCTAGTTTGCCACGGGAAATAGAGATTGGCTAATGGGGACGGATCTCACTAGCCATCATTTTTTTATGTGAATAATCAAAATGAGGGGGATTCTCAAAAGGTTGATTAACTTTTTGGAGTCCCCCTTTAAGAGATATATGGAGCGCCGCCGGTTACTTACTAGCGAATATTTTAAAGTGGCATCGCTGAGTTTCTACAGCATATTTAAGGGAACTTACTATTTACTGGAAAGTTTAGTACGAGGGATGGTGACTAAAATATTGTTGCGAGGAAAGACATGCGAAAATGGGGACGGCGAATGAGAACCGTCCGAGACTGCTGAAAAAGTAGAAATCTTAATATTTTATTGTATTATTATTCGAAATATCTAATTATAGAATAGGTTGATGAAACCGGAGCAAGCGAGGTAACTGTCTCTTCCTCTACGAGCATATGCTTTGAAGCGTATCCGTCGAGACAACTCGAAGCATTAGCGACGAAGCAACGCTCGTTCCTGCGGGAAAAAAGGCAGGGGAGAGACTACGTAGAGGCAAAGCATCAAGGAGGCTCACCAGCCGCCCGCGGAAAGCGAGTTTGCACAGGTCTCATCAACTTCTATATTCAAACAACCTTATATTTATTAGTCTATACTTAAAGGGTAAGTACTTTTTTACTGGTTCCGAACCGTCCCCATTCGCCATTAATTAGGGTGGATTTCTTTTTCGAATGTTTCTCCGTTACTATATACGGCTTTTAATACGAATCGGGAATTCGAGCCGACTATCAAAGGTTCTTCAGTGTACAAATAGGTTGGGGAGTGCTCATAGCCCTCTTGATGGACATCTGTTTGTAAAGCTTCTTCTTCGATGAGTTCCCCGTCTTTGTACTTTAATACATATACTCGCTCTAATGAATGTACTGCACCGTAATCATCGTTTTGGATATTTACATATAAGTCATCGTTGTTCCTATTGATGTCAGTATATAGAAAACCATAATAGCTAGACCCAAGATAGCCAATGTTAGTAACATCCATTGTCCCACTTTTTACAATCCCATTGTCAATCATAGACACAAAATAAGATATCTCGTTTTCTTTAGCGTCTATATGCTCGTCTACTACTTCATCATAACTTGCAGAGCTGTTTCCATCAGAAAAGTGAGTCGTCACATACCAATCTGGTTTGAGATTTGCTTCAAACGGAATGGATACTTGGAAAAGCCCGTTTTTGATTTCCTCTACAGCAACTTCTGTAAATGTCTCACTGCTTCCAAGTGCATAGTTAAAAACAACGTGTGCGTCTGTTGGAAGCTCTTTAATTTGCCATTCAAATTTAACCGCGGCTTGCCCCGATTGCATATGCGTAGTATCGATATCCATCGAAACAGGAGTCAGCCAACTTTGATCCTCTTGCATTTGATTCATGACACTATAAATATGGTCTGCCTGATCGTCAACACTGCTCCTTATACTGTGTTGATAACTTACAACATGGCTAATTTCTTGTTCCATTCTCTCTAGCTTTGAAAATAAAAGTATATTCATAAATAAACTAGCTGCAAGTGCAGCTGCAATAAAAATGCGCCAATTACGACTCATTTAGTTTCCTCCGATCAGATTAAAAGACTGTAAAAAAATACTAACAGGGACGGACCTCATTTGCGAAGCACATAAAATGTGCGTGTTTAGACGAAAACTTAAGGTGAATTGGCAAATGAGAACCGTCCCCTTTAACCTATTTTTTGAGTAGCCATGTTATTTTTTCAGCTAACAATGAGGAAACGTTGTTATCAAGCATTGCTTCTTTAGTGTGGGCTGGTGAAAAGCAGCATACTTTTCCGTGCCCGTACTGATGCTTCCAGCCCGCTAATGAATCTCCATCTACTCCTGTACTCCAGAGGTCGACTTCGGTTGCATTTACATCGCAATGAACGAAGTATTGCTCGTCCTTTAATGGAAATGTATTCGGACCAGTTTTTTCACCTTCCTTCAACATGTATATCACATCCTGCAAACCTGGTGGGTGATAGTCGAAATACCCACGGCACATGTGAATATATCGGCTTTCTGGGTCATAACCAGCCATTCCTGAATGCCAGGCCAACACACTTCCACCATCCTCTACGTACGATATTATTTTTTTATCGACAGCATCAGTTAGCCATGCTTGAACATCTTCTTCCTGTGGCGTCTGTGGATCCATCTTTCCATTCACAAATATATCAGGATTTTCATCGAGAGCGGTACTCACTTCATCGATTGTGATGTAGCGAAGCGCGACGTTATCCTTGTTCGGTAACCTGTTAATCGCTGCCTCTAAGCCAGCTTTATAAGCGGACTCACTGTGCCAGAAATCTCCTAACAATGCTACTATTTTCACCATCATAACAGCTCCTTTTTACCAGTTCATTTTGTTTCCTTCATAGTCGATGTACATGTGATCTTCGATTGTAGGCGATTTCAAAATCTGCTCGGCAATACCAGTTGCAGACGTTATCGCATCGATCTCGGCGAAATCCATAAATTCGCCTTCAATATATGTTTTAACAAAACCAGGATGGATAGCCATAACCTTGATTCCATGCTCCTTCAATTGGTTTTGTAGAATCGTGAGTCCCATATTCAAGGCCGATTTTGACATGGAGTATCCGTACTCCTTTACACGCCATGAATCCTCTAAGCTTCCGGCCTCTGATGAAATATTGGCAATCATCTTCGTATCCCCGTTCATCATGAGGGGTAAAACTGACTTGGCCACTCGAAGCGGGCCAAATGCGTTTACGTCAACAAGCCTCATCATATCATCATAGTGAAGCTCTCCGAAAATATCTGTAGAGCGATCTTTGAAAAAACCAGCGTTGTTCAGTACAATATCAAGTTTGCCGTTAGTTTCTGTTTTAATGTGTGTCGCGGCAGCATCTACGGAACTTTGATCTGTTACATCTAAAGAAACAAGATCGAGATGATCTCCATGCTCCTTTTTGAGGTCATCGAGCTCAGGCCAATCCGTCATATAGCGCCCGGCAAACACTTTAAATCCATGACCAAGAAATACTTTTGTCAGCGCGAGTCCAAGACCACGATCCGCGCCAGTAATATATATCGTCCTTTTCATTTACAAGACCCCTCCAACCAAATAATTAATCATTCCTCACACCCTATAAATATTCGCCACAAAAAACCCAATATCCTTTTCGGCTAATGGGGACGGATCTCGTTAGCCAAACGAAGTTAACAGGGCGGGCTAACAGGGACGGATCTTCTTAGCCAAAAATGAGTTCATAATAAAGGTATGGGTTAATAGGTAATAGGTAAGTGAGATTTTCCTCTAACCGAACTTTGGCAAGTGAGAACCGTCCCCATTATCCCATTAACCTTCTAAGTAATTTAATGTTTATCATTAATTTTTTATTGATTTTGGTTAGTGTTGAATGTAAGATGAAGGAAAATGATTTGGTTGGGAGTTGTGGGTGATGAGTACTGACTTGCTAAAGCAAATTAGAGGTAAATCAAGAAAAATGTTATTGGTTATCAATGTTATAAAATGGGGGGGCGTTGTTTTATTTATTGCGGCAATGGGACTACTTATTTGGGCTAGTTTTTCACCAGCGGAAGCATTTGTAGCAGAAAAAGGTGTTGCTCATTGGTCTGTAAGTGCCTCAATATTTGGTCAGGGCATGTTCCGGGCAATTATTCCATTTTCTATTCTTCAACCACTGACTATTGATATGTTTCAAGTAAAAGCAGCATTTATCACCTTCTTTCTTTTTCGTACCCTTACATTTTTCCCACTATTCCTGTACGGTGTAGTACAATTACAGAAAATCTTTTATTCTATTAGAGAAACGAACACACCTTTTTCAGCAGAAATTGCTAGTAGACTTAGAAATATTTCGTATGTCATAATCTTGTACGCATTAATTGCGGATCTCTTCATTAATATAGCAATCACCACTTTTGTAACGAACATTTTGTACATTGACTTACTAAATGTTAGTATATCTGGGCTTACTGTTGGTGTACTTGTGCTAATCATCTCGCACATTTTTCGTTATGGATCTTATTTACAGGATGAATTTGATACAACATTGTAAGGATGTGAAGTTGCATGGCAATTATCATTCGTTTAGACCGCGTTTTAGCAGATAGAAAAATGAGATTAAATGAATTAGCAGAAAAAGTAGGGATATCTCACGTAAATCTATCGAACTTAAAAACAGGAAAAGTAAAAGCAATCAGATTTTCGACACTAGAGGCTATTTGCAAAACATTGCAGTGTCAGCCAGGAGATATACTAGAATATCATATTGACAATAATGATAAACCTACGTCCGAAACCTACACCATCAACAGTACCAACAGGGACGGTTCTCGTTAGCCAAATTCTAGATTTCGGCTGAAAAAGGGACAACGAGCAGGTTTTACCTGTTTCGTTGTCCCTTCTTTTGTTGGTGGGGGATTATTTGAGGAGTCGATTCGGCAAGTAAGAACCGTCCCTATTAGCCTTTAGCCGGATGTTTGCCGCGGTTAGAGGAATTTTGGCGAAGGAGAACCGTCCCCATTAGCCATCCGTTAACTTTTTGAAACCTTTTGGGGGAGTTTTGTATCTAACGAGTAGGTTGAGTGAAAGGAGCCATGATTGTGGACAGTATAAAAGAGGTGAAGAAGGCGCGAAAGGGGAATGCAGCAGCTTTTGAGAGGCTTATTATTGAGCATCAAGTTATGATGTATCGGGTTGCGAAAACAATTCTTCCTAAGGACGAGGATTGTGCGGATGCCATACAAGAGACGATTTTGAAGGCATATGAAAAACTCCCAACATTGCGGGAGCCTGCTTATTTTAAAACTTGGTTGATGCGTATTCTTATGAACGAATCGTACCAAATATTAAGGCAACGGAAAAAAATTGTTGTTTTAGAAGAATGGGGAGAGCAGTCTTCTGATGACGTTGGCTATGAAAAAATAGAGATAATGGAACTGCTAGAAACACTGCCAGAAGAACAATGCCAGTTGTTGAAGTTATTTTATATCGAAGGCTTCTCAATCGAGGATTTAGCGTCGATATACAAGGTGCCAGAAAATACCATTAAAACGAGATTGCGAAGAGCACGGGAAAAAATGAGAACTATCATGACCAAAGAGAAGGAGGAGAAAACGACATGGAAAAATGGGAAGACAAAATAAAGCAAGAGGTGAATGAGCAGCCACCGAGTATCGTTACGGAGCGAATCAACGCGACACTTCAGAAGCTTCCGACTAAGAGGAGAAATTATAAAAAACTATATTTTTCTGCTGCGGCAGCAGTGTTAGCTTTTGGTTTAACACTAGGAGCCTCTTTTTTCTCGCCGACTTTTGCCGATACGGTAAAGTCTATTCCTGTCATTGGCTCTGTGTTCGATACGATTGGTAACATCGGGGTGAAAAAAGGAAGTGAAGAAGGGTTATCGATTCTTTTAGGAGAGCAAGTGATTATCAATGAACAAACAGTAACATTCACTGAAAGTCTTTATGACGGCTCGGAAATTCATTTAGGTTATATTATTGAATCACCGACTCGAGATATCCTGGATTTAAATAAAGGTTTTCTTTCAGATATAGAATTTACGGTGAATAATCGTTCAATGGGAAGTTATGGCTGGGGCAGTTCAGGTCAAATATTAGATAATGGTACGTATGCTGGGACGATTAGTATCAAATTTAATGATGAAGTCCCAGACTCGTTTTTACTTGGAATAAAGCCTCGAACGGGAAGAGCATGGAAAGTGGAGCTTCCAATCGAACTGCAAGGAAGTCATGAGACGTTCCTAGTAAATGAGACAAGGGGAATGGAAGACATCACTATTCATTATGATTCCATTACTTTTTATCCTACAGCAACTGAAATTGCTATGCGGCAAGTGACGGATGAGGTGAAAAATCCTGAGGACGATAAATATATGTTTATAGATTTTAAATTAGTGGATGATCAAGGTCACGTTCTCCAGCCGTTAAGTGGTGGCGGGGAAGGTACTACAAAAGGTGGGAAGCTGGTACAAACGCTACAGTATAACTTTGAGCCACTAGATACTTTTCCTGAAACGATTACTGTGAGGCCATATTTGATTAATATAGGAGACGATTCTCTCTCCTTTGTGCGTGGGAAATGGGAAGGAGAAGAGCTAGTCCTTTCTCAAGGAGAAATAGGTAATTTAATAGTCACTGACGTGAGAGAAGAGGATGGGCTGGTTACGGTTTTCTATGAGGTGGATGGAGATGAATTCTACGATCAATCAATGGCAATCTGGTTAGAGGATTCGGCTGACAATGAATATTACTTTGATCGCCAGCTTCCTAAAAAAATAGAAGGTACGAAAAATAAATTTGAAGTGTCGTTCTCCTCGGCACCTGCATTAGACGATCTATATATAACAACATTAGAAATGAAGCCGCTAAATTATCTAGAAGATTTAGAAATAACCATATCTATCGGGCAATAAGACAGTAGGGACAGGTACCTTGTCTTAATAAGACGGAGGGACCTGTCCCTCCGTCTTACCCTCTTAAAACGCCTTTCTCTGGTATATGATCGTCGTAAACACCCAAGAGATTGCATAGAGTGTCAAGATAATAGCAGCGGCACCTACATATAAAACTTCGGTCGTTAAATTGTTTAGAAATGCTGTGATGGTTGTAAAATGTTCTGCTAAAAATCTGAAAACATGCGGTCCTACAGCTGCTAGAGCGAGAAAAATAATAATAACGACCGTTGCTATATGGCCAGGTTTAAGAATATAAAATAAAGGAAACGTAAACGCAGCAAATATTAGAAACAGGCCACCACCAATGGCAATATCCGTTAGTGTGAAAGGTTTATTGAATAGAAATAATGTTACCCCTGTCACTGCAAAAGCTAACAACGTATAAAAGATAGAACCAAGATAGCGTGCTGCGATGATCTCCTTGCGTGTATAAGGTAATGAATTTAGCAATATATTCGTCTCCGCCTTTTCATCGTAACTATAAGCATTAAAGGGAATAAACAAACTCGCAACGAGAAAAATGAATGCGGGATGATGGATGTCCATAATAATAAAGAATAAAATAAACGGAATAAAAGTGAGTAGCATCTTTTTTTGTAGGATGGCATCGCGCCGAATTAAATTAAACATGCTGATAGTCTCCTTTCATATAATACATGATGTCCTCCAGGGAGGCACGATCCATGACAACGGTATCTCCAAACGTGTTTTTCACTGCTTTCGTATTATCTGTCAATGCTTGAAAACCTGTTGGTGTCCGACGAACGCGAATAAATGCCTTTTCCGTATCGCTATCCAGCAGATCGATACTACCTTTAACAATGGCATAGTCTTCAGCAACATCGTGAATGGATTTATGAAAGACTAAATCTCCCCGCTGTATAAAAGCGATATAGTCAGCGATCCGGTCTAAATCAGAAGTGATATGCGTCGAGAAAAAGATGGTGCGATTACTATCCATCATTAATTCCTGTAAAAGGTCGAGTAACTCACGTCTGAAAATAGGGTCTAATCCTGCCGTTGGTTCATCCATAATAATTAATTCTGCATGGTGTGATAAAGCAATGGCCAAAGAAGCCTTCATTTGCATCCCCTTGGAAAAAGTTTTCATCGGTTTATTAAGCGGTAATTCGAATTTTTCAACATAATGTTTAAATAAAGTATCATCCCATTGCTTGTATGCCGGTCCCACAATGCGTTTAATATCTTTTAAGTTCAAGCCTTCAAAAAAAACATTGCCATCGTACACAAAGCCAATGCGCTCCTTGATTTCCTTCTCGTGTGTCTTGTAGTCCAACCCGAAAAGCTTAACGTCACCGGCATCTGGTTTTAACAAATTCATCATCATTTTTATCGTAGTCGACTTCCCGGCACCATTTGCACCAATGAAACCTGTTACAAACCCTTGCTTTAGTTGTAAATTCATGTTTTCTATGGCAAAACCTTTGAATTTTTTGCTAACATTTTTTAGCTCAACTATATTTTCCATTCGTTTCACTCCTCATATAAAAACTTCACTATTTGCTGCAACTCATCAAGGGTTAACCCAATTTCTTTACTATTCGTAATGACATCAGTTAGTTGCTCCTCAATGACTTTTAGCTTCTTTTCTTTGATGACCTCTAAATTTTGCTCTGCAACAAAAGAGCCTTTCCCGACAATGGAGTAAATAAAGCCCGCCTTTTCCAATTCCTCGTAGGCTCGCTTTGTCGTTATCACACTAATTTGTAAATCCTTTGCGAGTTTACGCATGGAAGGTATCGCCGTTCCTTCTTGTAGTTCACCTGACAAAATAGCCGACTTGACTTGATTCATAATTTGCTCATAAATCGGCTCTTTTGAACTGTTCGAAATAATGATCTGCATCCTAATCCCTCATCTTTATTTTTTTGTGAAAAACGAACTAGCATCATGTACAGCTTGAATCAGTATTGTGATCACGTGGAGACTCATGAACATATTAAAAAATGGATAGGAATAAGGGGTAATCCATTCAGTAAAGAGCTTCAAGTCCAAAATCCACCTGCCAGTTCTAGCAAACAGGTTACCACTATCGTTTATGTTGGGCTCCAGGGAAGTACCATCGACCGCGAAAAAAATCACTTGCACAATGACGAATATACCAAGGATGAGCATCCAGCGTTTTGTAACATTCATTTTTGGTTTCCTTTCTATCGTTACCATTTGAACAAATCCCCTCACTTGTTCTGCTATAGAAAACTTCTGTAAATACCGTTGTTCGTATATTGTATATATACTATAGATACATTATATACACACCGGAAAACATTGTGCAACCTTTTTTCAGACAGAGGGACAGGTTCCTCTGTCTGATTTTCGTGCCTAGTAGGCAAGAAGGCAAGAAGGGACGGTTCTCATTAGCCGATAAATAATCATAATTTAGATTTATTTATGCTAGACTGATAAACACACAACGAACATGTTTGGAAGTTCGTTGTAAGACTAACAGGGACAGACTAACAGGGACGGACCTTGTTTGCCGGTTTTGGCAAGTGAGAACCGTCCCTATTAGCCGTCCCTACTAGCAATTTGCCGCATTTACCTTATGCCCCTTTAGGTTTATCTAAAATTATGTAACAATTAATATATGTAAGGCTTTAAATAGGTCCGTACTATAGGGCGGCCAATGAGAAAGGTCCCTATTCGCCGAAGTTTGGCAAATGAGAACCGTCCCCATTAGCCGCATTGCTCGTATTCGCTTTTTTGGAGGTGCTTGGTTGAATAATTCTAACAAGTTTATAGGAACTTTTGTTAATAACATGTATGCCATTTTATTGGGGATTGGAATTAGTAATATTATTTTTGTGCAATCCTTAAACATTATGAATCTACATGAATCAATAATGGCGCTTTTCGTCACTTCGGTTGTTTTGCTTTATTGGTGGGATTGGAGCGAATATATCGAAGAAGAAGTGAAAAGCACAAAAGCCGAATTTATTATCGATTTTATGATATTAATCTGTTTACAAATGCTATTCGCTAACTTCAATCAACCACAAGATTTAGCGATGTACTTTGTAGTTTTAGGGTGCTTAGATCTGTTGTGGGTGTTAAATTATATATATTTTATGAAGCATGAATCGTTGCAATCGAACATGAAAGCGAAGCCTTGGATATTAGAAAAAGTGTTCTGTATCGGCGTTTATTTACTCGCATGGATGATACTGAACACGTATAGTTTTTCAACTTACATAAATATTGCGATTATCATCGCTAGCTTTGTCATTGTAAGGAATTTAGGATTCGTGCAAGTTCGGAGAAAAATGAAGTTTATGTTTGAGAAAGCAACTGATGCCGACGTCTCTCAAATGATAGAAATACACCAAACCTATCATCGAAGAGAAAGGAAAGAAGGCTCCTTATCGAAACAACTAGATGTTTATGAAATAAGCAACATCATTGAGTCTAAAAAGGAGCGGTTTTATGTTGCAAAAACGGTTGGGGGACTTACGATCGGCTTTATCGAGTTAACAAAATATACATCTCTTGAGCAGTTGCCTTCTGTGAGCTGGCACTCTGACAATATTTCCGATGCTTTAATGAAAAATAGTTGTTTTCTGTATGTTGATCAAATTGCTGTTAGAGAAAATTATCATAATAAAGGCGTGGCAAAATATATGTATACTAATATATTGGAACGCTACAGAGATGCAACTATTATCACGCCAATTCCAACAGCACCAAATAGAAATACAAATGCGATTGTTGCGCACGAGAATATTGGTTTTAAAGAAGTAGGGTTAATAAATACAACAGAAAACGGCAAATGGAAAGTGTGCTCTATATTTATCCTAACGGAGAATCGAGACGAGCTAGAACATATGACGAATGCGGAAGAAGTACCGATGAAAGGGGTGAGCACGTCATGATTGATCAACATTCCTACCATTATCGTCCAATGCAGAAAAAGGACATTGCTTCCATAGTTGAAATCAATCATATGTACTTAGACTATTCTTCTAATAGTTTTTTGCTTAAAAAGTTAACGAAAGAGCAAGTTCTAGCAACAATGAAAAATGGAGTTAACGAGTATTATGTAGTGGAGTTTGAAGACAAGGGTACGGTAGTAGGTTATATAGAAATTGCGCCTCAAATAGAAAGGAATATATTAGATGAAGTTTCTTGGAAAAAGGATGTGCAAGTGAATCCTCTAAAAACAAAACGTTATCAATATATTGAGCAAGTAGCCACTCATCGTGATTATCTTGGCTCAGGAGTAGGTACTTTTCTATATCGTTCATTACTAAGCTCAGCTACTAAACCAACAGCTGCTTTTGTAGCTACAAAACCAATCAAAAACGAAGCATCGATACACTTTCATGAAAAACTAGGCTTTAAACGTATCGGAACCTACACCGCTGACACCTTTCTTCACTTCAAAAACTACGAAAGCATCCTATATTGGCAAACAGGGACGGACCTCATTCGCCGATAACGTAAGCGAATGAGAACCGTTCCTGTTCGCCTTTCTCCGGAAAAATGGCTAACAAGAACCGTCCCCATTAGCCTTTTATTCGATGAAGAGGGAGGGGAGTATGAATTTGTGGTTGCCTTGTTTGTATAGTGGGGAGACAACAATTTCGTTATCTGTCATTAAAAGGGAGTAAACTCTCATCATGTTAATATAACGGTCGGCAGATATATGACTTGCCTCGTATGAGCAGGAAAACAAAAAATTTTTACCGTCAATTTTTTTTTGCATAAGTTTATATAAGCTATCCAATTTATCAAACCAATCGGTACGGCCAGTAGTTTCCTTGTTAATCCACACACGGATTGTCTTAGCTGTATTTAAATCGTAAAGCTTATTTATTATATTATCGTATAGTTTATGAGGGGGAGTGTTATTAATTTCATCTTTATTGATGGTGTATATATATTTTAAACGATTTTGTGCACTAATCCTTTTTAGAACCTCCGTATTATTTTTATTAGTATCAAATATAAATACGTAAGTTCCCTGATCAATTCCAGTTTCGACAAATGTATGTAAGTTTTGAATGTACTTTCCAATTTCTTTGTAAAGATATAATATTTCGCCATTACTAATAGATTGCAAGTTATGATGGATATTATCATTAGGAAGACTTAAACTACTTGGAATCTCTTTGAGGTGTTCTTGAAAAAATATCATCGGATCAAAATCTAAAACATTAGCAATGTTGGCAGCAACATCAAATCCAGGGTTACGTTTTCCAGTTTCTACTTGAGAAAAAAATGCTCTATCTATAAATGCAGCTGAAGCAACTTGCTCTTGTGTTAGTCCTTTTGATTTTCTCAGCTTAATTAACCATTCTCTTCTCAAAATATTCCCCCCATCCTCCCAGAAAAAATACCCATTATTGACAGCATAAACAACATTAAAATATAAATATTGTGGAGTGGAGTTAACAGTCCACCTTAAAGTTATCGTCCTAAATTGAGAATACTTTGACTTTATTTTTGTTGAAAAAGATATTTAATCGAGGTTTATGCTGAACTGTAAAAAAAGCATAAAATCTCTAGATCTCTTATATTGACATAGTAAATTTATTAACTATTTTTTATATATTCAAAATATAATTGTAACAAATATAAAAAATAAAGTATGTCGTATACTATGTGGTAATTTATTCATAAAATTTTAATAAAAATACATTTTATTTATATCTACTATTTTTTTGATTTTACCAATGTGTCATTTCGACACATTTTGCTGTATCCCTTGATAGTTAGAAAATATTGGGTATCATGTACTGTGTAACATACATTTTTCATTATTTTTTTGATTAGTACTCTAATTAAAATACCACCAAATACCAACGGGGACGGTTCTCGTTTGCCGAGTATAGAGATCCTGTAGAGTCTAAGGAGCAGTTAAGGTACTTTTGTGTTACTTACTGGTAAACAAAAATAAAATGGAGGCCTATATATGAAAAAATTAAATGATGAATCGCTAATTGAAGCATATATAAAGTCGATGGAAATCAATGTTAGCCAACATTTCATAGATTTACTAGAAGAAGAGTTAAAAGAGAGGGGGCTTTTTGACAAGGTGATTTCAAAAATACGAGGTTGAGGGAAGCGAGACAAGTGAGAACCGTCACTTTAAGTATGTTACCAAAAACCCCCGCATCCCTCATAAATATTTCTTGAGGTTTTTAAACATGTCACTAAAGTTGTAGGTTATTGTGCTTTAGCTGTCTATTAAGAACTTAATCTATTATTAACACCATTCGTACAATACTAAACACAACTTTTACCAACTCCCCCTTTAATGCCACAAATCTAGCATATTCACATTTTTACTCACTTAATGTATAAATGTTAACTCATCATTTAATCAGTACCCTTCCAAAGAACAAGTTCTTTTAGCCTGAAATATACTAATGGGGACGGTTCCTCATAGCCATTTGATAGCAATACAAATATATAAAATAGTGAAGAACCTTCCTAGACTGGCATCCATCATTCGGAATTGGGATGATGAGAACCGTCCCCATTCACCAAAATTTGTTTTAGTGGTTTTTTTGTAATGTTGGGTACTTTGCAATCGGCTTTTGGGTAGCCTACTGGTAAAACGACTCGGGCATTTCGTTTTTAGGTCTATTTAATAAATCTCTTAAAAATGCCATTGGACTCGGTGTATATGTCAGAGTTGCAAGTCCGGCGAAGTGGAGTGCGCCAATTAATACTCCTACTGACATTCCTGTTGCTAATAGAGCGTGTTGCTTGTCGTAGCTGCCCAAAACTTCAACATCGGAGTGTCCGCTTTGCTCCTTGTCGATAACTTTAAAAGCAATGATTAAATATGGTGCGTCTGTAAGGTGTGGCTTCATCCAATTCGTGGCTAGTGGAGCTAGTGCTTCTTTCCACTCAGTAGATATTCGCTCTTCATAAAGCTTTTTCTCTTCATTTTCGGCCTGCTCACGAATGACCTTTTTAACTTCAATATTTTTGACTACTGCAAAGCGATAAGGCTGTGTGTTTCCAGCCGAAGGCGACGATATAGCAGCCTTTAACGAACGAATAATCAATTCCTCTTCGACATCCTCAGTGGAAAAATCACGTATATTTCTTCGTCGTTTTATTTCTGCATAATAGTTTTTTGCTAGTGTTAATGGATCAATGTCAGGTAAACTAGTACTCACGTCAGCAATCTTTTTTCCCATATCAATATCACCAATCACTAGTTTTGTTGCGGATCCACTAGAGTGATTGAAGGTCCCATTCGTTTTCTCTGCAAAACCTACCGCAAAAACAGCGGTGGGCGTTTCATTTTTAGGTCTGTTTAAAATGCTAGAAAGTTCATCAAACGGGGAATGTATAATACTATCTAACCCTGAGTTCTCCAGTGCAGCTAGAAAAAAACCTGCACAAATAGCAGTAGATTCAAAAGGATAATAATGACGTACCTTTTTCCACTCGCCATTCCGCTTAGCCTTAACGCTGTAATTTTCACGAAAAAGCACGACTAAATAAGGCGCCTCTTCTAAGTACGCTTTAGTACTTGCTGCACCGTTCATCTTCGCATCAGCTTCGGCTGCTACACGCACTTTCTTTTTCACGAGGGGATCTTTTACTGTTATGAATTTCCATGGCTGCTGATTTGCACCAGATGGGCTTGTCCCTGCAGCTTTTACGGCTGTCTCGATTACTTCTTGTTCAACCTCGCGATCTGAAAATGCTAGTACCTTCTTACGTTTTATTATTTTATTAGCGTAATCACTTACATGAGCCACCTGATCAAGGGGCAGCTTTCTATTAAAATTTAAATCTATAAAACCATCACCATTACTCACTCTCCATCCCCCTTACAAAATCTAATATGTTTTATTGTACACTACAATCATACTAAGAGGACTACTAAGAGGGACGGTTCTCGTTTGCCAATAATTCGGCTAACGAGAACCGTCCCCATTTGCCCCATTTGCCTTATTTTCTCAATTTCATTGAGGACTTTTTATGTTGTTTTCCGTTCATAATATAGGTGCTTTTAAAAAGTGGAATAGGAGTTTTTCTTTGTAATTTCTCCATATCATAAGAGAAGTTTTCTTTTGAGCGTTTTCTAAATTCAATAGCGTGACGTACAATTAAGAATCGAATATCGTTATTTGAAAGCTTCATAAGTTCAGACATGTTTGCTAGAATCATAGTCCTTGCGAGTTTCCAAGAATCGTTAGTTAAACGGTACATATGTTTCGGTGGATAGGTAATAAATTCATACATAATAGTTTTCATCCGTTCGTTAAGAGTAGAACGACAAATGGCGTTCGCAAGTTGACCTGACTCACATTCAGCAGCCTTTGCTCTAATTTTAATTGGAATGGCATCGTCCAGCAAATAATGCTCCACTTTTTTAAAAGGAATACCTAACTTTGAAGCAAGTGTATTTTTGGATTGCTTGTAGTTTACGTGTAAAATTTTAAACTGCTGCATTTTCGTAATCCAAGCAGATCTCTCGTACGTTAATAGCTCCCTAACAGCTGCATACCTCGCTTCCAGTGAAGAAGCATAATCTCCAATAACAAATTTTACTACTACATTAGGGTCTTTTTTTAACAATGAAAAATATTTTTCGTATCCTTCTATGAGTAAATAATTATTCTGACCTGTCTTGTAAACGATAAGCTCATGCTTTGACTTATTTTCCTTATATCGTTTCGTTCTTTGATCTGCCTGCTCACTCGAAAAATTGAGGTAGTACATAAGTGAAACACTCTTTAAAGGTAAATGAATACTTTTTTTATATATACTCATAATTCCCCCTAATTGATTGCCCTCATAAGAACTTATGAAACAAACAGCTTATCCTATTCGAGAAGGTTAAATATGCTAAGAGGGACGGACCTCATTTGCCAAATCGACTAAGTTCATACAATAAATCTATCAAGTGTACCTCAGATAGATCGATTAGCTATTTAAAGTTTAATAATGTTTTACAAAAATCCAGTCATGGTCTACAAGAGACTACTGACTGGATTTGGTTTAATTCCCATAATTAATTTTAGGCTAACGAGAACCGTCCCCCTTAGCCCCTTAGCCCCCCCTTGCAATAGGAAATGAAAAGTGGTACTTTATTTATTATATAAAATGACTGAGAAAGTCATTTGGTCAATTCGGAGGTAGAACGTGGAATCGAATAAAAAAGCACGTATTTTAGAGGCGGCTACGAAATCCTTTGCCCACTTTGGCTATAAGGCGACTACTGTCGACCAAGTAGCAAAGATCGCAAAGGTTGGTAAGGGTACTATATATACTTATTTTGCAAACAAAGAAGAGTTATTTAAAGAGATTATCGATGATCTTGCTCGGCAGATGAGAGTGGTTGCTTCTGAATTAATCATACCAGGCAATTCTTTTATATCGAATTTTACAGCTGCGTTACATGGTGTAGTTGAGTTCAGAGAGAAGCATGAGCTAACGATTAAGCTTTCTCAAGAAGTGAAAGAGATGGGAACGCCAGTAGTTGCTGAAGCATTGCAATCTATCGAAAACGAAATATGTGCGTTTATTGAATCGCGCATTATCAAAGCGGTAGAAAGAGGAGAATTACGAAATTGCAATCCGAAAATTACTGCATTTCTTATGTTTAAAATGTATATAAATTTAGTAAGTGACTGGAAGGATCGTTATGAACCATTACCAAAGGAAGAAGTAGCAAACTTAATAAAGCTTTATTTTATTGATGGGCTAGGAAATCAGATTTGATTTCACAAACTAGCTTTTTTTTCTGAAGTGTATTGACCAAAAAACGATATCGGTCAAAATTCGCGAAATGCAACCTACTAACTAGATTACCTCAGGGGTGAAGAAATGAAAAACATATGGGGGATTTTTAAGCAAGACATTCGTAATATTAAACGAGTTCCTTTAGTGGGGATTCTTTTAATCGGACTAGCGGTGCTTCCTTCCTTTTATGCATGGTTTAACATTAGTGCTGCATGGGATCCATATTCAAATACTGAAGGAATACAAGTGGCTATTGTTAATGAGGATAAAGGAGCAGAAATAGAGGGAGCGTATATTAATATTGGTGACGAGCTTGTTGATAATCTTTCTTCTAATGAAAACTTAGGCTGGGATTTTGTCTCGAGAGAAGAAGCGGAAAAGGGGGTAGAATACGGAGATTACTATGCCAGCATTTATATTGACGAAAAGTTCTCCGATGATTTAGCACAAATTCTCACTGGAGATCCGAAACAAGCGAATGTCCACTACGAAGTGAATGATAAAATAAACGCGATTGCACCGAAGATGACTTCAGCAGGGGCGTCAACGATTGTAAATCAAATAAATGAGCAAATATTGGAGGAAACATCAAAGGCTATTTTTCAAGAGCTAGATAAAATTGGTGTGCGACTAGAGGATGAACTGCCTACTTTTCGGAGAATGAATGCTACTCTAAGTAATATTGACGAGTCCTTCCCTGACATCATCGAATTTGCCGATTGGATTATTGAGGCTGATGAAAATTGGCACAAGGTGGAAGAGCAACTCGATCAATTTTTAACAATAGAGGAGTTTATTCCTCAAATACAAAGCGGTGCAGAAGAAATTGTTAGACTAGATCACAATTTTTCAAGAATCAATGAATTAGCTGCAGGAATAATCCAGCTTGAACAGGCAATTCCAGAAATAGAGCAAGCGCTTGAAGAAGTGGAAACGTATCAACAGCATTTTAGTGAGCTCCACGAACATTTTATAAAAGCACATGAATTGACAACTACTGCAGAAGAAAACATCAAGACTGCCAAAAATAAACTTCCATCTAGTCAAGCAATATCAGAATCTACAGAGCTGTATATCAATGAATTAAATGATGCATTAAAAGCTACGTTGGAAGTCATCATTCCTGTGACGAACACATTCACACAACAAATCCTTTTCATTAATGAAACAGCCTCCGACATTAATCAAATTATGGACAACGGAATTGAAGAGGGATCACTGGAAAAACAAGTTGAGCTTCTAACGCATCTAAATGAAGAGGTATCTTCCCATATACGTCAGTTAGAAAATGCTATTAGTATGTACACACACCTCTACAATCTGACTGGAGAAGAAGACATTCTCGTGATCGTTGAACGATTGGAAGAACTAGTAGAAGGACTATCTTCCTTGCAAGAAAAACTAGAGGATGTAGTAAACCAGCTAGAAGAAGGAGAGCAACCGGGAGAAGAGTTTCTCACTTCGATTCAAGAAAAAACCAAGCTAGTTGAAGAAAAAACGAATACGATAAATCTCGTTTTCAATGAAAATAGTATAGAAAGCACGTATGAAAAAATAGAATGGAGATTAGTAGAAAATTTCGAGATTGAGGATGCTAATGCGCTTATAGAAAGTATGGAGCAAATACTTTACGAAGCGGAAGAAATAACAAAAAACGTTTCGGATGAACTTCAATTGATCATTGAACGTTTTCCTGAAATCGAATTACGAATCAATGAACTCGTTGACATACTACATGATGATTTACCAACAGTGATTCATGTAATAGAAGCATTAAGTAGTTTTATAAAAAACGATTTGCCGCTTATTGAAAACCAAGTTCATCAATTAGCAACGATGGCTGAAAATGATCTTCCGAATGTTGAAGAAAGGTATGGAGACATATCAAAGATACTTGAAGAAAATAGAGGTGCTGTTAAGCAAGCAATCAATGACCTCTCTGAATTTAGTCGCAATACGTTGCCAGAGGTAGAAGAGATGGTAAGTGAAACGGCGGGGCGTTTACAAAAAGTGGAAGAGGAGGAATGGTTAAGTGAAATTATCGCATTTCTTCGTAATGACTTAGATGAGGAAAGCAGCTTTTTTGCTAATCCAGTTCAGCTAACAGAGGAGGAGTTATTCCCAATTCCAAACTATGGATCAGCTAATGTTCCGTTTTATACGACGTTAAGTCTATGGGTAGGAGCACTACTACTATCTAATCTCGTTAGTACAAATGTACATGCTGCAGACAGACGAGAGGAGTATACATTACGGGATATTTATTTTGGTAGAATGATCTTATTTATACTTGTTGGCATCCTCCAAGGAGTAATCGTGAGCGTAGGGAATCTCTTTATATTAGGAACGTATGCAGCACATCCGTTTTTACTCGTTCTCTTTTCCGTTATCATCGCAGTCATTTTTATGACAATTGTTTATACGTGTGCTTCCATTCTAGGAAACATCGGAAAAGCGCTTGCCATCATTTTACTCGTTCTGCAATTATCAAGTGGAGGTGGTACGTTCCCGATAGAGGTGACTCCAAATTTTTATCAAACAATTCATCCGTTCATGCCATTTTCCTATGCTATAGACTTACTAAGGGAAGCCGTCGGAGGAGCCATTACCTTTCTAGTATGGAAAAATATCATGCACCTCCTCGTATTCTGGTTAATCGCATTAGCCATCGGCCATATGTTAAAGCCACTCCTAGCAGCCAGAATAGAAGAAACATACAAAAAATCAAAATCCAGCAGACTAATCGAATAAACAAACAGGCAAACAGGGACGGA
Source organism: Evansella cellulosilytica DSM 2522 (assembly GCF_000177235.2). Classification (NCBI taxonomy): domain Bacteria; kingdom Bacillati; phylum Bacillota; class Bacilli; order Caryophanales; family Bacillaceae; genus Evansella; species Evansella cellulosilytica. The sequence goes on along the minus strand of NC_014829.1, from coordinate 4,163,496 downwards.
CCTCGTTAGCCATTTGGCTAACGGGGACGGTTCTTGTTTGCGGAAAATGGTATACGAGTGGAAAGGGGCGATTGTAACTTAATATTTTTGTTACTGAAAAAAATTATATGGCTCCTGTTCATCAGTACAGGAGCGATTTTCTTACATTGAGTAGCAGAAAATCAGCAACAAAAAGAATTGTTGGTTCATTTGGCCAATGAGAACCGTCCCCATTAACCTCAAAAAAGGATATGCATATTCCCTTAGAGAATAAGTGTATATGACAATGAGGTAGGTGACGAATGATGAAAAATTTCGTTTATGAAAAGTATGACGGACTTGGTTTAGCGGAGTTAATTAAACGTAAAGAAGTAACAAAACTCGAGGTGCTAGAAGCAGCAATTGAAAAAATCGAGCAGTTAAACCCTAAACTAAATGCAGTGATCCACAAAATGTATGATCAAGCGAAAAATGAAGCACAAGTAAATACGAGTGCTGAAGGAATTTTCGCTGGTGTTCCAATGTTATTAAAGGACATTACGCAAGAAATTGCTGGCGAACCTATCACTTCAGGTTCAAAGGCATTCCAGAACTACAAAGCAAAGCAAGATGCAACTTATACGAAGCTCCTCCGTCAGACTGGTGCGATCTTCATCGGACAAACGAACGTACCAGAATTTGCGCTAATGGGAATCACCGAACCTCTTCAATACGGACCTACACGAAACCCTTGGAACACAGACCACACCCCTGGTGGATCAAGCGGTGGATCTGCTTCAGCGGTCGCCTCTGGGATGGTCCCAATTGCTGGTGCAAACGATGGGGGAGGGTCTATTAGAATTCCAGGTGCATACTGTAATTTATTCGGTTTAAAACCAACTCGAGGAAGAACGCCGACCGGACCTACTTTTGGACGTCACTGGCAAGGCGCATCCGCAGACCATGTTCTCACTAGAACTGTTCGCGATAGTGCTGCAATGCTAGACGTTTTATCCTATCACGAAAAAGGCGCAGCATTTTTAGCTCCGCCATTCACCGGAAGTTATCTCCAGGCAATGTATGAACCTATCAAAAGACCATTAACCATCGCCTTTTCTACACAGTCTCCATTAGGAACAACTGTAGACGATGAATGTAAAACAGCTGTAATTAAGGCAATGCAACTATTAGAGGACATGGGGCATCATGTAGAAGAAATCACAGCCCCAGTTAATGGAGAAACGATTGCGAAAAGCTACTTAACAATGTATTTCGGTGAAGTTGCAGCTACAATAGCTTCATTAGAAAACACACTCGGAAGGAAAGTGAAAATGAGTGATGTCGAGCCGACAACGTGGTTACTCGGATTAATAGGGAAAAGTATATCGGCCCAAGAGTTTGTACTGCATTTAAGAGAATGGGACAAAGCAGCATTTTCTATGGAGAAGTTTCATGAAAAATATGACCTATATGTGACACCAACAACAGCCTTTCCACCAGCAAGAATTGGGGAAATGAAGTTAAGTCGTACGGAGGACTTCCTAGTAAAACTAGTCGGACGCTTAAATGCTGGTAAACTATTAAAGCAGACAGGAGTCGTTCAAAATATTGCTGAGAAAAACCTAGAAAGAACACCTTTTACACAATTAGCAAATTTAACAGGCCAACCGGCTATGACTGTTCCTATGCATTTCACTAAGGAAGGACTCCCGTGCGGTGTACAATTTATGGCAGCTAAAGGCCAAGAAAAACTGCTCTTCCAACTAGCCTCAACCATGGAGGAACACAGTAAAAAGGCTAACGGGGACGGACCTCGTTTGCCAGTTTGATAGGGGTGTTTATGATTGGTAACTACTATAACAATAGAGTTAAGATTTGATATTTTAATAATGATCAAATCTGACTCCTTTTTATTATAAAGTAAGTTTACACTGATTATTGGGTAAACTAGAAGTAATAGTTTTATAGAGCGGAGTAAAGTAAAAACGTCTCTATTGGTATTCTTATAAAGAAGAAGGTGATTATATGCAAAAGGATGAATTAGCTGAGAGAAGGTGGAAGGCGTTTCCGAGTGATATAAGAAAGAATTTAGAAGGGAATGTTTATTGTTCTAACTGTGGTGTGACGAAGATTGTTAACTATGATGTATATTCATCAGATTATGACATTGTTTTAAAAGGACAGTGCAACAAATGTCATGACACAGTTGTTAGGGTCATTGACTAACAGGGACGGTTCTTGTTTGCCGAATTGACCTAATGTTCATTAATTAATCTAACAAGTATACTTTATGTAATATGCATAGAGACAAGGTGAAAAAATTAAAAGCCAGTCAAGGTCTACAAAAGACTTTTGATTGGCTTAATTTTGAAATAAATTTCTTGATGTCCTTAAATTATTTCGCTAATGAGAATGTTGTGACCCCTTAAAGTTAGAGTTTTATATTAAGCTACTAATTGGCTGGTGTGGAGGCGGTATTGAACCGGACTCTTCCCAGCTAATTTCTTTTTAATGCGCTTGTGATTATAGTAATCTATATAATCTTCGATTTTTCCTTTTAATTCTTCGTAAGTACACAAAGCCTCTCCGTGATATATTTCTTGCTTTAGTAGACCAAAAAAGTTCTCCATTGGCGAATTATCCAAACAATTACCTTTTCTAGACATACTCTGAAAAACGTTATTTTCTTTAAGGAGTCCCACCCAATTTTTATGTTGAGAATGCCAACCTTGATCTGAGTGAAGGGTTGTTCTATACTTTGCATCCTTTATGATTTCAAGGGTTTCTACTAAAGGTTCTAACACAAGTTGAAGATTTGGACGCGTGCTGATTCCAAACGAAAGTATTTCACTATTAAACAAGTCCATAATTGGATTTAAATATAATTTCGCCCCACCTAAACATTTTAATTCTGTGATATCTGTAGTTAGTTTTTGATGGGATACAATCGTATGAAAACGGCGATTTATACGGTTTGGGGCTACTTTGCCCACAGGACCTTTGTAAGAACTATACTTGCGTGATTTTCTACAGAACTTAGTTACTTTAAGTCCTAATTTTTGCATGATGCGTTGAACCTTCTTGTGATTAATTTGGTAACCTTGGTTTCTCAATTCTAGATGAATGCGACGATAACCATAATTCCCGTTGTGCTCATCGAAGATGGATTGGATTAACTCTTCAAGTGCCTGATCTGGGTTGTCTTTCTTCATCACTTTTATATGATAATGGTAAGAGGATTCTGGTATTCCCACTACTTGTAAAACATCTTTTAATTTGAACTCTTCTTTGAGTTCGAATGATAACGCTGCTTGTGCTTTTCGAGATAATCCTCCGGGTTTGCCCGAAAAGCTTGCAACTTTTTAAATACTCTACCTCCAAACGAAGAAGCTCATTTTCCCTCTCTAACCGTTGCTCGTTTGTAAGTTCTTTTCATTTATATTTTTCTTGTTTTGTTCTTAGGTCTATCAGACATGGTACCTCGTCCTCTCGTTCGATCCAGGGCTTCAGCCTTATCTTCACGAAAAGATTTTTTCCATGAAGCAATTAAAGTGGGACTATCTAACCCAAAATGGAGGGCTGTTTGGGTTTCTGAAGTTCCTGTTCTTTTAATAAAGCTTAATACATCTAGCTTAAATTGAACAGAATAAGTTCCCTTATGCCCATTACTTTTTATTCCTTCTTCTCCGAACTTCTCATATATCTTCACCCATCTTTCAACCAATGATTTTGATTTAATATGATGCTTTTTGGCTAGACGCCTGAAGCCTAGAATTCCTTCTTGATATTCTTTAACGACTTTAATCTTTAATTCATCATTATATTTAGGCATAAATAAACACCCCAAAAGTTAGATTTTTCACTCTAACTTTTGGGGTGCACTACAGAACCGTCCCTATTAGCGGTCCTATTAACTATTTATAAAAAATAGTGAGTGAAATGTTGAGCAAGTTGTTGTATGATGGGGTTATGGAAGTTTTGACCACCTCTCGTTATTATCCTCTTAAGTACTTCTCATATATTTTTCATTACATTCAAAGGAAGAGCAATGGACAACATCAAATTACAGCAGCTTATTTTTCTTAAACACTATTTCCGCAATTACTTCAACTAACCTCATCATTTTTTATACTCAACCTTTTTAGGCGGTAAAACAATATGTACTAAGAGGTAAACGACACCCGTTGATCTATTATTCGGCTTTGTTTCAAAAACTATCATTTTATGTGAGTGGGGTTTTAAATTCAAAGTAAAGTGGTGAATGCTATGGCTCGACAGGCACGTAAAAAAAGTAGAACAGGTATTTATCATATTATGTGGAGAGGAGTGAATGGACAAGAGATTTTTCATGACGATAAAGATAGGTATACATTTCTCGATATATTATTGAAATATAAAGAGGAGATGGGATTAAGTGTATATGCGTGGTGCTTAATGAGTAATCATGTGCACTTACTTATAAAGGAAGGAAACGAAAGTATTTCAACAACGATGAAGCGGATTGGCGTTAGTTATGTCTCTCATTATAACTGGAAATATAGTACGCGTGGTGCTTTATTTCAAGATAGGTTCCGGAGTGAGAATGTCGAAACGGAAAAATATATGCGTACAGTAGTGAGATATATTCATCAAAATCCTGTGAAGGCAAAGTTAGTGAACGAGGTCCAATGGTGGCGCTGGAGTAGCTGTAATGAATACTATGGAGGCAAAGTTTATCCGGCAAAACTACTTGATGAGGCATTTATTTTAGGGTTGTTTTCAGACGATGTAGTTCTAGGCCGGGCATTGTTTAAAGAATACAACGAACGGAAAAATGATGACGAATGCCTCGAGGAAAGTGTATATGTCAAAAGGCTGTCAGAAGCAGCAGTAAGAACAGAAATGGAAAAGGTGCTTGGTCCTGTAGGTATAACACAAGTAAAAAGCCTATCAAAGAAAAAAAGAACAACCCTATTAAGAAATATAAAAAAAATAGATGGAATATCCCAGAAGCAAATATCCAGAATACTAGGAATCTCTCCAAACTTAGTTTATAAAGCATAGACTGAAAGGGCTAACGGGGACGGACCGAGACCGCTGAAAAAGTGTAAGAATTAATATATTGTTGCATTTTTATTCAGAGTACCTAATTTATAGATTTATAGAAAGAGTTGATGAGACCGAAGCAAGCGAGACTCCTGCGGGAATAAAGGCAGAGGTAAGCCCCCGCAGATGCGCAGCATAGAGGAGGCTTACCAGCCGCCCGCGGAAAGCGAGTTTGCATAGGTCTCTTCAACTCCTATATTCTAATAACCTAATATTTATTAGGGGACTCTCTAAATGTAAGTACTTTTTCACTGGTTCCGGACGGATCTTCTTTGCCATAATTGCCTAATAGGGACGTCTTAAAGCTAATAGGGACGGTTGCTCTTTGCCAAAATAAGGATAGACTATGCGGGTGTAACTAACTCACTAGTGGTAAAGACGTTCTCACTTACGTTTTTTAGTAAGGATGAACATATTAAAAAAGGATGCTCATTAGGTTGATTTTCACCATAACTTTTATAGTTTATGTGAGTTCTCCCTTAGAGTATTCAATGTTATTTATAATGAATTACCGAAATTATTAAGATGCATAAGAAAGAGATACAACAGCATTTCAGAGTTTGTTGTATCTCTTTTCTTATATTAGAGGAAAAAATTAAATTTTGAAGAAATTGTTATTAGCTACCATTATATGAATATGGAGGTATGTACTGATGAATTCTTTTTTTGAGTTAATGATAGTATTGGCACCGTTCATTACAGCTATTAGTATCGTGACAGTTGTATTATGGCATAAAAGAAGGGTAATGGAAATCAACAATGATACCGATATTGATGTCTTGCAACTATCAGAAAAAGTGAAAGAACTGACGATAAAAGTAGAGCGTCTAGAAAGTGAATTACGAGAACAAAAGAAGATATCTGGGTAAATGCAATGACTTTTTGATAAGAAATGTTACGTACATAAAACATGAATGATTGGGTGAAGTTTACTATACAAAGACAAGGGACAGACATCTTGCGTTTCCACGCAAACGAGATCTGTCCCTATTCAATCAATTGGTTATAAGGTTTTGCCTCTCTTGGCAAACGAGAACCGTCCCCATTTGCCCATTTGCCCACTTGCCTTTTAGTCTTCTACTTTTAGTAATCTTCTTTTTAAGAAAACGCCGCCTATTATTAGTAATATCAATCCTATTAATAGGATGTTATATGTGGTTGTTGCTGTACTAGGTAGTTTTCCATCAGTACTTTCTTCCTTTGTTTCGGTTGGAGGTACATCTACCGTATTTTCATTTGTTGGTTCCTCATCAACAGGTTTACTTGGCTTCTCTGTTTCAGTATGTTCTTCAGGCAGTACGACGACTGTTATCATTGCCATGATTTGATTTGGATTTGTGATACCTTCAGTCAAGTGTAACTCACCTAAAAAAGTATACTCTGTTGACGAATAAGGATCAAAAACAGGAGAACCTTCATTCCAAGTAACATGAACTTTCCTACTCATTCCGTTATTTAATGCAACCTCTACTTCACTAGGAAAAATATGAGTCGCAAGCTCTGTTCCGTATTTTAAAACGATAGTTTCAATTTCCTCTACACTTTCTACAATTAAATCTTGTTCTGTTTCCATTACGGTAACTTTGACGCGGGAAGCTAGATTTTGTGGATTCAAAGCTACATCAGATATTAGCAATTCACCAGTAAATATATACTCACCTTCGTTTTCCCCATCGTAGCTTGGTGTTCCATTATCCCATTCAACAGGAACCGTATTAACACTTTCATCACTTAATAAGACTTCTACTGTAGACGGAAGTGGCAGTTCACCTACCGATGTACCGAGGTCAACAACGATATCATTAAGGTCGGATACTTGAATAACCTCTAATGGAGACACCTCATCTTCAAGAACAATTGTAATAGATGCCATCAAGTTATTTGGGTTACTTATGTTTTCTGGCAAATCAAGTTCTCCATTAAATACATATTCTCCAGGACTATTTTTATCAAAAGATGTGTTTTCCTTGTCCCATTGAACAGGGATTGTTTTTTTGCTGCCATCATTTAAAGAAACTTCCACTTCTTGTGGGAAAAATATTGTGTCTAGCTCCGTACCAAGGGCAACATTAATATTATTAAGCGATGGTATAGCAGATACAGTAAGAGGAACTGGTTCTGTCTCACCACTTAAGCGCAAATGTGGGTAATTCCCTGGATTTATATCCCAAATAGTAGTGAAATCCCAGTCTGTAAATGTATTTTGATCGTGCATCTCTGCAGTAGTTTTCGGTTGGCCTTTATCATCATCAGATTGACCTGACGTTTCTGTGTCATAATAGCTAGCTGTGACCGTCCCTGTATTTGTTCCGACTAACCCACCTGGATCACCACTTACACGCCCAACAGAAAAACTATGTGTTATTCCCCCTCTATTTAATCCGACAAGTCCACCAGCTCTTTCATTTCCATGAACATCTCCGATAGCGTAGGTATTCTCTAGTCGAGTTGGACCATCAACTGTACCAACTAAACCACCGACATTTAGATCACCTTCGACATTTCCAGATGCATAGCTTTGTTTTACGTAATAAAAACTTCCGCCGCCACCCATGAAAATTCCGATGAGTCCACCTACACTAGAGTCACCTAAAACATCGCCAGTCGCATAAGAATTTGTTACCTCCCCATTTGCATTACCACCAAGTAATCCACCAACGAAAGAAACGCCCTCTACATCTCCTGTTGCAAAACTATTGTCAATCGTACCGAATTGACCGCCTCCCATCAACCCACCTACATAATTACCAAATCCTTCTATACTTACGTTAGCGCTACTATCAACTATTGTGGTCCCGTTGTACCTACCAACGAGTCCACCTACATAATTCTCTGCTACAAAATAACCGTTAGTTACATGGCTATTTTCAATAACTCCTCCTACCATATTCCCAACTAATCCGCCGATATTATCATTTCCTCTAAATAAGCCGGCTTCAACTGTAACATTCTTAATTTCTCCGTGAACGACCTCACCAAACAATCCTAAATTATTTTCATTCCAACGACTTATCGTTAAACCAGTAATTTTGTATCCATTACCATCAAAGGTACCTGTAAATGGACTACCATTAAAGTCGCCTCCGAGCGGCACCCAATTAGGGTATACAGACAAATTAATATCTGCACCAAGTATGTAGTCGCCATCTAAGTTATATTGAACATCATACAAATCACCTGCGTTCATGATGACAGTAGGGCCACTATTTTGAGCCTGTCCACCAGCTCCGATAATACTAGGAGCAATCGTACCCAATAATAACAACAATACTAACGTAACAAGTAGCTTCTTCTTCCCCCACACTAGCTGCTTAAACACTTTTACCACCTCATCTTATTTAGTTTTTAACATTCAAAACATTTTAACAACTTAAGGTTAAAAACTAGTTAAAAAAACAAAAGTGAAGAGGGACGGTTCTCATTTGCCATCCTGCAGGCAAATGAGAACCGTAAGACCTGAGAAACAACTGAACAAAACCGTTGTAAATTAAAAAGCCTTCTATGAAAGGATTTTCATAGAAGGCGCGCAACAGTTATATCATGGAACTACTTTGGCAAATGGGGACGGTTCCTATTATCCTAATTTGCCTCAATATTTGGCTAACGAGAACCGTCCGGAACCAGTGAAAAAGTACTTACACTTTAAGTATAGACTAATAAATATAAAGTTATTTGAATATAGAAGTTGATGAGACCTGTGCAAACTCGCTTTCCGCGGGCGGCTGGTGAGCCTCCTTGATGCTTTGCATCTACGTAGTCTCACCCCTGCCTTTTCTCCCGCAGGAGTCTCGCTTGCTCCGGTCTCATCAACCTTTTCTATAATTAGATATATTGAATATTAATACAATAAAATATCAAGATTTCTACTTTTTCAGCGGTCTCGAACCGTCCCTATTAGCCCTATTAGCCCTGGTTAATAAGAACCGTCCCTGTTTGTCGGTCTTTGTTTTTTGCTTCGTACATTGCTTTGTCTGCGTTATTTAAGAGTGTATCTGGGTCAAGGCCATCTTCATTTGCTAGGCTTATTCCGACACTTGTAGATACGATTACCTTTTTTTCTTGTATCTGTATTGGTTTTCGTATATTGGCTATTAAGGTCTCGACAATTTCTAGCAGCTCTTTTTGTGTTGTTGTTGGTAGTAAGATGGCAAATTCATCTCCACCCATTCGGAAGCCATAGGCAATTTCAGGTAGTAATTGTAAAATTTGCGAACTAACATTTTTTAAGACAGCATCACCAGCGGAATGCCCATATGAGTCGTTAATTTCCTTAAATCTATCTAAGTCTAATAAAATTACTGCTAATTGTTGCTGATTAAAATTCAACGTTTTGTCCAGTTCTTTAAACTTTTCGTAAAACAATACCCGATTGCCGAGTTGTGTTAATGAGTCATGATAAGCTAAAAATCTCAGTTTTTCTTCGTATGTCTTTTGGTGTGTAATATCTCTGAAAATTAAAAAGCTATGCTTCTTCTCATCAATATCTATATAGTCGGAAAACATTTCGGCAGTTACTTTTTCCCCATTTCTTGCTCTTAAGGTTACTTCCATGTGTAGTTGGTCGGAAACCGGATAGGCGGCTTCGTAATTGTATTGGAAATCGATTGGCGATTTCTCAATAAGGAAGCTACTTAATGGGAGATGATACACATCCATCTTCGTATATCCTAGCATTTTTAGAAATGTAGGATTCACATCCACTATTTTTGCTTTATCATTTAAGATCAGGATACCGTTCGTACTCATTTTAAATAACAACTCATATTTTCTACTTGATGATTCAAGTAGGTCATATTTAAACATAGAGTAGCGAACTGTATATGCCCAAATTAAGACGGCATAGGGTGATAAAAAAGCTAATATGATTCCATGGTGTTCTGCAGTAAAAACAATGATGTTTAACAGAATGATTGCAATTGTAGTTATAATGTTTCCTTTTAAAATTAATTGTAGACGACTAACATAAGTTTTACTTATATTCACTTCTTTTGATTTTTTATATCCCTTATAAAGAAAGTAAATATTAAAAATAAAGGCTATAATAGTACAAAATAAAAGTAATACAACAAATGGTAGACTGAACATTTCGGTTTGTACATTCGATACCTCATTAAAGGTAATTGGATCAAATGGTAGCATGAAGGTCATGATGACTGCACCAAATAAAGGGAATAGGAACAAAGCATGCCACCATCCCGATAAACGGATTTTACTAATGTATCTAAAAAAATAAATTCCTAGTGTCATAATAAAGAAGACACAATAATATTTGAAAAGTAGCAATATAAGTGCTTCTCTAGGTGGAAGAAAGTATTTTAAAGCATCTGTTAAAAATAGCATACTTAAAAAAATGATTAATAACGCAGTCAATCTATGAAAATTGCTTTTTTTAGAACGGTAATACACTTCACATGCCAAAGCAAACATGATCAGAAAAGGAATAAAACTTACAAGAAAAAGAAAGATAAACAATCGAACAACCCCCCATTTTTACGCCATAGCAAGTTTATACAAATCTGTTAAGGGCATATAGTTATATTTTACTACAATAATGTGACATTTCTACTAGGTATTTTTAATTAGATGGCCAATGGAGGCTAATAGGGACGGATCTCCTTTGCCAAACACTTGCAGGCAAACGAGATCCGTCCCTATTAGTTTTTATGTTCTGAATTTATTGGTTGTTTTTTGCAAGTGTAGTGCTAGCTCAGATAATGATTCTGTGGCGACACTTACTTCCTTCATAATTGCGGTTTGTTCTTCGGATGCAGCGGCAACCTCCTGAGTGTGACTAGTAGTTTGTTTAGAAATCTCACTGACATTTTCAATGGAGGTTACTAAAACGTCTGTCTCTTTATTAATAGTAGTGATGGACGATGCGACAGTAGTTAATGTATTTACGACTGCTTCTATCGAATTTGATATATTTTGAAAGGATTCTCCAGCAGAGTAAACTATGTTTCTCCCTTCGTTAACTGCACTTTCACTATTATCCATTGCATGAACCGCTTGTTTTGTATTCGATTGTATATCGTGAATAATGTCACTAATTTGTTTTGCGGAAAAACTCGACTGCTCTGCAAGCTTTCTCACTTCGTCTGCCACAATAGAGAAGCCTCTTCCATGTTCGCCAGCACGCGCAGCTTCAATAGCTGCATTTAGTGCCAGAAGGTTCGTTTGTTCAGAAATAGCAGTAATGATTGAGACAATGTTCTCAATCTCGTTAGATTTTTCGCTTAAAAGATTAATCAAATCACCAGTTTCATTTGTATGCTTATGGATAATGTCCATTTGTTTAATAGCGTGGGTAACAATTGTTTCTCCATTTTTTGCATTGTCAGAGGCTTTGATTGAATCATTTTTAAGTGTGAGGATGTTGTTGGATGTTTTGTCCATTTTTTCATAATTGTCCTTCACTGTTGTAACTGAATCACTTATTTTATGTTGTTGATTTTCTACGCCAGTTAAAACTTGTTCAAGTGATGATGCGATAGTAGTGGTTGTTGTTGCTGTTTCTTCCGTATTAGCATTTAGCTGCTCTGCTGCATTCGCTAGTTGTTCAGAAGTTGTAATGATATTGTTTAATAGCTCACGAAGATTACTTGTCATTTGATTAAATAATGATGAAAGCTGACCTATTTCATCTTTAGATGAAGTAGGAATCGACCTTGTGAGATCTCCCTTTGAAACCAATACTAATTCATTAATAATTTTATGCAGAGGGGAGAGTACTAAAAATCGTATAAATATTGAAATGATGCATGTTGTAACTAATAGACTAACGATCGAATCTACGATCAAAGTTAAGTTACCATCGTACACTAAGTCGATAAAGTTATTGATTATGGCTGAAATAGGGGTACTAATGACTAAGCTAACGATGATTGCAAGCGCCATTTTACTTCTCAATCCAAATTTGACTTTTTTCATGTTGTTAGTTAACTTTTGATGCACAACAATCACTCCTAGGATGACTTATTTCTTTTTGCGGTTTACCAAATAAAAATCCTTGTACATTCCTAACACCTAGCTCTTTTGCAATTTTAAGGTCTGTTTCCTTCTCAATGCCCTCCAAAATGAAATGTGAACCCATATATTTAGTTAAATCAACGAAGAAAGTAACTACTTTTTGCTTTTCTTTTCTAGCACTTAACTCATTGGAAAAATATTTATCGAGTTTTATGTAGTTAGGTTGATATTCAAATATTCGCTGTATAGAAGCTTGGCCAGTTCCTACATCATCAAGAGCCCATTTGATATTATGTTCCTGTAGCAAGAGGATGTTTTTCTTTAGTAATGGGTTATTCCATATTGTAGTTTCTTCATTTGCTTCATTTATTTCTAAAATCACTGGTTTATTTACTATTTTATCAAGTAACGCTAGGAATGCATCGCTTACTAGAGTAGATGGAAAAATATTGATAAATAGATGGTAAGCGGAGTTACTGCTATCTGCATATTTTAATGCACAGTTTATCGAATGAAGATCTATTTCTAAAAGCGAGTTATTTTTTCTAGCTTTTTCAAAAATTTTGAGAGGATTTTTTTCATGTCTGTTTCTAATAAATGCTTCATATCCAATAGGTTTTTCAGGGAAATTAGTATTGATAATGGGCTGAAATAAGTGATAAAAATCTTGTGAGGACTCCATTTTAAAACACCTTTCCAATAGCTTTTTCTCATTCAATTTTCCTATTATCTTCGCTGTCTGACAATCCCCAGCGCTTCCTATTACCTTTCGTATGACTTGAAGCAAATAGGAAGAGTAACCTATTAGGACGAAGAGGGACGGTTCTCATTAGCCAAGCTGGCTAATGAGAACCGTCCGAGACCACTGAAAAAGTAGAAATCTTGATATTTTATTGTATTAATATTCAATATATCTAATTATAGAAAAGGTTGATGAGACCGGAGCAAGCTAGACTCCTGCGGGAGCAAAGGCAGAGGTAAGACCCCGCAGATGCATAGCATAGAGGAGGCTTACCAGCCGCCCGCGGAAAGCGAGTTTGCATAGGTCTCATCAACCTCTATATTCAAATAACCTTATATTTATTAGTCTTTACTTAAAGGGTAAGTACTTTTTCACTGGTTCCGAACCGTCCCTGTTTGCCTTTACTTTTAATGGTAAAGGTCTTTTATAAGCTGTAAGCGGTCTTTTACATTTAATTTTTGATAAATGTTGCTAATATGATTTTTTACTGTATGGGGACTTATACCTAAACTTTCTCCAATACTCGCGTTATCTAAGCCTTTACATATGTGAATGATTACCTCTTTTTCCCTTTGGCTAAGTATGTCTAATTTTTGAACCTTTTCAATTATTAATGAGAATTTACTTTCTTCCGTTTCAGAAAATTCATGTTTATAGGTGTCTTTTTCCGTATTTAAAAAATATACATGATGAGATCCTACTTTTCTCTCTTTCAAGTGGGACGATAAAACGAGGTGTTGTAATGTCGCTTTCACTTGGCTTTCCATTCTCCCTAACCTTGTAGCAAGGCTGTTTGCAGTTTCGTAGCTGTTCTCGTTTTTATAAAAAAACTGTATGCATTCCTGCTGCAAAATACGCTTTTGTTTCATATTCATGAGAAGTCTCCTTTTTTATATTAATCTAAAAAAAGGTGGGGCATCTACAGACTCTACAATATATGGTTGAGAGAAGATGCCAGATTGGGATTTCATTACTTGCAAATACTGATATTTGTTATTTCTCCAAGTTTTAATGATGGCATTTGCTTTGTGCTGAAGTAATGCAATAACGTCATTGTCCAATTTATCGATGTTAGCTACCACAAAAGCACTCATATTTAATTCCTTTTGCAATGCAACGAGCTCCGGATATAAATCTAATACAAAACTTTTTCCTCGTTTATCTATAACAGAGTTAATATTGTATATTGTAAACCAATCAGTTTTGCTATTTTCTCGAACTAATTTTCCTAAATCATTTAAGACAAAGGAGCGATAATCCGTATTATTAAGGTGCGAAACACTATGTACATAACCATTTAAAAAAGTAGGGGGAGTTCTTTCGAATTGTTCAATAAATACACTTTTATGTTCAAATAAATATTTCTCCAAATTTATTCCGAACTGTTCTAACAGAGCTTTAATTTCTGGAATCGTAATCATACTAGGAAGTAGGTACGTAAAATTTTGGGACTTTTTCATTAATTGACTAACAAATGATGAAACGATATATTTGTACATCGATGTGCTATCTGTTTCAATTAAATAAATTAAACCTTGTTGCAACCCGCCATCTAAATTTTCATCTATAACTTTATTACCGGTAGAGATATGTTGACTAATGCTCCTTTGAATATGTAACGTTCTATAAGAAGGAAGTATATATACCCCTTCATCCGTTAGTCGATACGTATGTTCACCTTCTTCTATCTTTGTACCTCTCATTTTTAAAATTTCAAGTGTTCTTTCCTTATACTCATCAAATTTCTCCCTATAATTAAGTTGTATCAATCCATCAAAAATAAAATGTTCAAAAGGTAACTCTTGATTATTTGTATACCTTTCTGAAATGATCAGTGATGTTAATCGGTACTTTCCAAGAATATTTTTAAAAGAGTAAATTAACTTTCTTAATTTATGAACATCTTCCTCTAAATGTTTAAAAATACTCAAACTATCAATAACAATACGTTTACATCCGTATTCTTCTACTAACTCTTCAAATAGCCCTGATGGAATGAACATTTCCTCTAAAAGAACTTCAGGGGAGAGCAAGACAATTTTTAATAATTTTTGCTTTTCAAGTTCTTTAATATTGAAGCCAAAATTGCTCATATCACTATAAATTTGATCGGGGAATTCTTGAAATGATAAATATAATCCATTCTCTCCATTTAAGGCACCATGGTATAAGAATTGAATTCCCATCGTTGTTTTTCCAGTTCCAGGTGCTCCCTCTACAATGATGCCATTTCCCTTTGGAATACCACCGTTCAAAAGGCTATCTAGACCGTTAATTCCCGTAGTAACAAGCTGTTTCATACAACCACCAACTTTTAACATTTTATTCAATGTTAGTATTACCAAGTTCTTCTCTCGCATTCTGGCTAATGTGGCTAATGGGGACGGATCTCGTTTGCCAAATACTTGCAGGCAAACGAGATCCGTCCCCATTAGCGTAAAAAAAGGTGATTTGTAGGATGTGGAAATGGTTGTAAAACGATAATGTTTATATTAAATATAGTTGTTGTCCTTAGCGTAAGTTTAAGCCCCAAAACATCCGCCAACCTTGCAATAAAATGACAATAAAGCAACCTGTCATATACTGTAACGCTGTTGTCTTAAAGAACAAAAATATTGTTAGAAATAAGGAATCACCTAATACACTGGAGGTGTCTATGTTGAAGTCTAAGTGGGTCTTAAAAAAATCCATTCTATTTTTCATCCTAATATTTATGTTCGAGCCACTTGATATACATGCTAATGAGGAGCTATCTGAGATCACTAATGAAATATTCAAGCGTGAGATTCGAGAATTCTATAAAAATTGGGAAATGGAATCGAAAGTTACAGGAAGCGTTTTTGTATTTGTTCATAATGGAGAAGTCTACCACGTTAGTTTTGGAGTAGAAGATTTAAAGACTAACAACCCTATCCGTTATGATCGATCACTTTTTCGTATTGGTTCGATCACTAAATCCTTCACTGCAATTGCTATTATGCAGCTGGTTGAAGAGGGGAAGATAGATTTGAATGAAAATGTGAATACATATTTGAAAAATATCCGGGTGCCTGAAACGTTTGATCAGCCAATAACATTGAACCATCTTCTTACGCATACTGCTGGATTTGATGAAAAAATAGTTAAAATGCAATCAGAGCAATTTGAGAATGCACTCCCGCTTCAAATGTATTTACAAGAAAATTTGCCAGAGCGTATTCGTGAGCCAGGGTTGTTCATTCAATATAGTAATCATGGATATGCTTTGGCAGGGGCAATCATTGAAGATGTGACGGGGATGACTTATGAAGAATATATTCGTGCAAATATTTTAGAACCGTTAGAAATGAGGAATACACATCCGAGGATAACAAGTGAAGCACTTGAATATCTGGTGAAGGAATATAACTATGTGGAAGGTGACTATAATCCAGCACCAGTTTACGACTTAAATGGCTTGTATCCTGCTGGGGCATTTCTTGCTACCGCGGAGGATATGTCGCATTATATAGAAGCACATTTAAACAGAGGTGAATATAAAGGGAAGCATCTTCTGACGAATACATCTCATTCCGAGATGCATCATGCCCAATTTAGGCATCATTCATTGCAGAAGGGAATTGGTTATGGCTTTTTCGAGTACAATGTGCCAGATTTTCATGTGACGTCACACACTGGGGCAACAAACAGTACTTATTCTACCTTAATCTTAGATCATACGAGAAGTTTCGGGATGTTTTTTAGTGCGACGGGACCTGAAGCAATACATATGTTGGAGAATTTATATCAAATGATCGATACAACGTTGTATCCGTATTCAATACATGTATCCTCCAACTATACAAACTTCGTAGCAACAAACCGAACAAGTTTTGAGGGGGAATACTATGATACGAGAGTGAGTTTAAGTGACCCTTCAAAAATCATGCGCTTATTTGTACCCGCTACAAATATTACAGCTAATGATAATGGAATCACCGTTACCGATGCGAGTGGCAGCGCTGATTATATTCAAATAGATGATTTTGTTTTTAAAAATCAGGAAAACGGGAATACACTAGTTTTTCACGTCGATTCAAATGGGGAGGTAACCCATGCGTTGCCGGGGTATGGAGCTTTGGTAAAAACTAATTTCTGGCAATCACCCAATACACACAGAAGCACTTTCACTGTATTAATTGTATGGTTTACAATCGTTTTACTTGCGTGGATATCATTAGCGATTAGAGATGTTGTGAAAAAAAGCTGGAAATCGCGATCACTACTTTGGCAACTCAACGGTATCGGTGTGTGTGCCCATTTATTTTTTTACATTACTGTTATTTATGCCTTTGAGAGACTTGAAAATATAAATAACTTGATGTTCGGCCTACCATGGTATTTACAAGTCGCTACTCCTTTACCATATATATCCGTGCCGATAACTGCGCTAATGATCTATCTATTAATTAAAAATAAACGAAAAGTGAAACTAGCTATCATTGCCTTCACTATAATTAATATTGTTCTTTTAGCCACATCAATAACACTTTTACAGCACTATCAGTTAATCTAGGCTAATGGCTAATGGGGACGGTTCGAGACCGCTGAAAAAGTAGAAATCTTGATATTTTATTGTATTAATATTCAATATATCTAATTATAGAAAAAGTTGATGAGACCGGAGCAAGCGAGGTAACTGTCTCTTCCTCTACGAGCATATTCTTTGAAGCTTATCCGTCGAGACAACTCGAAGCATTAGCGACGAAGAAACGCTCGTTCCTGCGGGAGAAAAGGCAGGGGTGAGACTACGTAGATGCAAAGCATCAAGGAGGCTCACCAGCCGCCCGCGGAAAGCGAGTTTGCACAGGTCTCATCAACTTCTATATTCAAATAACCTTATATATTTTAGTCTATACTTAAAGGGTAAGTACTTTTTCACTGGTTCCGGACGGTTCTCGTTTGCCAAACACTTGCAGGCAAACAAGAACCGTCCCCATTAGCGAAAAAACATCTCAATTAATGAGATGTTTTTTCGTATTCAAAGACAACAGAGAAATAGCTGCCTATCATTTCTTCAATTTCGTCATCAGTAGCTTCGTCATCGAGAAATAGAATCATTCTATAAAATGTGTCATTATATTCTGTTTGAACGATAAGGATTGGTTCACCATCACTATCACCTTTAGCATAATTGAAATCATGACTATCGATAGTAACAATCGTTCCAAATAATCCATCTTCAAACGGCTTGTTTTGTTGATAAAGATGTAATCTATGATAAATGTAGTCACTATATGAACCATAAACCGCCTTTATATCATATGCTTCACTAATTTCTTTTTTCTCTGCTTCACTTAATGTATCTCGATTGCTTGGTATGTTCGATTCATCATAGTAATACAAAGAAAGTGAATCTGCATTTCCTTTACGCGGTGAGACATCAGCAAGTGCCAATTCATAACCATCAAACTCAGGAACACTATGATTGAAGTGAACATAATCCTCAATATTCCCGTCAGTCTTGCTACATGCTGCTAAAAAAATTAGAAGTGTAGTTAGTAGAAAAATTTTACGCATGCTATAGTATTCTCCTCTATGATCGTTTTTATATTGATAGACTTACATATCATAGCTTATTTTAAGATATTCGACAATGAAAAAATAAGGTTACTGTCTTTAGGACTGTGAAAAGTGTTCATCGGAGATAGACTATATCTTTCAGCTGTCATAGTGATGATTGAAGCTGTAGTAAGCTTAAAAACTCAATTTATTCTTCGGTTTCTCATATGTACATCCATCGAGTCAATCGAATAAGAAAGCATAGATAGCTTTCGGGTTTGGCGAATGAGAACCGTCCCCATTAACCGAAAGTCAAATTATGTCGAATCTCGCTAATATTATCTATTATTTTGTCGAATTATGAAGTAAAATAGTAGTTGAGAAGTATAAATTTTTTGGAGGTTTAACATGACAGCGATAGATAACATGAAGCTACAGGATGTAAAAAAGAAAAACTTGCTCATGCTAATTAGTTTTTCCATTTCTTTAATAACAGGATTACTGAGGTCACTAGCTCAAGGTGGAATGGATCGGGTAATTTTTTACGGATCTGAGTTGTTAGTTTTTATATTATTATTTGTAGTATTCCAATTAGTTATAAAGAAACCAGTTGTTTTTCCGTATAGTAGCATTATTGCCATTTACGTGTTTACCTTTTCATCGTTATTTTTATTTGGACCGTCAACGGATGTTGTGTTAATTGCTATATTTTTGACATTAATATCAGCGGTACACTTCAACATAAAGGTTTTTGCAATCGGGTATAGTATGGGGTTATTAACAATCATAATGGCTAATACTTTGCATCAAGACAAAACGGAAGTACTGGAAAGCATCTATACAATGTCAATTTTCATCTACATTCTCATGGGTCTTGTACTAGGCGTATTAATTTATTTAAACAAAAAGCAATTTGCTCAATTACAGCAGTTTGTTGACACATCAGAAAAAGAAGCGAAAACAAAGGAAGAACAAAAGCAGCAATTAGAAACAAATGTATCAAAAATTTTGCATTCCATTAAACTCGTGAATGAAAAAATTCAAACTAGTTTGCAAGCGCAAGAGGAAATGAAGCTTGCAATAAATGAGGTATCAGTAGGAAGTCAAAACCAAGCAGAACGTATTACGGAAATATCGGAAAGCTCCGTGGATACAAAGGGATCAATGGAACAGCTAACTGCGGTATCAACGGAACTAGTGGAGGAATCAAAGGAATCTACTCAAATAGCAGAACTAGGTCAACAACAAGTAGTAGAGTTAAACGAAGATATAACGTCATTAAAAAATATTGTGCATGATCTACAAGGCACGTTTAAAGTTTTATCAGATACAATTGTTGAAACAAACAAGCTGAATGGAAAAATTACAGATGTTACAGAACAAACAAATTTATTAGCATTAAATGCTTCGATTGAGGCAGCAAGAGCCGGAGAAGCAGGAAAAGGATTTTCTGTTGTTGCAGAAGAAATTAGAAAGCTGTCCGTGTTAACGAATGAATCGACAGAGGAAATAACGAAAAACTTGTCTAAGTTAAATGCTAGCAATAAAAATGCATTTGAAAAGATCAATCTCTGTAATAGTTATATTGCTAAAGGGATCAATTCAACCGATGAAGTGACAACGTATTTTGCAAAAATACAAACGATGCTAGTTCACCTTGGTGAGACTGTGAGTACAAGTACTCATTTAGCAGGTAATGCCCAGTCTAAGGTTACGGGTGTACAAGGATCGACTGCTGAATTAGCAGCAATTATTGAAGAAACAACAGCAAGCTTAGAAGAGGTAAGCGCAACAATAGAAAACTTAACTGAGGACTATCAAGCTATTGCACAATTAATGAATAATACATCAAAAAGTGCAGAAGAAATTACAAAATCATTCTCTTAAAAAAGAAGCTGTTCCTCCCGCGCCCACTATAACCTTATAGTGGGCTTTTACTGTTACTGTGGCGAGTTAGCCATTGCTAGGAGCTAGCTCTAATATCTCGAGACATCTTCTGCATCTCATTAATGAGATGTTCTCCTCTTTGATTAGTTTTATCTTGTTAGAATCAAATATCACAGTTTATTTTAGAAAATACGACAATGAAAACTTAGCGAATGATAGTTATTAAATAAGGATCTGAATAGAGGTTGCCAAAGTCAGTTTGAAAAAGGGAAGCATTCTATTCGATTATGAATAATCAAAAGCGTTGCAAACACCTAAAATAGATTGGAATGAATTCGGATTTGGCTAATAAGAACCGTCCCCATTAGCCGTAATTCCCGAACATTAAATAGAAATATTAAGTCAATGTTAAGTAATTTTACAATAAATTAATAAAAAACACCTATAAATCTATAAAAATTAAGTTATAATGTAATAGTTGTTTTTGAGATCAATATTTTAGGAGGGAAAGTATGATTAATAGAACCACATCAAGAATGAATATTTTACCTTTATTTTTAGCATTAGTTTTAGTTTTTTCCCAGATCTTATCTGCATTTGTTCCAGTGTCGGCACAAGCGGACATTCAAGCAGATACGGTGACGCTTGTAGAGTGGGATTTTAATCAAGATACTCCGTTAGCTACTGGCGGGATTGAAGGGAACTTAAACGAAGAATTTTCGATCGCTGGTGCTAGTCCTACTGGATATGTCCTTGGATCCCAAAGTGGATCAAGAGCACTCAATTCTAATGGATGGAATTCAGCTGAAGAAAGCTATTGGTTCGTACAGTTTACAACGGAAGGCTATGAAGATATTCGTTTTTCTTCCAAGCACAGAGGATCAAATACAGGTCCGAAAGATTTCACGGTAGAGTATAGTCTAGACGGTGAAACGTGGACGAGCGTTCCTGGAGCTGATTTTGAAGTTGGGAACGATTGGACAACAGGTATATTAAATCAAATTTCAGTCCCTACAGAAGTAAATGATCAAGAAACAGTTTTCTTAAGATGGTTAAACACATCGGACGTTTCCATTAATGGCGGTACAGTAGGTGGAGCTGGAACGAATCGCGTAGATGATGTCATCATTGAAGCGGCCCCATTAGATGAAGCAGGTGCACCTGGCGAGACGCCGGATCCAGAGGTACCAGGAGATGAAGACTGTCCTACATATACATCTATTTCTGATGCGCGCGCGATGTCAGGAGAAGAAGTGACAGTGATTGGTGTTGCGAACATCGATCAAGGACTACTACATCGTAATAACTTTTCTTTATATATACAAGACGAAGCTGCTGGAATTCAGCTTTTTAGTTTTGACGCCAATGACTTTCCAAGTGTAAAAGAAGGAGACCTTGTAAAAGCTACTGGTACTGTTGGAGAATTTAATCAAGTAACACAGTTGGCAGTGACGGACGTCGAAGTACTTGAGAGAAACCAAGAAGTTTCAGCGAAAAATATTGACCTCTCAACTTACATGGATGCTAGTTTAGCAGAATCTTATGAAGGTCAACTTGTGCAATTTGAAGGCTATATTCGTAATATTAACGATTACTTTAATGGTGGGGTGACAATCTCTATCATTAATGACGATTTTGATGCAGTAGATATTCGCATTTGGGAAAGCACAGGCTTTGACCTTTCTGAGCTAGAAGAGCATACGTGGTATGAGGTTACAGCTATTTCCAGTCAGTTTAATACGACGTATCAAGTGCTGCCTAGAAGTAACGCTGATTTTGTCAAGCTTGCGGAGCAGAGAGATGAGCCGACGACATTAAATCGCGAGTACGAAGCGGTTGTCGCTAATGTGACAGATGGTGATACGATTAGATTGGCAACACCGATTTTAGGTGCGACGAATGTTCGTTTTCTAAACATGGATACACCTGAAACATATCACGCTGTGCATAATGAGTTAGATGAAAATCAAATGCGTCACGGTGATAATGCAACTGCACATATGCAAACGATGTTAAGTGTAGGCGATACAGTGACCATACGTTTAGGGGAAGAACCATTAGATAGCTTTGGTCGTCTTCTTGCAGAAGTAATTACGTTAGATGGTGTGAACACGAATTTAGAAATGGTTCGCGCTGGCTATGCGTCAACGTATTTCATTTATCCGTTTGAGGATGATACAGTTGAGGAATATGCTGAAGCAGCAAAATATGCGAGAGAAAACCAGTTAGGCATTTACAACCCTGAAGATCCACTTTTAGAGGAACCGTTTGTGTTCCGTGCTAGAGAGCGTGGCGACACGGGACTTTCACGCTATGTAGGTAATTTTAAAACGAAAGAATATGTGGCACCTGACCACTATGCAATCATTGAACCGGAATATCGCGTCTTTTTCACAAGAGCACAAGCAGAGCATTTAGGTTACACCCCGCTTGAGATGACGGATCAAGAAGTGATTGATATGGATAAAAATGCGTTAGGCATCGGATTCCAAGGAAGTGATTCTGCTGCCAATGTGACACAAGACGTTATGCTTGAAACTACAGGCTCCTATGGATCTGTTATTACGTGGGAATCTAGTAATGAAGAAGTTATTTCTCCTACTGGTGAAGTGACAAACCCGTTATATGAAGGCGTTTCTGTTACTTTAACAGCAACACTTCAGAAGGGTGAACTAGTAGAAACGAAGGAATTTGTTTTAACTGTCAATCCTGAAATTGTCGAGCTAGTAAGCTGGCATTTCGATGGAGAATCAGAAGTTGCAACAGGTGGTATAGAAGCTAATACTGGCGTAACAATCGAGACCGTCGGTTCTGATATTACTGGTTACGTTGCCGGTCATGGATCTAACTCAAGAGCAGTTAATGCGAATGGTTGGACAGAGGGAAGCTATTGGGTAGTAGACATCTCTACTTTAGGCTATAAAAACATTACGCTATCCTCTCGTCAGTTTGGATCGAACACGGGGCCAAGAGATTTTGAAGTACAATATAGCCTTGATGGTGAAAACTGGAGTGTTGTTCCTGGCGGCGAAGTTGTTGTTGCGAACAATTGGAACTCTGGCGTCATCGATCAACTCGCTTTACCAGCAGAAGTAGAAAACAATGAGTCAGTTCTTATTAGATGGCTAAATACTTCAGATGTTGCTATAAACGGGAATACAGTAGGTACATTTGGTACGAATCGTATCGACAACATCGTTTTCACAGGAAACGAAGGCTTGTTTATCGAGGAGCCTGAGGTTGATCCAATTGTTGAGGAAATCAACGCTGGTGGAACTGTGACGGTTCCTGTCGTTGATGGTACGGCAACACAATCATTTACAGCCGATCAACTAGTTAATGTGACGGAATTACCTTTAGAAACTGCAGGGGTAAAACTAACAATCCCTGTCAGCACGTTAGATTCTTCTAAGGATGTCACTGTATCGTGGACAGAAAATAATGATGCACTCCCACATGCCGATCAAGCATTAAGTAATATTTTTACGTTTAACGTATGGCAAGATGGAGAAAAAATCACGAGCTTCACTGAGCCAATTTCAATTGCATTTAAGTTAAATGCTGACGTCGATACATCGAAAGATATAAAAATCTTCTACTTTAATGGGACGGAATGGGTAAGTGAAGATGCTCATGGCCATGAATATGGAGGTACACTGTCTGATGATGGGCAATTTATTGTAGGATCTACAACACACTTTAGTACGTTCGCTTTATTTGCAGTCGCATCCCTTGAAGATGAGGGCGGAACTGAAGAAGATGGACCCGAACAAGAAGACCCTTCACAAGAAAATGGAGATAATGATGTGCCTGATACAGGTAATGGAGAATCTCCTGAGCAAGATGGCGATCAAGCACCTGGACAAGAAGGAGAAGATGCTCCAGAACAAGGTGACACAACAGAAGGCGGCCAACAAGATCCAGAGCAAGGAACAACACCGAACAACGATGAAGAAACAGCTGGAACAGATGTCACTGTTGAGGAACAATCTACAGAAGAAACTGACGAAACATTACCAGCAACAGCAACAAACATGTACAATATGATCCTAATCGGCCTACTCCTCATGACCATAGGCTACACAACAATAACCATAAGAAAAAAACAACTAAGCTAATGGGGACGGTTCTTATTTGCCAAATAACTCGGCAAATAAGAACCGTTTTTTTTTCAAAGGTAAGAATTATAAGGCTAATAGGGACGGTTCTCACTTGCCAAATAGTTCTCTTGCACTATAAAAAATGAGACGATTGTAATCACATAGAAACTGCAGTACGCTAAATCTATATTCTATTAATCATGAAGATGTTTGTGAGTATAGGGGAAATTAAAGAAGTTCGGCGAACAAGAACCGTCCGAGACCGCTGAAAAAGCGTAAAAATTAATATATTGTTGCATTATTATTCAGAGTACCTAATTAGAGAAAGAGTTGATGAGACCGGAGCAAGCGAGGTAACTGTCTCTTCCTCTACAAGCATATGCTTTGGAGCGTATCCGTCGAGACAACTCGAAGCATAAGGCGACGAAGTAACGCTCGTTCCTGCGGGAAGCAAAGGCAGGGGTGAGACTACGTAGATGCAAAGCATGAAGGTGGCTCACCAGCCGCCCGCGGAAAGCGAGTTTGCACAGGTCTCATCAACTTCTATATTCAAATAACTTTATACTTATTAGTCTACACATAAGTGTAAGTACTTTTTCACTGGTTCCGAACCGTCCCCATTAGCTGAACATACTCAAGCTATTTTGCCATTACACTTACCGACATTTGGTGACGTGGCCAGTTTATTTCTATCGATAGAGATTGAGGCTCTAAGTCATCCGGAACAACAAATTTATTATTTTTATCGGATATTGTTTCCGAAAATATCGTACCTCCCATGATATACGTTATATCTGCTGTGAAATTCTTAACCATACCTTGATTTAATGAAAGAGATATTATATCCCCTTCGTTGATTTCGTATATATCATATTGCGGATCTTGCAAAATCCCCTTAGGTAGAAGGTATGGATCAAAAACATGATAATTTTCAAATCCAATAGAATCGTAACTTGCTCTATTTAAAGAAACCTCAATTTCTCTGTCGTTAATCTTTATAACAGGTGAAGGGAACCCATTACGCTCAAGTTGTTCCATCTCCATCGAGACTTGGTAGTTATGTATCCCAACAGGAATAAGTGAAATAAAAAGAACAACGACAGGCACCATACTCATCAAAAACTTACCTTTTTTACTTGTATATCGAGGGTACTCATCAAACATGAAAAAGACTGCAGCAACTACGATTGCAAGAGAAGCGACTTCATGCTCCCCTTTAAAAAGAATGACGCTCGCCAGAATAGCCGCCCCTATATGAACGAAAAAGTTAACGGAAATTCGAATAAATCCATTCAACGACCTAGTAATCCACCCCGCTAAGACAGTTACCGGAAATGCCGTCAACAAAATAATAGGAAGCCCATACACGGAAAACCAAAGTACAAAAATAAACGAATCCTCTAATTGATAAGCTGCGCCCATCCGTTCAAAACTAAATATATGAAGTATTATAGGCCATAAAAACAATAAAACAATATAGACGATCATGCTCTTAGCAGTAACTATTAATTTTTTTTCAAACATTAATTCCTCCTTCTCCCCAACTGTTTCTCACTCATAATAGACATAGGGGGATCAACCAGATCAATAGTTTTGGCTTCCTCAAGGGATGCTATTTTGAATCTTCCGATCGATCAATTTATCATAAAATTTCTTCTGCTCAATAGCTTCATAGAATCTGTTAACTTCATTACCTTAGTAGAAGATTCTAAATGGAACTTGTACCCCTTGTTTTTTTGAACAAAGATTGATAAAAAATTGTTATAATCAGGAGTCCATGCAGAAACCAAATACCTATATTCTATATTTTACCAGATAGAACATTTTAATGAAATACAGTGGCTAACAGGGACGGACCTTCCTTGCCAAACTGCTAAACGGCTAACAGGGACGGTTCTCACTTGCCAAATAGTTCTCTTGCACTATAAAATATGAGACAATTGTAATCTCAAAGAAACTTACGGCGCGCTTATTCTATTACAATGCTATTTTTTGGGGGTTAGTTATGATAGTTTTGGTTAATGAAAGGAAAATGAGAACAGTTCGGCGAACGAGAACCGTCCCCATTAGCCCATTAGCCTCATTAGCCAGAAAGAGGGGGGAGCAATTAGATGAAGAAGATTATTGAATGGATGAATGAGTCATTTGCACCTAGAATGAATAAGGTGACTCGTAATCCATGGGTAGCTGCTATACAAGGAGCGATAACTGGCGTTTTACCACTCATACTTGTCGGGTCTCTTATCACTCTTATTTCAATATTAAATGATTATATACCGGGCATGCCCAATTTGCATCCGATAAGTGATTTTTCCTTCGGGCTTATCAGTTTGTTTATTGCCTTTTTAGCACCGTATTACATCATGGATAAGCTTCAGAAAGAAGATCGTCGACTTGTAGCGGCCCTTACTGGAGTAGCTTTGTTCCTCATGCTGTTAGCACCTGAATTTACAGAAGGTACAATAACATTTGCATTCGAACGTTTTGGCGCTAACGGAATGTTCGTGTCTCTTTTCGTCGGAATATTTGTTGGATTCGTGTTTTACCAGTTCAGTAAATTTTCATTTTTTAAAAAATCAAGCTCTCTACCAGATTTTATCATCGTTTGGTTTGATACGATATTACCAATATTATTCCTGCTAGTAACTGGCTGGTTGTTGACCATTGTAGGCAGCTTTGATCTATATAGTGGAATTTTAAGCGCTTTCGAACCGTTAAATAAAATAGGACAAAGCTTTATCGGCTTTGTATTTATTACTTTTATTTGTGTTTTCCTGTACTCTTTTGGTATTAGTCCATGGGCGCTGTTCCCAATTTTATTTCCAATTTGGATTGCTGGAGTCGAACAGAATTCAATACTCGTCAGCCAAGGGTTATCTCCAAACAACATTCACGTAATGGAAACTTTAATCGCTTGGATATGGTTCGGTGGAATGGGGTCGACACTACCACTCGTCATCCTAATGTTAGTCTCTGCGAAATCTAAACACTTAAAGGCGCTCGGAAAGGTAACGATTACACCATCCTATTTTAATATTAATGAACCGGTGATCTTCGGAACGCCTATCGCGTTTAATCCGATACTTATGGTGCCAATGTGGTTAAATGGGATCATGTTACCAACCGTAACCTATATTATTTTAAATGTTGGGATAGTAGATATTCCACAATCAGTCATGCATCTCTGGTATTTACCATTTGGTATTTCAACCTTCATTATTAGCCCGAGTTTTCAAGCGATTATGTTACTATTAGTAAATTTAACGATCGCATTTATCATCTGGTATCCATTCTTTAAAGTTTTTGATAATCAAAAGTTAAGGGGAGAAACTGATAAGCTGCATAGTGAAAACTTAGAAGGTTAAATGAACAGGAAATGAGCTGTGAGGTTTATACACGTCATTCATACGACTAACAGGACATCAGAAGCGGGTGTGAAAACTTTAAACATTGTTCCATAATAAAAAACATCTCATTAAGAGATGTTTTTTGATATATAGGATAAAACTCTGGATTGTTAAGCTTTCATTACGTTATTTCTTTTAATTTGTTTTCAATTTGTTTTATACTTTGTAAACTTGTAGAGTTGCCATCCAACAAAGTTTCTAGCGTAGCAATTAATTCTTCTAAAGAAGCGCTAGATTGTTGACTAACAGAAGCTAACTCTTCCGTAGATGAATGAATGACATCTACTGTTGAAGTAATATCTGTTATTAAATTGTTACTGTCCATAGAAAGCTGAGTTACCTTTTCGATAGCTTCGTTAATCTCATTAAATGATTCATTTGTTTTTTTCGTTACATCATAGCTTTTTTCCATCTGGTCCCCAACGTGCAGCATTCTTTTTCTAGTTAAATCTGATTGAGACGAAAAATGCTCGAGGTGTTTCGAAATTTGTTCAGCAGCCTGTGAAGTCATATCAGATAATTTTCTAATTTCATCTGCAACTATTGCAAATCCTCTTCCGTGTTCTCCCGCCCTTGCAGCTTCTATACTTGCATTTAGCGAGAGTAGGTTTGTTTGCGCTGCTATTTCCATAATAGTATTACTGAATTGATTTGTTTCTTCTAGATTTTTTATGAGATCACTAATGTCAACTGACATGGAATCAACTTCTAGTTTAAATTCGTTAATTGTTGATGTTAATGTTTCAATTTCATCTTGTCCGTTGCTAGATAATTGTAATGCGCCAGTTGCCCCAGTTTTTAATAGCGACATAGAATGCACCATCTTCTGCATGCTTTCACGCATCGCTGTTACTGATTCATTAATTTCTACAGTAGCTTCATTTTGTGAATTGACACCACTCGCAATCTCTTGGAATGTTGCGTTCATCTCACTAAAGGAACTGTTATTATCTTCACTTGCAGAAGAAACAATATTAAAATTAGATGTGACATTCGAAACAAGTTCCACCATTTTTTCTTTCTCTTCTTTTTGCTGCTCAAGTAAAAGCTGGCTATCTTTTCTAAATTTAGACATTTCAGCATTAATGTGTTGTGTTACTTGAAGTAAAGCCAGCATTAATATTGTGATTAAAATATAGTAGATGATGTAAGTGATTTGATCTTCACTACTAATATTTAATAGATCGTTCTGTAAAAACAAAATATAAGCTAGCATAAGGAAACCATACACTTGGACAGTTAACGATATTTTTCGATTCATATAAATAAGTGCAAGTATGATTAAATAGTAAATTGAAAATACATTGGTTAAGGCAGGCATAAATATTAAAGAAAGTGTCGTTGATATTGCTGTTCCACCAATAGCAATATAAGGGAGAAACCCTATTAGCTTTCTTTTAAAATGTAAAAGGGCAAAAACACTTAATATAAAGATTTGAGTACCCATTAACATCCATAGATAACTAGTAATGTCACCCCCCATTGATAATATAGGAGCAACTGTTAATATACTAACAAATAAAATAGCTTTAAATACTATTGCATTACGTTTAATTAGATCTCTTTGTTCTAGTGTAAAATTACTATCTTTGTCTTTTTTTACAGATTGTTCTTTCATATACTCACCCCATCCTCCATTAGTTGAAAAAACATACTTACTATCAATATACATATTTCGACGCATTTCAACTACACTTCAAGGATTTTCAGGTAAAATAGTCCTATTTCGGCAAGTGGGGACGGTTCTTGTTTGCCATTTCAAGGCAAACAAGAACCATACCCATTAACCCAAATGAAGGCAAACGAGAACCGTCCGGAATCAGTGAAAAAGTACTTGCATTTAGAGAGCCTCCTAATAAATATAAGGTTATTAGAATATAGGGGTTGAAGAGACCTATGCAAACTCGCTTTCCGCGGGCGGCTGGTAAGTCTCCTCTATGCTGCGCATCTGCGGGGTCTTACCTCTGCCTTTACTCCCTCAGGAACGAGCGTTTCTTCGTCGCTAATGCTTCGAGTTGTCTCGACGGATACGCTTCAAAGAATATGCTCGTAGAGGAAGAGGCAGTTACCTCGTTTGCTCCGGTCTCATCAACTCTTTCTCTAATTAGGTATTTTGAATAATAATGCAACAATATATTAATTTTTACACTTTTTCACTGGTTCCGAACCGTCCCTATTAGCCAAATTTAAGGAGGTGAAATGTAATTTTGGACACAATTCATGCAATTGCTAGTGTAGTTTCTCTCATATCATTTGGTGTGGCATTATGGACCATTTCTGTTACGAAGGAAATGCAGAAGGAAACAGAGGTTTATAGAAAGCAAGCTTTAGAGGCTAGAAAAGAAGCAGAAAATATGAAACAGAAAATGCTTGAGAAAAAGAGGAAATCAGATCTTATTGAGAAACTTAAAGTAGTAGAACAAGAATGTGTAATCGCTCATCGAACGATAGATGATTTGATGAATACTAAACAAATAAAAAGTGAACACATTGTTAGCTTAAGTAAATTTCAAAAACTAATGAAGAAAAATGAAAAGAGTTTACACGTTTCTTTTACTACTGTACAATCGTTTGATCGCGCACTAAAAAGCATTGTAAATGAAAGTAACTATAGCACCTTTATTTCAGATGCATTTGATTTAAGAGAAGCCGTTAATGTAGTGAACACAAAATATCATGAAAAGAGAGAGGAGATCACGAAAGAATTAGAGGAGTTGGATTGAGAGTAAGGCGAAGGAGAACCGTCCCCCTTCGCCTGTTTTTTACCAAATCTAAATATATTTGTAATTGGGAGATTTCTGTCAAATTCATAGGCTTTTTATAAGATTATGAATAAATATTCGTCAATTTACTAGAATTTGTATGTTGATTAGTAATACATACCTATATTATTGTAAGGGGAGTGATTAATTAGTACTAGGAGGGGTTGCGTGGAAACGAAAGATTTAACTAAGCTTATGCTAGAGATTAAGCAAAATGCCGATAAAAACCCTAGTGTTACAACATCGGAAATGATGGCACTAATACAAAAAAGAATGAGTAATACGTTGAAAATTGATCAAAAGGAAATAATCAAGTAAATACTAGAACAATTGTGGTTTATTCATCAAAGTCAGGCGGGTGTCTTATGAAATCCTTCGATACGTATCCGAAAACAGTAAAAAAAACAGTAAGATATATAAAGCAGGATGCTAGTCTAGAACAAATCAAAAAAATAGAAGACCTCATATTGAAATCTATTCAAGCGAGGAAGCAAGAGCTGGTTAATAAAGGTTCATGAGATTCTTTGTATAAAATAGCTAGGATTTTAGTACATAGATAATTTTCAGAACAATCGAATTCTTTTCAGCCGACAGTAGGGAAGCTGATAGATTTAGGCAATGAAAGCCTGTTAGGAAATTGGTTAATAAGAACCGTCCGAGACCGCTGAAAAAGTAGGGATCTTGATATTTTATTGTATTAATATTCAATATATCTAATTATAGAAAAGGTTGATGAGACCGGAGTAAGCGATGTAACTGTCTCTTCCTCTACGAGCAGATGCTACGGAGCGTATCCGTCGAGACAACTCGAAGCATTAGCGACGAAGCGACGCTCGTTCCTGCGGGAGAAAAGGCAGGGGTGAGACTACGTAGATGCAAAGCATCAAGGAGGCTCACCAGCCGCCCGCGGAAAGCGAGTTTGCACAGGTCTCATCAACTTCTATATTCAAATAACCTTATATTTATTAGTCTATACTTAAAGGATAAGTACTTTTTCACTGGTTCCGAACCGTCCCTGTTTGCCGCCGAAATGGCGAATGAGAACCGTCCCCCTTAGCCTTTTGATAAGTAATGGACGTATTTGATATGGTGGAAGGAGCTTTTTTTCATAAATTCCTCGGCATTTTCATGAGCTTCATTGCTATAGTACATTTTTAAATAAAGGTTAGCCTTACGATTATGCCAGCTACGTAAGAAAGAATAATACAATTTTTGAACCATATTATCATCCCCTTTAGGTTGTTATTACCCAGTTAAGCATACATGTAAACATATATTCATTATAAATTATCATTGGATAATATTTCTATGAATCAAATGTTATGTTTAGAAGTGTGCCGTTGTGCTTATTTTTCATGTGTTGGATGAAAAAATGATAGGTATATTTTAGCTTCAGGACACTTCCTTTCTCTAGGTAATTGGTAAGCACCGCGGTCTAACAATACTATCACTGAAAAATACAGAACAACTTCATTGCCCTCCTCACACTCTGTAGACCATACCTAATCTGCTTTTCCCCAGGACCCTCGTCTTCAGAAAGTTCAACACTTTCATTTTCACCTGAAAAAGAGATGATCATATGCACCATCGCACTACTTCAAATGGGATATGACTAATTATAGCGAACGAAAGTCATACGAACAGTCGATGTAAAAATGATTCTCCGGTCCCTTTATGTTAATAGTATAATAGTTCATAGGGGTTCAATATCGTGAACATATAAAAGTTCTATCAATCTAGTAATAACATCTCATATTTGAAGCTAGAAAGGTGCGGAGGAAATGTAATGAATAGAATAGTAGAGACAGTCCAATTATTTTTTTCTAAAGTGAAGCGAATGGACAAAAAGTCGATTGTGGCTACATCGCTCCTTATTCTCGTTCTCACAATAGGGTCAATATACATCGCTTCGTCGCTTGCTACTCAAAATGAAGCAGTTGACGCTAGCCCTGATGAGCATATTGAGGAAGACGACGAAACAGTAGAGGAAATAGAGGAACTAGTAGATGATTTGGAGACAGCTGAAGCTGATGAAGAAGAGGATCAGAAAGCAGAACGGGAAAACGAAGATGACCGTGATGAAAACAAAGAAGAGGAAGCAGATGATGAGCAATTAGCTAAAGAAGATGATTCCGAAGAAGATGTAGAGGAAACGCCTATTGCAACAAAGACACCGGAGCAGGAAGAATCAAAGCAAGCACCTGCAAGCACCGACAGCAATAGTACATCTAAAGAAGAACCGAAGCAGGAAACCGAAAAAAAGCAGCCACAACAAAATAATAGTAAAGAAAGCACCCCTTCAAAAGAGGAGCCTAAAAAGCAAGAGCCAAAGAAAGAAGAACCAAAGAAAGAAGAACCAAAAAAGGAAGAGCCACCAAAAGAGGAACCTAAGCAAGATAAAACAAACGGTTCGATTCCTTCGAATCATTCTGTTAGTAGCTTTGAAAAGGAAGTGCTTGGGTTAACAAATGCTGAACGGAAAAAGGAGGGGCTTTCTGAATTAAAGCTGCATGTGAACTTGAGCTATGTAGCAAGGCAGAAATCAACCGATATGATTCAAGTAGGTTATTTTGCACACAACAGTCCAACTTACGGTTCTCCATTTGATATGATGACTTTTTATGGCATCAGTTATAGAGCAGCTGCTGAAAATATTGCTCATGGGTTTTCCACACCGGAGAGCGTAGTTAACGCATGGATGAACAGTCCTGGGCATCGAACGAACATCATGAATGGAAATTACACGCACTTAGGTGTCGGCTACGACGCCAATGGCCATTATTGGACACAACTGTTTCTTTCGCAGTAAAGAGAGGACATCTCGCACTCGATATTGACTGACGACAAAACACAAACCCGTTATGAGAAAACTCATGACGGGTTTTTCCTGCTACTTTCAAAAGGAAAATATGTTCCTTTGCGGATAGCAAAAATAGCTGTATCACTTATTCGTCTGAAACTTATTCCCATTTTGATACGTAAAAATAAGTATGAAAGCTATTATATGCTGATCGTTGGCTTTATAATGAGGATAGATAATTTGGAGGTGGAATATGAGACAGTTTTTGAAATCAACGGTATGTGCACTCTTCATCGTGATGTTATTTTTTCCACTTTATGGAGAAGCTGCTGTTTCGATTCATGATGATGGAAATTTTTTTAGTGGAAGTGAAATAGAGTCAATACGAGACACATTTGATCAATCTCAGCACGACTATTATATCCAAACATTAAACAGCTTGGATGGCGCCGGAATAAGCCAGTACGCCTCTAATACTTTAGAAGAGGTGCGTACTGAAGGCTATTCTGCAGTACTCGTTATATCTTACGAGGAAGGTGAGGTGTATTTAGAAATTGCGAATGGCACAGATATTGATCGTGCGATCGGTGGGCAGTCGATTGAGCGTATGTTAGATGATACATTCATTCCTGAAGCGCAAAATGGGGAGTTCGGTGCAGGTGTAGAATCACTTCTTGCATATATAGAAGGATTAGAGGTCTCAGAAGGCGGGGCAACGACACCACCGCCACCTGCAGAAGGTAGCGGTAATACAACTACACAAGCAAATTACGGCTTTATTGTTTTTATCGGTATTTTTATAACTATACTCGTTCTAGTTTATCTTTTCTTTCTTTTTTCTCAACGAAAAAAAGCGAAGGAGTACTATACAACGGTGCAGCAAGCGCATCGTCAACTCCTTTCTAAAGTGTATGAGCCCTATAACAAAACGAACGAAAAGGTCAGCATAACGAAAGGCAGTACGAAGACATTATTTGAAAACTTAAATGGACAGCTTCTCTCATTGCTAAAGAAAGTACAAGAACGTGAGCAACAACTAGAAGCACAACCGATCCCATGGTCATCATTCATGAAATTCTATCAAGCTATAAAGCCACTTGAGGCAGAATGTAAGGATGATCTGGCCGAGTTAGAACGGTTAATTGCAGAAGTCGATGGCCAAGTGAAAAAAGAGTTAGAGACTTCGCAAAAAATAAAGGATTTATCTGAAACATTACAGCATCAAAATGAAAAATTCACGGCCCTTTCAACAGAAACGAATAGACAATTTCAATCGTTACTTGAGCAAAAGGACAAAGTCACTCGTCAATTAAATGAAGTAGTCGCATTAGAGGATGCCTTTGATTACCTCGCTGCGAATGATGAACTTGCAGACGTAAAAAAAGTAGTTGTCACGTTTAAAGAGGAGCTCGCACTATTAAGTCAATTACTTGAAGCGCATGAGCAAATCGCCACACATATAGATGAAAAGCAAGAGGAAGTATCGTCGTATATTAAGCGTGAGCGTCTCATATTAGCGGATGAAGACCCATTTGTTTTTATTGAAGATGCACGCGATTACGAAGTGAAGCTAAATCAGCTTCTTGATGAAGGGAAGGCTTCTGAAGGAAGTGAAGTATTGAATACAATTTATCAACGATTAGACGAAGCGAAAAATCGTGTTGAAAAGCTAGTCGAATATCGAGATACAACGAAGGAACATGTGCAAACTTTAGCAACCGATATTCAACAATATAAAAATAAAGATAATGCCTTTGCAAATGAGCTAGAAAGGCTGAACAATAAGTATGCACATCTTCATTGGTCTCATTTAGAAAAACAATTTAATGAAATGAATGATCTTGTAAATGAGATCGAAGTGACTTTACCTCATATCGAGCAATTGTTAAACGATGATGTCCAACAATATAAAAAGAGCTTTGAGGGAATGCGCGTTCTTTTAGAAAAGTTCGACGCCACGAAGCGTATATATGCCGAATGCTTTCATACGTTTGACAATTTAGAAGAAGAGGCGAAAACGATCGCTGCAACTGTGACAGAGCTACAAGAGAAGCTTCAAGATGCATTAACGACAAAGGAACAAAACCGATTGCCTGTGAACGAACGACCACTCGAAGCAATCGAAAAAAATCTTGTGGAAGTGAAGGCTGCACTTGATACTGTGCCAATTGATCTCACAAAAGCGAAAGAGATTACAAACGAAACGAAGCGGGGAATAGATGAATTTACTAGTGAAGTAACCTTCGTTTTAAATGAAAAAAGGAAAGCGGAGCGCGAATTTGAAGACTTGAAATCAGCCTATAGCAACGCAGAAAGACGCTATGCTTCAGGGTTCTTCTCATCTAACTTCAGGTCCCGCTTTCAATCATGTGAATCGCAAATTCGTGCGTATATGGAACGCGGCAACTATCAAGGTGTGATGGGTGAAATTAAGATTGGTAGAAGAATCATTCAAGACATGAAGGATGAACATGATCGTATTGAAGCGAGACGACGTAGGCAAGCGATGCAAATGTCAAGACGCACGACGACATTCGGCGGCGGATTTGGCGGCGGCTTCGGTGGTGGTTTCGGCGGAGGTGGCTCTCGCGGAGGCGGAAGCGGATTTGGTGGATCAAGAGGTGGCGGGTCCAGCTTTGGTTCACGAGGCGGTGGTGGAGGCTTTCGCGGTGGTTCGCGCGGAGGCGGACGAAGGTTTTAATGCCCTTCAATTATACACGTAACAGCTATACATGCTGAGAACGCTAATAAGAAAAAAACTTAAACTAGCTTTGTGAAGGAGGGCACTGAAAAAGTACAAAACAACTTTTTCAGTGCTCTCTTGTGAAGCTAGTTTTTAGTTTTACAAATTCATTCTTTAAGATGCCCACTTATCATATGGTCTCTAAACCTACGACGAGTCGACTGGAAAACAACAGTGCAACTTTTTTCAGCGCGTTTAGATTGAATGACAATGGCTCCGCTCTTTTATCGCTTACTATGAAATTGGTCTTTCAAAGGAGGGTGCGATGGCTACACTAGAATGACCTCGCCACGACAGTACAATGGCTAAGGGGGAGGGCAACCTCTGTTGCGTGATTAGGTTCTTCTCTCTTAACTTTTGAAACATTCTTCATCCTTTATCGTCTAATTTTGGAAAGGGGGCAGGGACCATGTTGAGGTTTATTTTTAGTAAAGTTGTCTTTTTTGTTTTAGTGATTGGATTATTCGGATGTGGTACAGAGGAAAGTAGGGATTCCAGCAGTAGCGATGAAAGGTTGATAAATTCAGAAGAAACAAATCAGGATGGTGAATTTGAGGTATCTATACACGTCGGTAATGATAGTAATGACCTTGAAGTTTACGGTACTATTTCTTATATAGGGGATAAAGATAAAATTAACATTTTCCACGGAGGAAGCATCTTTTTCTTTCATATATATGAGGTAAATGGTGATTTCGAACATATTGGAGGGATGGACCAACCATTATTGAGGACAACCCTTACGAAAGATGAAGCTCATAAAGTGACATTTATTCACCCTGTATTAGATGAGCTAGAACCTGGAGACTACGAGTTTGAAGCAATTGCTGATTTTTCTCTAGATGAGGATAATATCGTAAATACACAAATAGAAATTCCTGTTTCTACTATTGTAGAAATTGATTGATAAATCAAAACGCTTGGCGTTAAAACCAAGCGTTTTTGTTTGCACATATTATTACTGGCATACTTTCGGACAAACTTTCCTTAAGCCTCATTCTTATTTTGTAGCTTTGCTTTTAATGCTGCGAGATCATTGTCAACGGCACTGTTTCTATCGAGTTGTTTTAGCTCATCATCTAAAGTCCTGTTTACACTTCGCATTTCTTCTGACGTTTCCGCCTCTGCTTCATGATGGATTACTTTCTCCTCCATACGCTCAAAGCCCGCTTTTGCACCGGAACCGATTCCAGACATCGTTTTATTCACTTTAGATCGTGCTTTTGCGCTTTCCGATCGTGCTTTGAGAGAGTCCTTTTTCATCTTCATCTCATTGTATTCTTCTTTCATTTCTTGTAGCTTTTCTCTTAATTCAGCAGAAAGCTTTTGTGCTTCCTCGTAAGATAGCTTCAAAGAGTCAGCATTTCCTTGCTGCTTGTTTTTATCCTCTAATACGCGTCTTGCTAATTCCTCGTCGCCTGACTCTAGTGCCTTAAGTGCTTGTTCTTCACGTCTATTAACGTAAGCAACAGCTTCCTCATATTTATTTTTAAGCACTTTTTCATTTGCAATTTGCTTCGCTACAGCAGACTCCACCTCTGCAAGATCCTTTTCCATATCTGCTAAAAATTGATCAAGCATTTTTGCAGGGTCTTCTGCTTTGTTCAATAGTGAGTTAACTTCTGAAGCAACAATAGTTCGAACACGATTAAAAAAACGAAACATATAAATCCCCTCCACATGGTTAAATGATAGTTTAATATTAGCATATTTTAACAAAAACAATACGAAAATCATCCATATTGAATATACGATTTAATGAATGAAAAAGTTTCATGAAGATAGAGGAGAGAGAAGGTATTTTTCTTAAAAAATGTAGGGGCGTCCTATAAGCTCATAAAAGTCCTGGATATGGCAACACTTGCCGCGCCAGACTTTAGATTATTCATCTTTAGAGGGAAGACTATGCAATTATTAGTCTTTCATTTTAAGACCGTTTTGTATTGGACTCTAAATGCCAGCAGCATTTCCTGATATTGCAAAAGGTTGACTCGATAGGTAATCAAACTATCGAGTCAACCTCTGAAGACGATTATGTCCGTTCGAAGGGAGCGTTTTCTACTTTTTCTTTGGCAACTTACCTGCCTTTTTAGCTGCGTCTCTAAGCAAGTATTCGATGTGGCTGTTTACACTTCTGAAGTCATCTGCTGCCCACTTTTGTCTCTTTCACTTTATATCCCTCCGTTTATTAGTGATATTTTATTGATATCATTATAAAATCACTTTTGGATATAACTGTAAATTGTTTTTGGGAGGAATTTTATTGGGGAAATTCTATAGTAGATTATCTAACACGATTTAACACAGGTAGTGAAAAAACATTTATGATAAACAAACACATGTTTTTATCAAATATTACTTGGAGAGGGGATAGAAAATTTATGTCGATGTTAGTAACCCAAAGTCCAGTAAAGTCTGAAAGCAATGTCGCGGTGACAGAAGATGTGATAAAAGAGAAAGATGTGGAGCTCATTCATTTGCACTTTGTAGATATTGAAGGAATGATGAAAAGTGTAACGGTAACAGCTGATCAGTTAAAGGATATCGAGGAAGGCAATATTATGTTCGATGGATCTTCCATTAAAGGATTTACACCAATAAATAAATCAGACTTATATTTAAAGCCGTAAAAAGCTGTTATGATTGTTGAGGTTGATTCAAAAGATTTTATCTTTTGGATCAACCTTTTTGCTATTTGCATAGCGCGTGAATGCTACCGGCAAATAGCAATTGGAAGCGCTGAAGGTCGTCATACGAAGGCAATGCTACCTGATAAAGTGAAACTGAAGCGGTGAAGATCATTATACGAGTCCAATGCTACCCGAGAAAGCCAAGCTGAAGCGGTGAAGGTCATTATACGAAGCCAATGCTACCCGAGAAAGTAAAACTTAGAAGCTGAAGGTCATCATACGAAGGCAATGCTGCCCGAGAAAGCCAAACTTAGAAGCTGAAGGTCATCATACGAAGGCAATGCTACCCGAGAAAGTAAAACTGAAGCGGTGAAGGTCGTCATACGAAGGCAATGATGCCCGAGAAAGTAAAACTGAAGCGGTGAAGGTCGTCATACGAAGGCAATGCTACCCGAGAAAGTAAAACTGAAGAGCTGAAGGTCATCATACTAAGGCAATGCTACGCGAGAAAGTGAAACTTAGAAGCTGAAGGTCGTCATACGAGTTCAATGCTGCCCAAGATAGTGGAACTAAAGCGGTGAAGGTCATCATACGAAGGCAATGCTACCCGAAAAAGTAAAACTTAGAAGCTGAAGGTCGTCATACGAAGGCAATGATGCCCGAGAAAGTAAAACTGAAGCGGTGAAGGTCGTCATACGAAGCCAATGCTACCTGAGAAAGAAAAACTTAGAAGCTGAAGGTCAACATACGATTCCAATGCTACCCGAGAAAGTAAAACTGAAGAGCTGAAGGTCATCATACAGGAGAGGCTATTTATTCCTTGGAATTGTATAAAGACTTCTCTACCAGGTCTTTTGATAGACAATTAGCTATGAAAGTGATTAATGTAAACAAGAGCTAATATCTACTAAATTTTTCAAAGTATGATGTCCTATGCTACCACACATATCCAAAAATAAAAAAACAGATGATTGTTTATGGGAATAAACCTAAAATAAATACTCTTGTAGTACTATTTACACATAGTATGTTTTGTTGGATCTTGAACAATAACAGTATTAACTATAATACAATATTTATTGGGTTGTTATAGAGCCTAAAAAATGTCTTCATGTTAGTTCGTTAAGTGTAAGTGATATGAAATTACTAAATTTAACATTTTTAAATAAATTTAGTTGTTTGTATTCTGTTATTCTATTACACTTGCCGTGGGGACCGGAAATATATCTTAGTAAAACAGCTGTTGAGAATATACTTCTACATGGCACTGGAGTTGCTCTTGCTGCTATCTCAGGTTTACTATCAAGAGGTGTATTGACTGCAGTTGGTTGGTATATTCGAGGATCAATAATAGGTCATTTTATAACTGAGTCAAAGATTAGACCGATAATTATATAAGTAAGACCGGTGGGTATGTCCTGGGAATATCATTAGGAGGTAGTATGAGCATATTACAGAAAATCCTATTTATAATAACAATATATGGAATTTCTTTAGCGCTAATTTTAGTTTTACTTTGGTATTTTGATCCCTCTCTGAATGGAGTTGTTAGAACTCTAATCATTTCGCTACCAATACTTATTTCAACTGTCCTTGTCCAACTAATCGAAAGAAAAACCAATTTAAGAAAAAAGTAATTAGAATATCAAATATATGAACATACTAGCAGTGGTATATGCCTATTTAGCGAATAAAGTAATCAGGTGGGGTTAGTGAACATACAAAATGTCCTAGTATTAGTCCGATAAGGAAAGTGAGTATAAACTACAATAAAAGTTTGTATATTCGTCATGTTTACACTATATGTAGGGAACCCCCCAGGGAATGACAGAGATAATGTATGTAGCAGCTTGGGGACTATGCAAAAACAAAGCAATGACAAGCATCAAAAAACAACAATGCTCCCCCGAAAATGCCACACGCAAGCAATCATCCCTAACCCAACTCGCCCCCACGCCCCCAAAAAACAAAAACGAAGCGCCTCATCCCACATGATTCACTTCGTTTTTCTTACACAATATTTATTATTTCCACTGGGATTCTGTAAATATTTTTCTACCTGACTCTTCCACTTCTTTTTTATAGTGAAGGGGATTCTTCTTATAAAAATCTTGGTGATAGTCTTCTGCAGGATAGAAGGTGGAGGCAGGGAAAATATCAGTGACGATTGGCTCAGCAAATTTATTGCTTTCAGCTAATTGTCTTTTTGTATGTTCCGCTAGCTGCTTTTGTTCATCAGTATGATAATAGATTGCAGTTTTGTATTGCTCACCTCTGTCGATGAACTGTCCGCCCTCATCAGTAGGGTCAATGTTTCTCCAAAAAATATCTAGTAAGTCTTTATAAGGAAACAGAGAAGGGTCAAACGTAATTTGCACGACTTCGCGGTGACCAGTCGTTCCCGTTTTTACTTCCTCGTACGTTGGGTTTTCAACATGTCCTCCGGTATATCCAGAAATGACTTCATGAATGCCGGGAAACTCATCGAAGGGCTTCACCATACACCAGAAGCATCCCCCAGCAAATGTTGCTTTTTCAAGTTCATTATTCTTAGTCATTTATCTTCACCTCATCATTCATGATGACAGTGTAATACGCCCTTCACTATTTTACAAGAGTAAAGTCTCAAGAAAAAAAGGAAGGCGGACAGCCTTCCGAAAAAAACTAACTATCTCGTTGATACAATGGATTTCCTCTTATATAACCAAGAGCCGAGCACATATGCTCCTACTCCCCAAAGGACGACGATACCAATCCCTGTCCAGAGGGTACTTGAGAGAATACCGGTTGAGTAAACCATACTTTCACGAAGCCCTTCAACAAAGTACGTAAGAGGTAGGACGTTGGAAATAGGTTGTATCCACTCCGGCATTGTTTCAATTGGGAAGAAGACACCGCTTAGAAACATCATGACAAAACTAGCGATGTTCGCAACGCCCATATATGCTTCGGCTGTATTACTAAATGACGAGAAAAAGTAGCCGAGTGCGTTAAACGACAATGCCCCTAATAAAAATACGACGAGTAAGCTTGGAAAACTAATATACAAGTTTGCCCCAAAAACAAACACACCAATAATCGAAAGTAACACGATTTGAATGACGCTAAAAATCATCCGCATAGTCATGTCACTAAATCCAAATATACCCATATTCGCTGGTGTCATTCTTAGCCTTTTAATTAACCCTTTACGGCGCATTTCAACTAAGTCAACCATGCCGAACATACCACCTTGAGCTATTGCTAAAGCGATCATCCCGGTGAGCAAAAAATCGGTATAGTTGATGTCATTAGTCGTAGAGGTGATCGATTCAAATTGTAGCTCGTATGTAGGTGTTGCACCGACAGCATGTAAATTTGCCTCTTGTACGAACTGATTTAGCAGGCCAGATAATGCCTGTGTAGTAACGCCACCTTCGTTTTCCCTGTTTACTACAAGTAGTATAGAAGTGTCATTTTCTGAATCTGGCAAGATGATTGCAGCATGAACATCTTGATCAAGCACTAACTGGTCTGCTTCTTCACGGCTGACTGGTGCGTCCGTTTCTATGTCAAGGACAGGAATATATCTAATTTGCTCCAATAACATTTCCGACACTGGATTTGGGTTTTCGTTTACGATTGCAATATCAGCAGAAAATTCATTGTCAGAGCCACCACTAAAGATAACCATAAAAATCGACATTAAAATAACTGGAAAAAAGATTCCCCAAAACCATGCTTGTTTTTCCCGTAACGTCAGTTTTAACTGCGCTAAAAACATTTGTTTAAATTGATTCATATTGTTCATGTTAATCCCTCCATTCCTTTCCTGTGAATGCGATAAAGACATCCTCCAAGCTCATTTCTCGAATGGAGACTTGTTCAATTTGGTAATCATGCTCCTTTGTGAATGCAAATAAATGGTATAGCGTATCTTCAGGAGCCGTTGTCCAGAGCTTTAATGCTGTGCCGTCTCG
This sequence comes from Evansella cellulosilytica DSM 2522, assembly GCF_000177235.2. Lineage (NCBI taxonomy): Bacteria > Bacillati > Bacillota > Bacilli > Caryophanales > Bacillaceae > Evansella > Evansella cellulosilytica. Next base: position 4,120,934 of record NC_014829.1, on the reverse strand, counting down.
TTCCGTGCGTGTAACAGAGTCAAGGCTTTGAGAAAACGACGTCGTTTTTTCTGCGGCATCCACGCCGTCAATGAAGGAAAGACGTACTTCTCTTTCTTCTGTTAACCTTTCAATTAACGCTGCAGGCGTATCTAACGTAACGATTTTTCCTTGGTCTACAATACAAACACGATCACTCAGTTTTTCGGCTTCTTCCATATAGTGTGTCGTTAAAATAATCGTTTTCCCTAGCTCCTTCAAGCGCAAAATAATGTCCCAAATGTTACGGCGCGCTTGAGGGTCAAGCCCTGTTGTTGGTTCGTCGAGAAAAATAATGTCAGGATCGCTAATCATGGCGAGTCCTATCGCAAGTCTTTGTCTTTGCCCACCAGATAGCTTTTTTACATGATTGTTCCGATGATCGGTGAGATTGATGAGTTTTAAAATTTCTTCGGTTGGTCGTGCTTTATCATAGAAGGTGGCAAAAAGGTTTAAGTTTTCTTCAGGCGTTAACAAGTCAAACATGGCACTTGATTGAGGCTGAACACCAATTTTCTTTTTAATGCTCGTGCTGTTTTTCGCCCATGTCCACTCGCCGAACGTAATGTCACCATGATCAGGGGGGACTAACCCTTCGATCATTTCGAGTGTCGTTGTTTTTCCAGCGCCATTAGGTCCGATGATCGTAAAAACTTCTCCCTCAGCAACAGAGAAGCTAATATCTTTAACAGCATGAATGTCGCCAAAAGACTTCTTCAAATTTTTCACTTCTAAAATGGCCATTTTATTCCCTCACTTTCTATTCAATACTCCACATAATGATACGATAAAGAAGTCAGAAAAGTTTCAAAAAAGACAGAGAAAAAGGGTGACCTCAAGGTATATACTAACCTTTTCAGTCACCCTCTGTTGCATTTATAATTGCTGTTGATTTAAGAGGAGTTCTTCAAACTCCTTCACTGGCTTCGGCCTACTAAAGTAAAAGCCTTGTAATTCATCGCAGTTTAGCTTTTGTAAGATGTCGTGTTGTTCTTTTATTTCAACGCCTTCCGCCACTACTTTCATATTCAATTGATTCGATAATTGAATGATGAATGTGATTATTGCTTGGTTATCAGCAGACGTATGAATATCATTAATAAATGATTTATCGAGTTTAATTGTGTTAAACTTATATTTTTTCAAGTAGCTTAACGAGGAATAGCCTGTACCAAAATCATCGATGGCGATGTGAATGCCAAGCTGTTTTAATCCTTCTAATTTATTGAGGATATCGTTGTCGTGTTCGAGAATGAGACTTTCTGTCATTTCTACCTCAATCCAATGCCCCTCGACTTGATTTTTCTCAAGCAGATTTTTCACCTTAGTCACTAAGCCCTTTTGTAGCATTTGAATAGCAGAGAAGTTTAGCGAGACAACGAGCGGTGGAAAACCAGTGTTCTCCCATCTCTTTACTTGTTTACATACTGCATCGAAAACCCATTCTCCTATCGGAACAATTAACCCTGTATCTTCGGCTATTGGGATAAAGTGCCCCGGCGATACCATACCTAATGTAGGGTGATTCCAGCGGATCAGCGCTTCTACACCAACAACTTTTTCTGTACTTGCCGAGACTTTCGGCTGATAGTAAAGTTCAAACTCATTGTTCGTAATTGCTCTTCTTAAGTCGTTTTGCAACGCAAAGTTTTTATAAGAATTTTCTTCCATTTCTGGTGTAAAAAACTCGAAACTGTTCTCTTTCGTTTCCTTCGCTTTATACATAGCAAGGTCTGCATTTTTCAAGATGACGCTTATGTCTTCGCCAGATTCAGGATAAGTCGATATACCGATACTCCCTGTCACGAACAGTTCATAATGATCAAAAACGATGGGGCTCTCCATCCTCTTTAAAATAGAGTCGGCAAGCTCTTTAACATAATCAAGCGCTTCAATATGAGGAACTAAAATCATAAACTCATCGCCAGCCATTCGAGCGATGAGATCTTTTTCGGAAACAAGACTTACCAACATTTCAGCTATTTCCTTTAATGCCTTGTCGCCAACGTGGTGACCTAATGTGTCATTGATGAATTTAAAACGATCAATATCAATGAATAATACCGCTAATTTGCTTCTATTTGTTTTCGCGTCTTGTAGTTCCGCCTCTAGTTGCTCTTCAAAATAGCGGCGATTCGGTAAGTCAGTTAAATAGTCATGATACGCCATATGATGAATTTTCTGCTGTGCTTCACGCATTTCAGTTACATCATGATAATTGATGATCACCCCTTCAATATGAGGGTCATCCATACGGTTGTTGGCAATCACGTGAACAGTCCGCCAGTTTCCTTCCTTATGTCGCAATCGTACGTCTAGCTTCTGAGGCTTATCAGGGTTTTCAAGTAAATTTTCAAATCGAGAACGAACGTAATCATGCTCATCAGGATGAACAATTGTAAAAAATGGGCCAGCTAATTCTTCTGGTTTGTATCCTAGTACCTTTTCAATGGATGGACTTCGGTACATGACGTTACCTTCCGCAGATAGTATACAATTGACGCTACTCGAGTTTTTTAGCAAAGAACGAAATTGATGGAATTGCTGTTGTATTTGTGATTGGAGTTGCACTTCTGTTGTAATGTCTTTTGCAATCCCTAAAACACCAACGAGTTGACCACTTTTTCCAAAAAGAGGCACCTTGCTCGTAACGATTGATTTTTCATTTCCTTCTATAGAATAGATTCGCAGACGCTCATCTTGTAATACTTCGCCTTTTAATGTTTGCACAAACCCTTTTTTTGCAAGTTCAATATCTTCAGGATGCACGATTTCAAGAAAACTCGTGTGCAAATATTTTTCTCCAGGGCCTACTAACGAGCTAAACCCATGATTATAATCTATGAAATTTCCTTCTAAATTTATCACGTATATTGCTTCAGTAAAGTTTTCTAGCAATTCTTTGTATGGGTAATTGTTTTTGTCTATGTCAGGGTGTATGGAGGGATTAAAATTTGAGTCGCTCATATATTCTCCTAATTTCTATAGTTTTTATAAAAAAAAGTTAAGTTGTGTAGTTTATTATACAACATATATAAGAACTAGAGTGTTTTTTCTAGTGAGGAATAGGGTGTTTGCACGGTGTTTTACGAAGGGAAGTTTTGGAAAATGAGAGAGGTATTTGAAGGCTGCTAATAGTGCTGTTGAAAGGAGCGTGAGTTAGCATTCCTTTCATGGGAGGGAGACGCGTTAGAAAGGAAAATGAAGTAGGTTAGCATTCCTTTCATGTGAGGAAAAAGCGTTAGAAAGGAAAATGAAGTAGGTTAGCATTCCTTTCATGAGAGGCAAAAGCGTCAGAAAGGAAAATGAAGTAGGTTAGCATTCCTTTCATGTGAGGAAAAAGCGTCAGAAAGGAAAATGAAGTAGGTTAGCATTCCTTTCATGTGAGGAAAAAGCGTTAGAAAGGAAAATGAAGTAGGTTAGCATTCCTTTCATGTGAGGAAAAAGCGTTAGAAAGGAAAATGAAGTAGGTTAGCATTCCTTTCATGTGAGGAAAAAGCGTTAGAAAGGAAAATGAAGTAGGTTAGCATTCCTTTCATGTGAGGAAAAAGCGTCAGAAAGGAAAATGAAGTAGGTTAGCATTCCTTTCATGTGAGGAAAATGCGTTAGAAAGGAAAATGAAGTAGGTTAGCATTCCTTTCATGTGAGGAAAAAGCGTCAGAAAGGAAAATGAAGTAGGTTAGCATTCCTTTCATGTGAGGAAAAAGCGTTAGAAAGGAAAGCCACCAGAGAAAGCGTTCCATTCAAAGAAGGAAAAAGTCACTGAACGGAAAACTATCCGAGAAAGCGTTCCGTTCAAAGAAGGAAAAAGTCTATGAAAGGAAAACTATCCGAGAAAGCATTCCGTTCAGAGGAGGAGTCAGTCACTGAACGGAAAACTATCCGAGAAAGCGTTCCGTTCAAAGAAGGAAAAAGTCACTGAACGGAAAACTATCCGAGAAAGCATTCCGTTCATAGAAGGAACAAGTCTCTGAAAGGAAAACTATCCGAGAAAGCATTCCGTTCAAAGAAGGAAAAAGTCTCTGAAAGGAAAACTATCCGAGAAAGTGTTCCGTTCAAAGAAGGAACAAGTCTCTGAAAGGAAAACTATCCGAGAAAGTGTTCCGTTCAAAGAAGGAAAAAGTCTCTGAAAGGAAAACTATCCGAGAAAGCGTTCCGTTCAGAGAAGGAAAAAGTCTCTGAACGGAAAACTACCCGAGAAAGCGTTCCATTCATAGAAGGAATAAGTCGATAAACGGAAAACCACTCAAGAAAACGTCCGTTTCAGAGAAGAAATCATAGCACAACCAACAAAATCATTTACCATAAGCAAAATTGCCCCTAAAACAAATGCAAAGCAAGACGCCAATCTCCGTAATCTCCACTACATACCATCTCCCTCTTTTTCGAAAATGATATTATAATAGATAATAGTTGAGAGTTCCTATAGTTCCTAGTTTTCACTGCACTAACAACTATTAGCAACACAACACTTCAAAAATAGTTGCTGGCATAAACGAAACGGAGCACTCACGGAAAACTAAAATATAGTTGCTAGCATAAACGCAACTGCGCACACAGGAACCAAAAATTAGTTTGCTAGCATAAACGAAACGAAGCACTCACGGAAAACCAAAATATAGTTTGCTAGCATAAACGCAGCGGCACACACTGCAAACCCAAAAATAGTTTGCCAACATAAACGAAACTAGAGCACACAAATACAGCCAAAAAAATAGTTTACTAGCTTGCACGATATTGGAAATAATATCCACCTGTAAAAAGTATCAAATAACGGAGGTGCGTCCATGGGGAAAATAAAGCCTATTATAGCCTTTGGGGCTTTGTTGTTAGTATTGTGGTTCATCGTAAGCGGAGAAGAGGATAGATTAAGCGAAAGAATAGGCTACTATATGCCTTCTTCCTCCAACACGCGTGAAATATTACCTAACGTCGTTTCTCCATCGAAAGAAATGACGGCAGAACAAGCAATTGACGAAGTACTTGTGTATGAGCGAGAGGTGGAGCAGCTCCCCTTTGACACATTATATGAAGCGATACTTCATGCACTATTAGATCAAAAAGAAGATATCAATGTTTCGCAATATAGCATGGACCATGAGGAGGTTTATGCAACGCGCTTGCAAGTTATTGAGGATCATCCTGAAATTTTTTACTTTGATCATGAAGAAAGTTATTTTTGGACAGACGGAACGTTAGAATTTAATTACTTATACTCTGAGGAGGACATTGAAGCGAAGCGTGCTGCGCTGGACAACAAAGTAAACACCATCATTGATCGTTTCATTTCTTCTAATATGTCAGATTTAGAGAAAGTGATAGAGCTGCATGATTATGTCGTATTAAACACAGTGTACGACTATGAAAACTTTGAAAATAACACAGTTCCACCTTTGTCATTCACAGCCTATGGGGCACTCATCAATGGGGTAGCTGTGTGCGACGGATATACGAAGGCAATGAACTTACTGCTGAGAGAAGTGGGGGTAGAATCGAAGTACGTCGTTGGCGTAGCTAACGGAAATGGTCATTCATGGAACTTAGTTCATATCGATGGTGAATGGTATAAGCTAGATGCGACGTGGAACGACCCAGTTCCTGATAGGGAAGGCAGAGTGTCGTATCAATACTTTTTAATAACAGATGATAAGCTAGAGCAAACGCACGAATGGGAAAAAACGGACTATCCTAAGGCAACAAGCACGCGATTTTCTTACTTTGAAGAGCTAGTGCATAGCCAACGACACGGGAATATCATTTACTACACAGATGATGAAAGCTTATATCAAATGAATATCGACGGGACGAATAAGAAAAAAATTGCACCTGTAAGGGCATATGAGATTGCAGTTGGCGGCGACTGGCTATATTTTAGTAATTTTAGTCATGGTGGATATTTATTTAAGATAAAAAAGGATGGCAGTGAGTTGACGGAGTTAAATGACTTTTATACGACTCATATCCTTTATGAAGAAGGAAAGCTTCATTTTACCGAGCATGAAACTGACGAGCGCTATTACTTGGAGGTCGAATAAGCTGAGTAAAAACCTCGAAGTATAGCACGAACGACATTCTACATAAAATGGAATGTCGTTTTTTATACTGCTCCTACTGCTTTCGCTGCTTATATAATGTATGTTTTTTTCCCCACTCGTGCATCGCATCTAAAATGGGCTCCAAGCTTCGGCCATATTCTGTGATGGAATACTCCACCCTTGGCGGCACCTCTGGATAAACGACGCGTTCGATAATGTCCTCTTCCTCTAACTCGCGGAGTTGACTTGTTAACACTTTTTGTGTAATCCGAGGCATCTCTCTTCTCAATTCGTTAAACCTCTTTGTTCCGTGATGAAGTAAATGTAATAAAATGATTGGCTTCCATTTTCCTACTAGTATATTTAATGCATCCTCTACACGACAATTTTGTGGGAGCTTTTCCATGCGGGCACCTCCTCAGTATCCTTTTTGATACTATACCACTTTTTAGTGCGTACTTATAAAAGGTTGGCTTCTATTTTATAATAAACACAATGACACGTGAAAAATATTGTGCTGCAACTAACAATAAAGTGGCAAACTAATAGTAGGAAGATAGGTGAATCCCATGGAAAAATATCGTATTAATAAAAATAAAGGGCTGGAGTTTGGAATATATACGCTAGGAGATCACTTGCCGAACCCTGTGACAGGAGAGAGAATATCGGCTCAGGAGCGTATAAATGAAATCATAGAATATGCAAAGCTTGCCGATCAAGCAGGGCTAGATTTTTTTAGTGTAGGAGAAAGCCATCAAGCATTCTTTGCTACGCAAGCACATAGTGTCGTCCTTTCGGCAATAGCTCAAGCGACTAATCAGATAAAAATAGGAAGCTCCTCTACGATCATTAGTACCTCTGATCCTGTAAGGGTGTATGAGGACTTCGCGACGATTGACTTAATCTCCAATGGACGGGCTGAAATTGTAGCCGGGCGTGCATCGAGAATTGGTTTGTTTGAATTGCTAGGCTATGATGTTCGGGATTATGAAGCACTATATGAAGAAAAATTTGATCTGTTAAGAAAAATAAATGAAGAAGAAATAGTCAATTGGAGTGGTGAATTTCGAGCGCCATTACGAGACGCAGAAGTGATACCTCGGCCGAAACAAGGAAAAATGCCCATTTGGCGTGCTGTTGGAGGATCACCATCAAGTGCATTGAAAGCGGGAGCGGTTGGTGCACCAATGTTTATGGCCCATTTAGGTGGACCTGTCTCCGTATTTAAGAGAACGGTAGATGCGTACCGACAAGCGGCAGAGCAAAGCGGCTTTGATCCGACAGAATTGCCAATAGCTACAGCTGGATTTTTCTATGCTGCTGAAACTTCACAGCAGGCAATAGAAGAAATGTACCCGCATATTAATGAAGGAATGAAGCGAACAAATGGCCAAGGATTCCCACAACAAAGCTTTGCACAAGGGATTGACACACAAAACGTCATGAATGTCGGAAGCCCACAACAAATCATTGAGAAAATATTGTATCAGCATGAAGTGTTTGGACACCAACGCTACACAGCACAAATTGATTTCGGCGGCGTACCATTTGAGCGACTACAAAAAAATATTGAAATAATCGCAACAGAAATTTTACCAGCAATAAGAAAATATACAGCGAAGTAGAGTGCCAGCATTCTACAAATGACAGTTTGCTAAAGCATAACTAGCAGAAAAACAACCTGCTAGTTATGCTTTTTTGTGCTAAGCGTATGATCACTGTAAAGAGTAAATGCTACCATAAAACAAAGACAATCAAATTTAAAGGTAATAATAGCGCACCAATCCTCTCAATAGAAAAATAGAATACACAAAGTTCACCAGAACAAACATTTTAACAAGAAACATAATTAATAGATATTCTAGTGTAATCAAACTACTCCACACATTCACAAAGTTTACAAAAGCTTTACTGTCCCTCAATTTAGAGTTAACAATGAGATGATAGGATTATAGATGTAGAAGGAGTAGGAAGGAGTTACTGATGACGCTTTTACATATGATTGGAAAGAAGCCTATCATTGCTGCTTTAAGGTCGCCAGAGGATGTGTCAATGGCAATTAACAGTCCGGTAGACAATATCTTTTTTATGGGTGGTAGTATTAATGAAATCATAGATGCAGTGAGGTTGGCAAAGGCAGCTAACAAAGGAGCATTCATACACGTCGATTTAGTTCGTGGTTTGTCTAGTACAGATGTAGAAACGATAGCATTTATCTCTAACCACGTGAAGGCAGACGGGATTGTGACTCCGAAAAAGCATTTAATACGTGAAGCAAAAAAAGTAAATCTATATGGTGTTTTACACCTTTTTACATTAGACTCTGTTGCTTTGAGTAACGGGTTTAAGTCAATAAAATCTGCAGAGCCTGATGCAATTGAGCTTATGCCTGGTGTTATACCGAAGACAATTGAATTTTTTAGTAACGAGCTTGAAGAGATTCCGATCATAGCGAGTGGTTTAGTACAGACGGAAGATGAAGTGAGAGCTAGCTTGGAGGCTGGGGCTACATCCTTATCGGTAAGTGCAAAGCATTTATGGAACCTTCAGTTTCAAGATATTTATGTTTAATTACAAATGTAATTTTCAGTGTGATAGCGAGTGATGAGAGAAAGCAACTACACTGGAGAAGCGACAAATGCTTATTTGTTGTTTTTCTCCTATACACGTTGCTCTCTCTCTTTTTTTATAAAAAAGGAGGAATTAAGGATGAGAGCTCAGAGAGAGAACAATATCGTAATCGTCAGCATTGATGGAATGGCGCAATTTTATTTAGACGAAGGGAAGGTAGACTTGCCTAATATTCAAGCACTGATAGAAAAAGGTACTGTTGCAAAAGGGATGAAAAGCATTTTTCCAACAGCGACGTGGGCGATACATACAAGCTTAGTAACAGGGTGTTATCCGAAAAAACACGGTGTGTTAGGGAATTGGGTGATTGATCGGACTGTTCCAAGAGTGGGGGAGCACTTTGGTGATAAAACATGGACAAAGGAAGAGTCTGTGTTAAAAAAGACATTTTATGATGTGGCCAAGGAAAAAGACTGGACGACAGCATCGATCTGCTGGCCGAAGACGAAGCTTGCACCAACTATTGATCATAACATTCCAGAGTTTTATGAGCAGGAGCTTTTTGAATTATTTTCCTCTGAACAGCTTTGGAAGGAATTAAAGGCAAAGCAATTACCAGTAGAAAACTATGGAGTCTGGAGTAAGGATCATTCTCGTGGTCATATGCAGGATGCGTTGACAACTGATATTGCGAAGCACCTCATTGAAGAGCATCAGCCTAACTTAATGATGCTGCATTATCTACTGCCTGATAGTTATCAGCATGATTACGGTACAAGATCAAAAGAAGTATATTGGTCTTTGCAATTTATTGACGAGCAAATTGGGAAAGTCATAGATGCTTTGAAAGAGAAGGGGTTATGGGATAGAACAAATATGTTTGTCGTTTCTGATCACGGTTTTGTTGATACATCGTGGAGTTTTTACCCTAATATTCTTTTCTATCAAAAAGGATGGTTTGACCCTTCAGACTTTAGAACAAAGACGAAGGTGGCTGCGGTATCAAATGGTGGATCAGGTTACGTGTACGTCAAGGAAACAGACGAAGTAAAAAAACAAAAACTCATAAAAGAAGTGCATGCGCTTTTAGCAGCGACAGAGCATGTGAAAGCAGTATATGAACTTGAACAGTTCGGTGTTTTAGGATTACCGGTAGAAAATGAATTAGATGATCACCGTCCAGATCTCGTATTTGAAATGGAGAAGGATTGCTTCATCCATTATGGTTTTGAAGGTGAGGAGGTTATACAAAAGCAAGCTAAATTTAAGGGGATGCATGGGTATTCACCAGACTTAGAAGAAATGAAGGCAGTCTTTATTGCAAGTGGTCCTGCTATAAAGGAAGGGCATGTAATTGAAGAGGTTCGTGCCATTGATCTTGCACCGACAATAACGAGGTTAATTGGTGAAAAACTTCATGATATAGATGGAACGGAGGTAGAAGGAATTTGGAAGGAGGAGTTGACGGTTGGAGACTACAACAACGGTTACGTTAAAACAAAATAAGGAAAGGCGTGCAATAGGGTGGCGAATGAAATGGAGAAAGACTATTCCATATTGGTTTTTACTCCCGGCATTTAGCTTATATGCAATCTTCTTTGTACTTCCGTTCATTTTCGCACTGTATTTAAGTTTTCATGAATGGAACATGATTAATCCAGACATTGTTTTTGTTGGGCTAAACAACTACGTAAGTCTTTTTAACAATGAAGTGTATTGGATTGCACTTAGAAATACAGGTCTTTATGTACTGATGACAGTACCGATTTCCCTAATAGCAGGTTTAGGGTTTGCAATTATAATAGAAAGTCTGAAACGAGGGAAAGTACTGTATCGGCTTTTGTTTTTCCTGCCTGTCGTTAGTTCAATAGCGATTATGGGAATAGTGTGGACCCTCATGTATAATCCGCAAGTTGGAGCAGTGAATACGATCTTAAAGAATTTTGGTATTCATGGCATTCATTGGTTAAATGACCCGAGAATTGCGCTTATTGCAGTCGCATTAGTAGGGATCTGGAATTCATTTGGCTACAATGTCATCCTGTTTATTTCCGGCTTGAAAGGTATCGATAAGTCGTTGTATGAAGCTGCTGCATTAGATGGTGCAAACAAGTGGCAATCATTTAAAAATGTAACAGTACCAATGCTTTCACCAGTGACGTTCTTCGTTTTTGTCATGAGTATGATCGCATCGTTTCAAGTGTTTACAACAGTACAAATCATGACTAAAGGTGGACCAAATAATGCAACAAATGTATCAGTGTATCACATTTATCAAGAAGCATTTCAGTTTTTCAGTATTGGGACTGCAACAGCTTCTGCAACGGTATTACTGGTTGTTGTCATTGTATTTACGGTTATTCAGCTCGTCATTGGAAAAAAACTTGTTCACTATCAATAGGAGGTCAATACATGAGTAAACAATCGTTGCCGTTGAGAGGTACGGCCGGAGAGAGTGGTAAACATTTGTTTTTACTAGTAGCTGCCTTCATTACATTAATACCAATTTTCTGGATGTTGGCGACATCAGTAAAAACACCTTCAGATGTTTTTTCAGGTAATTTGTTTATCCCATCAACCTTTAGCTTGGATGGTTATAGGCAAGTTTTTCAAGAAATTCCGTTTTTACGTTGGTTTTTAAATAGTAGCATCATTACTGTTATCCAAACAGGTGGACAGCTTCTCGTTGCCATTTGTGCTGCTTATGCTTTTTCACATTTTCGTTTTCGGGGAAGAGAGCTTTTATTCTTCTTCGTACTCATGACGATGATGATTCCACCGCAAGTCGGGATGGTACCAACGTATATGATCATTAACCAAATGGGTTTAGTAAATTCGTTTGCGGGTGTTATTTTACCACAGCTAGCAAGTGGATACGCAATATTTTTATTAAGACAGACATTTTTAACGATACCAAAGGATCTTGGTGAAGCAGCAAAAATCGATGGCTGTAATCCGTTACAAATAATGTGGCACGTGTATGTTCGTTTATCGTTTACCGTTCTAGTGGCACTCGGGTTGATTTTGTTCGTTAATAATTGGAACGACTATCATTGGCCACTTCTCGTTTTATCTGATAAAGAGCTGCAAACATTACCTGTTGCTTTTGTTCAGTTTCGAGAAGAGCATAACTTAGATTGGGTACCAACGATGGCAGTTGCTACATTAGCGATATTGCCAATCCTACTACTATATTTAATCGCACAGAAAAAGTTTGTTGAAGGTATGACGCATACTGGTTTAAAAGGGTAACCCTTATCCTTTTACATAAAAAAAATTGGAGGTAATGAAATATGAAAAAGAATATTTACTCATTTTTGTTGTGTTTGATGATGGTTTTCGTATTAGCAGCATGTGGCAACACTTCTGAAGGAGCAAGTAGTAATGAAGCAGACGGTAGTAATGATCAATCTTCATCGTCGGACGTTGAGACCTCATCGGAGTCCAGTGATGCAATAGAAATTGAGTTTATGCATATGCACGGTGGTGATATCGTTGAGCGTCTTGTTGAGCAGTATCACGAAGCGCAAGATGAGGTTCGTGTGAAAACGACTTTTGTTGAGGGTTCTTATGAGGGGATTGTTGAACAAGTTCAAATGCGAGCAACAACAGGGAGTCTTCCGGACGTCATTACCAATGGACATGTGTATACGAGGTTTGCGATTGATACGTTACCAGTTATCTCATTACAAAGCTTTATGGATGAAGAAAATTACGATACATCAGATTTCTTTCCATCGATGCTAACGCTAGGTCAAAGTGATGATGGGGAGCAATATGGTATGCCATTTGCCGTCAGTACCCCAGTTGTTTACTTTAATGAAGATCATTTTGAAGAGGTTGGACTCGACCCAAATAATCCTCCACAAACTTGGGATGAGCTTCGTGAAGCAGCAGAAAAATTAACGTTTGATGATCGATACGGAATCTATTTTGATTATCAAATTACTGGAAACTGGCTGTATCAAGCGATGGTAGAGACTGCTGGTGGACAAATGATGGAAGAAGATTTATCGGGGGTAGCCTTTGATACGGATGCTGGAAGAAAAGCACTACAATATTGGGTAGATCTTGTAAATGAGGATAAATCAATGCCTAATATTGATAGAACGCAAGCGTCACAAAGCTTTTTATCAGGTAACACTTCTATGTTTGTAACGACAACAGCTTCATTGACGAGCTTTAGAACACAATCAGATTTTGAAGTTGGAACTGCTGTTTTTCCAACGGTTGATGGGCTACCACGGGTAGTACCTGCCGGTGGAAACAACTTGTTCATGCTTTCTGTTGAACCAGAAAAACAAGCGGCAACTTGGGATTTTATGAAATTTGCTGCTTCTGCCGAGGGAACAACATTTATTGCACAAGAAATCGGGTATATGGTCACTCGTCAAAGTCCATTAGATGAAGCGAGCCTCATGGGAGATTTCTTGGAAGAAGTTCCTGCTGCTAAGGTAACATATGACCAAGTAGATGAAATGGTACCATGGTATAACTTCCCAGGTTCTGCAGGGTCTAGAGTATACCAAATTGTTCAGGACAACATACAAGCTGCACTACTGCAACAAAAAACGGTTGATGAAGCTATTACAGATGCCGCGAAGCAAGCAAATGAATTGTTAAACTAGTAAAAGGAGATACAAACCATTGAATGAATCACTACTTCTAGAAAAGAAAGTTTTCCTCTTTGATTTAGACGGATGCATTTATCATGGGCATAGAGCATCTACACGAGCAGCAGAATTAATTGCATTTTTAAGAGGGGAAAATAAACAAATAAGGTTTATTACGAATAATTCAACAGATAATGCAATTGACATTCAAGATAGATTATTAAATATGGGTATTCAAGTTGCAACTGAGGAAATTATAACTGCAACAGATTATATTGGCTTATATTTAAAAGAACGATTTGGTGAAATTAAGGTTAAGGTAGTTGGAAGTATTGGATTAAAAAAAAGTATTATTCACCACGGGCATGTAGTATTAGATGATTTTAGTCATGAGCGAGCAGAAGTGATCATTATCGGACGTGATGTTACCTTCTGCTATGAAAAATTGAAAATGGTTGTGAATGAGGAAAAACGTGGTGCAATTATTCTTGGAACAAATATGGATGCAGCGCACCCTGGACTGAACGGAGAAATTGTACCTGAAACTGGCTCCTTAATCGCGGCAATTGAAACAATTACTAGTAATCCAATCATGACATTTGGAAAGCCATCTCCTTACTTGTTTACTTATGGAATGGAGTCTTGCGATGTGAAAGCGAGTGAATGTGTCATGATTGGTGATAACTATGATACAGACGTCGTTGGAGCAATGAGCTTAGGCATTAGTTCCGTCTGGTTAACCGATGTTTCCATAAATGCCTTAAAGTATGAAGCAAGTGACACGATTAAGAAAATTGTAAAGTTTAAGAGTATAGAAGATTTCTATATGGCGGTAAGATAAAAAGAAAATAAGTAGATATGAAATCAAAGTAGTCATAGGAGAAGAAACGCTCTTAAGGCTACTTTTTTAAAGAATTTACAGAAAAAATAAATTTCTACTTGTCAAATATCAAATCTATGCTATAATTTGATTAAACGTTTAACTAGTCTTAATTCTTTTAAACTTCAAAATGTAAGCGGTTTAGAAAATGTTGCAAAAAAAGGATTCATAAATTATATTTTTTTACATAATGATTAAACGTTTAATCAAATAATCCTTATTTTATCAAATTATGAATGTATAACTAATAATTATTGTAAAAAAAAGGTAGATTTATAACTGGGAAATATAGTTATAAATTTTTTCTCCCTTTGATTAAACGTTTAATGAAAATGTGACTATTTTTGATAACTTAAAGTAGGGGATAAATGTTCTACTTTGTTGAAAAACGATGAAAAATAAAGAATAAGAAATAATTAACTTTGTTTCATCTTTGTATTCATTTATACTTTGATTAAACGGTTAATCAAAGTATCGGAGGATGATTGTGATGGGTAATTTTATGAAGGAAACTATTAATATCAAAGATGTAGCAGAACGAGCAAATGTATCTATTGCGACAGTTTCGAATGTCATTAATGGAAAAGGTCGTGTGTCAACAAATACTATTTCTAAAGTGAAGAAGGTAATAGAAGAGTTGAATTATTCACCGAGTATGTCAGCTAGAAACTTAAAGACTAAAAAATCACACTTGATTGGGGTGATTGTCCCAACATCAATGCCAGGTCGTTTGCAGGACAATCCATTTTATTGGGATTTAGTGACAGGTATAGAGGAAGGCGCTCGAGACAAGCAGTTCCACGTTATTTTGATGGGAGTAGCTGATGGTGATGAAAAGGGTCTTTCGATAGTGAAGGAAAGACAATTAGACGGATTGATTGTAGTTGGGGGATATGAAGGGTCGCTGACAGTAGAGCAAATTAGAAAATTAAATGTGCCTTCAGTATTTATGGATAGTTATATATCTGACCCTGATCTTTATCAAGTTTGTATTGATGACAAGCTAGGAGCTTATCAAGCAACAAAACATTTAATTGATTTAGGTCATGAAAATATCGCGATACTTCTAGGTGATATTCCATATGAAGAGTCTCATAGATACGGTGTACTTCATGAACGCATACTAGGTTATAAAGAAGCCTTGGATGAGAAAGGGATAGCATTTGATTCTCAACTGATTATTTCACTCCCTACATCCATGGAGGGTGGTTACAAAGCAGCTAAAGAAATAGCAAAACGAAAAGAAATCACTGCTGTATTTTCTTTTTCCGATGTCAGTGCTATGGGCTTATTAAGAGGGTTTGATGAAATGGGGATAAATGTCCCAACAGATATTTCTGTAGTGGGTTTTGATGACTTGTTTTTATCAGAATATACTAGTCCTCCACTAACTACGGTACATCAAGATATAGTTGCTAAAGGGCAAACAGCTATTATGCATCTATTAGATCAAATTGAGAATAAGAGAATGATCAATTATCGAAAGGTGGTGTTGCCAATAGAAATGAAGGTCAGAAAGACGACGAGCTCAGTCCAGTGCTAAAAAAACAATTATTAACAGGGGGATAGTTTATTATGTTAAAAAATAAAAAGTGGAGTCTTATTATTAGTTTGATAGCTTTAACTCTTTTATTAGTTGCTTGTGGACCAGATCGAGATGATGTAGACACGCCAGCAAATACGGATTCAGATGATAATGGCGAAACAAGTGAAGGGACAACAGAAGAAACAGATCCTGAAGAATTAACAATTTGGGTAAACGATGAAGAGCATGAAGTTGCAATCGTTACAGCACTTACAGAAGAATTTACAGATGAAACAGGTGTGGCTGTTAATGTCGTACCGATGGGGATGGGTGACCAGGAGGACGCTATTTCTCTAGATGGCCCAGCCGGTCGAGGACCTGACTTATTTTATCAGCCAGGTGTAGGTAGCTTATCTTTAAGAGGGTTAGTTCAACCGATGAATGTTGATCAAGCGATTTTAGATGCCTATTCTCCAGGGTCTGTTGAGGCTTTAAGTTATGAAGGTGAGATTTACGGACTTCCTGCGGTAGTAGAATCTATTGGACTTTATTATAATACTGAGCTTGTACCTGAAGCACCAGAAACAATAGAAGATTTGGAAAGAATTGCACTTGAACTAACTGACGCATCAAATGATGAGTATGGTTTCTTGTATCCTGCAGATGATTTCTATTTTTCATTCCCATTTATGGCTGGGTATGGCGCCTATATTTTTGGTGAAGATGATGGCGTTTTTGACCTTGATGATATTGGTTTAGCAAATGATGGAGCAGTTGAAGGCGCTTCCTTAATTCAAGGCTGGTTTGAAAGCGGTATCTTACCACAAGGTGTTGATGGCGATGTAAGAAGTGGTCTATTCAATGATGGTAAAGCAGGTATCGTAGTAGATGGACCATGGGCAATGCGTGATTACCAAGAAGCTTTAGGAGAAAACTTAGCTACTGCTCCTTTACCACAGCTTGACAACGGTGAGTATCCAATTACTTTCTTAGGAACAAAAGGATGGATGCTATCCCAGTATAGCGAACAACCAGAATTAGCAACAGAATTAGCGATTTTCTTAACAAACGAAAGCTCCTTAACGAAATTATTTGAAGCGACTGGAGAAATGCCTGCTAATAGTGAAATTTTAGCAAGTAGCCAGCTACAAGATGATCCATTGTTAACTGGATTTGCAACACAACTAGAAAGAGCAGAGCCATTTCCACCTGTACCAGCACTTTCTACTGTTTGGGACCCAATGGCTGATGCACTTCAATTCATCACACAAGGCGATGACGTTTTAGAAACATTGGAAGAAGAAGTAGATGTGGTAAGACAGGACATTGATATGAATTATAGATAACAATTTCTCTGATAGGAAAAAGAGGCGGTCAGTTTCCGCTTGCCGTCTCTTTTTTATCGTTATAAGGAGGGATACATAGGATGAAACCTGAGGAATCTCGAGAAAAATTGAAAAAAAACAGGCAAAATCATAGTCCTAACATTGCAACAATACTGTCCTTTATTCCAGGCTTTGGGCAGATGTATAACCGAAGATTCATTAAAGGATCGATTATTTTTGTATTGTTTTTAGCGTTTTTAATTGTATTTCATGACTTTTTGAATATTGGATACTGGGGACTATTCACTTTAGGGGAGATTCCAGGTGTTGATGATTCAAGAGTTTTATTAAGTCAAGGGATTATTGCACTTATCATCACAGCGTTCGCATTAACATTTTATGTAGCAAACATTGTAGATGCACGGAAGGATGCACAAAAGATTAAAGATGGTTGGGAAATAACCTCAATGGGAGAAGCCTTTCGTAACGCATGGGATAAAGGGTTCCCGTATTTACTCGTTGGGCCAGGTCTCTTTTTATTAGTTTTTGTTGTTATATTTCCGTTACTATTTATGGTTTTTTTAGCATTTACAAACTATACACTGATGAATGCACCACCAGGCAGACTTCTTGAGTGGATAGCCTTCGACAACTTTGCAAATTTACTTACTAACCCGATGTGGAGGAATACATTTTTCTCCGTTCTCTCTTGGACGTTAGTTTGGACATTAGTTGCGACTACCCTTCAAATTAGCCTTGCAATGTATTTAGCGGTAATCGTAAATGATGCAAGAGTGAAAATGAAAAGGCTGATAAGAACAGTTTTGATACTCCCTTGGGCAGTACCTGGATTCGTTACTATTCTTGTATTTGCTGCATTGTTTAATGATAATTTCGGTGCGATAAATCGAGATATTCTTGAACCGATTTTTGGTCAAGGGGCACCGTGGATGAGTGATCCGTTTTGGACTAGAACAGCACTTATTGCTATTCAAACTTGGTTAGGGTTTCCTTTTGTCTTTGCTTTATTTACAGGGGTACTTCAAAGTATATCCCACGATTGGTATGAGGCAGCAGATATTGATGGTGCAACCCGACTTCAAAAATTTAGACACATTACATTCCCACATTTAATGTTTGCGACAGCACCACTACTCATTATGCAATATGCAGGGAATTTTAATAACTTCAATATTATTTACTTATTTAATGAAGGTGGTCCTGCAGTAAGAGGGCAAAATGCAGGGGGTACCGATATTTTAATTTCATGGGTGTATGATTTAACCTTTGAGTCACAACAGTACGGTATGGCAGCAGCTATATCCCTCATACTCGGATTAATCGTAGCGACTTTCGCCTTTTTCCAATTTAGAAAAACAAGATCATTTAAAGAGGAGGGGAAAATATAATGAGCAAAAAATTAAAGAACGTTTTAGAATTAACAGTAATATACGGAAGTATTTTAGTGATGTTTGTTATTATCCTTTACCCTCTTTTATGGACATTTGGCATATCGCTTAATCCAGGAACGAGTATGTATGGTGCTTCTATGATTCCGGAAAACTGGTCATTTACACATTATGTATGGCTTTTTACAGACCCAGCAAGTAATTATTTGACATGGTACAAAAATACTTTAATCGTTGCATTTTCAGCTTCATTACTATCAACGATCTTTGTTACTTTAGTAGCCTACGCATTTTCAAGATACCGTTTTGTAGGAAGGAAATATGGGATTTATGCTTTTCTATTACTACAAATGTTTCCGGTATTAATGGCGATGGTAGCGATTTATATCATTTTAAATTTAGTAGGATTATTAGATTCTTTACTAGGACTGATTTTAGTTTACGTTGGTGGAGCCATTCCGATGAATGCGTTTTTAGTAAAAGGCTATTTTGACACGATTCCTAGAGAGCTTGATGAATCTGCAAAAATCGATGGAGCTGGTCATTTTAGGATTTTATTTCAAATTATGCTACCACTAGCTAAGCCAATTCTCGCAGTTGTTGCATTATTTAACTTTATGGCACCATTCATGGATTTTATATTGCCAAGAATATTATTAAGAAGTCCAGAAAACTTTACGCTAGCACTAGGGTTATATAACTTTGTAAATGCCCAGTTTGCAAATAACTTTACAAGATTTGCTGCGGGAGCTATATTGATCGCGATTCCGATTGCAATTGTCTTTTTAGCACTTCAGCGCTATTTAATCAGTGGCTTAACCTCAGGGGCTACGAAAGGATAAAACATCACATAAAGGAGGAGGAGCCTTAATGGAAGATACAAGTTTCGCAATATTACCAGAAAATAAAAAGCATGGAAGTAAAGTTAATTATCAAAGCTTAGGTACCGTTAAATCCTACAATATAGAGAATAATGCAGTAGTATTTCAATGTGATAACGGCTATGTCTCCATATTGTTTTATAGAGACGATATCGTTCGTATCATTATGAATCATAAAGGTAGACCAAGTTATCAATCAAGCTTTGCTGTAGTGGGAGAGCGTGAACAAATTAAGCCTCATATTACAGAAGGTGAAAAAGAACTTCGAGTTGCAAGTGAGAAACTTACGCTTGTTATAAAAAGAGACCAAGTCTCCATTTCTATTTTTGATCATCATAAGAAGTTACTAGTGAAAGACGATCATGTAGGAATGGGATTTAATGATAAAAACGAAGTGATCTGCTATAAGCAAATGGATGCCGAAGATCATTTTTACGGATTTGGTGAAAAAACGAGCTTCCTAGATAAACGTGGCGAAAAGATGACAATGTGGAATACCGATGTGTATGCGCCACATAACCCAGAAATAGATTCACTCTATCAATCTATTCCATACTTTATGACGGTTCGAAATGGTAAAGCTCATGGCATTTATTTTGACAATACATTTAAGACTGTTTTCGATATGAAAACTTCTGATGACACATACTCTTTTTCTGCGGAAGGCGGACAGCTAGATTATTATGTATTTGCAGGGCCATCGCCGAAAGAGGTGGTTGCACAGTTTTCTGAGCTAACAGGGAAAATGCCACTTCCACCAAAATGGGCATTGGGCTATCATCAATCTCGCTATAGCTATGAAACAGAGGAGGAAGTGAGGGATGTTGTAAATACATTTAAGGAAAAAGACATCCCTTTAGACGCCATATATTTAGATCTACATTACATGAACGGGTATAGAGTTTTTACATTTGACGAAGGAAGGTTTCCGAACCCGAAAAAGCTTCTACATGATTTAAAAAATCAAGGTGTCCGTGTTGTGCCAATTGTAGATCCAGGTGTAAAGGTCGATCCAGAATACAACATTTATCAAGAGGGAGTTAGAAACGATCAATTCTGTAAGTATATAGAAGGAGACATTTATACTGGTGATGTTTGGCCAGGAGAAAGTGCATTTCCTGATTTTACAAACAGCGAGGTTCGTCGTTGGTGGGGAAAAAATCATCAATTTTATTCTGATCTAGGAATTGAAGGTATTTGGAATGATATGAATGAACCAGCTGTATTTAATGAAACGAAAACGATGGATATAAAGGTCATGCATGATAACGACGGAGACCCAAAAACACATCGTGAACTTCATAATCTTTATGGCCTGCTAATGGGAGAGGCAACTTATGAAGGGATGAAAAACCATTTGAAAGGGAACCGTCCATTTTTACTCACGAGAGCTGGATTTGCTGGGGTACAAAGATATGCGGCGGTTTGGACTGGCGATAATCGCAGCTTCTGGGAGCACCTTCAGATGGCAATTCCAATGTGTATGAATTTAGGTATTTCGGGTGTGCCGTTCTGTGGTCCGGATGTTGGGGGATTTGCCCATGATTCCAACGGCCAATTACTTGCTCGTTGGACACAATTTGGAACATTTACTCCTTTCTTTAGAAACCATAGCGAATTAAATTCTATTCATCAAGAGCCATGGATGTTCGGAGAAAAATATGAAGCGGTAGTGAAGAAATATATTCAGGAGCGCTATGTCTGGCTACCTTATTTATATACTTTATTCCAAGAAGCGAGTGTTACAGGTGAACCAGTCATGCGTCCACTAGTACTAGAATATCCAAACGACAAAAATACGTTTAATTTATCAGACCAATTTCTTATTGGTGCAGACGTCCTTGTTGCCCCAATCACAACACCAGATACGTACCATCGTGTAGTTTACTTACCTGAAGGGAATTGGGTCAATTATTGGACGGAAGTGAAGCTTGAAGGTGGAAAGCATCACCTCGTCCAAGCGGCGCTTGATATACTTCCTATTTTTGTGAAAGAGGGATCAATTCTTACACATGGAACAGTAAAAAGCTCTACAGAGGCAAAGGAAACGGAGCTGAAGGTGCACATCTACGTAACTGATGAAGAGAAAAGCACATTTACGTATTACGAAGACGATGGCAAATCCTTTGAGTATGAGCGAGGCTCTTTTTATCAATGTAGATTTGAAGCGAAGCTAGAGAAAAATCGGTTGGACATATTAACTCATGTTGAGCATGATGAGTATCAACCAGAATGGAAAAATGCTGTCTTTGTTATTCACGGCATAGTAGAAGATCTCGAAGTATTCGTAAATGGAAATGTGCAAAACAATAGCAAACGACTCGCAGACAATAAATTGGAAGTAAAACTAGGTCGGAACGAGTTTTAAGATCGATGCGAGTAATGTAGTCATTTAGAGAATTAGAAAAAGCAAGGGCAATTATAGAGGGAACTGAACAAGTCTGTCTTTACTTTTTCAGACCCTCAAATTATATAGGAAGAGTCTAATTTATCCTTCTTTTATTACCTTTGCTTTTTCTTTAATTTGAAATGAAAGGGTTTTCAATCGGTAAAGTGATTGTCCCTGAATCTTCGGCCTTGGTTTTCATCATACGTACTTATTTTTCACTACAACAAAGGGGGTGGTCCTTTACATTGAATGTCACGACCATTAATTGTAGCTAACTAATAAGAGGAGTGAGGAATATTGATGAAGAAGAAAAGCAAACGTTACTTAGCTATGAGCTTAGTAGTTATTATGTTATTAAGTTTAATGCCATCATTTTCGACAGCACTGCTTGCCAATGCACAGGAGCAAGATGATGTAGAGGTTGTAGAAACGGATATCCCAGAGAATCACCTACGCGTTCATTTTGAAAGTGGAGACCTTAATGTTGAGGACTTAAGATTATGGGTTTATGAGGATGTGGCAACATGGTCTGAAGAATTAGGTAGTTGGCCAAATGGGATGGTATTTCCTGAAGGACAAGCTACAGACTACGGGCCATATGTCGATATAGAACTAGCAGAAGATCCAGAGTTGGTAGAGTTTATTGTAATATATGAAGGTGATCATTTATTAGGTTCTTCTATAAAAATAAATATGATCTCAGAAGAGATGAATGAGGTTTGGGTATCTAGAGAAGGTGATGTTTCCCTTTATGAGCCGGTCGAACTAGAGGAAAACCATATTCGAATCCATTGGTATAATGAAGAAGGTATATATGAGCCATGGGGATTGTGGTTATGGGGAGATCTAGTTGAAACTTCAGAAAGTAGAGGTGGATGGCCAACAGGTGCATATCCATTTTCTGATGATCAAGTAGGAAAGTATGGCGCGTACATTGATGTTGAATACAAAGAAGCTGCTAATGTAATTAGATTCTTGTATGTGAACCGTGAAACGGAAGAACAGTTTGGAGAAGTTTCGTTTTCAGATTTAGGGAACCATGATCAAATATTTGTTAACGGTGAAGATAATCGTGCTTATACAAATCCATACTATGTAAGAGAAGTAGTAGAACAAGTCGAGACGAACGCAACGATACCAGAGTGGTCAAAAAATTCCGTACTTTATGAAGTTAACGTTAGACAATACACAGAAGAGGGAACGTTTGAGGCGTTTGAAGAGCATCTTCCTCGATTACAAGAATTAGGTGTAGATATTCTTTGGTTTATGCCAATTCATCCAATATCAGAAGAGAGAAGAATGGGAGAATTAGGGTCTTATTATGCTGTACAAGATTACACAGCAATTAATCCTGAATTCGGGACAATGGAAGACTTTCAAAGATTAGTTGATACCGCTCAGGATATGGGATTTTATGTCGTGTTAGACTGGGTTGCAAATCATACTGGTTGGGATCACGCATGGATTGAAGAAAATCCAGAATATTATGAAAAAAATGATGATGGAGATATTACGCATGTAGAAGAATTCGGATGGACGGATGTTGCACAGCTTGATTACTCTAATGAAGATATGCGTCAGGAAATGAAAGAGGCCATGTTGTATTGGGTGGAGGAAGTTGGCGTTGATGGATACCGAGCAGACTATGCGACAGGCGTTCCTAAAGATTTTTGGGAAGAAATTAGTGCAGAATTAAATGCCATTAAGCCAGTGTTCATGTTAGCGGAAGACAATATGAGGTATGACTTTTTAGAAGAAGCCTTCTTCGTTAATTGGGGCTGGGCATTCCATCATATCATGATTGATATAGCAGATGGAAGCAGTGACAAAAGTGATGTAATTTCACATTTTGAAGAAGCAAAAGAGCTGTATCCTATTGGAACTTATCCAATGCAGTTCCTAACGAGCCATGATGAGAATTCTTGGGAAGGAACAATTAATGAAACATTTGGTGACGCTGCGGATGCAATGGCTGCCTTATATTTTACGGTTCCAGGTATCCCACTCATTTACTCTGGGCAAGAAGCTGGTCTAGATAAGCGTTTGAATTTCTTTGATAAAGATGAAATCGATTGGAGCGACTTGTCTATGCAAGCGTTCTATCAAGACTTGATTCAATTGAAAAAGGATAATGAGGCATTGTGGAATGGCGCTGCTGGTGGTGATATTGTCTTTTTAGATACATCAGATGACCATCTTTTAGCCTTTGAAAGAGAGATGAATGGTAATAAAGTTGTTGTCATGATGAACTTGTCTGATAGTGATGTTTCAGGAACGGTTCATGCTGGTTCAACAGCAGGAGAGTATGTATCTTATTTTGAAGGTACGGAGTTTGTTTTAGAAGAAACGCATTCGTTCGATTTTGCTGCGTGGGAATATATCGTTCTAGCACCAGGTCAGGAAGAGGGAGAACCAGAACCGACAGATCCAGAAATTCCGGTCGATGTAGAGGATGAGCTGCAGCGATTAAAAGATTTAATAAATGAATTACAGGAAAGAAATGCAGAATTAGAAAAAGAAAATGAAGCAATTACAAAAGAATTAGAAGAGCTTAAAGCAAGGTATGAGGCGTTAGAAAAAATGCTATCTGAGCGAGATAGTCTGATAGAGGAATTAGAAAAAGAATTGGAATCACTTCGTGGTGCTACATCTGATGGAGACGATAGTAGTCAAGAATCAAAAGAAACGTCGTTAAGTAGCGATAAAGATACTAATAAAGATGGCGGGGAATTACCAGATACTAGTACATCTATGTACAATGTCTTATTGATAGGTTCTATGTTATTCCTTGTAGGAGCAGGATTGTATTTATTCAATAGAAAAAAAGCACTTGTTAAATGACATAAGATTAGCTTGATGTTCGTGTTTAAACATGACAAGTGAGGTACGGAAAAAGGGCGTTTTAGAGGGCTCGTAAGAAAGGATCAAATCGACCTTTTCACTCTCTTGGTGTTTCCTTTTTCTGACCTCATTTAACGAACTATCTAAAGAGTAGCTTTCTAGTTACGTAATAGCCAGCCTATCCCTGGAAAGCGTTTTTGTTAAAATTACAGCATTAAAGGAACAAGCAAGTATAAGGAAAAGTTGGAGCTAATTATGCAAACGTTTGCACTGTTGTAGGGACAAAGGATAGAGGGAAACGAACGTTTTGTGTATTAACCGAGGTATAGAACGACAACAAGGGAGGTGGTTGTCGCATACTAGTGTACTAGTTTAGTTCAAACTGAGATTTTGGATTTTTATGAACACTTAAATTAACTAAGGGAGTGGAAGGATATTGCTGAAGCGTAAAAACAATCGTTACTTAGCTATTAGTATGATTATTATTATGTTGTTTACTTTGATTCCTAAATTTTCTCCAACACCATTTGTTAATGCGGAGGAGCATGAGGGACAGTCGGATATTCCAGAGAATCATATACGTGTTCACTTTGAAAGTGGAGAACTTGAGATTGCTAATATAAGGTTATGGATTTACGGAGACGCAGCAACCTGGTCTGAAGAGTTAGACAGCTGGCCAAATGGGATGGCTTTTCCAGAGGGACAAGCAACTGACTACGGACCATATGTAGATATTGAGCTTATCGAAGATCCTGAGTTATTAGAAATGATCGTGTTATATGAAGATACGGAATTACTAGATTCCTCTTTGAAAATTGATATTATTTCAGAAAATATGGACGAGGTTTGGATATCTAGAGATGGTGACATTTCCCTTTATGAACCAGTGGAGTTAGAGGAAAACCATATTCGAGTTCATTACTACTCAGAAGACGGCTCTTATGAACCATGGGGATTATGGTTATGGGGAGACGTATTAGAAATGTCCGAAGATAGAGGCGGTTGGCCAATTGGAGCACAACCTTTTTCTAATGATCAAGTAGGGAAACATGGGGCATATACTGACGTTGAGTATAGAGAAGATGGTACTCATATTCGTTTCTTGTTTGTAAATATGGAAACGACTGAACAGTTTGGTGACTTTACGTTTGAAGACTTAGAAAATCATGATCAAATTTTCATTAACGGAAGAAATAATCATATATATACGAATCCGTATTATATAGATGAAGAGGAAGAAGAAATAGAGTATAAGGACGGCGAGTATGATATCACCGTTTCTGGAGAAGTTTCTTCTTCATTGAACTATAATGAAAATGCTGTTTTATCGGTGGATATTGAGAACAATGATGACGTAGGAATTAATGAAATATTCATCGATCTTACTGAATTAGGTGGATCAAATAAGAAGCAAGTAGTTTCATTTAATAATAGAATATCAATTTCCGTTCGTTACGATATTGAACCAGGTGAGAAAACAATTCCAATAACAGTCGTTGATGAAGATAACGGAACGTATCACACCACAACAACGGTTCAAGTTGAACCGCGTCCAGAGAAAAATGGTGACTTTGACTGGGATGAAGCGATTATTTATTTTATGCTAACAGACCGTTTTTATGATGGTGATCCAAGCAACAATGATCCATACGGTATCGGTTATGAAAATTACGACAATATCCGTGGTACTTATCAAGGTGGAGATTTTAAAGGGATTACGAAAAACCTAGACTATTTGGAAGATTTAGGTATTAATACTATTTGGATCACGCCAATAGTGGAGAACATTGGCCATGACCTCGGTTCTGTAGATACACCAGAGGGCAGTCCAGGTGCATTTTTTGGCTATCATGGGTATTGGGCAAAGAATTTTGAAGAACTTAACCCACATCTTGGTACATTAGAAGATTTCCATGAACTAATTGATTCAGCAGCTGAGCGTAACATGAAAATCATGGTCGATGTTGTTTTGAATCATCCAGGATACGGCCTAAAGATGGAGGATGCTCTACCTGAAGATGAGCGTCCAATTGGCTATCCGACAGACGCTGATCGTGAGCGGTTCGAAGGGATGATTCGAGAAAGACCAGGATCTAATGATTTAACGATGGAACTATCCTATTTACCTGATTTTATTACTGAGGACCCAAGCGTGAGTGAAACACTGATTGATTGGCAAACGAGCTGGATAGATCGTGCTACAACGGAAAATGGTAATACGATTTCTTACTATCGAGTAGACACAGTGAAACACGTAGATGATGCTACATGGCAACAATTTAAAACAGAATTAACATTGTTGAAACCTGATTTTAAACTAATTGGTGAGTCTTGGGGTGCTGGGCAAAATAATGATCATGGCTACCTAAATACGGGAACAATGGATTCGCTACTAGACTTTGAATTTAAGGGAAGTGCAAGGAGGTTTGCACAAGGGCAACTGGAAAGCGTCAACCAAGATCTGATTGAGAGAAACGCAATAATTGACAATACGGCAACACTAGGACAGTTTCTTGGAAGTCACGATGAAGATGGTTTCCTTAGTCATCTAGTCGATGGAAATGAAGGAATGCTTAAAATAGCTGCAGCGCTTCAAATAACAGCTAAAGGGCAACCGGTTATTTATTACGGCGAGGAGCTTGGTCAATCTGGTGCGAATAACTGGCCACAATATGACAACAGGTATGACTTAGATTGGGATAGTGTTGAGGATAATCACATTCTAGAACACTATCAAAAGCTATTGTCATTTAGAAATGATCATTCCCTCATTTTTGCAAGAGGTGATCGAAGTCAAATAGCAGGATCAGATGAAGAAGAGTTTCTTGTATTTGATCGTTCGTTTGAAGGAGAAAGTGTGTTTGTTGGTTTAAACGTTTCGGAAGAGGTGCAAGAAGTAACACTCGAGGTTGAATCTGGTGCTACAGTAACAGATAGCTACAGTGGAGTAACGTACGAAGCGGATGGAACAGAAGTAACTGTAAGTATTCCAGCGATGGCTGACGGAGGTACCGTTCTATTAACTGTAGCTAATGAAGAACAAGATTTACCTGAGGATCCACAAGACGAAGACAAAGATGAAGAAAAAGATCCTAATGGGGAAGAACCTATACAAGACGAAGATGAGGAACAGCCAAGAGAACAGGAAGACACAGATTCTGAGGAAGACAAAAAGTCAGAAGATTCGGATTCGGAAGTAGTGAAGGATGATTCGGATTCTAAACTTGATGAAGAATCAGGTGAAAAAGCTGGAGAAAAGCTACCAGATACTGCAACAAACACTTATACAGTAATGTTAATGGGGCTTGTACTGCTCTTATTAGGTGGAGCAACATTGTTCGTGATAAGAAAAAAATCAGTGAAGGAACAATCAGAGTTATAATAAAGTGAAAATTAAACTATGGCGGTGGAAATGCTGCCACGCGTAGTAGTGAGCACTGAAAAAGGTCGAAATTTACCTTTTTCAGTGCCTCAAAGCAATGTGCGTAGTCGTTGCAATCTTTTAAAAGACTACTATGAGTGGTTTTCTCATAGTAGTCGCGCAACGAACGAAGCCATTGCCAGTACTTTCTACCATTTATGAGACAACCTCTTTATAGAAAAAGAAGTAAAACTTGGCATCATTTCTTCACCGCTTCTAAGAAAAGACGTAATAACAGCTTCACGAAGCTGTTATTACGTTTTTCATAAAAGATAAGAAATTTAAAACTTGGCGGTGGAAATGGTGCCACGCGTAGTAGTGAGCACTGAAAAAGGTCGAAATTTACCTTTTTCAGTGCCTCAAAGCAATGTGCGTAGTCGTTGCAATCTTTTAAAAGACTACTATGAGTGGTTTTCTCATAGTAGTCGCGCAACGAACGAAGCCATTGCCAGTACTTTCTACCATTTATGAGACAACCTCTTTATAGAAAAAGAAGTAAAACTTGGCATCATTTCTTCACCGCTTCTAAGAAAAGACGTAATAACAGCTTCACGAAGCTGTTATTACGTTTTTCTTATCCAAAAAACAAATCCCAGAGCTTTTGCCAAAAGCTTTTTTCTTCTTCTTCCTCAGTTGTTTCTTCTGCTTCATCCATGGAGATGTTTTCTGTTCGTATTACGAATTGAACCGAGTTGATTTCGTTGTTGTCTGCAGAGACAAATGACACTGGTTCGAAATCAGATCTGTCGAATTCGGCGATCATTTTATCGATTTCTTCCTTCATTTGATCAGGTAATCTGTTTGTTGATTCGTACAATTCGTTTGTGCCATCGTACAATTCACCAACACCAGATTCTAGTTCATCTGTTCCATTAGACAATTGGACGATACCTGAGTGAAGCTCGTTGTACCCGTTTGAAAGCTCAGCGACACCGTTAGTATAGCTTAACAATCCATTATGAAACTCGTTATAGGATGAGGAGAGCTCCGCCATCCCTTCTTCTAGTTGCGTGAAAGAGTCTGTGATGTCTGCCAGGTCCATATCCTCTAAAGCTGACTCTAACTCGACAGAGACTACCTTTAGAATTTCACTTACTTGCTTTGATGAAGCTGCCATTTCGCCAAGCCTCGTATCGACGGTATCTAAGCCTTCTTTCAGGCGGTCATATGTGCCGCTCGCTTGACGAGCAGCATGATACGTTTCGACGAGCTGATCAATAATCTCTTCATCTACACCACTTTCATATAATCTCTCTATATCTTCATCAGAAATATCATACTCAGGAATGTTTTGCATTGCTTCGTCTAAGCTAGCGTACGCCTCTGAATATGTTTCGTGGATAGAAGCGAGCACATCTGCAGTTTCATCAATGCCGTTTGCTAGCTGAGATAGGCTATTTGGCAGCTGCTCTAATTCACTCATATCGATAATTTCAAAATCAAAATCAATCGTGTTTTCTCCTACTGCTTCATTTATGGTAGCAAGTGCCTCATTAATCATCGCTGATCCATCAATGAGCTCAGTGGAAGCATCATTAATTTCTGTCATCCCACCTTGGAATTCCGCCGAACCATTTCGAAGCTCAAAAACACCGCTATTTAAATCTATGACGCCATTATTTAAATCAAAGACACCTTCATTGATTTGCCTAATTGCATCTGTCAGTGATTCCATGTCGCCAGTCATATCATCCATATCTGGTCCATCAAAGGACATGTTGTACGGGACAGCGGCAATCTCAATACCTTTCATTTCAAACTCCGTGACGTCAGCTTCTACAACGAATTCTCCGTCTTCTTCCGGCATGCCAGTAAAGGTAATTTGCTTGTTTTTACCGGCATTTGCCATCGAAGCATCTTCTGCTTCAATGTTTCTAAATAAATCTGTATCGAGTGTTAACGAAATTTGCAATAAATAGTTCTCATAAAACGTCGTCTCTACACCTTCGTTTGCAGTCGTCTCTATTTTTATTTGAACGTGCCCGTCTTTTCCAGGGAGCGATGCGGGATCAATTTCTTCACCATCTAAATAATAGGAAATCGCAAAGTTCCAAGGGAGGCGCTCGTTTTTCATATTCCCTTGATAAAAGAACTTCCCTTCAGGAGCATCTAATTCTATTTTATTGCCTGATTGCTCAATGGTAGATAAATTCGTTAAATTTTTCACGCTCGTGTAATTGCCGTAATCGATGATCGTTCCAGGCTCTAACACTTCGAATATGTTAACGACATAAATCTCTTCCATTATGCCATTTGGGCTTAACGCCGCATAAACGACTTCATCCTTTGACGTAAATGTACCGCTTGCGGGGTTATTCTCTTCAGATGCAGTTGTGCTTATCGTTTCGCTTGTTGCAGCACTCACTAGAAATGACGGCAAGACAAGCACAGCGGCTAAGAAAACGAGTAGTATTTGTTTTTTTCTCATCATCATTTCTCCTTATAAAAATTTGCTTTCCACGTTGTTTTTTCAATCAGCTTATCGGAAATGTAAAGCATAGCAGGAAGGAAGAATACGACCATAATAAAGGCTAGTAATGCCCCTCTGCCAAGTAAAAGCCCTATAGATGATACGATAGGGTTTGTTGATGTAATCCAGAGAATAAATCCGACGCTTGATAAGATGGACGCGGATATGGAAATAGAGAATATTTTTTTATCGACGGTTTGTTTAATGGCGGTTAGAGCTGGCATCTCTTTGCGTCTCTCTTTATAATCCTCTGTAAACAAAATCCCGTAGTCGACTGTTGCGGCTAACTGCACAGTACTAATAATTAAATACCCGACAAAAACTAGTGGGGAGTCGGTGAAATAAGGTACTGCTAGATTGATCCATACCGCAGATTGAATTGTTAATAGCAACACGATCGGAATCGTAATCGATCTAAATGTCACGAGAAGGACAATAGCAATCGCGACTACTGTCAATACATTTACGACGAGATTATCTTGCGTAACGGTAGATTTAATATCGTATAATGTGACACTTTCCCCTAGTGTGTAATAGTCATCATAGTAATAGCCTGCAGCACTTTGCACGGCTTCCACGACAGCGAAGGGAATATCGCCTTCTTTTTCGGTATCCGTATATAAAATGATTCGGCTATAGTTTTCAGAATAAAACTGCTCTGTAATGGCACTGTCTAAATACTCTGGTGGAATAGCTGGACTAACTGTGCTCGTATAGGACAGGACACTTTTCACATGATCCATTTTTTTAAAATCGTCACTTAGCTGTGCTTCCTTCACAATATCGCCTCTAGGAACGAGGACGACGATCGGTGTTAACTGTCCAAATTCTTCTTCAATAGCATAGAAATCACTACCAGCACGTGTTGTATCCGGATGCTCTCCAATCCCATACGTAAACGTTGTACTGCTTTGCGCCAAAAAGCTCGGAACGATTAAGATAAACACGATGAGCAAGCTTGGCACGCGAAGCTTCATCACGACATTGCCGACACCTTTGAAATCAGGAATGAATTGTTTATGCTTCGTTTTATCCATCCACTTGTAAAACAATAGCGTTAATGCAGGTAAAAATACCATCACACTAATAAAACTTAGCACGATTCCTTTTACGAGATTGACACCAAGGTCTGCACCAATTTCAAACTGCATGAACGTAAGTGCAATAAAACCGAAAAATGTTGTCGCTGCACTTGATGCAATAGCTGGAAACGATTTTTTTATCGCGAGCTGCATCGCTTCCTCAGGATTTTCGACTTTCTTCCTATAATCATGGAAGCTGTGAAGTAAAAAGATCGCATAGTCGAGCGAAACGGCGAGCTGTAAAATCGGTGCGACCGATTGCGTAACGAAGGACACCTCTCCTAAAAAAATGTTCGTTCCTAAGTTTATGAGAACAGAAACGCCGATGGCTGTAAGAAAAAATACGGGCTCTACCCACGACGTTGTAGAAATAACTAATATAAAAATAATAATAGGAATAAGTAAAGCTGCAGCGTATACTGCTTCTGCACCAGCCATTTTTTGTGACTCGGCAGTGTCGACGGCTTCGCCTGCAAGGGCATTATCCTCGCCGATGAGTGCATAAATTTCATCGGTTACTTCGACCTCTTCGCCTTGACGAATGCTAAAGGAAAACAACGCTTTGTTATCTTTGAAATAAGATTCCACTGTGTCCTCATTAGCCATTTCAAGCGGTGTTTTTAAGTCTATTTCATCATCGAGCCACGTGACATCATAGACGCCATCGATCGCAGATAGCTCTTCCTTAAATATGAGTGCTTCTTGAACGGTCACGTCATGGATCATGACACGAGTATTCGGAACAGAGCCAGAAAACTCTTGCTCCATCACTTCCATCGCCTTTGTCGATTGGGCCTCATCTGGTAAGTAATCTACCATATTGTAATTGACCGAAACGAAAAACTGTACAATAGCTGAAACGACAGCTAACACCATAAAAAAGACGACAATTAACTTTTTATGCTTCACAATTCTAGCTGCTATATCAATCTGAACCATCTCCTTGGAAGCGCGAAAGTGGGAGGATGAACCTCTCATCACCTACACAACATCTTCCTCTATATAAAGTAAAATTATATTTAAAGAAAGTATAAATTTGGCAGTGGGATTTTATGGTCATGCCTACTAGCGAGAAAAGCACTCACTAGTACTTTAAGAGCTACGGCGAAATTCCACTGCTTCTAAGAAAAGACTAAAAACGAGCTCAGTTAGCTTTTTTTTAGTTTTTCTTATTGATTGCTTTCTTACCACCTTACAATTATAATGACACCGTGTTGTTTTATCAACAAACAGTTCTTTAACATTTGTTTATTTCACAACAAAACAGCATGTTAGTGTTGGGTAACATTAAAATGTGTGAAAACATGTAGAATATGTAGACGTTTTCATAAAATGGATCGCTAAATAGGGATTACCTTATAGACTTATGACAAGCTTCATTTTGAATTGGAAAGGGTGGAAGGTGAAATATATGAGTTCAAAAATAGATCGTCGTAAAAAATATACGAGAATGGTGTTGAAGGAAAGTTTAATGAATATTTTAAAGGAGAAGCCGATTTCCAATATTACGATTAAAGAAATATGTGAGGGAGCAGATATAAATCGCTCTACATTTTACTCTCATTTTTCTAGTCAATACGATCTTCTCAAGCAAATTGAAGATGAAATTATGAACGATGTAAACGACACGTTATCTCATTACAACTATAATAAGGACGATGAAGCACTCCAAATGACGGTTAAAGTGCTAGAGTATGTCAAAGAGAATAGTGACGTTTGTGAAGTTTTATTTAGTGAGCACGGGGATGTCCATTTCCAAAGAAGGGTCATGATGCTAGCTCACGAACATACGATGAAAAGTATACTAGCTCGAAGCGACATTGAACATGAAGTATCTCAATATGCGAGCTTATTTACGATTAGCGGGAGTATACATGTTGTGCAGCGCTGGTTGAAAAATGGCATGGATACACCACCGAAGGAATTGGCTGAAATCATTATTACTTTAATAAAAAAAGGGACAAGCGCTTTTAATAAGTAGTTCCGTTTAGAGGGAGAAAACTAAAAATGATACAGCAAAAACGAGACAATTTCACTATGTGAAATTGTCTCGTTTTTTATTAAAAATTAACACTATAAAAAATGTCCTTAAACTCCCTCACTTTGATACTACAGGGGGGATGATTTATTTAGGGGAGGTAGTGAGATTTTGAAATAAGCGGAGTTTTTCCACTTATGCTCCAGAATTGCGTTTGATTAGTGTTAAATAAGCGGAGTTTTTCCCTTTAAGCAAAGTAAAATGGCTTATTTTCACGACTTTTTAATAAATAGCCGGAATTTCTCCTTCTATTCCAGTGATTTTTGTTGCTATTTTATAAATAAGCGGAATTTCTCCACTTATCTACGCAACTCATTTCAGCAACCGTCTAACCTTATCATGCAGTTTTTGTAAAATAGATGTATTGCGTTAGTTGGAGATAAAATGAAGAACGATTACTCCAGTCTAGTTGGTTTTTTACATGTATCTTTATTGGTTACATAATTTCCACCTAATTCAACACCATTTTAGATAGGTAAATAGCAGATACTTTAGCATACAAAATAATTATTGAATAATGAGCATTAGTCTGTTGTTTTTTAGTACGATATTTCGGGGGCCATCAATCAGAGACTAAATTAAGGAAAAAACTTGTTATATCAATAAAAATTCCTAGTCCAATTAGCTATCTATTTGGACTAGGAATTGCGGTTATATTTGTATTTTCCTCCTCACAAATGGAACTACTTGCGCTTTTAACTAGAACCTTTTAGAAGTTCTCCCTCTCTCTTCTATTTATGTGGCATTAATTACGCCCCCTAAAACGCTGTTTTTAGTATTATGACCAAAATAAATGAAGTGAAAAAAGTACATTCAGCATAAGATTAGTGGTAATATGTAAAAAAGTACCAAAAGAGAAGGGGGAGAAACGTATGAAGCTATTTAATGTCATATTCGTCGTTGTAATAATGTCACTTTTGTTAAGTGCGTGTGGAAATGAAGATGAGCTAGCGGGTACTTGGGAAATTTACGAAATGTTTGGTGAATCTGTAGTAGAAGAAGGTGCAACGATCACATTTACGGAAGATGGAAGTGAAGGCCATACATTAAGTGATGACTATATGCAAAATTTTACAGTAAATAAAGTGGAGGATGGCAAAGCCGAATTACTTCAAGTAATACTTGAAATTATGTATGAAGATGGGGAAATGATATTTCTTATTGAAGGCGAAGAAATAGGGGCTGCAAAAAAAAGCAATAACTAGTTTTTGGAATGTGACAAACAGTAGTAGGGAGGGAAAGATAAGGATCGGAGGGCACTGAAAAAGTACATAGCAACTTTTTCAGTTCATTTTATTTGTATTGCAATGGCTACACTCGTCGCTCGCCTGATAGGAGAAATCCACTCCTATCAGGCTTTTTAATGATTGCGACGGCTACGCACATTGCTTAAGGCCGTTGAAAAAGTGAAAGAACACCACTTCTTCAGTCCCTATAAAATGAATGACAAAGACTCCGTAAGCATTTACTATTCTTCAGATCCTTTAATCCTTTCACGAATTTCCTCTAAATCCTCCAAAGACAGCTTACTCAATGATTTACTTATTTCCTTTTCAAGTACTTTTCTATTGTTTTCACGGTATGTATCCCACCAATCTCTTAACCCATCTGTATTATCCATCAACGATTCAATATCAATTTCTTCAATATCGTCATCGGAAATGTAAGTTAAAACTGCCGCTAATAAACGATTCAGCCGCGCTACTTCATCTTCTTGTTGGTCGTTGTCGTGATCGGAAAGGGCATCTAGACTATCGTTTTCCACTACTTCTTCCTCTTCTGTCTTTTTACGTGGCATTTATTACTCCCCCTAAAACGCTGTTTTTATTATTATGACCAAAATGAATGAAGTTAAAAAAATTACCTTCATCACAGGATTAGTGGTAAAATCTAAAAATACATAATTGAAGGAGTGGAAAAGTATGAAGTTATTTAATGTCATGTTCGTCGTTGTAATAACGGCATTTTTGCTGGGGGCTTGTGGAAACGAAGATGAGCTAGCTGGCACTTGGGAAATTTACGAGATGTTCGGTGGTCCAGTAGTAGAAGAAGATGCATCGCTCACATTTACGGAAGATGGAAGCGAAGGCTTTTTATTAGTTGACGGACATATGGAGAATTTCACAGTGAATAAAGTGGAGGATGGAAAAGCCGAATTAGTACACGAGGAAGACCCTGAAATAATTGAAATTATGTATGGAGATGGGGAAATGACGCTTTATAGTGAAGGTGAACAAGTAGGGGCTGCTAAAAAAAGCGATAACTAGTTATTTCGAATGCGACATTCTGTAGTCTGCTATGGAGGCCAGTGAAAAAGTACATAGCATCTTTTTCAGCGCCTTTTATTTGTATTGCAGTCGCTCGCCTGTTAGGAGAAATCCACTCCTATCAGGCTTTTTAATATCGCCTGTTACACGCATATGCTTTGGAGCGAATCCGTAACTGTATGAGCATATAGAGAGATAATGCATGAGGAAAAGTGCTGATAGGGGAGCCTTTATGAGAATATAGAGAGATGAAGCAAAAGATGAAGTGCCGATAGAGAGGCTGTATGAGCATATAGAGAGATGCCAAATGAGAAAAAATACCGATAGAGCGCTTTTCAGAACAGATATTATAGTAAGGGAAAAGCCAAAAGTGTCGATAGAGAATTTTTCAGAACACGCGGCCAACACTAAAAAAGCATATTAATCAATACATGATCAATATGCTTCAACACCGTTTATGTTTCCATAATGAAATGATAATAAATGAATAGCTATATTACCCTTTTATACATCCGCTTGTTCTGGCGGTCGTTTACGTGTGAGCAAAATACCAGAAATGAGTATAAGTACGCTTGGGATGAGTGAAGCGATATTAATAATTAAGGCTACACTGCCGCCGACAATAAGAATGATACTGCTTCGTTTCTGATTTTTCTCGATATTTGATGGTATCGAAAAGATGACTGAACAAATGTAAATTCCTATTAAGACAATTGA
This sequence comes from Evansella cellulosilytica DSM 2522, assembly GCF_000177235.2. Lineage (NCBI taxonomy): Bacteria > Bacillati > Bacillota > Bacilli > Caryophanales > Bacillaceae > Evansella > Evansella cellulosilytica. Next base: position 4,084,452 of record NC_014829.1, on the reverse strand, counting down.
TTGGAACGCAGCGATAAAGAAGCCAACTACGAATAGCGAATCATCCATATACCAGCCCCCTTGGAAGCCGAAGATAAAGTGAGCCCAGAAGCCTGTTCCCATGAATAACCATATGATTGCGAATATAAAACCTAAAATAGAGCCGATAAGTCCCAAAATAAATTCTGCAGTATACTTCATTATACTCTCCTCCTTTATTTAATTTTGTATATCATACTACTGAAAAACGAAAAAATTCCATTTGTAGCGCAGTAAATAAGTTTGCATAAATGGTGTTTGGAAAGTGTTCGTTACTATAATAAAATTCGCTACCGATATCATAAAATCCTGTAAAAGATTGTAGAATAATGATCGGTACAACGCTGTGAAAAAATAACGAGGATGCAACAAAAGACTTGTTCGTCCACCTCATGAGGCATCCTCTATAGCAATAGGCGAAGGGGTATTCCTTTGCGAAATTATTTTACTTTATTAACGCAAGCTTCAAAGAACTAGTCTAGTTTTTCCCCACATTTATTGCAGTAATAATCTCCTACACCATTTGGTGCGCCACATTTACGGCAGCTATTGTTGAAAGAAACGAACTTATTTTTGAAAAATATCATGTTTTCTCCTCTCCATACCCTTTAACGAAATTCGCCATTATGCAAGATAAAATGTTTATACGCGGCACTATCTATGTTGCCGTTGCTATCCGTTTCACCAACAAAGCCAACAACCATTAATTGGTTAGCTCCTTCAACGCTAAGGCTAATACGCTCAGTTGGATTGTCTGCTGTTAATGTAACTTCTTTTACTGGAGGATCGTATAAACCATCGTCCTCATTAATCGCATAGGCTAATGCTGGAATAAAAATAGAGTGAATGCGCTCTTCGTTTAAAGTGAAGAAATATATTTTTGCTGTAACATCTTCTTGAACAGTTAATGTGACATCTGTTTCAAAAGATGAAAAACGGTTGTTTAAGTTGAATCCGCCATGCATAACAGTCAAGTGTCTTTCGTAGTCGTAACCTAGCTCATGGTGAGTTGTAAATTGTGATTGATGACTTTGGAAGATCACGCCATCAAAGGTGTCAGCAAGTACTGAATTGTATCTATTATATAAGCCTCCAAAATCAATGTACTCATCATTTAAATGAGCGTTTTCAAAAGGGAGGGCGCTTAATTTCACAGGCGCGCTTTCCAGTATTTCTCCAGTTTCAAGGTGCAAAGCAAAAGTATACTCGTTTATATAAAATTGCAGCACTTGATCATTTAATGTTGGTTCGTACATTACGTTAATATTCAGTTCAAAGCTTTCAGTTGCTCCTGCTGCATACTCTTTTTCATAGTTCCCTGAACTCATGGCATCATATTTTGCGTATGGGATTTGTAGCGCACCACTAATTTTCGATGTTACATCGTCGTGGAACGTCACGTCACCGAAAACTTTAAAGGCGCCATCTATATATTGGACAGTATCAACATTTAACTGCTTTTCTTCATCCTCAAAACTTATATCGACATTGTACGTCGTTTCTGGAAGTGTTTTTACACCAGGGAAATCCCATTCAGTATGTTGCATCTCTATCTCATCCATCGATACTCTCTCTGAAACCTCTTCCCCTAATATAGAATATGTTAAGTCAATGTCCGTTAACTCACTTGAATCACTATAAGTTGTATTGAAAAAAATAAGCATGCTATCTTCAGATTCATGGTAAATAGTAGATTCCATTGACGCTTCTACAAAACTACCTTCGTCAAAAATAAAGTACAATTCTGGAGAAAAATAGAGTTGCTTTTGCCCCTCTTCTAACCGATACGCATCAGCATAGTTTCCTTCATATAATATAGCGAAAGTATGTTTTTCACGATCCTCTTCAAAAGCGTCTACATGATAACCTACAATAGAAACGGCACCATCGTCATTATGTATAATAGGTAATTGTACATCCAGAAATGCCATAGGTAGGATGAGATAATCTTCCTCATTGATTTCTTCTGTGACCTCTTCTACAACTTCCTCTGTTACTTTGTCAATCTCGCTAACAATTTCTTCTTCTGCTACATCTTGATGTTCTTCTTCTGCACTTGAAGTTTCGTTATCGCCACATGCTGACAGTGTGATAGAAAACAGTGCAAGAAGAATTATTTTTGCTTTAAACAAAATCCCACTCCTCTACTAATTTTATGAAATGTAACGTTACAACATTTCTTTTTGGCAAAAGCTTTTTTAATATAACATATTTTTGGGAACACTGAAACGTTCTAACATTTGAAGCAATAGCATAATTTTTTGGTTTTCAACAGGAATAAGGTGAACAGTAAGGAAGCAAACAAACATAATTACGTGTCTAATGAGGTATTGTGAAATAGTGACCCTAGACACTTTGTTTTTCCCATACATCTAAATAAAATATTCGAAGCAATTGAAGAAACAACCTACCCTTATTTAAGAGGGGACTACCAAACGAAATTAGTTGACCTCCTCTAACATTCTACTTATAAGCGCTGTTGCTTCATCAACATGCTTTTCTCCTTCTTCAAAGTTATGTCTATAATTCGAAAGCTCAGTGACACTTCCTCCAGCAGCATAAACAATTAAATGTGAAACGGAGTCAATATAATACGGGAAAGCTTTTTCATACGCACGTTGAACCCGCGTGTATTCACTTGGAGGGTTCAAAGCATCGAGACGATGAGATAAGTCTCTTATAGATTGTGAAGTCTCTCGTAATTTTTCTTCATTCCCCGGAACCCTTAATACGACAGTATCATCTGTAACATGACTTTGATTTAGTTTGATATGTAGTTCATCCATTATTTCTTGAAGGGAATGTAAGTAATCAATCTCTGCCTCTAAATCCTCTAACGACTCTCTTGAAGATGGCTCTTCTTCTGTCGAGGAACAGCCTATCACCAAAACAGTAAATAAAATAAAAGCTATCGATAGGGTAATTTTTTTTGACCAAATAGATCGAGTAAAACAATTGCTAGATTTTTTCATGATGTGTATCCATCCTTTTTTAATAGTTTTTGTAGTTTTAACACAACATACATATGTTTTGGATAAAAATTAGTAGAAATTAGTTTTAAAGAAAAGACGTTTATAAAAGCTTCATGAAGCTGAGGTAACTTTTTTTTTAATGTATTACTCCATTTTCTTTTAACGAAAAGTGGGAAGTACATAATAGTTGCGTTCCCTTTATTTTCCCATATTAATAGGTAATTCGTCACCATTTGCCACACATAAGATGAATAGTGCCTACAATAATTGAAAAAAATGGCTATTAATATTAATCAAGTAGTGGAGGTAAATGGGATTAGCGCATTTCACATAAGAATATAGTAGCTGTTGGGGAGCAAACCGAATGAGAGCATTCCTTTCTGAAGGGTAACGAGCGTTAGAAAGAAAAGGAAACGAGTCTAGCATTCCTTTGTGAAGAGAAACGAGCATAGAAAGGAAAGCGAACGAGTCTAGCATTCCTTTCTGAATAGAAACCAGCATTAGAAAGGAAAGCGAAAGAGTCTAGCATTCCTTTCTGAAGAGAAACGAGCATTAGAAAGGAAAGCGAACGAGTCTGGCATTCCTTTCTGAAGAAGAACCAGTGTTAGAAAGGAAAGCCAACGAGTCTGGCATTCCTTTCTGAAGAAGAACCAGTGTTAGAAAGGAAAGCCAACGAGTCTAGCATTCCTTTCTGAATAGAAACGAGCGTTAGAAAGGAAAGCGAACGAGGCTGGCATTCCTTTCTGAATAGAAACGAGCGTTACAAAGGAAAGCCAAAGAGTCTAGCATTCCTTTCTGAATAGAAACCAGCATTAGAAAGGAAAGCGAACGAGTCTAGCATTCCTTTCTGAATAGAAACCAGCATTAGAAAGGAAAGCGAACGAGTCTAGCATTCCTTTCTGAAGAGAAACGAGCATTAGAAAGGAAAGCGAACGAGTCTAGCATTCCTTTCTGAAGGGGAACGAGCGTTAGAAAGGAAAGCGAACGAGTCTAGCATTCCTTTCAGAATAAAAACCAGCGTTAGAAAGGAAAGCCAACGAGGCTGGCATTCCATTCCAGAATAGAAACGAGCGTTATTCTAGGTAAAAAGTACAGCATATCCCATCCCTTCCGCACTATTTAACTGAATTTTACAAAAAAAGTGTTAAATCATATTTACATAGTGTAAAATAAAAAAATGTGTCTATCATTTAACTAGTATTTTTTTACTATTTAAGAATAGGCTAATATGCAGCTTTAAGTTTTATCATCATTAATTATCATTTACGGAGGGGATTTATGTTGACAATGAGGAGATTACATATTTTACTCGCATTTATTATCATGGGGCTTTTAGTAGCCTGTGGTAGTGTGAAAAACGAAACAGTATTGGAAGCGGCAGAAACCTTTATGGAAGGGATGATAGAAGCTGATTTCGATAAAATTGAGAGTGTAAACGAATCTGATGAATGGATGTTTCCAACTGATTACCTATTAGAAGTTGCTAATGAAGGAGGCATTGTTGGCTTAACAACCGATGATTTTTCATTAGAAGAAATAGATAGCCTAGAAGTTGTTGTCTCGTTTACGAATGAATCAAGTATTCCACTATTACTAAAGTTCCAGGAGAGAAACGATGGTTTTTACTTCGTTGGCCTTGAACAAGCCCGTCAAGTATCTGCAAATGACCCTGCAAGAGTGAGACCGCCTGAGGAAACTGAGGATGAAGAATCAACTATTGATGAAGAAGTTGATTCTTCTGAATCAAGTATAGTAGAAGATGAGGCGGGACTTTCACTTGATAGTGTAACAATTGGTATTGTGCCGTTTTATGATGAGGAATACTTAGATGAATTATTGGCGCCATTAGCCGATAATTTAACAAATGAATTAGGAGTGCCTGTATCATTTTCCTATGCACTTATCGAGGAAGAGTTATTTGAAAGACTTCGAACTGGAGAAAACGATGTCGGATTCTTAAATGCTAATCAATATATTCCTGTTAGGGAGGAAGTGGATGTTATTTTAAATACTTTCGACTCAGCAGGAAATGAGGTAACTGAATCACAATTTATTGTAGCAGAATCATCGAACCTTCATTCGTTAGATGATTTATTACAAGCAACTAATTTAACGTGGGGACAAATTGAACTAGCACGCACAACAAGCTTTTTGTATCCATCTTCGTTTTTCATAGAAAATGGAATTAATATAGAAACATTTAATCAAGTTACATTTGAAGAAGACGGTGGTGCGTTAGAAGCATTATTAGCTGGAGAAGTCGATTTTATTACGAGCTTTGGCCATGCACGCGATCAATATCTCAGTAAAGAACCAAACATAATGGAAAAAACGAGAGTAATAGGAAATGCAGCAGAAATACCTAACCGTGCGATCGTGATAAACAATAACGTAAGTGGGGAGTGGAAACAAAAGGTTGCTGATGCATTTGTAACTATTAGCGATGATCCAGAGATGGAAGAAATTATGCTTGAGGCGTTTTTCTGGAGTGGCTTTGTGGAAATATCAGATGATAAATATGATGTAGTTGAAAAAATGACGACAAATATGCTTGATTAATATTAAGAAATGAGGGTGACTCAAAAGGTAAAAATTCGACCTTCTGAGTCACCCTCATTCTGAATAGCGAATGGTTCATCTGGTGGAGTATAAAAGACCTTGTTTTTTTACATTAATAACCATTGGTATATAGTATTTATTTCTATTTCCGAAAAAAATAGTCAAAAAGTTACATCATTTGATATAATTTTAATAATAACATTTTAATACAACTTAATAAAAAAAGTCGGGGGTTATACACCATGAAGAAAGCAATAATAATTACTGCATTATCATTTACTTTACTATTTACTATTGGCTGCTCTGATGAATCCTCCTCTCAAGAGCTAGATGAAGTGGAAGTAGTAGAAACTGAAGAAAGTTCAGAGGATGAGGCTGATGAAGCGGGAGAGAATGAGGAAAGCACAGAAGCAAGTGAACCTGAAGAAGAGCTTCTTTCTGAAAGTGATGCTGTCGCGTTATCAGAAGCATTTTTTCTTGAGCTAGTAGAAACAGCAGGAGATGATAACTACGAACATTTTCGTACACTTTATGCTGATAGTATGGAAGAAGAAGTAGTTCAGCAAGACTTCGACTTTTTCAAAGCGAAGAATGAAGAAGGGTTACGTGAAAATCTAGATATTGGTATTCTCTTTGTAATAGAAGACGTCATTGCAGCTAGTATTTTCGAATACACGAATATCAATGCAGAAAATCGTCGTAACCATACGGCAACAGAAGCAAAATTATATATGGAATTATTTGAAGATGGTTGGAAATTCTCTACGTCAGAAAAAGTTCAAAATGCTTATAATGATAGTTTTATTCCACTTTTAAATGATAAATATGGCGAAGATTATGTTGCTGAAGGATTTGTTAGTGGAAACCATGCGATCATTTTTGAAAGAGTATTTACAAATGATATTGATGTACAAATTTATCGAGTCAAGCGTAACGATGATGGGGCATTTAGTATCGATATTGCCATCTCAAATGGATTAGACAATGATGTCTTTGACGTGAGATTCAATGAATTAACTTTTAACTATGGCTTCGAGCAAATCCCATTTTTAACGCTAGAAAACTATGAACTAGACACGAACCACATTATTTACTCTAAAGATATGTCCATCGTTACAGTAGAGTATGATGCATCGGACTTACTAGTTCCTGCTGATCAAGTTGACTTTTCTCGTTTAGGTATTGAACAATCAATGAAATATACAAATAGAGATTAGTAGATGTATAGTAAAAGGACAAGTTGATTGTGTCTCAACCTTAGTAATGTTTCCAATCAAGGCTCGAGGTTGTCTCAAAAACTATTAAAATTCCTGGCAATGGCGCCACTACTATAAAAATTCACTTATAGTAGGGGGTGAGGCAGCTCGGGAAATTGCTGAGAGGGTGACTCAAAAGGTAAAAATTCGACCTTCTGAGTCACCCTCTTTCAAGTAGCAGCAGTCCTGTGATGAATCTACATGTTTTCTATTATTTTTATATAAGTAAAGAGGTGTTCATAGCAGTGAAAAAACTAACAGGATTCATTCTTTTATTTTTCATGTCGTTTTTACTAATGGGCTGTGGTGGATTAATTAGTGAAATATTATCAGATGGCCCGAGAAGCGGTGAGATGATATTCGGTACAGGAACATTTGAACAAGGCATTCAACACGAGAAAACGGTATTTTCTACTCATGAAGACATTTTGATGGAGGCGAACTTCGCTAAACCGCTCGGCACTCGTGATGTTTACTATATTTTACATAAGATTGATGGCGGCCATGAAAGCTATTATGATGATTGGTACGACACGCTCGACCCTTCGTGGGATTGGATATTAACTGAGTTTCACCTCGTGCATGTACATGGTGTTTTTGACATAGGCAATTATCGATTACGTTTATACAATGATTATGATGAATTAATGGCAGAGGGGTCGTTTAGTATTCGGTAAAAATGAAACAAAATTAGACAGCCGGACCTTCATTTGTGTAAGGATTCAGACTTTCGATAGTGCTATTACATCACACTGCGTAAAGGATGACCTAGGTGGTTTAACCCACCATTTAAGTCATCCTTTTACTTTATTTAAGTATAAACACTGTTTCTCCAATCCCAGTTTCGGCAACAATTTGAATGACTACATCGGATGTCTCGTAAGCTTCATTCACATAAACATTCTTCCCTTGAGATATTAGCCCTTTAAAGCTTGTATTTCCAATCCCTGTCTTTGCGATCACTTTCACGCCAACATCATTTGGTAAAAATATCGTCGTCTCTCCAACTCCAGTATCAATTGTTGCTTCAAAGCTTTCGTGCCAATCACCGCTTAAGTCGATGTTCACACTGCCGACACCTGCGTCTACAACGAGTCCAGTTAAGTGAAGACCTCTCAAATCTAACGCAGTATCAGATACGCCAGCATCGACGATTAAATCGATAGGGACATCATTGGATAATTGTAAATCCCAGCTGTTTCGCTGATTCCCAAAAATAGCATTAATTTTGCGCTTACTTTTTTGCTCAATGGTGAATGCCCCATTTTCTCTTTGCGTTGTATAATCTGAGTCTATTCGAATACGATCATTCGTGTAATGTAGTTCGCCAGTTACCCATTCAGAGGAACCACCAGTAACCGTCAAATCTCCATATTTAAACTGAACATTCACATCTAAATGTTGTGATTCGTCTTTTTCAATGATTATCTCTTCTCTCATATCATCACCTGGTAGTGGATTGATGGCATTTAATGGCCCACACCCTGCTAAAATAAAAACAAATACTGTCACCCAGCAACATAAAATTAGCTTTCTCATCGCTCATTCCTCCAATTGTTCTCTCTTTAACATGATTATATGGTAGCGACGAAAAGTACAAAATGCCCCTTAGATATAATTTATATAAGACTTGAGGTGTATTTTGTAATAAACAGGCGATGAAGTGTCATGCCCCCACAAGTGGTTACGGGAAAAAAACAGTAATTAAATATACTCCACATTTCTAACAATAAACGACAGCAATTAATTTATTTGAATATTCACTGTATTACTGTGAGCATGTCTTGTATAATGTTTTTATCAAAAGAAGCGAGGTTTTATCATGACTGTATACAATAAGGAAAACATGGAACGATTCAAAGAACGCAATAAAAATCGAGGCCGTCTATTAGTTAGCTGCTCGGATCAGCCAGGCATTGTTGCAGCAATATCAAATATGTTTTACTCGTTTGATGCAAACATTATCGAGTCAAGCCAATATTCTACGAATCCAGAGGGAGGCACTTTTTTTATCCGAATCGAATTTGAGTGTCCTTCATTTAAGGAAAAAGTAAAGGAGATGAAAGAAAGCTTTGCTGAGATTGCCAGCAAGTTTTCAATGGAATGGAGCTTAACGCAAGTTTCTCTCATTAAGAGAACAGCCATTTTCGTATCAAAAGAGCTTCATTGCTTACGTGAGCTTTTGTGGGATTGGCAAAGTGGCGATCTCCTAACAGATATTGCACTTGTCGTTAGTAATCACGAAGATGGCCGTGAGCTAGTGGAAAGCATGGGTATTCCATATTATTACATAAAGGCAAATAAAGATATTCGTAAAGAAGTAGAAGAAAAACAGCTACAGTTATTAAAGGATTATGACATTGATGTCATTATTTTAGCGCGATATATGCAAATATTAACACCTGAATTTGTGAAGGAACATGAAAACAAAATAATTAATATACATCATTCGTTTTTACCAGCCTTTATTGGTGCAAAACCTTATGAAAGAGCACATGACCGTGGCGTCAAGCTTATCGGAGCCACTTCTCATTATGTTACGAATGATTTAGATGAGGGGCCAATCATTGAACAAGATATTGCCCGTGTAGATCATCGTGATAATGTGGAAAGACTGAAAAAATTAGGTGCCTCCATTGAACGAAGTGTGCTTACGCGAGCTGTCAAATGGCACATAGATGACAGAATTATTATTTATAAAAATAAGACGATTGTTTTTTAACAAAAATATGATGTATCTACTAATTTCCACGTTCAACTAAAATTTAGTAGAAAAATATGCGAATGGAATGGATAGGTCGTCCACTCTCTTTTTATTACTATGCATATAGTGTAGTAGATAATAAAGGGAGGTGAATAGATGATGGCTGATAGAAAAGGAAAAGGTGGCCAGGAGAACACAAACAGTAAAAACACGACAGAAAAAGTAAACAAACCAGCGAAACCATTTTTCAATCTAGATCCTATCAAGTCAAAGAATGCCATTTCACCAAGATCAAAAAGTAGACGAGAGAAACCAGACGTATCGTTTGGTGAAAAAACAGCAAAGGTTCCAGTAGTATTGGCAGAGGAGCAGGTGCAGCTAGATTTAAATGCCAAAATTGAATTTCCAGAGCCAGTATTAGAGATCAAGGAAATCAAAAAGAACTTAAAAATTACGCAGTGTCGCTTATTACTTCCAACAAATAAACTATTCATTAAAGGTTTTGTTCGCAAAAACATTCAATACGCAACGCCAAACTATAGCACGAAACATGCCGTAGTATCAAATATACGCTCGCTAACAGTCGATGTGCCATTTAGTACAGTAACAGAAGTAGACTTCATTAATGATCCAACATTCAAGCTACTACCAGATTCCCAAGAGTTCTCTTACTTCAAGTCTTCAAAGCTACCAGATGGTCATGCTTCTACAGAGAAGATGCTTTCTACTGATTTATCGCAATATAACCAGATCAGTGGGGAAGAGTTTAACGAACTGCCATATTGTGAAATTGTCTCAACTCACTTTATAGAGCTAGACAAAGCGCTTGATAGAAAAATGGGGAGAGTAAGAGACAGACGTGGTGAAGAACTAGAAGCACCATTCGAAGAAGGAACTTTCACAAAGATTGAAGAAAAAATGGTAGTAGAAGTTAAAATTAAAGTGTTGCAAGAGCAGCAAGTAAACATCGACTCAAAGAAAAAATGGTAAATGGCTATTAAAGAGGTTGCCTCAAAAGGTTGATTTTTTATCCTTTGAGGCAACCTCTAAACAATGTGCGGAGCCACCGCAATATTTAAAAGCCCACTAAAAGTCGATTTTCTTATAGTGGGCGCGCGGCGAGTGGAGCCATTGCCGAAAAATTTAGTTACTTTTTGGGACAGACCCTTTAGGAATTTTATTAACTTGTGGGAAAAACACATTTTATGATTAGCATTATCAAGCATTGATGCATAGTAATGCTGTACGAGAAAAGGAAATACAAGCATGATGAGTAGAATAGAAGAGCAATGCTACTCGTCACCTAACTGGAAACTCGATGACGATCATCAACCGAAGCCAATACTGCCCGAGAAAACGAAACGGAAGTCGCGAAGGTCATCATACGAAGCTAATGCAGCCCGAGAAATCGAAACTGAAGTCGAGACGGTCATCATACGAGTTCAATGCTGCCCGAGAAATCAAAACTGAAGCCGCGAAGGTCATCATACGAAGGCAATGCTGCCCGAGAAATTTAAACGGAAGCCTCGACGGTCATCATACAAGTTCAATGCAGCCCGAGAAAACAAAACGGAAGTCGAGACGGTCATCATACAAGTCCAATGCAACCCGAGAGAGTAAAACTGAAGAGCTGAAAGTCATCATACGAGTTCAATGCTGCCCGAGAAATCGATACTGAAGTCGCGACGGTCATCATACGAGTTCAATGCAGCCCGAGAAATCGAAACTGAAGTCGCGACGGTCATCATACGAAGGCTATGCAACCCGAGAGAGTAAAACTGAAGAGCTGAAGGTCATCATACGAAGGCAATGCTGCCCGAGAAACCAAAACTGAAGCCGCGAAGGTCAACATACGAAGGCAATGCTGCCCGAGAAATCGAAACGGAAGTCGCGACGGTCAACATACGAAGGCAATGCTGCCCGAGAAACCAAAACTGAAGCCGCGAAGGTCATCATACGAAGGCAATGCTGCCCGAGAAATCGAAACGGAAGTCGCGAAGGTCATCATACGAAGGCAATGCAACCCGAGAAATCGAAACGGAAGTCGCGACGGTCATCAAGCAACTAAGAAAAATGCCTCCAAAGCTATTCAAGTGTCTTCCTAGATCTTTTTGACTACTGAAAAGGTTGAAGATTCCTGTTGTCGAAATATTCTAGACACTTTTTCTTACTAAAGTCTTATTTACTTAGCTGTTTATTGCTATAATAACCACTATGTGTAAGTGGGAAACTTGTATAGAAAGGAATGGTGAGAATAAATACCTAGAGGAGGAACAGATATTGAAGGGACTTATGTATGTTATATTTATTTTTTTATTCTTATACTTAGTTGGGTGTAATGATGAGACAGAATCTATAAATGCCCAGGACGATGAAGCGGATACAGAAGAAGAGCAAGTTGCCAATAGTGAAGATGGCGAGGAAGAGAACATAGAAATAACGGGAGTTTTAAGAGATGACCAATCTGAAATCGAGGAAGAGTCTTCAGACGCGGAGCCTGAGTCTACAGAAACAAGTGATCTAACAGGTTATCCTAGAATGGGAGATCCTCAAGAGGAATTTTTGGATTTCTACGGTAATTATAACGAAGATGCGACTAACTATGGGATGGAAATCAACTATACGGATGACGATGATGTAGATCATAGGTTAAGATTTTTCAGTACTTCGTCTTTTCATGGTCCTGATAGAGAGGTCATCTACTTGGAGGCAAGAATAATTACATATCCAGAAAACACGATGGAAAAGATCGAGATGTATTTACCGGATGACGCTGAATTGATATATATCATGCCGCGGGATTATTCCATTGCGGTTTACGCATTGGATAACGACCAATACGTAGAAGTGAAGTTTAAGCGAGAACCGTATTATCTTACCGATAAGATTGAAGTAAACGTTGAGTATGACTATGACATAGAGAGAACAGTTTATGAAAGATTTTATGAATATATAAGCTTTGGGTATCAAACGTATCCAGATCGAGTGTTACTTACAACAGCCGAGCAAATGAATGACGTGATAATGGGAAATAGAGAGTATGATGATTTATATGATGTGACATGGAATGAATTATCGGCACGTCATCAGGAGGTTTTCGCTAAAGGCATCGGCTTCTATACGTTAGATGAGGAATTCTATAAAGCAGCCGATTATCTAGAATATATGAAAGACAGGAATAATGAAATAACCATGTCTTTTGATAAGTTATTAAATTTGCTAGCAAGAGAGCACCAACTTTGGTTGTATGAAGAGTAAAACTAAGTTGATAGTTTTATAAAACAAGGTTTGTGGACAAAACTAGAAAACGAGTTTGTGAAGCAATAATCAACATTGTGCCAAAAAAACATAATAACTTGAAGGAGAGCAATATGGGGAAAAAATTATATTTTATTTTTATCGCTATCATGTTAGTGGCATGTAGTGATGATACGGATGCTGACAGTGAGCAAGTTGAACTTAATACAGATACTGAACAAACTGAGAATACAATTGATCCAACAGATACAGCGTTTCATTCGATAGAACAAAAACAACTAACTTTAGATTACGGTTTTTTCCCTGACATGAAGGCATACCGGGTTTCTGATAAAGCAATTTTTACTAACCAGAACATCGACAATTTTGATAGTGAGACAGTATTTGAAGTAGCAGGCCTTTATTTAAATAGCCCTGCGAGTGTTGAGCAAGATGAAGTGGCACGATTTGAGGCATCAGTATTTGCTATTAATGAAGGCGCTATTTATTATGATTTACCACAAGGTTCACAAGAAGTAAGAGGGCTAGCAGCAGAAAAATATTTTTACCAAAACAATGCGCATCGCTTTGATAGTGAGCTAGAAATGTTTAATGAAGTTTCGCTGATGGCATTTGATCCAATAAAAAATCATGTCGTACATGGGCAATTTCATGATGGTGACTTTGAACTTTATGATGGGACTTCAAGTATTGGAAAGCAAACAGATGTTGAAGAGGCGCTTTTTTTACAAGCAAGTGATGGGTATGCGCTGTTTAATTTTAAAGATAACACAGAAACAGTACAGAATCACTTATACCATTATGAAGAAAGTGAACATCGCTTACTAGAGAGCCGCGATAAAAATCTAATATTAGGAAAAATCGATGGTGCTGCTCCAGTATTCTCTGTAAATCCTGATCAAGGGAAGATGCATTGGTACGATGTGTTGACAGGCGAGTTCCATCTATTTTATGAAACTGCGAAAACAGCGGACTCATTCGAGGTCGAATTTAATGAAGCAGGCGAGTGGTTTGTTAAATATTACGTGTATGACACGAATGAATTTATCATTGAGACGCCAAGGCTATTGATAGATGGGTTAAACAATGTGAGAGATGTACATTGGGTAGGCAAGGACCACATTATTTTTTCAGAAGAAGAGGCGTTAGTTCTCGTTAACGTTGCAAATGGTGATTTTGAAGTCCTTGTTCAAGGGGAGACGAATGGAGGATTGGCAGTTGGGGCTAACCACATCGTCTATTCCTCAGTCTTTGGCCCGCCATATATCATTCAAATAGTAGATGAGTCTAATGTAGACCACTATGAGTCTTTAACAATGCACGAATCAGGCGCTACGACCGATAGTGAAGAAATCGAAGAAAGTGCCGGAAGTATGGACGAGGATAAACAGGAAGAGGAAAGAGCGCCTAAGGAAAAAGAGGTAGACATAGAGACGGCACTTTCTAATGCAGTTGGTCGTTACCTTAATAGCTTAATAAAAGCGATCAATGAAAATGACTTTGCCTATGTTGAGCCTACTTTAACTCACGATAGCGCACTTTACCATGATCAAATAGCGCTAGTCAATAGAATGGATGACCTTGGAATCACGCAGGCGTTAGTTGGTTATGATGTCATTGACTATGACTTGCATGTGACGAGCAACCAGCACATCGTCACTGTTGTAGAAACAATTGATATTATCCAAGCAGATGGCTCTAATGAAGTGAGAGATTTTACGTGGAGTTATACTGTTGATGAGAATAACAATCGATTTACGTTAAGCAAGATCGAAAGTCCGGAGTAAAAATGAGGAGTATGGGTCATGTATTATAATGGCATAGGCAATGACGCACGAAAAAGCTGTAGTTTTGGAATGTTGTGTGTCATACGAAGCCAATGACACGTGAAAAAGCAGTGGAGCCAGCATAATGTGTGTCATACGAAGCGAATGACACATGAAAAAGCCGAAGAGCCGAAATAAGATGTATCATACGAAGTCAATGACACGCGAAAAAGCCGAAGAGCCGAAATAAGATGTATCATACGAAGGCAATGACACATGAAAAAGCAGAAGAGTCAGCATAATGTGTGTCATACGAGGTCAATGACACGTGAAAAAGCAGTGGAGCCAGTATAATGTGTGTCATACGAATCGAATGACACATGAAAAAGCCGAAGAGCCAGAATAATGTGTATCATACGAATCGAATGACACATGAAAAAGCCGAAGAGCCGAAATAAGATGTATCATACGAAGTCAATGACACATGAAAAAGCCGAAGAGCCAGCATAATGTGTATCATACGAAGCCAATGACACGCGAAAAAGCAAAAAACCAAAATAAGACGCGTCATACAAGACCAATGACTACTATCACCGCGCGACCACTATAAAAAAACCATTTATAGTGGTCTTTAAGGGATTGCAGCGGCTACGCACATTGCTTAAGGTTGACTCAAAAGGTAAAAAATCGACCTTTTGAGTCAACCTTAACCATTTTATTATCAAACTAGCCAAACGAAATATACGATGATTACCGTTACGATCAAGTAGAGGATATTGAGTGGGATCCCTACCTTTAAATAATCAGAAAAGCGATAGCCCCCTGGTCCATAAACGATCAAGTTAGCTTGGTAGCCGATTGGTGTGGCAAAGCTCGCTGAAGCAGCAATGGCAATTGTCACGAAAAAGCTCATAGGGTCGACGGACAGCTGATTTGCAATTGCTAGTGAGATTGGGACCATGAGAACGGCTGCTGCATTGTTTGTAATAACCTCAGTAAATAACGTGGTTAGTAAATAAATAGCAATGACGGCGCCGATGATCCCGACCCCTTTCGTAATGTGAATGAAAGATTGTGCAATGAGAGCGGCGGCTCCAGTTTGATCTAATGCAATCCCAATTCCTATCGTACACGCGATTAATAAGAGGACATCGAACTGAATATACTTTTTCGCACCTTCAAACGTTATTGTTTTCGTGAAAAATAATACGATAACAGCTAATAAAGCACTTTGAAACATAGGTAAAATGTTAAAGGCAGCTAAAGCTATCATGCTAATAATAGTAGATAATGCAATAATAGACTTTCTAGAATCGACAACCTCCGGCTCCTTTAATGGAGAAATTAAGTAAAAGTCACGGGAATTTGTCCACCGTCTTTCAAAGTCTTTGTTACTTAATAGGAGTAATGTATCTCCAGGCTTTAATACAATATCGCCGACTTTATCATTAATTCGTACATCTGCCCGATGCACGGCAACGACACCTGCACCGTATTTACTGCGAAATTTACTTTCTTTTACAGTTTTTTGCGCTAACGACGATTGGTGTGACACGACAGCCTCCATCAAAGAGGCACTACCATTTTGCAAGTCCTCTAGCTTTAAATTCGTTCCAGTTTCTACACGAAGTCCCTTTATGTTCTGTAAGTCTACGATTGTTGATAAAACACCTGTGAAAATCAATTTATCGTTCGCCATTAATTTTTTATAGGAAGGAACAGAAGCGGTTCTTTCTCCGTTTCTAATAATCTCTATTAAATAGAGTCCACTTAACTCTCTTAATCCTGCTTCCTCAATTGTTTTCCCTACTAAAGGAGAGTTTGCTTCCACATATGCCTCAGACAAATACTCGCGGGAGCTTTCCTCAAACGACTCCTCTGAAGTTCTTCTTGATGGTAAAAGCTTATAACCGATCGTGACCATATAAATGATGCCAAGAATCCCCGCCGGTAAACTAACAATTGCTAGTTGAAACATCGAAAAACCGTCTAATCCTTGTTCAAGCATAAAGCCATGGATTACGAGATTCGTAGAAGTTCCGATCAACGTTAAGGTACCTCCGAATATCGTTGCATAAGATAGTGGTATTAAAAACTTAGATGGGGCAATATTTCTTTCTTTACACCACTTTCTAACAACTGGTGTAAACATGACAACGATTGGTGTGTTATTTAAAAATGCAGATAATCCGGCCATCGGACCCATCATTTGAACGAGTGACTTTCTTGGACTTTTTCCACCGCCAAGTGATTTAGTGACAATTTGGTTTAAGACGCCGCTTTGCTTAACAGCCCCCGCCACAATAAAGAGGAGAGCAACGGTGAGCATTCCTTCGTTAGAGAAGCCTCTTAAAGCATCGGCTGGTGATAATATGCCACTTAACAGAAGCGATGCTAATGCGATAAAAACGATAAAAGCTGGCTTTGCAATCTCTTTCGCTAAGGAAACGAGCATGAGCAACACGACAATAATGACAAATGTGATTTCGAAAGTCATTTCTCTCTCTCCTACCTATAATTTATGTAAGATGATTCATAATAATTCCTATTTGTTTACTATGGATTGAAATTGTATAAAAAAAGGACATGCTCCCAATCAAAACGGTTGTGAGAACATGCCTTTGGTTAGTCCAATCAGCATATTTAGTTGATATATATTGATATTATATTAATTCGATTATTCTGATATGTCAACTAAGAATTTTATTCTCTCACACTATATATGGTATTCGTCCATTCTTCTATGGTGATGGTAAATAGAGGGAAATTACCCTTTGAGAAGCCCAAATTCGTGAGAGACGACCATCTCCCCTCCTTTTTTCATTATGACGCATACATAAGTAGCGAAAAGTATAGAAGAGAAAAGGAGGAACATGCATGCTACGTCGCGTCATTATTAAAGAAGAGTTTGTTGCTATTACTGGCGATTACAAGCTGGCCATCGTGCTCAATCAGCTACTAGAATATGCACAGCAATATGCGTCTTTCGTTCATGTGGAGTACGAGGAGGAAAACGGTCAAAACATACCTTTGATTGTAAACACCGGTGGTTGGTTTAACGTCACCTCAGAGGAAGTTGCACGGCAAACATTAATGAATATTTCATCAAAAACAATGAGGGAGTATATTAAAGCGCTAGTGAAAAAAGGTTGGGTAGAGGAAAGAGATAATCCGAGCCATAAATGGAATCGAACAAAGCAGTATAGGGTAAATCACGATCAAGTGAGAAAAAGCTTGCTACATGTAGGGTATGATTCAACCGTTCTTACAATAGAAGGATGAAGAAGGGGAGGTATCAAAATGCTAAGCAGGTCTATTATAAAAGAGTAGTTTGTCGTATTAACAGGCGATTATAAGCTCGCCATAATTTTAAACGAGCTTCTACGGTACTCTTTTGAGCAGGAGGGACAAGTTCATTTTGACTATGAGATCATAGACGATATGGAGGTGCCTATCATTGTGCCCTTTGATGGCTGGTTTACTGTTTCAGGTATCGGTCTTGTTGCACCGATGATGAAGCTTGCACCTAAAACGATACTTTGCTACATCAAAACGCTCGTGAAAAATGGCTGGTTAGAGGAAAGAAGCACGAGCAAATTTCGTTGTAGTAAAACTAAGCAATGGAAATTGAGACAGGATAAAATAACTGCCGATCTTGTTAGCAAAGGCTATAGAGCAAATGGAGCTTTCTTGAGCTAACCTTCTGCTGTATAGTGAAACTATAATAGTACGGGGAGGCTACGGATATGTTAAAAGGATTGACGAGTGCAGGATTAGGCGAGTTCAAAGACATAAATTCATTTATTAAGCTAGCTTCGCGTTACGGTTTTCAAGCGATCGATACAGACAGTGAAGCCATTAAGTGTTTCATAGAGTCTGAGGGGACTGCGGGAGCGAAGCTTTTTTTACAGGAGCATCATATTGAAATTGTAGCGATGAACTTACCTGTTGAATGGAGAGAGTCCGAAGAACAATTCCGTAATGATTTGCCAAAGCTAGTAGAAGCTGCAAAATCTGCTTTTGATGTTGGATGTAAAGCATGTACAACGTATATTTTACCGTCAACTGATTATCATTCAGCACAATTTATGGCTGTAGCAACGAGACGCTTGCGGACATGTGCACAAATATTACATAACTACGGCATACGTCTTGGACTTGAGTTTGTTGGCCCGCATCACTTAAGAACAGCATGGAAAAATCCGTTTATTTGGGATTTACAGCAAACGCTTGATTTTATAGAAGCGATCGGGGAAAAAAATGTTGGACTTCTTATCGATGCATACCATTGCTATACAACAAATTTAAGCAACGAATCTCTTACAAAATTGAGTGCAGATCAAATCGTTCACGTTCATATTAACGATGCTAAAGATATTCCGGTACACGAGTTACTCGATAATGACCGTCTTTTTCCAGGGGAAGGCGTGATAGATTTAAGTGGGTTTTTACGGGCATTAAAAGCCGCTGGTTATAAAGGCGCTGTTTCGCAGGAGGTTTTAACTGCCACAGCACCTACTGAACCAATCGAAGGCCTATTGGAAAAATCACAAAAAGCATACACGACCATATTTAAAAAAGCAGGATTAGAATAATAAATAAGATTTTTTTCTGAAAGGGATAAGCTTTGGCGTTGGAAATGATGCCACGCGTAGTAGCGACAAGGGTACTCACTACTACTTTAAAGACAAGTGGCATCATTTCTTCACCGCATCTAAGGAAAGACTAAAAACAAGCTTCTCCAAGCTCGTAGTTTTTCTTATGGAACCCTTTCTTTACAAAATACGTAAATAAAACAGCAGCTACTTTACTAGCATCTTATAAAATGAAATGGGGCGACATATAATGGAAAAAAATAAGATGGAAAAGCTAAAAGAGATGTTAGAAGAACTAGAAAGTATAGGTGATGAAAACGTTAAAAAGAAGCTCCAACTTAAACAAAGTAGTAAGTTAATCGTAAAGTTAGATTCTTTATCCGAAGAATGCGAAGAATGCCAACACCATTTCGATGGATTTGAAGACCATATACATCAATTAAAAGCTGGCGACTTTAATGAAGATAGTTTAAAAAAGCATAAAAAATTCCTTTATAAAGTTACTTCTCATCTACAAAAGAAGCACAAAATAGTGTCAGAAGGCTACTATATGAGTATTTTTATGTCGATTGGTATAAGCATGGGGGTTGTATTCGGTCTGACCATCTTCGATAATATCGCACTCGGAATCCCAATCGGTCTGTCAATGGGGCTCGCGATAGGAGCGGGAATTGACGCAGACTCAAAGAAAAAAGGGTTAGTTCTATAAACATGTTTACGTATACAAGCGAAGAGGTTTGCTCCATGCATCAAACAGAGCAAAAAAGCCACTGGATAAGTTGATCTATACTTTTCCAGTGGCTTCTCTTTTTACAGAGTAAGTCAACCTCTTTTAGCAATAATGGGAGCCATCGTAGTGACTTTAATAGGCGTGTTTAGACAAGAGGATGACACATGAAAAAAAGCAAACAAGCAAATAAAGCGTGTCATACGAGAGCAATGCCACATGAAAAAAAGCAAACAAGTGAATAACGCGTGTCATACGAGAGCAATGCCACATGAAAAAAAGCAAACAAGCAAATAAAGCGTGTCATACGAGAGCAATGCCACATGAAAAAAAGCAAACAATCGAATAACGCGTGTCATACGAGAGCAATGACACGTGAAAAAAAGCACACAAGCAAATAAAGCGTGTCATACGAGAGCAATGCCACGTGAAAAAAAGCAAACAAGCGAATAAAGTGTGTCATACGAGAGCAATGACACGTGAAAAAAAGCACACAAGCAAATAAAGCGTGTCATACGAGAGCAATGACACATGAAAAAAAGCACACAAGCAAATAAAGCGTGTCATACGAGAGCAATGACACATGAAAAAAAGCAAACAAGCAAATAAAGCGTGTCATACGAGAGCAATGCCACATGAAAAAAAGCAAACAAGCGAATAAAGTGTGTCATACGAGAGCAATGACACATGAAAAAAAGCAAACAAGCGAATAAAGTGTGTCATACGAGAGCAATGACACATGAAAAAAAGCAAACAAGCAAATAACGCGTGCCATACGAGAGCAATGCCACATGAAAAAAAGCAAACAAGCAAATAAAGCGTGCCATACGAGAGCAATGCCACATGAAAAATAGGAAACAATCGAATAAAGCGTGTCATACGAGAGCAATGCCACGTGAAAAAAAGAAACAAGCAAATAAAGCGTGTCATACGAGAGCAATGACACATGAAAAATAGGAAACAATCGAATAAAGCGTGTCATACGAGAGCAATGCCACGTGAAAAAAAGAAACAAGCAAATAAAGCGTGCCATACGAGAGCAATGCCACGTGAAAAAAAGAAACAAGCAAATAAAGCGTGTCATACGAGAGCAATGCCACATGAAAAAAAGCAAACAAGCAAATAAAGCGTGTCATACGAGAGCAATGCCACTTAGAGGCAGACTCAAAAGGAAAAAATCGACCTTTTGAGTCTACCTTGAAGACTCTAACTCCCAAAATCAAACAAAATCAATCCATATCCCAATCTCATTTCAAATCGAAAACTCAACTCCCAAAAAACAAGCATCATACAGTAACACCACGTAATTAGCTTAATCCTCAAACAATTTTTCCCCACGGTGTAGACGCATGGCGATTTTCGCTGTATGTGAAACCTCTCTTGCAGTAGGTGCATGGGCAGCTAAGTAGCGGGCTGCAGCAATAATGAATGTGTCTTTTGCATCATCTGCGAATGGCGTATCCTCCTCATCCCAGAGCTCATGCTCCATAATGGCAGCCTCGTAAACTTGGAATGTATGAAATTCCGCATCCTCGCGCAGAAGTGAATGTCCGAGAATATTAAATAGAGACATTCGATCACCGCCACTAGCTAAATAGTTTACGACCCATTTAGCAGCTTCATCTGTCTGCTGTTGTTGATTGAGTAGCTCTAAAAACGCATCAACTTTAGGTGGGTCATCTAGCACAGTTGGCTTTGGCCTTCTTGCGGAAGGGATATTGAGAAAACGGTCAAGATATATCGTCATTGCCCCGTGGAAAATAGCGCGTGTTAGCTCAATTGTTGAAGATCGTCTTAGCATTTGGTGTACAGCGTGCGCGTGTGTAAACGTGTGAAGGACAGTGTCCCAATCACGAAATTCATTTTGAACGTGAAAGCGAGCAATTCTTTCGGTTGCAGCAACTGTAACTAGCTTCGCTAAGCGCGTAGGTGTAGCACCCTTCTTTAATAAGGAAGTAAGCAATTCAACAGTTTCTAGAGGTTTATCACTAAGTAACTGATCGACAATGCTTCGTTCATCAAGGGCTACTTGATTTTTCTCAGAAGTGTTTATGTCAAAGGTAGCGATTTGTTCAAAAGCGTTTTTTAGAGGTGTTACTAAATCGATGGGTGATTGCCAGCTATGCGACTCTTCACTTCTTGAAGCGTTGCTCAGCTCTGGTAGTAGAGAGGTGAGAATATAGTCTGTGTTTGTCGCATCGAGCTGGTCAACCATTTCAAATGCTTTGTTGTGAAAATCTAGCGTATGTCCAATGTTCATGTAAAAGTGGTCTGTTATCGCTGTCATCATCATCCTTGATAATTCCTCTGTAGAAGCACCGAGCTCAATTGCAGTGAGTAACACTCTTTCGGCACCTTGTACATCACGAACTTCAATGTTATTTCGGTACCACTTTGTTAGCTGGGGTAAGGATGGCTGATTTTCCTCCGTCTTTGTTGACAATGGACCTAGTAAAAAACGAGTTCCCATTCCAGCACTTTCCCGAGAGACGTGAACGAGTCCTTGATACAAAGCGAGTATTTTTCCATTTTTATCGAGGTATGGTAATACATTTGTCATTGCTGTCAAAATCGTAAGTCCCGAACGCCACCCGTTCCAGCGATGTTTCGTTCCAAATTCTACACCGATTTTTGCAATATTTACTGGCGGCTCACCAGCTTCCATTAGTCCTACTACTGCTTTGGCAATTACGAGGCTTATGTTTTGTTCAAGGCCGTCCTTTAAACGGGCTTTCAGTTTATTAATCGTTTGCTTTTGGTGTGGCTCTGTTAGTACCCAAACATCTCCACCCTTGATTTCTACTGGATAAGTAGGAACATCATCGGCCCAAGGATCCATCGTACCACCACTTTTAATGTCAAAACGTGCGTGATGCCAATGACAAGTTAATATTCCGTCACACGTACTCCCCATATGAAGCGGAAATCCTAAGTGTGGGCAACGATTATCAACGGCATACACTTGGCCATCTTCATATAGTGCTGCAATACCATGCTTTCCACCTTTAACTACTTTAACAGTGCTCTCCTTTAATTCATCGAGTGAACAAACATACACTTTCTCAGACATCCAATCCCCTCCTTATTTTCATTCAAACTACTAAATGTAATTAAAAATGGCAACGCTTACTTATAAATAAATAGTATCACAAGTCATTCTATTTATGTTTTAAGAACAGTAAGAGTTTTAAATATATACAACGTGCAAACGTGGACAAACGAGACTAGGTAAAAAATACCGAGCAGTTCTTAAAAGTTGAGGTGTGTAAAAAATGAAATATTTCATGTTACTTGTCATATTTTTTACTATCATTGGCTTCTCCTCGAGAGAAGGAACGGACCTAAATCGTGAGATAGACGAAATGACATTAGAAGAAAAAATCGGACAAATGTTTATCATCGGCTTTCATGGTACAGAAGTAGATGGTCATCTAGAGAAAATGTTGAAGGAAAATCATGTAGGAGGCGTAATTTTATTTTCTCGAAATATTAGTAATCTAGAGCAATTATTTTCATTAACTAACGGAATAAAGAAAGAGAACAATGACGGTATTCCGCTGTTCATATCGATAGATGAAGAGGGGGGAAGAGTGAGCCGTTTGCCTGCGACTGCTACGAAGTTTCCACCAAATGAGGTCATTGGAAAATTAGAAAACAAACAGTTGTCCTATGAAGTAGGCTCTATTATCGGGAGGGAGTTATCTGCTTTAGGATTTAACATGAACTTTGCACCGGTGCTCGATATTTATAGTAATCCTGATAACGAGGTGATTGGTGACAGAGCGTTTGGAGATAACCCTAAAATTGTGAGTGAGCTTGGCATATCTACGATGGAAGGCTTGGCCGATCAATCAATAATTCCAGTCGTGAAGCACTTCCCAGGGCATGGTGATACGGAGGTAGACTCTCATTACGGATTACCGCAAGTTAACCATACGCTCGATCACTTAAAAAACTTTGAGCTCCGACCGTTTCAACAAGCAATACAGCATGGTGCTGACGCTGTGATGACCGCCCACATTACGTTTCCAAATGTGGATGATACACAGCTACCGGCAACCCTTTCAAAAGTGATGATTAACGATGTATTAAGAGAGAAGATGGGGTTTGACGGCGTCGTCATAACAGACGACATCGTCATGGAAGCGATAGCAGCAAACTTTTCTGTAGAAGAGGCAGTATATAAAGGCATACAAGCCGGAATCGATATATTTCTTATATCAAGTGACGTTGAAGCGCAACAACAAGCAATGGATGAATTACTGCGTATGGTGCATGACGGTGAAATACAAGAAGAGCGGATTGATGAAAGCGTAAAAAGAATATTACAGGTGAAAAATAAGTACAGTTTGACAAGTAATCCTAAATCAATCAACGAACTAGATAAAGTCGGTGTAGCATCTTGGGAGAAAATGAAAAGTCGTTGAGTAAAGTGAATGGAAAGTGCCTTCTGGCTACGAACAAAGGAAAAGTGACTTTAAGCAGGTCGTTGAAGCTTATGTGCATAAGGCAATTTATCTGCCAGCGCGTACTCAGCTGTTCTAAATCGTAGTGGGAAATGTGCGAAGGAAAGATGTAGCCGCGCCACTTTCTAAAGGTAAGATGAGCCTTTCCATAAGTTACATTAGTCACAGCAATGGCTTCACACGCATTTTCCTAAATATCTATACGTAGTAGCGTCTCAAATAACTACGCTGGCGATTGTAAAATGCTAAAAGGGTGCCACAAAAGGTAAAAAACAACCTTTTGTGGCACCCTTTTAAGAACATAATCGCGAGGCTCATCAATTGAAATCAGCCCAGCTTCCTCGAGGATGATTGCTTATAATAGCTCTTTTTTTGCAGCTTTTTCTTCTAGCTTTAATTTGAAGTAATGCTCGATTGTGTTTGTTACTTCAAAGGCGATATGATCGAGTTTGTAGTTTTCAAATATGTGTTCGCATTCCTCTTTATATGCCATATCTTGATCATAGTGTGCTAGGTGACGCTCGATAATCTCAGGCGTGTCACCTCTTTCTTTTTGCCTTTCCATAACAGTATTTCTGTCCGCATAAACGAAAAAGCGTATCACTTTATCACCATATAGCTTTTTAAGAATTTCGGCACCTTCTGTATTTAAAACGAGATAAATACAGCCTTTTTCTTCAAAGGTGTTTTTAATGTCTTGCTCTTTAATTCCATACAAATTACCGTCCACTTCCACGCTTTCAAGAAACTCCCCATTGTTTCTTGCAGACTCAAACTCATCCTTTGAGATATAGTGATAGTCTTCTCCTTCTGTCTCGTAGTGACGACGTTCGCGTGTAGTGTAGGAAATGACGCCTTTCATGTGTAACGTGCTTTCCCCAACAAGCTTTGAAACAGTCTTTCTTCCAGAACCATCTGGGCCTGTAAAAACGAAAATGATTTCTTTTTCCTTCAGGCTATACATCCGGTTACCCTCCTTAAATAGATTTATATCACTCAGACTAAAGATAGCCTGTGTTGAACATCATCAATTTATAGAGATCAGAAAAACGTCTTTCTCGTGTTATGAAATTTTCGTGTACAGTACTATTTCCATGCTACATGGTCATTCTCCTGCTTTTTTATCACTTCTTGTTTAAAAAGTGTCAGTATTTCTAATATTCAGTGAAAAAGAATAATCACTAAAAGAGGAGTATTCACAATATATGCTGTCTTTTCTTTGAGTAGAAGAAAATCTTACATCATTAAGCGAGCAGAACTTGGAAGGAAGTAAATCCATATCAAATCACAGAATGTCCTTCAAATAATTCTACCCCCACCCCAAAATGAAAAACTTCCCCTAACATCACAAATCCACTCCACCATAATGGAAAAACAGTCATTCCATCAAAACTTCAAAGCAGCAAAAAAACGTAGAGACATCATGCCTCTACGTCGGAAATGCAAACAATTTAGCAATTCATATGTGGTGAGCTTGGATCTAGCTGCATAAACTCGATTCGGTTTCCGTCTGGATCTTTTACCCAGCATTGATAGTTGTTATCTTTTCCTCTATTTGGCTCTACGTCTAGCGTGACGCCTTTAGACTTGAGGTGATCTGCGATTTCATGGATGTCGTTCACTTCAAGACATAAGTGGTTAAAACCAATTTTCTCATCAGCATACGGACTTGGAACTTCCCCGCCGTAAAATAATTCAATGAACTGTCCAGGTGCGACCTTTATATATTCAATCCATGGGTTCCCTTTGTCATCAGGAATATCAAATGCCCGTTGAAAACCTAGGAGGTCGCAATAAAAATGTAATGACTTTTCCATATTTTGAACCGTCAATGCTAAATGGCCGATACCTTTTATCATGGATACCCTCCTAGCTTAAAATAGCTTCGATTTTTTCTTGGACGTCAGAGGAAAGTGTAATTCCTGCTGCTTTCACATTCATTTCTACTTGCTCAGGTTTGCTTGCCCCGATTAAAGCACTCGCTACGTTTGGTTGTCTTAGTACCCATGCTAATGCAAGCTCAGGTAAGGAAATTCCGATTTCTTTGGCAACCCCTTCGAGTTGATCAACTTTCTTCAATACGTCTTCATTTAGCATGCCTGAAATGAACGTATTAATAGAATTGTTAGCAGCACGGCTATTGCTAGGCACTTTTCCACCGCTATATTTTCCTGTTAAAACCCCTTGTGCAAGTGGGGAGAATACGACTTGTCCAATTCCGTATTTTTCACTTACTGGAATAACTTCGTTTTCAATGTAGCGTTGGAACATGTTATATTGCGGTTGGTTAACGACGATGCGGTCTAGCAAATATTTGTCAGCAACACCAACTGCTTCTTCAATTTGAGCGGCACTCCACTCACTAACACCAGCGTAAAGAATTTTTCCTTGGCTTACTAAGTCATCAATCGCTCTTAACGTCTCCTCTACGGGTGTTTCAGGGTCATAGCGGTGGCAGTAAAAAATATCAACATAGTCAAGATTCATACGCTTTAAGCTGTTATTTACTTGTTCAATCACATGCTTTCTAGATAGACCTCGGTCATTTGGCCCTTCACCCATTGGCCAAAACGCCTTAGTTGTAATGATGTAGGAAGTGCGATCATAAGCCTTTAACGCTTGAGCCATGACACGCTCGCCTTCACCGCGTTCGTAAACGTTTGCAGAATCAAAAAAGTTAATGCCTAGTTCGTACGCTTTATGTATCGTTTTCTCGGCAATATTGTCCTCCACAGATTTACCGTATGTTAACCAGCTTCCTAAGCTTATTTCACTTACTTTTAGTCCAGTTTTACCTAATCTTCTATATTGCATCAGTAATACCTCCTAGTATGTTTTTAGAGCTTGTACTCGTATTGTATCCGAAACGAACTAGGAAAAAAAGTAGTGAAATGTTTTAAAGATATTCACGAATAATATAGTTACTATACTTTTCTATAGTAATAAACTGCACACAACAAGGAAGGGAAATCATCAAAGATGTCTCGAGAAAAGGAAGAGGAGGGCACTGGAAAAAGTTGATGTTAACCTTTTTCAGTGCCCTCAGGAAAAGGTTGTCGAGATTTCTCGCATAACCTTCAATGTATGGAGATAATTTACTGAATAAAACTTATTGCTCTCGTCCATAACAGTTCTACAAATAAAATGGGAGTCTTTGATTACTGTCTATACGCTCGTCATTTTCGTTGTAGCTAAGAGTAAGGTTATTCATTTGTTCATCGATATTGACCTTTTGTGTATGCATCGTTACATGAGCTTGATGTACTTCATTCATCTCTATTTTTTCCCCAGCATATAAATGAGGCGCTTTTCCAATTGTAGTTCCGACAATTCCGGCATGAATATTTTTCACGGCCTCGATCTTTCCGCCTCTAATAACAGATTTCTTGCTTTCAAAAATAATTTCAGAGCCAGAGAATAAAGTAGAGTTGATGACACCTTCTTTTTTGACGATGAGCTTACCGTTCGATTTAATTTGTGAATGGGAGGCTGAATAAAAAGTGATATCACTTTCTTCTAAAATTAAGCTTTCCATTTTTTGAATAAGCTCACGTAAAGACACTTGTGTACTATGAATCATATGCTCAGACTCAATCGATAATATAGATTGGAGAGAACTAAATTTTCTTAATGCGTTTGTTGTAATTTGTATATTTAACGTAAGGTCATTTTCCGCTTTTCTTATATCATTACTAATACGATAAAACTCCTCAACATTTTTCATTAAAGAAGGGAACTTAGATTCAATCAATGTAGAAACGATGTAACCAAAGCTATAATCAATATTCTTATTTGAAAGAACGTGCTTCACTTGAGAGAGTGCGTCGTTTAATTGCTTTAATGTAGAGGATATACTTTGGGAAACTTTGTACATTTCACTATAATACAGACCAAATTGACCAGCGCTTATTTTAGATTGCATAACGTTCCCGAAAATATAAATGTTCTGGGATGATATGAGTGTACTGTGGTAAACGCTTCCATAAATGAATAAAGAACCAGAGCACTCAATTTTCATATTATCCTTTACATGACCTCGTATGATGACATCGCCGTTAAAATGTATATTACCTGTAGACATATCTACATCGCCGTATACTTCGTGAACGTCTAGCACATCAAAGTATTTAACAGATGTTCCCGTCAACGAAGGGCGACCAGGTACGAGCGCTATTGCATTGCCATCGTCTGTTAATTTAACTTTCGGCTTTGCACGAGCGACAATTTCTTTAGGTGTATTTGGCTTTAACTCTTTTCCATAAACATCGTGTCCTGGCATCCCAGGCTTTGGTGGAATGATTTGTGCAATCACATCACCTGGTTCTACGGTAGGGATTTTCACTCTATTTTTAAAGTCGATCGTTCCTTTGACCTCTTCTAAAACCTCTTTAATGGATGTTGAGAAAAATTTTTTAATATATCCATCACTAGCAGGGATAACGGGTAAACCTTCTGCTATTGTAATTTCCTTAAAGGTTGGGGCGAGTATTTCATCAATGATAGCTGTTGTGTTAATTTCTATTCTTATATTTTTTTTATAAACATCTTCTACAATCTCAGAAACTACTTCCTCAAGGTTTAATTCTCGTGAAATCGGTTCGGCTTCAATGATGAATCGGTTCGAACGCTTCTTATTTTTTAAGCGATTTGTTTGATAGATCTCTGGATATATATATAAGTAAACGTATAGATGATCCTTGCTTATCGTCGTTTTGTATTCTACTTCTGGTGGAGTTTCCCAAGTAATTTCATCCTCTTCAAAAACAGCCTGCTCCTTTTTTAACAATTCACCATTAATATACACCTTCACTTTTTTGTTGGGAAAAAGACAGGGTTGTTTTCCATCCTGTTTAGGGTTGATGACAAATAGCTGATGATTTCGTACCTCAACGAAACCGTCTACGTCCAGTAGACTTTCTTCTATCACTTCAAGTTGTTCTTTTACACTCGTTTTTTCTGTAACGCTTGTATTACTTACCTTAATATTTTTTATAATTTCTGAAATATTATGAGACATGATGAGTTACACCCCCCAGGTTCTATTGTGGAAATACAAATTCGACAAAAATCTATCCGTTTTTTATTATTAGTGGGTAAAAATACCCACTATCATTACATATATTGTATTATAAAAAAATAGTAAAAACAACGACCGTAGCATGGTACTTTTTTATTGAAATTACTATTTTGATAGAGTTTAGTATAGTTTTTTAACGTCTAGTATTGATGTGAAAATGAGGATAAGGGACAATGGAGGGCAGCAGTAGATAATGTGAGGCGCTACCCGTATTTGGTAGTGCCAAAAATGAAAAAGGAAGGGTAGTTTGATGAGAAAGTTATTTTATGTTGGCGTCACTGTCTTATTTTTAATCGGGTGTAATCAAGAAGTGCAAGAAGAAAGTGCCGCACAAGACCATGAGGAACAAAATGAGGAACAAGATGAGCTAAGTGAAGAAATGAATCAGGGGAATCAGCAAGAAGAGGAATCCTCTGAAGCTGACAATAGTGAAAATGACGCCCCTGCAGAACAAGAAGCACCTGGAGATCTTGTGATTGGTGACATTTCTGGTGAGCAAGTAGTAGAATCGATTATCGTATACGACCGCGATACGTTACTAGAAGATGGCTTCGAAAGTGTTGTCACAATAACAGATCGAGCAGATATAGAGGCGATTGTTTCTATTCGTAATAGTTTCGAGGTTGTTGCAGCAGAAAGGTATGATGGAGAGGATTTTGAAAACATATTCGGAATGAGTGAGAGCATCCTTGACGGGGCTTATGAATTAACTTTTATAAAAGAAGGTGGTCCGATCTACTCAGTTTTATTGATCACGCATGACGGGAAGCTATTGTTTGAGCCGGCAATCGATGAGTTTCCGATAGATTTTGAAAACTTAGATCTTGATAGATTAACAACGTATTATCATAAAGAAGCAAATAGTAGTTATTTCGAAGCGCTAGTACCGTATTTACCTTAAAGAAAATTTCGTTAATCTGATCTTTTCTTTAGGTATTTTGTATTGTTTATGCATATGAGGGGTGTCTTTCTACCTAGAAATATGCCAAAATAATAGAAAGTATACATACATAAAGGAGAGCAGCTATGGCAGTGATACATAAAGGTGATAATGAGTTAAAGGGTAGGGCACAAAAGAATTTATTGTTGTCGATTGTGTTTACTATTCCAACCTTACTCTACATGTTCTTATTTTTTACACAAAGCTTTCATTTCCCTGGATTCTTTCACTTGTTGGCTATTGTCCCTGCTGCAATTGGTAGTTATTTTTGGCGGCAGTATGACAAATTACGGTCTGGTATTAAAGGAGAAGAGCGAACGACGAAAGCGTTGGCAAACCTACCAGATGGATATGAGGTATTTACTTCCGTTAAGATTGCTACAGGTGAAGGGCGCACGGAACTGGACCAACTCATTGTTGGTGAGAAGGGCATTTTTATTGTAGAGGTAAAAAACCATAATGGAAAAATTGTAGGACATGAGGAAGATCATTCTTGGGTGCAACATAAAGTTGGCCAAAAGGGTGGAAGATACACGTCAAATATGAAAAATCCTGTTAAGCAAGTAAGGAGACAAGTATACCTTCTTTCTCAATATTTGAAAGAAAACAAGAGTCAAGTTTGGATTGAAGGTGTTGTTTTATTTTCGAATCGAAGAGCAACTGTCAATGTGAGAACAGAGCGTACGCCGGTTTTCTCAGATCCAGATCAATTATCTTATTATTTATCTTCTTATCAACCAAAGAGAAAGCCTTCTACAGAACAATTAAACAAGGTGAAAAACTTATTAAAACGGTAAGAAAGCAATTGATGGCCACTGAAAAAGTGGTGTTCTTTCACTTTTTCAGTGGCCTCAAAGAACACGTCCTCTTCATGTAACTTCGTTAGCTTCGCACATGGCCATACGTCTATTCAATAGTAAAATATTGTGAGTTAACCTTATAAAAATGTAAAAAGTAATCCAAGGAACATTCCGAATACGGTACCAACAGCAGATAATACCATCATAATGATTCCGTGTGTGTCAGCTCCAGTTCTATATAATAATAGCCCCATGACAAATGCGCCGACGCCGAACAATGGTGGGATAAATAACAATGAAATGGCAAAAAATACCCAACCTAATACGATGTAAACGACCGCGTAGCTTTCTTGATTTGTTTGCTTAGCGGGGGGAGCAGGTGTTTCAGCCGAGGTGTTATTGTTTACAACTTTTGGCGTAGGAGAAATACCTGTATTTTCTTGTATCGGTGATTTCACTTTCGCTCCACACTTTACACAAAAATTACTACCTTCTCTCACTTTACTTCCACAACTAGAACAAAACATAACGTTCCTCCTATATTAGAAAAAATGATGATGTCATAATCTACTAAAATAATACCATTTATCATTCTTATTATATATATAATTGGTCCTTCATAGGGGGGAACTGAGATAAATTGAACCAATTTCATCATTAACTTTCAAAAAAATATTCTCTAATTAGAAAATTACTTGTTAACTAAACTTTTTTGTTGATTTGCACTTCAGGGTACTCGCTTGTCTCTTCCTCTTCTAGTTTCCCTCCATGCAATGAGCGTAGCCGTCGCAATCTTTAAAAAGCCTGATAGGAGTGGGTTTCTACTATCAGGCGAGCGTCGAGCGTAGCCATTGCAATACAAAATCCTTGCTTTTCCCGCAGGCGTCTCGTACCCTTTTGTTTCAATCAACAGTACTTTGAACAAAAACTCATAATTATGCTGCTACTTTCATGCTTTTAAACACTAGCTATAAGGGGCGATAATTATGAAAATGATTCAATTATGTAAAAAGTATGAAAATATGAAAAAATAATTGCTTCTTTAAGCGTTTTCAAAATAAACTAATAATAGTTGAAAGGAGTGTTTATATTATATGAAACAAAAAGATGTCATGACGATTGGAGATGCAATGATTACTTTCAACCCTGTATCTAAAGGGCCGATGAGATATAGTCAATCCTTCGAGAGAAAGGTTGGTGGAGCTGAACTTAACTTTGCAATTGGTTGTGCTCGCCTCGGTTTACAGACGGGATGGATTAGTCGGTTAGGTGCGGATGAATTCGGTCGCCACATTTTAAATTTTGTAAGAGGAGAAGGAATCGACGTCTCTGAAGTAAAACTAGTCAATGGTTATCCTACTTCGCTCAATTTTAAAGAAATATTAGAGGATGGTTCAGGAAGTACATATTATTATCGCTATCAATCCCCAACAACCGTTATAACGAAAGATGCTATAAACGAAGATTATATTAAAGCTTCAAAATTCCTTCATATTACTGGTGTTTTTGCTGCAATTGATAAAAAAAATCCTGGGATTTTAAAACATGCAGTAGCCCTCGCCAAAAAGCACGATGTGAAAGTATCGTTAGACCCAAATTT
Source organism: Evansella cellulosilytica DSM 2522 (assembly GCF_000177235.2). NCBI lineage: Bacteria > Bacillati > Bacillota > Bacilli > Caryophanales > Bacillaceae > Evansella > Evansella cellulosilytica. The sequence goes on along the minus strand of NC_014829.1, from coordinate 4,051,714 downwards.
AAGATTAAAGCTATGGACATTAGAAGAAGCGAAAGAAACATTAATACAATTATTGCCTTTTGTTGATGTTGTTTTATGTGGAGAGGAGGAAGCAGAATTACTTTTTGGTGAAAAATATGTAGAGGAATATATTCATATTTTTAAAGAATATGGCATTAGAGATATTGTCATTAAACAAGGAGAAAAAGGTGCGACAGCCTTTCGCGCGGAGGAAGGCAAAATACTTTATGGACGCCCGATAAAGGCGAAGATCGTTGTAGACACGGTAGGTGCTGGAGATGGCTTCAATGCTGGATACATATACTCGTTGTTAAATGGAAAAACGTTAGAGGAGTCTTTAAAAATAGCAAACACAATTGGATCGATGGTTGTTGCAGTATCTGGTGACAACGAAGGACTGCCGTATTTAGAGGATGTTGCTATAGCGTTAGGAGAGAAGAAAAAAATAGAGAGATAGTGAGGAGGAAAAATGATGTTTCAAAGCTATGAAACGCTGCAAAAGCTAGTTGCAGCAAAGGTAACTGCCGTCGTTAGAGGAGATAGCTATGAAGAGGCAGAAACAATAGCAAACGCTTGCGTCGAAGGGGGAATTTCCTCTATAGAAATTACTTTTACAACACCGAATGCGGGAAGCTTAATAGCCCATTTAAAAGCACAGCAAAAGGAGATTACAGTTGGTGCAGGTAGTGTGCTTGATGCAGAAACTGCAAGGTTTGCGATTCTTCAAGGTGCAGAATATGTTGTTTCGCCTTGCTTTGATGAGGAAACCGCAAAGCTATGCAACACATACCACATTCCATACATACCAGGTTGTATGACAATTAAAGAAATAAAAGAGGCAATACAGTTTGGTGTAGCACTGATTAAGCTTTTTCCAGGTAACAATTTTTCTCCAGCTATGATTCAAGCTGTTAAAGGGCCACTACCAAAAGTTGAGATGATGCCAACAGGTGGAGTGAACATGAACAACGTTCAGGAGTGGTTTGAAAATGGTGCTGCAGCAGTTGGTGTCGGTAGTGATTGGAATAGGGCACTTCGAGCAGCAGGACCAAAGGGTGTTGTCGAAGCGGCTGAAAGCTACATGGACATTCTCGTAAACTATGCAACAACATGAAAAATGTGACGTGCGATAAAGTAATAAAAAAATTCTATCTTGGAAGGGTGTGTTTCACTAATGAAAATGGTATTTCGATGGTTCGGAGAAGATAACGATCACGTGCAATTACGAGATATTAAACAAATTCCAGGAACAGAAGGAATTGTTTGGTCACTTCATCATGTGCCGGCAGGGGAAGAATGGATGATGGAAGACATTCTAGCGGTGAAGGAACAAGCAGAGGCACATGGCTTACATATCGATGTTGTAGAAAGTGTGAATGTGCATGAGGATATAAAGCTAGGACTTCCAACGAGGGATAAGTACATTGAAAACTATAAAACAACCATTGGCAAGCTAGCGAGGGCAGGGGTAAAGGTCATCTGCTACAACTTTATGCCTATTTTTGATTGGTTACGTACGGATTTAGCAAAGGAGCTAGAAGATGGATCTACTGCTTTATTTTACGAAGGCTCACAAATAGAAAACATTGATCCTTTTGATTTAGTAAAGGAAATTGCCGAGAACTCGGACAGGACGATGCCAGGTTGGGAGCCAGAACGACTTGCCCACTTGACGAAGCTATTTGAAGCATATAAAGGAGTTACGGAAGAAGATCTTTGGGAGAACTTAACTTACTTTTTAGAAGAGATCATTCCCGTTGCAGAGCAGCACGACATAAAGATGGCTATCCACCCCGACGATCCACCTTGGTCTGTTTTCGGACTGCCACGGATCATAACAAATAAAGAAAATTTACAGCGCTTTTTAAACGTAGTCGATAGCCCGTATAATGGACTAACCCTTTGTAGTGGTTCATTAGGAGCGAACCCGAATAATGATGTTGCTGATATGGTCAAATCCTTTGCAGAGAGAATTCATTTTGCACATATACGCAATGTAAAAATATATGATAACGGTGATTTTATTGAAACATCTCACCGAACTGAGGACGGCTCCGTAGATATTTATAACATCGTAAAAGCCTACCACGATATAGGCTTTACAGGCTATGTACGACCTGACCACGGAAGGCACATATGGAATGAGCAATGTCGCCCAGGCTACGGCCTTTACGACCGAGCACTCGGTATCATGTATTTGTGGGGGATTTGGGATTCGCTTGTTAGACAATCAAATAGTACCGAAGCAATTCAATTGAAAGTGATGAATCAAGCAGCTGATAAGTAATATATAAACAGCCTTATGAGGGGATATTTCCATTAAGGCTGTTTATTTATATGAGAGGAGATCTTACAAGTAACACTTTTAATAACTTCTACAATGTTCAACTGTAAGGTTTTATCACAGAGAAATTTCCTGAATTTTATTTTTATAATATATTTAATTTTTCGGAATATTACCAATTCAATTAGGTGTTCAAGGTTATTAAATGATATCAGTATACTAACTTATATCTAGGTGTAGAAAAAAACTATTTTTTCATATTGTTAATTAAAAGTGTGTATCCTATAATACGATCTATAAGAAAATCATATTGTCAGACAACGTGATAAACTTCGATACTTCACCTAGAATTCATACAAAAAAAACTCTTCAGTTAAGTCGCACTAACTGCGAACATCAAGTCAAAATGTATCCAACTACCAAACATTAGTCCTATCACTTTCTTATTTAAAAAAGGCAGGTGACAATAAAAAAACTAAATAAGTAAAGTGGTATAATTATTTTGAAAAGTACAATAGCTATACAAAAGTTTAATAGTATAGCGAAAAAATAGGATTAATAGCGGGGTGTTAATAGTGTTACAAAAAATTACGACTTTAACAGCAAAGGAAGAAGTGATTAAGCAGCTTATTACACTAATTAAAGATGGGAAGTTAAAGCCTGGAGACAAGCTTCCTAATGAAAAAGAACTAATGGAAAAATTAAGTGTTGGTAGATCAACAATTAGGGAAGCTAAGCAAGTGTTAATTTCAAAAAATATTCTTGAAAGTTATCCAGGAAAGGGAACGTTTATTAAGGATTTAGAGTTTGATGTTATTTTAGATGAAGATGTACTAGATGCGATATTAAAAGAAGATGATGTTCTTTATTCTTTGTATGAGGCAAGAGAGATTATTGATATAGAGACTGCTGTTCTCGCAGCACAGCGAGCTACAGATGATGATATTAGTAAAATCACTCATGCACTTCAGTTAATGAAAGAAGCTATGGATGAAGATGAATTGTTTGAACAAGGGTTGCATTTTCATATGGCCATTTGTAAAGCATCTCATAATCCAATTTTAATAAGATTATATTACTTAATTTTAAAGCTTTTAAGAAAAAATCAGTACTCTAAATATGTTATCAATATGCAGGATGAAATAAGAATACATGAAGATATAGTCATTGCCCTCAAAGAAAAATGTGTCAATAAAACTAGAGAGGCAGTGAATGCTCATTTCAATTATGTTAGAGAATCGTCAAAGGAAAATTGATATATTCGTTAGGGGGTATATATGAAAGCATTATCTATTAGTAGAAATGATCTTCCACGCTCAGGAATCCGAGAAATAATGGACGTCTCTTCAACTATGAAAGATGTCATTCATCTAGAGGTAGGGGAACCGAATGAAGATACTCCTCAAAATATAAGGATTGCTGCAACTGAAGCAATGAATTCAGGATTTACACATTATACACCTAATGCTGGCCTACCATCATTAAGGACATCGATTGTAAAACATGTATACGATAAATATGAAATAGTTGCTGACCCTTCACAAGTGATCATTACACCGGGGGCTGTAACAGCAATTGCAGTAGCGTTGCTTGCATTAGTAGATGCAGGAGAAGAAGTGCTCATTCCAGATCCCGGATGGCCAAATTATGAGCAAATGTTAATAAGTCAAGGAGCAGTTCCTGTTAGGTATCCATTAATACCGCAAAACGAGTTTTCTCCTAATTTTGATAAACTTGAACAATTAGTTTCTTCAAAAACAAAAGCAATTATTATTAATAGTCCTGGGAATCCAACTGGGGGAGTCCTAAATGAATATGTTCTAAAGAAAGTGTTAAGTTTTGCCTCAAAACAAGATCTATATGTCATTTCAGACGAAGTATATGATGGGATAGTTTTTGAGACAAAACATGTTTGTCCTTTTTCTTTAGATAATGAAGATCGAGTAATCAGTATTTTTGGCTTTTCTAAAAATTATGCAATGACGGGCTGGCGAGTTGGCTATGCAATTGCTCCACCACATATTGCGCCATTAATGACTAAATTGTTAGAACCACTCGTTTCATGCGCATCATCGGTATCACAAAAGGCTGCAGAAGAAGCAATTAATGGACCACAAGATTTCGTAACGAATATGAGGGAAATATATAGAAGTAGAAAAGACAAAGTAACAGCAATGTTTTCTGATGCTGGAGTAAAGGTATTTGAACCAAAAGGTGCCTTCTATATGTTGATAGATGTTTCTAATATAAATATCAATCGTGATGAAGTTGCAATTCAATTATTAAATGAAGATAAGGTTGCCGTAGCCCCTGGCATAACATTTGGTCCATCAACTAAAGAAATGATAAGAATATCACTTGCAACAGAAGAAAGGGATTTAATAGAAGGCGTAAAAAGAATTTGTCGATTTATTAAAAGACATCGCATAGAGGGAGTTTCTTTATGATCATATTGTCAGACAATCTGACTATGTGATGTAATCTAACAAGTAGAGAGGTGAAAAATGAAAATAAAAATTATAAACCCTAACACTACTGAAACAATGACTAAAAATATCGAGTTAGCAGGTCAAAAGTTTGCAAGAAGTGATTCAGAAGTGTATGCAGTTAGTCCAAGTATGGGGCCAGAAAGTATTGAATCGTTTTATGACGATTATTTATGTATACCTGGTGTCCTAGAAGAGGTCATAAAGGGTGATAAAGAGGAAGACGTAGATGCATTTGTGATTGCCTGTTTTGGTGATCCTGGCCTTTGGGCAGCTAGGGAAGTGACATCAAAGCCGGTAGTTGGAATTGCTGAGGCAGCTATTGCTACAGCAAAGTTATTGTCACCGAACTTTTCTATTGTCACTCCACTTCATAGATCAAGAAAGATTACAGAAGAAGTACTTCATATGCACGGAGCAGAAAGGTTTTGTCGTTCCATCCGTACAACTGATTTAACCGTGTTAGATTTTGATAAAGATTTAAAGAAAGGACTCGATGTATTGGCATTAACAAGTAAAGCAGCTGTTGAGCAAGATCGTGCTGAATGTATATTACTTGGATGTGCTGGCTTTGTCACATTTGTAGAACAATTGCAAATGGATTTAGGAGTTCCTGTATTAGATGGTGTTAGTCCAGCGGTAAAGTTGGCAGAGGCGCTAGTAGATATGGGTTGCAAAACTAGTAAATCGCTAACGTATAGTTTTCCAGAAAAAAAATCTATTAAAGGATTTTCTCAGATATTACAGCCTTAAAGCTGTTTTATACAAAATTAAACTTAAAGGGGAAATGGATATGTTTAAAAGATTTGGAATTTTGGCAATTTTCATTACTTTTGTTTTCGTGATAATGATAGGGTGTAGTTCAGAGTCTCCTGTTGAAGGGCAATCTGATGATACTACTGACGAACAAAACGAGGAACAAAGCGAATCGTCAGAGGCATCAGCATCTGGAGAACAATTAACGATAGGGGTTAGTATTAATGCTTTAGCAAATATCCATAATCGCCATATGTTTGAGTATATTGAGGAAGAAATTGAAGCGGCTGGTCATAATGCGGTAATGGTAAATGCAAATGGACATGCAGTTCAACAAGTAAATGACATTGAAAACTTAATTTCACAAGGGGTTGATGTCATCGTCGTACAAAATGGAGATACAGATGCACTGACAAATGTAGTTCAAGAAGCTGTAGATGCAGGGATACCTGTTATTAGTCAAGAATCAGGTTGGATACCTGGCACGTCAGCCATGTTTGCGATGAATGATTTTGCAGTAGCGTCAGAATTATATATGATGCTTGCTGGTGAAATGGGATATGAAGGGGAAATTATAACAATTAACCATAATGATCACCCAGCTATTCGTGCAAGAAGAAATATTCAAGATGCAGTTTTAAGAGAATACCCACTCATCGAAAATGTGAACACAGTTACTTCTGGATTTCCAGGTACAGTTGAAATTGCTTATAGCGGTGTAGAAAGTGCACTACTTGCAAATCCAAATGTTAAAGCAATATGGGCAACCTTCGACCTTGAAGCAATTGGTGCAGCTCAAGCTGTTCAAGCAGCAGGTCGAGACGACATTCTAATTGTTGGGGTTGATGGAGAAGAAGAAGCCTTAGAAATGATTAGAGATGGTGGACCTATTATTGCGACTGTAGTAGGTGATTTGAGAGCAACTTGTATTGAAGTAGTCGAGGTAGCGGAGAAGTTGGCAAGTGGAGCAGAGACATTAAGTTTCTATTCTATCCCTTATGAAATTGTAACAGAAGATAATGTTGCTAAATATTTAGATTAATAGAAAATCCCTACATAATGATCAAAATCATTATGTAGGGAAATTCAACAAGGGAGATGAACAGTACCTATGAAACGAGATAATAATATCATAGAAATGAGAAATGTAAGTAAACGTTTCGGTGGAACAAAAGCGCTAGACAATGTCAATTTTTCAGTAGAAAAAGGTAGTATCCATGCTTTGTTAGGTGAAAACGGCGCAGGTAAATCAACTTTGATGAAAATTTTAAGCGGAGTATACAGTAAAGATGATGGTCAAATCTTCTTAGATGGAGAGGAAGTAAATATTCAAAGTTATTCTCATTCTCAAACAATAGGGATTGCACTAGTCCCACAGGAACTAAGTTTAGTCCAGTATTTTACTGTAGGTGAAAATATCTTTTTAGGAAGAGAGCCTAAATACAAAGGAACAAATTTAATAAATTGGAAAAAGCTTTATAAAGATACAGAAACGCTACTTAAAGACTTAAATATCAAACTAAGTGCTAAAACGGTAGTAAACGATTTAAGTGTATCTGAACAACAGATGGTAATTATAGCAAAGGTTTTATCTTTAAACGCAAAAGTAATTATCATGGACGAACCAACAGCTAGGTTAGGACATCAGGAGGTGGAAAAATTACTAGATTATGTCAAATATCTGAAGTCTGAAGGGATTTCAATTATATATATATCTCATCACCTTGAGGAAATCTATAAAGTTTGTGATGAAATAACAGTTCTTCGTGATGGAAAAACAGTAGGTACGAAAAAGACTACAGAGGTAAAAATAGAGGAACTCATTAACCTGATGGTAAACCGAGAATTTAGTAGTGCAATAAAAAAAGTATCTAATGAACAAACAAATACTGATAAGAATGAAGAAGTATTACGTGTTGAAAACCTCTCAAATGCGAGGGTAAAAGATATTAATTTTTCTGTTGGACGTGGTGAAATTCTAGGAATCTCAGGATTAGTTGGTGCTGGGCGAACTGAAATGGTAAGGGCATTATTAGGAATAGACAAAAGGAATAGCGGCGATATTTTCCTTGAAGGAAAGAAAATTAAACTGAACGATATGAGTGATGCCGTTGATGCTGGGCTTGTTTTAGTTCCAGAGGAAAGAAGAAAGCAAGGAGTTGTTTTAGACTTATCAATTAGATCGAATATATCATTAGGCAACCTTAGTAGTTTTTGCGTTGGTCCATTCTTAAATCAAAAAAAGGAACGTCAAGTAGCGAAAGATCTTATAAAAAAACTACGGGTACGAACAGGAAGTGCTGAGCAGTTAGTTTCAAACTTAAGTGGAGGTAATCAGCAAAAGGTCGTCCTAGCAAAGTGGATGAGTAGACCTGTAAAGGTGTTTATTCTGGACGAACCGACGAGAGGGATTGACGTTGGATCAAAAGGGGAGATTTATCAATTGATTAATGACCTAGCTAAAGAGGGTACTGCTGTAGTTATGATTTCTTCTGAAATACCAGAAATTCAAGCCGTCTGTGATAGGGTGCTTGTTATGAAAGAGGGAAAAATTACAGGCGAACTCACTAGTGAAGAGTTAGAAGCAGACAAAATTCTATCTTATGCAATAGAAGGTTGATCATTTAGAAGAAATAATAGGGAGGTCATTATGAATGAGTACAAATGTAGAAACTAGTAGAACGAGTAAATTTAATTTTGATGTATCTAAGTTTTTTAAGGTATACGGAACACTAATAGGTTTTATTATTCTGTGTATTATTTTTTCAATATTAAGTCCGGTTTTCGCTACTGTAAATAATGGTTTAACTGTGTTACGACAAATAGCAATGCTATCGATTATGGGTGCTGGACTAACTGCGGTTATGGTAACGAAAAGAATCGACTTATCCATTGGTTATGTTTGTAGCGCTTTAGGGGTTTTTGCCGCTGCATTAATGGTTAATGGTGTTCCTATATGGATAGCTATCATCATGACTATAATAGTAGGTGCAATTATTGGCGTAGTAAATGGTTTCTTCGTTGCTTATATAGGTATTCCAGATTTTGTTGGAACTTTAGCAGTAGGATTCCTTGTTTCAGGTATAAACCAAGCATATACAAACGGCCATCCCATTTCTGGATTACCAGGAGGATTTAGAGCAATCGGCCAGTGGTATTTATTTGGTATTCCAATGCCAATTTTTATCATGCTAGCTTTTATGGCATTTATTTATTTTTTCTTATACCACTCTAAAAATGGAAGATATATTCATGCCATCGGAGGTAATGAGGAAGCAACAATGCTTTCTGGCGTTAACACCAAAAGAAATCTTATGTTGTCATATGTCATTTGTGGAATAGGTTTGGCTGTTACAGCAGTAGTACTAACCGCACGATTAGGCGCTGCTCATCCATTAGCAGGAGATGGATTACTGTTAGATGCGATTGCCTGTGTTTTTCTTGGAGCAACTGCTTTTAGAAATGGAGAACCTAATTTAGCTGGTACGTTTGTAGGTGCATTAATTATCGGGGTTTTAGGAAACGGATTAACCTTATTAAATGTTCCGTATTATTACCAAGACATTGCAAAAGGATTAATCATTATTTTAGCTGTTGCGATTACGTCTTATCAGCGCATTAAGAAATCGTAAATTTAAATATATTATAGAGGAGCGATTAGTATGACAGTAGATACAATTTTAACTGGAAAAGTGGTAAGTCCTCACGGTGTTTATGATAGAACGTCAATTGCAGTAAAAGATGGAAAAATTGTAAGTATCGGTGATAAATCTACAATGCCACCAGCCGAAGAAGAAGTAGATTATGGTGATCTACTTATTTTACCAGGAGCTGTAGATACTCATACACATTCATTAGGAACTGCGGAAGAAGGTCATTGGAATTCTACATCTGCAGCAGCTGCTGGAGGAGTGACAACTATAAATGATCACCCATTAGATTTAGGTGGTGCTCCTAGTAGTTCTGATGACATCTATACTAAAGCTGAAAAAACGGCAAAAGAGGCAATTGTAGACTTTTCACTATTAGCAGCTGGATTGCCAGAAAAAATGGATAATATCATTGAAGTGGCTGATAAAGGCGTTACAGGATATAAAATGCTAATGCATACTACATCTGGTGCGCATGCATATGGAATGAGAGCGGTAGATGACGGTGAATTATATGCTATGTTTGAAAGAATTGCTAAGGTGAACCAGGTGGGAATGGTCCATGCAGAAAATGAATGGGTAATAAATTATTTAGTTGATAAGTATACAAAGGAAGGCAAAACGTATTTAGCTGCACATCATGAAACAAGACCAGAATTTACAGAAGTTGTTTCTGTTCATACAGCTATCGAGTTTGCTCGAGCTTTGGATATGCGTCTCCATATTGTACATGTAAGTGTTCCACGGTCTTTTGATTTAATTATGCAAGCTAGAGCTGAAGGTGTAAAGGTTACTGGAGAAACTTGTCCACACTATTTAATTAGTAATGAGGACCATTGGAAAAAAGTAGGGTCACATTTTAAAATTAACCCGCCACTTCGTAGTGAAGATAGCAGGCAAGGTTTATGGAAGAAAATCCGCGAGGGGAAAATACATATGGTGTCTTCTGACCATGCACCACACCCAGGTGTGGAAGCACCAAATGTCTTCGATAATCCGTCAGGGAGCCCAGGTATAGAGACAATGGTTCCGTTAGTGTTTCATGAAGGTGTTCACAAAGGAAACATAGATCTCCCGACATTTGCAAAATTAATGTCATATAACCCTGCTAAGTTAATGGGTTTATACCCACAAAAGGGAAGTATAGAAGTAGGTTGTGATGCAGACTTTGCCATCATTGATGATAAAAAAGAGTGGAATATAGAAGCGAAAAACCTTCGCGCACAATCAGGATGGTCTATGTTTGAAGGCATGAATATTACAGGGAAGGTGTTAGCAACTTTTGTGAGAGGAACTAAAGTATATCAGGAAGGTGAAGTAATCGGAGAGAAAGGCTACGGTAAGTGGGTCAAGAAAACTAGAAATTATGATTTATAGAAGTCATTTTTTGTGTATCATTGCCTTATAAAAAAAGATATATTACTGCAGTATTGATAGTTTTACTATCAAGCTGCAGTTATTATTTCATATACCTTCGACTTTACTAAGGGGGATTGAGATGGAAATTAATACTAAGAGAGTATGGGAGAGAATACATCAATTATCATGTATTGGAGCAACGAAACATGGAGGAGTTAGCCGTTTCGCTTTCTCGTTAGAGGATCGGCAGGCTACAGATTTAGTTATAAAGTGGATGAAAGAAGCTAATTTGCATGTAACGAGTGATTCTTTAGGAAATGTATACGGTCGTCGTAAAGGAAAGAGGGAAGGTCCTCCAGTATTAGCAGGATCACATCTAGATACAGTTCCAAATGGAGGGAAATTTGATGGGGTTGCTGGTGTCATAGCAGCCTTAGAGGTACTACAAGTATTTGAGGAAAATGATATTATAACCGATCTACCAATAGAAATGGTGATATTTGTAAATGAAGAGGGGAGTAGGTTTGCAGGTGGATTAATGGGGAGTATGGGGATAGCGGGAAGGTTAGACAATAGCATCGTTGATTCGTTAATAGATAATGAAGGAGTGATTTTACGAGATGCGATGAAATCGTTTGGTGCAAAACCCGATGAAATTCATGAAGCAGTACGTACGAAAGGGGATTACACAGCATTTTTTGAACTACATATTGAGCAAGGTGAAGTGCTAGAAAGTCAGGATATTCCAGTAGGGATAGTGAATGGTATCGCAGGTCCCTATCAGATGAAGGTAAGTATTTACGGAAGATCAGGTCATGCAGGGGCAACACCTATGGGGTTAAGGAAAGACCCTATGGTTGCTGCCGGAATGGTTATTCAAGAAGTGGAAAGGTCTGCTTTAGAGGAAGGAAAGACAATTCGTGGAACAGTAGGTTTTATAAAGGCGTATCCTGGAGGACATAATGTTATACCTGAAAAGGTAGAATTCACTTTAGACTATCGTGATATTAACCCTCAAAATAGAATAAAAGCGGTTAATAGAATAAAAGATTATATAGACGATATTTGTGAAAATAGAAGCCTAAAGTACGATATTATTACAACCCAAAATACACAACCCATTTTATTAAATGAAAATATAGTGTCTCTAATGGAAAGTTCAGCTCATGAATATAACATACCAGCATTCATTATGCCAAGTGGTGCTGCACATGATGCGATGAATTTACATGCTTTATGTCCAACTGGAATGATATTTATTCGTAGTAAAAACGGATTGAGCCATTGTCCTGAAGAATACTCTACTGAAGAAGATGTAGCGCTGGGTACCAAATTATTGTTAAGTACTATTCAAAAATCTGCCGATGGATATTTATAAAAGGGGTGAACCGATGTTTAAAGGTATATATACACCACTGGTAACACTGTTTAACGAAAATGGAGAGATTGATTATGAAGCAAATAAAATGCTAATTAATGATTTAATTGAGCAAGACATTGATGGAATTGTATTGCTAGGCACAATTGGTGAGTTTATGCATTTAACTCTTAGCGAAAAAATTGCATATACAAAGGAAATAAAAGATTTCGTAGGTACAAGGACAAAGGTTATCGTCGGTACAGGGGATAACAATGTCGCAGATGTGGTTAAATTTAATCAAGTTGCTGACAGCATTGGTATTGATGCCTGTATGGTTATATCTCCATTCTTTCTAGGACAAACAGAAGAAAGTCTATTAAATTATTACAGCACTATATTGGATCAATCTTCTATACCTATCATTTTGTATAATTTTCCTGAACGTACCTCATCAAACTTATCAATAGAATTAGTGAAAAAGCTAGCTATAAAATATAATCATTTAGTTGGAATAAAAGATACGGTGAGTAACTTTTCAAACACGAGAAAATACATTCAAGAAATTAAAACAGTTAGGAAGGACTTTTCAGTGTTGTCTGGATTGGATGAATTTTTAATTCCAAACTTACTTTCTGGAGGTGATGGAATAATCGGGGGTACAACTAATTTTAACCCAAGCTTATATTTACAGACTTATCGTGCATTTCAAGAAAAGGACTTTAATAAGTTATTTGAAAATCAACAGAAAATAAACCAAATTGTAAAAATATATGATTGCATAGATTCGTTTATCGTTGCTATGAAAACGGCTGTAAAAATTACTTATAGTCATGATATAAGTGTAGACTTAAGGTATTCTAAAAATACTTTAACTGATGAGAATATCAAGGACATTAAAAAGATAATTTCGGTTTCGTAAAAAAAGAGGTGGCCATTGGATGTATAATCTCCTGACCACCTCATTGTTACTTCACTATTACAGTTTACTGTGTAAATTTTACTCCATCTATTTAATTAAAAACGGAATATTAATTTTTAATTTAAACTTAAGTAATAAAAGTACTGTTACGAGCATTGGTAATTGAATTGTGATAAATCCAGTAGTCACTCGCTTCCATGGATCTGCTTGTATTGCTGTGTAATCTGCATCAAAGACATACATGTTGATCAATGAAAACGTAATTTCATAAAATGACAAAATAAAAAATGCGATTAAAGCGATCGTAAACCCCTGTAACATAGTCCTTTTAAATAAGAAGGCTACTAAAACTGTGAAAGTAATAATTGTTACAAAAGGCTTTAATGGATTTTGCATATAAATACTTAAAGCAAAAGCAACTGCTCCTTGTAAAAACGCAACAAGTAGGATAGGCTTTGCGTGTTCTTTAATGGAAAAACCTAATAGTAGTAAAGTAATTACGAGCATTAATAATGTTTCAGGAACATTTAATAAAAAATAACTATACCATGACATGAAATTGTCTCCTCTACCTGATAATAAATACCTAGTATATTTGTACCACATATTCGACAAATTTCACAGTATTTTTAATACAATCATGTATAAATGTCCTATAAAGTAGATTAGGTAAGGTGATTGGTGAGGACACTGAAAAAGTACAGAGCAACTTTTCGTTGCCTTGTACTTGTATTGCAGTCGCTCGCCTGATATGAGAAACCTACTCCTATCAGGCTTTTTACCGATTGTGACGGCTACGCACATTGCTTAGGGACACTGGGAAAGTGAAAGAACACCACTTTTTCATTGCCCTTGGTAATTGGTGCCTAAGAGACCGATAGAAAAGCTACCTTAGTGCAAAAGTAATTCTCATTTATACAGCTTGCTCTTGTGGAAATGTAATTTGAAAGATGACAATATTGTTTTCTGATTGCACATCAAAATTACCATCGTACTTTTTTATTATTTCTGAAATTATAGAGAGTCCGTAGCCTCGTTTTCCTGTTTTCCCTTTTGATGATTGCCCCATTTTGAAAAAGTCACGATTAAAGCTTTCTTGAACAGTGCTATTTTCTACGATTATTTCAACTTCTTTATCTTTTTCATAAATTTGAAAATTAATATTCCGTTTTTCTTCAGTCAATTCCATCGTTGCATCAAAGGCGTTGTCTAATAAGTTCCCAATTAATCGGATAAGGTCTGTAGAAGAAAGTATATGTGTTATTTCCTCTGATTCGACATGAACGGAGAATTCAATTTGATTTTGGTGATATAGTTCCATTTTAGAGAACAATATCGAAGCAAGAATAGGATTTTTTATACTCAAAGCTTTATTATTTATATGTATATCGCCAACCATTTGGTTTAAATACTCATGAGCTTTTGAATAATTCCCAATTTTCATTAGGCCTAAAATCACTGTTAAATGGTTATTAAGATCGTGTCGGTCAGACCGAACTGAGGCGACAAGGGAATGGAATTCCTGTTCATGTGTAGATTCTGTTAAAGTTAGTTTTTTCTTTACAGTATGGCGATACATCCTTGCTAGAAGAAAGAGCGATAATACATTGAGGACAATGATAAATAGCAAGTGAACTGGTATCTCAAATATATATAGACGTTCGTTATATAACGCCATAGAAGTGATAAAAAAGAAAACAAGTATTATTTGTACTAAAATAATTAAAAAAATATTTCTTATATCCATCCTATTAATATATTGCAATTACAGCTTGCAACAAGCAAACCAATTGTCAATATTTCTCCTTTACTCATTGTTTCACGTTTACATTCTTTATCATAACACACATAGCGTGTTAAAAAACGAAACACTTCGCATATTTATGAATTTTTTCAACAAATAATAACATTTTTCGCGCAATATTTGTCGAATCAAAGTGAATCCTTTAATCGTTCCACTATCAAGCTTTCTAAACAATCAATAAATAGTGAATCGTCATTTGCGGCAGGGAGATAATGATAGGCTTTGCCACCACTGCTGAGAAAAATGTCGCGGTTTTCTACTTCAAGCTCTTCTAATGTTTCTAAGCAATCAGCTGTAAAAGCAGGAGCGATGATTTGTACATGCTTTTTGTCTGTTTTGGCTAGTTCTATTAGCTTGTCGCTCGTCGCAGGTTCAACCCAAGGTTCCTTTCCGAATTTTGATTGGAAGCATTGCAATATAGGGACACTTGGAAAACGACGTCTTAATGCATCAGTCGTCCTTGTGCATCGGTTCACATAATCGTCACCAGATTCAGCATAACGATTTGGAATACCATGGTAGGAAGCAACAATTGCATCCGGGGTACCATTTACTTCGATCGATTCGTCTACGCGTTTTTGTAATAGTTCAATGAATTGAGGGTGATCAGGGAAATCCCTAATAAATGATAGTTCAGGTATGTCACGCCATTTTGAGATTACCTTTTGAACATGATCCCACACAGAAGCGGTCGTCGTTGATGAATACTGTGGAAATAATGGAAGAACGATAAGATGACGAACACCCCAATGATGAAGTTTCTCCAATTCAGTTGTGATAGAGGGAGCACCGTAATTCATTGCTAGTGTAACTTTCACGTTTCCATTACCTTCAAATCTATTAGCTAAAAGCTGTTGCTGCTTTTGGCTGTATACTAACAGTGGCGAACCATCCTTTGTCCAAATAGATTTGTACAACTTGGCTGACTTTTTCGGTCGAAAGCGAAGGACAATTCCGTGTAATATCGGCAACCAACGCCACCTTGGTAAATCAATAACTCTTTTATCTGATAAAAATATTTTTAAATACTTCCTAACTGACTTTGTATCTGGGGCATCGGGTGTTCCAAGGTTTACTAATAGTACTGCAGTTTTCTCCATATTTGCTGAGCTCCTCTATTAAAAATACTATTGACAGTGACTCAAAAAATAACTACTTTTAAGATAGATAGTTATTCTCCCAAATTCTTCTTTTATCATATCAATATTCCACAGATGTTACATTATCCTATTTTCTCTATGAAATTAAAAAAATATAGAATGGAGATGTGTATTTCATGAGCGTCATTAAAAATCGAAAAGAGCCATTGAAATTAGTAATTTTAAGGCTGTTGGCGTCAAGAATGAAGTTGCAGGAGGAGTATGAACAGCAGCTTTATAGTACTGAAAAAGGCTATGAAGGAGAACTAGAATTTGATCAATGGATAGCAACTATTAATGATGATTATTTAGTCATTAATGATCTATTGATTGAGTCAAATGGGACAACCTTTCAAATTGACTCCGTCATTATTTGTTACGATTCCATTTTCCTAGTAGATGTGAAAAACTATACGGGCGATTTTTATTTTGATGGTAACAAATTTTGTAAAAGGAACAAAAATAGAGAGTACAAAAACCCTCTGCTACAGCTTGAACGAGCCGAGTCCCTATTTCGCCAGCTACTGAATGAGCTTGGTTTAAGTTTTTCGGTAAAACCTCAATTGCTTTTTATTAATCCCGAATTTACACTATACAACGCAAAAATGGATCAACCAATTATCTTTAGATCACAATTAAAATCCTTCATCACAAAGCTTCAGTATCCTTCCCAAAAGCTTCAAAAACGTCATATGCATCTGGCTAATCAATTAATTTCTTACCACCAAGAGGAATCCCGATACACTCAATTACCGAGCTATACGTATGGAGATTTGAAAAAGGGGATTATGTGTAAAGAGTGTAGAGGGGAGATGGTGAGACACAACAAGTTTAAGTTGCTTTGTAAACAGTGTGGTAAGAAAGAAGACAGTGTTCGAGCTATTCTTAGAAGTGTTGAAGAGTTTGAATTGCTATTTCCAACGCAAGATATAAAGGTAAGCACAATCTATGATTGGTGTGGGGGGATTGTAACGGAAAAAGCAATCTGGAGTGCAATATCAAAAAAATATACACTTATTGGGAAAGGCCGTAATTTTAAGTATAAAAAGAAAGAGTAGTTTGCTAAGTGGATTGTAATTTGGGAGTATTATTACTTCAGAATCATTGTTTTTGGTTAGGTGCATTTTTGTAATGTGATTGGATGAATTTGTTATCCTTTTTAGTGGCGAAGTGGACATTGGTATAGAAAGGAAAGCCAGAGTAGCTAGTATTCCTTTCTATTGGGATGTGTGCATAGAAAGGAAAGCCAGAGGAGCTAGTATTCCTTTTTAAGGATGAAAAGTGCATAGAAAGGAAAGCCAGAGGAGCTAGTATTCCTTTCTAAGGAGGAAGTGTGCACAGAAAGGAAAGCCAGAGGAGTTAGTATTCCTTTCTAAGGATGAAAAGTGCATAGAAAGGAAAGCCAGAGAAGCTAGTATTCCTTTCTAAGAAGGAAGTGGACATAGAAAGGAAAGCCAGAGGAGTTAGTATTCCTTTCTATTGAGGAAGTGTGCATAGAAAGGAAAGCCAGAGGAGTTAGTATTCCTTTCTATTGAGGAAGTGTGCATAGAAAGGAAAGCCAGAGGAGTTAGTATTCCTTTCTAAGGATGAAAAGTGCATAGAAAGGAAAGCCAGAGGAGTTAGTATTCCTTTCTAAGGATGAAAAGTGCACAGAAAGGAAAGCCAGAGGAGCTAGTATTCCTTTCTAAGGATGAAAAGTGCACAGAAAGGAAAGCCAGAGGAGTTAGTATTCCTTTCTAAGGATGAAAAGTGCATAGAAAGGAAAGCCAGAGGAGTTAGTATTCCTTTTTAAGGAGGAAGTATGCACAGAAAGGAAAGCCAAAAGTGTTAGTATTCCTTTCTAAGGATGAAAAGTGCACAGAAAGGAAAGCCAGAGGAGTTAGTATTCCTTTCTAAGGATGAAAAGTGCATAGAAAGGAAAGCCAGAGGAGTTAGTATTCCTTTCTAAGAAGGAAGTGTGCATAGAAAGGAAAGCCAGAGAAGTTAGTATTCCTTTCTAAGAAGGAAATGTGCACAGAAAGGAAAGTGAAGTAGATTATAATATTTCGTTCAGTGAGGAAAACATCCATGAACGGAAGAAGAAAGTCCTTTCTTCCGTTCATGAGCAATGTTACAACAATAAATAAAACGCAACCTCCCACGCCTCCCTCACCCAACCAACCAAAAAAGAAGCAGGGTACTAGCCCCTACTCCCCTACTCCCCTACTCCTCAAACATCACTTTATATTCACCATAGCCTTCTTTTTCTAAGTCATCTTTACGGATGAACTTTAATGCTGCTGAATTAATGCAGTAGCGGAGTCCGCCTTCTTCTTTTGGCCCGTCGTTAAAAACGTGCCCTAAGTGGGAATCGCCATACTTACTGCGTACCTCAGTGCGAATCATGCCGTGACTTTGATCAAGTTTGTCCGTAATATGATAGTGGCTAATTGGACGAGTGAAGCTTGGCCAACCACAGCCGGCATCGTACTGGTCCTTCGAGCTGAAAAGTGGCTCTCCAGAAACGATATCTACATAAATTCCCTCATCCTCATTTGAATAGAATTCATTTTGAAAAGGGCGTTCAGTACCGTTGTTTTGGGTTACCTCATATTGAATAGCTGTTAACTTCTCCCTTAATTCATCCTCGTTTTTAGACACCTTCCACTTGCTCTCGGTGAAATCCTTTCTGCCAGAACCTTCATAATAGCGGTTATAGTGAAACGGATTTTTCTTATAATAATCTTGATGTCCTGATTCTGCAGGATAAAAAGTCTTAGCTGGGAGAATATCCGTTACAATTTGCTTATCAAACTTACCACTTTCCTCTAAATTCCTTTTCGACACTTCAGCAAGCTCTCTTTGTTCTTCAGAATGGTAATAAATTGCCGTTTTATAGTGCTCACCGCGATCGTGAAATTGACCGCCAGCATCTGTCGGATCTATATTCCTCCAAAAAATTTCTAACAGCTTTTCATATGGAAAAACCTCTGGATTAAACGTAATTTGAACAACTTCGCGGTGACCTGTAGTGTCAGTAGAAACTTCTTCATATGTTGGGTTTTCAGTATGCCCACCTGAATAACCAGAAACAACTTGATGAATGCCAGGAAACTCATCAAATGGCTTTACCATACACCAAAAGCAGCCGCCTGCAAATGTTGCCTTTTCAAGATTACTCATTGTCCTCACCTCGCTCGTTTTATGTTAGTGTATAATCACATTCTATTTTATACAAGAAAGTCGGCTTCTATCAAAAATGAGGTATCCGTGGACCCACTGAAAAAGTACAGAACAACTTTTCCATCGCATTCACCATCACCGTTAGTTACATGGCGGGAACAGAATAAGTGAAGATCGGCTTTCAAATTCGCTCACTCCGATGCCCCTCACATAATACGGTTCGCCACCATCCGTCACCAAAAAACGCCCCATTATATTGTCCATCTATCGACCGCTATGCCTACAAGGTACCATTCACCTTCATACTCTTCAAATGCAAGAATCAAATTTGCCCAATTTAACTCATTATCACTTGGGGTTACGTAGTAGCTGACAAATTCAGCTTCGGGATACTTTTCTTCTACATTCACAATGATGTTTCCATAAGATTCAATCTCGTTCTCCACGATATCTGAAGACATTCGGCTAAAGTCGCGAATATAAATATATTCCTCATAATATTCGGAAGGAGTTAATGTGATTGCATAGCCAGTTCCATCTTCGGTACCCCATTCATACTCTTCGGTATCATAAGTAAACCCTTTAACTTCTTCTGATTGAAAAATAAGATGTTCGTCTGTATCAACATAGCCATATGGTGAAAAGCGAACCCCTTTTTCAGGGTGAACATAGTTGGCTAAAGTATTAAAATTTTTGTTCTCTAATGAACCTACAACTAAATTTGCTCTTTCACGAAGTGTACTGTTCTCTGAGGACGAAGGAGATTCGTTGTTTGACTCACCTTCACCTGTTGAATCAGAATCTTCAATGCCTAATTCAGACTCTAACTCCGAAATGGTCTCATCTCGCTTCGCTAGCTCATCTTGAAGTTGGTCAATGATGCTTTCAAGTGCCTCAATATCAGCCTCTAGTGATGCAATATCACTATCCTCGTTTTCCTCTACAGGCTCATCTCCGTTATTGCAGGCGGTCATTAATAGAACGACTATGACTATCAACATCCACGATAAAAGATTATACTGTCTACTAAACAAGATTATCCCCTCCTGCTAGTATTATATGAATACTCCTTCCCTTACATTAATAAAAACAATCATTTATATGTGAAAAAAATTGTGTAATCACCTATTAGATTAAGCTATGATATAAAGAGTAAATAGAACGATGGAGGCTATGTTATGAATATAAATGCAGTACACCATATTGCTATTATTTGTTCTAATTATGAAGTGTCGAAGGATTTTTATGTGAGGATATTAGGGTTAGAGATATTACAAGAAGTATATAGAGCTGAACGGGAATCGTATAAACTAGACTTAGCTGTTAATGGTTATTATCAAATAGAATTATTTTCATTCCCAAGTCCTCCGAAAAGACAAAGCTACCCGGAAGCTACTGGATTGAGGCATCTAGCATTTGAAGTTAATAATGTAGAGGAAGCAGTGGAACACTTAAAATCTGAAAATATAAAAGTTGAGAGGGTAAGGATTGACGGAATTACGAAAAAAAAATATACCTTTTTTAATGATCCGGACGGACTTCCTATAGAATTATATGAAAAATAGTGGGGTGCTAGTCAAAGGAGAAACGAAAAGATTTCGTTTTATCGGTTACTAAATATTTTTTTTTGTAAAATAATAGAAAAAATGTTCGTTATTAAGGTATAAAGGTGGTATAATGACATTTATAAAATAGTTATCCAATGTAGTAATAGTTTAATATACATAGTGTGCTTTTACCAATACATATTTTTTTAAAATGATTATATTGTAAACGTAGGAGGCTACATCAAAATGATAAAAATTAATTATGTACAACCAGAGTATTTCCCTACTACTCTATTAGTCGGGGTGGGCGATCTCGGTGTATCTGTATTGGATACATTTAGAGGTAATATTGAAAGCGTTGGAGTTTGCTTCAGTCCCGAACAAAAGGAGTTTTGCGAAGCACCAATAAATAACAGCTTTCATACGTTTACAAACGAAAGTAAATTTCAAATGTTACCTTATGTAACTGAACTCTTAAATATGGTAGATAAGAATGTTGTCAACAAAGTCTTTATCACCGGTGATTGCGATAACGAATTGGATGCAGCAGTCATTAAATTAATTGTGAATCGTGGTAAACTTTTAGGAATTGACTTTTCGCTAGTCTTGGCTAAACCTTACGCGAAACAAGAAACAATTCTTCCTACACTATTAGAAGATCTTCAAACAGATTGTGAAGCGATAGTAACTATAGAAAAAAATCAGTACTGTAATAATAAGAAAATGGTGGAGCCCGTAAATGAAGCTGATGTATGTCTTCGTTTAGTTCGTGCATTAAAGCAACTAGAAAAGCTATTGAATAGTAGGCAGATGCCTGAAGCAATTGAATAACTTACTGAAGATAGTTCAAGGAAGGTGTTACTACAGACTGAACTATCTTTATTAATTTTTGAACAAAACATCTATTCATTTCTGGAAACAGAGATAGGAAGCTAACTCTTCCGAAGAGGTCACATTTTGCTGAAGAAAGTAAAAAAACAACTATTTTTGTAAAATTAAAAATATTAAGAATATATTGACACTTTAAAGGTGCTTTGTTATTCTTTTCTATGAAACGGATTACATCTATAAAATACTACTTCAATGCCGCTGAAGGAACTTAAAAGCTTTGTATCATCCTCCTTAGTGTTCTACATTCCTACTTTACACTGATTAAAGTCACAACGCGATTTTTATATCAAAATGTAACGGATTACATTTTACAACTATGATTAGAAACATCTAAAAATCTAGAAGAAAGCAAGGACTTACATATTCATACTCAATGCTTTCATTTTTTAAAACTAAAAAATGAAAGCGCTTTAATTACTTATGTGTGTACCAAAAAACACTTGTACTCATTTGAAGAGGACAAAAGTACGTCATTTATCCAAAGCGCTTTCGGACTATAGGCCTAAATTAGTGGAGAACTACTTAACTGACTAGTAATAAGTCCTATGTATTTAAGGAGGTGGTGAAGATTACAGTAAGTTAGATTTTTAGGTACCTTTTCTATTTTTCAAGAATGAGTACCTTGATGTATTAGCATAAAAAATAGGAGGTGTAGAGTAATTGAATAGTAGAAGACAGAAATTCAATGTATTCTTGATGTTATTATTATTGCTATCAACATTGATTACCCCGGTTTTACAGCCAAACACAGTAACGGCACATAACGGAGACCATTCGAGTGACAGTTCACACAGGCTTTTAGTAGTAACCCATACAGAGGGGTATTTCCATGGCTCTATCAATGATATACGAGATGTTATGCCTCAATGGGGACAAGAGAATGGCTTTGAAGTAGTGTTTGCAGATAGCTCATCAAGTGCTAGAGGCAGTGATGTGCCAATCGAAGAGGCATTTACACCTGAGTTTTTAGCAGATTTTGATGCAATGATGTTTGCTAATACGACTGGTAATTTCGGAACGACAGAAGAGAGACAAGCAATCATGGACTTTATTGAAAGTGGTGGGGGCTTTGTAGGTGCTCATGCTGCGATTGATACTGGATATGATTGGCCAGAATATGGTGAAATGGTCGGGACTTATTTTCAATCACATCCGTGGGTGCAACAAGTCAACTATCTTGTCGAGGACAGTGATCATCCGGCTACAAGGCATCTTCAAAGTGGGGAATGGACGAAATTAGAAGAAGTCTATATTTTCCCTGAAGATTTAAACCCGAGAGATGCTGGAAAACACATTCTCTTAAGTTTAGACACCGATTCTGTTAGTGGAAATCGCGGGGGACAATTTGATGATCATCCTGCTGCATGGTGTAGCCCTCAAGAAGAAGGTCGAGTATTCATTACTGCACTAGGTCACCACTCGCAAACTTGGTCATCTGAACCAGACTTTAAGCAGCATATTCTCGGTGGCTTGGAATATGCATTTGGGATAGAGAATGATACAGACTGTCATTTACCATCTCCGAAGCCAGGGTTAGTAAAGGAGCAGTTAACGAATGCTGTACCTAGGCCGACAGCGTTAGAAGTTACAGATGATAGTAGAGTGTTTTCCATTAGTATTAACGGTGGAGTATATGAAACACAGCCGAATGGTTCTACGAATAGAATTCTGAACATTCCAACTACAACAGAAGGTGAACACGGTGTAATGGGGATTGCTCTTGATCCAGAGTTTGATGAAAACGGGCACGTGTTTATTTATTATTCGGAACCAGAGCATACTTCAGAAGGAGAGATTATTAATAACCTGTCTCGCTTTACGTATGAAAATGGAGAGATTGATCCCGCCACTGAAGAGTTATTATTAGAAGTGCCATCTGATCCACAATGCTGTCACCAAGGAGGATACCTCAAATTTGGTCCAGATGGAAAGTTATATTTATCAACAGGTGATAATAAACCTGCCACAAACGGACCTAATGCACTAGCAATTGAAACGGCACAAAATCTTGGTGATTTAAGAGGAAGCATCCTTCGAATAAACAAGGATGGATCGATTCCAGAAGACAACCCATTCGTTGATGTGGACGGAGCACGAGGAGAAATTTATGCTTACGGGTTCCGAAATCCTTATCGTTTTACTTTCGATGAAGAGACAGGGTTCATTTATGTCGGTGACGTAGGACCTGATAGCAGTAGTGATTATGACGAATACAATGTAATAACGGAACCAGGGCAAAACTTTGGGTGGCCATATATCATTGGTGATACTCCTTACGTCAATTACTTAAGTAGGTTCGAGAGTTTTGCTAATAATTTTGATTTCTCAACAGTAAGAGGCAATTTCACTGCTGATGATGTATTAACGACTGCTGAAGAAATTCTTCATTTCCATGAAAACGAAGCAGTAGATCCAATCGCATTTTATCCGTATGGACATAAAGATCCTTGGGGAAGTGGCGGACGCACATCGAATGTCGGACCTGTCTACGACCCAGGTAATGGGGAGAATGCATTCCCAGCAACACATCACGGTAAGCTACTATTTTATGACTTTGTTCGAGGGTGGATGAAATTAGTAGATACGGATGAAAACGGTGAGATTATAGCGGTTGAAGATTTTATTGATGGCTTATTGCTCCCGATGGATGTTGATATCGGTCCAGATGGTTCAATTTATATAGCAGAATTTGGTTCTTCCTGGTGGGAGGTAAATGACCAATCTGGTATTACAAAAATATCATGGGGAGTATTGGAAAGGGCACCTGTTATTCAAGTGAATGTAAGTAAAAATTACGCTTTTATCGGTGATGAAATCTCGTTTGACTCGAGTGGAACGTATGATCCGGATGGAAATGACATTACATTTGACTGGGATTTTGGTGATGGAACGACTTCTACGGAAGCAAGTCCAACGCATGCCTATTCTGAAAATGGGGAGTACACCGTAAGGCTCTCGGTGACAGACGCTACAGGAAAGGTCGCAAGCTGGAATACAACTATTGTTATTGGAAACACACCGCCAGTGGTTGAAA
Organism: Evansella cellulosilytica DSM 2522; assembly: GCF_000177235.2. NCBI lineage: Bacteria > Bacillati > Bacillota > Bacilli > Caryophanales > Bacillaceae > Evansella > Evansella cellulosilytica. Next base: position 4,027,323 of record NC_014829.1, on the reverse strand, counting down.
TTCTACAGCCTAGCAATAACACTTTCTTTAGAAATGGCGACACATTTACATTTGTTGGAAGAGCGTATGATGCTGAAGATGGAGAAATAGCATGTGAGAATTTAGAGTGGCGATTAGACCTGCTCCATGACGATCACGGACATCCACAAGAGTATAAGAGAGGCTGTGAAGTTACTTATACTTTACAAGATGACGGTCACAACTACACCGACAATATTTGGTGGCAAATGAGTCTAGTAGCACGCGACAGTGGTGGGGACGGAGCGCCAGTGCTTGAAGGTATAGATACAATAGAATTTATTAAAAACCGTATTGAAGCAGAACACTATGACGATAAATCACCGGCAATAAACACAGAGGGTACATCGGATGTTGGTGGGGGGCAGAACATCGGTTGGACAGGCCCTGGAGAGTGGTTGAAATTTGAGGATCTCAATTTAGAACAGATGGATACCGTTTACTTACGGACGGCGTCACTCTCTAATTATCACATTGAACTGCGTCTCGATTCACCAGATGGAGAATCCATTGCCTCTATTGAAGGGAATGCAACAGGCGGTTGGCAAAACTGGAATACGGTAAGTGCTGAGTTATCTGATGTAGAAGGCAATCACGACATATATGTTTACTATGTATCAGGCGAAGCTAATATTAATTGGATTCAATTCGGCGGCGAAGGTTTTCCAGGGCCGGGTGAAGAAGGAGATCCATATGAACCCGTTGATCCGGGAGATCCAGGAGACCCATCTGATCCAGGTGAAGATTGTGGAGGTAATTACTGCTTTGAACCAATTGCAGACTTGGAGAACTCGCTAGATAGAAGTAACTGGATACCATCTGCTAGTCATAGTCACGAAGAAGAAGCGAACGATGCACCAAGTGGTTTACACTACGCAATTGATGATGATTTAGGTACTCGTTGGTCATCAGGAGAAGATATGACTGACGGCATGTATTATCAAGTTGACTTTGGTGAAGTACACACTATCAATGCGGTTTATGTAGATTCTGGCTCTCACTGGGAAGAAAGAGGATTAAAGGATAGTCATAGAGATTGGTTCCTAGGCTATCGAATAGAAATTTCTGTTGATGGTGAAAACTGGACAACAGTCGCTGAGCAAGAAGAAAATGATCAGTATATCATTCACGTACAGTTCGACGATGTAGACGCTAGATTTGTAAAAGTAACAAACACGAAAGACATTACTGTTCCAGGGTGGTTATCGATCCATGACCTTCAAGTGATTGAAGCGGTTGGTGATTCGGAACCTGGAGTGGATGTAACAGAACTAGAAAATCTTATCTCAACAGCAAAATCATATACAAATGATGAAGGAGAATATACAGAGGAGTCTTTTGAAGCTTTACAAATAGCAATAGCCGAAGCAGAGGCAGCTCTCGAAACGATAGAGACAATACAAGATTTGAATAATGCCTTTGCAGCCTTACAAGAAAAAATTAATGCTTTACAACCTTCGTTATCTGATCCAGTACTTGATGTTTCAGAGCTAGAGAATTTAATAGAGTCAGCAAAAGCAATCTCAAACGAGGATGAAGTGTATACGGATGAATCATATGAAACACTGCAAGCTGCAATAGCAGAGGCGGAAGCACAGCTAGAGGTCATTGAAACAGAAGAGGAATTAATGAATGCAATCTCAGCATTACTAGCTGCTGTTGAAGGTTTAGTTGAGAGACAACCTGATCCAGTACTTGATGTTTCAGAGCTAGAGAATTTAATAGAATCAGCAAAAGCAATCTCAAACGAGGATGAAGTGTATACGGATGAATCATATGAAACACTGCAAGCTGCAATAGCAGAGGCGGAAGCACAGCTAGAGGTCATTCAAACAGAAGCAGAATTAGTAAATGCATTAGTAGCCTTACAGGCAGCGATCGATGGGTTAGTAGAAAAACAAGTTGACCCAGATCCTAAGCCAGACCGAGACAAAGATAAGGATTCAGACAAAGACAAAGACAAAGATACAGACATAGACAAAGACACAGACCATAAAGACATTGAGGAGAAAAATGGTGACAGTGATGATGAACTTCCAAGTACTGCTACATCTATGTATAACTATTTGTTCATTGGTTTCTTCATTCTCATAATTGGGTGCTCTTTGTACTTTTTATCAAAGAAGGGGAAAAGACAAGAAGTAAATAGATAGATTTAAAATTCAAAAATGCAAAATGGAGGCCCTCTTCGTAAGGGGGGTCTCTATATACATAGAAGTATTAGTGTATCGTGACATAATAGTTTTTTTGAAAGGAGTACTTTAAATGTCAAAAAGGAAGAAAAAGACGATCGCAGAGAAGGGGAAAAATAAAAGGAATACGATTATTCTCTCATGTTTAGGTTTGGTATTGGCTGCTTCACTGTTAAGCTATGTTGTAAATGCCGATAGTAGCCAAACCATAGTAGAAGAATATGAGGTACCTGAGAAACTACAAAAATACGAATTGAGTGGAACTGTAGATGAAGTACGGGCGGAGTTAATTAAGCTAATGGCAAATGAAATGGGAGAATTTATTTATATATATGAACCAGGATGTGATGAATGTGATAGAATGGACGCTATCGTTTTCCCAATAGCAGAAAGTGAAGGCATTACAGTGAACCGCTTAAATATAAAAAAATATGAAGAACTTGCCCCACTAGTAGACTTAGACAATATTCCTACACCAGTAACCGTTTATTACAGCGGGGGTTGGAGAGAAGGGTGGATTACAGGGAATGAAGATGAAAAGTATTACCACGATTTTATAGATCATTTTTATTTGCATCATGAAAAACATCCGGACGGTAATACCGTACATTAAAATTGTGTCGGAATATTTTGCTAATGAGGTTGTTAAAAAGGTAATGTATATCTATAATTAAATTAAAGCGCTTTCATTTTAGTGGTTGAAAACTAGTAAAAGGGAGTGATAGATTGAAAGGTGCAAGCAATAAGTCTTATTTGGAGAAAAACGACATCGATCCGAGTAAGATAAGGCTTTAGTACCAATGTCGAAAGCGCTTTGGTAGTAGGTTTAAAGGTAATGGATGAGATAATTGACATAAAACTAAAAATCTCAGCACAATGATTATGCCACTTATTTTTTTCTATTAACACAGCAACATACTATTTTGTCATCATGAATAAGCGAAAAATTTCTCCGGAGGTTATAGAATGACTAAACGTGGATTACCGTTAATGATGATTTTTATTATGTTATTTTCTTTACTACAGCCAGGGATAATCACAGATGCTAATTCAGATGTAACAAATGTCGGTAACGGCAGCTATTCAAATGTTTTCCCAAATATTGATCATGGAAGCTTTGATGATCCAGGCTATGCAGGGCAGCAAGGTGAACCTCCGAGTACGATATATCGTACTGAAAATGTAACAGGACCAATGCAAACGAATACTTGGTGGAGCTCTTTAGCAGCGGATCCATTTTCCATGACACAATTTCCCCATCCTTTTAGTATCAAACATGGTGCAGATGGGTTTAATGTTTTTTACAATTCTCCAAATCAAACAGTTGTTCACGGAGATGCGGGGTCAGGACTATGGCATATCGTAGGTGCTATGGGAACTGATTTTAAGATTGGGCATTCAGGGACAAGCACCTTTCAACAAGCGCTTGTAGATGATTATAATGATTGGTATGTGCGCGGTGTTTTAGAAAATGGTAATAATAAGATGTATACGACTTATGGTGTAGGCTCTCCGTATATTTTTGTTGAATATGAAGGGGGCAGTGCAGAGATAAACTTCCCAAATACGCCAAATATATGGGAAAACCGTGGTAATGTGCTTGGTTTTTCTACACATGACAATAAACATTATGCTGCATTTGCTCCTGATGGATATGATTGGTCAGGTGTTGGAACGCAGAAGCTAGAAAACAGTTCCAATGCGATTACAGTTGCAAAACTACCAGATGCAAATAGTAGCACATTAGATAAATTTGAGGAATATGCGTTTTCATTTGTGAGAGATGCACAAGCGAATTATTCCTATAATGAAGATACGGGTATCGTAACGACAACATTTGAGGTAACTACCGAACCAATCGAAGAAGGGGCGCCAGACGGAACGATATTTGCATTGTTGCCTCATCAACATAGACACTTAGCTGAAGCTTCAAGAGATCAGCTTTTAACAGGGTATAGCTTTTATTTACTCCAAGGAGACATGCTTGCACTAGAAGGGAAAAGCTTTCAAACAGAATTAACGTATACTGGTGTACTTCCTAGTCTTCCAGATGCAGGAGATTATGATAGAGAAGTGTTGAAAGGATATCTTCAGGATGCGAGAGAACACACTCCTACTGGACAAGACACGTATGAGTTAGGGAAATATTTAGGGAAGATTGCAACGTTAGCCCCTATTGCTGATCAGATGGGCGAAGTAGAATTAGCAGAAGAATTTAGAGATGAGTTAAAAAGTATACTAGAAGATTGGCTAGTTGCGACAGATTCAGAAGGCAATATTAAGACTGAGAATGTCTTATATTATAATGATAACTGGGGAACGATGCTTGGTTACCACGCTGCCCATGGATCCGCGACACGAATTAGTGACCACCACTTTCATTATGGCTACTTTGTAAAGGCTGCTGCTGAAATTGCACGGACTGATTCAGAGTGGGCAAGTGAATCGGAGTGGGGTGGAATGATAGATATATTGATCCGAGACTATGCTGGTGGTCGAGATGATGAGATGTTCCCTTATATTAGAATGTTTGATCCTTATTCTGGCCATTCGTGGGCAGATGGACTTTCCACATTCGATGCAGGGAATAACCAAGAATCATCATCCGAAGCGATGCATGCTTGGACAAATACGATTTTGTGGGCAGAGGCTACTGGTGATACAGAGCTTCGCGATCGCGCAATTTATCTATACACAACTGAAATGAGTGCCATCAATGAATATTTTTTCGATGTGCATCAAGAGAATTTTCCTGATGCCTATACTCCAGAAATCGTAACGATTAAATGGGGCGGAAAAATGGATCATGCCACTTGGTGGAATTCAGGTATTGTTGAAAAATATGGAATTAACTGGTTACCATTCCATGGTGGATCGTTGTACTTAGGGCACCATCCAGAGTATGTAGAAAGAGCTTATGCTGAGCTACTTAACAGAAATGGATCGACTGATTGGAACTGGTGGTCAAACATGGTTTGGATGTATAGGGCGTTAACGAATCCTACTGATGCTTTGAACCAAATGAATGCCTCAATAGATGATTATACGAGCTTTAATCCTGGTGATGAAACGATTATTGAAAGAGGTAGTACAAAAGCGCAAACATATCATTGGATTCATAATTTAAATGTACTAGGACGAGTGAATCCAAATGTTACAGCTGACCATACTACTTATGCCGTTTTTGATAAGGATGGAGTAAGAAGCTATGTTGTATATAACTTTACTGATACTGAAGTTGAAGTTAGCTTTTCTGATGGCATGACGATGACGGCAGGAGCAAATGACTTTACTATTGACTATGGTGAAGGTCTTTCCTTCCCAGAAGACCCGGTTGACCCAGTTGACCCAGGTGAACCTGGAGATGGTGATGACGGCAATGGTGATGATAATGGAGTAGCACCGCCTCAACCAGGTGATGGTCACGTACACGAAGATTATGAGGCTGGAGCTAGAAAAACAGGAGATAATGAAGCGCAAATTTGGTTTACGCCTGAAACAGATGCACAATATGTCGATGTCCATTATTCTATAAACTCAGGTAATAAAGCAGGGTATCGTATGACAAAGGATAATATGACATGGACTCAAAATATCACTGGTTTAAGTGAAGGGGATGTCATTGAATATCACTTTATCTATGAAAAAAATGGACCGCAATATCAATCAGAAAGCTATCAATTTACATTTACTGAAAATGAGATCGATCCAGATCCAGTAGATCCAGGTGAACCGGGAGATGGAGACGATAATGGGGAATCACCATCACAACCAGGTGATGATCACGTACACGAAGATTATGAAGCAGGAGCTAGAAAAACAGGAGATAGTCAAGCACAAATTTGGTTTACGCCTGAAACAGATGCGCAATATGTCGATGTCCATTATTCTATAAACGCTGGTAATAAATCAGGGTATCGTATGACAAAGGATAATAATACATGGACTCAAAATATCACTGGTTTAAGTGAAGGGGATGTCATAAACTATCATTTTATATATGAAAAAAATGGTCCCCAATACGAATCAGAACACTATCAATTTACTTTTAAAGAAGCCAGTGAGCAACCAGACCCAGTAGACCCAATTGTACCGGATGCTCCGACTAGTCTAGAGGCTTATGAAAAAACAACGTCTACTGTTACGTTAACATGGGAAGCGGTTAATGGAGCAGATGGATATGAGGTATTACGTGATGGTATTGTTGTTCACACAACACCAGAAACTACTTTTACAGACATTGGTCTTGATGAGAACACGACATATGAGTACACTGTGCGTGCATATAACGAAGCTGGATCTTCTGAAGAAAGTGTACCATTAGTGGCTACGACGGATAAGAAAGCAGAAACCCCAGGTGATGGTGAACCAGGAGACGGTCAAGATCCAGAAGCTATAGAAGTAGAGAGCGGAGTAGAAACGTCTGTTTCAGCTAATCAAGTAGTGAAATTACAAGGTGGTAAAGCAACTATTAAGATGTCAGAGAACTTACCAGACGGGGCTACGATTTCAATAGAATCAGTGGAAGAACCAGCACCAAATGTAAATCATACGAAAGCAGGACAGGTAATCAAGGTTAATCTTCAAGGAGCAGAAGGTGCAGAAGGATTTGATCTAGAGTTGTCCTACGATGAAGGGTATGAGGAAGTAGCGATTTTCTACTATAATGAAACAACAGAGGAATGGGAGAGAATTGGTGGTGTAATGAATCAAGAAACAAACACTATTAGTGTAACAGTCGACCACTTCTCGACATACGGTGTGTTTGCTTCGGAATCAGGAGACGGGCAAGACCCAGATCCAGTAGATCCAGGTGAACCAGGAGATGGAGAAGATCCAGATCCGTCAGATCCATCAGACCCAGGTGATTCTGAAGAATTGCAACAAAGAATTAATGAATTGCAAGCATTAATTGAACAACTTAATACTAGAATTTCAGAGTTAGAGAATAATAATGAGATTTTAGAGTTAGAAATGAGAGTTGCACAATTAGAAGGACAATTAAATGCTCTTAAAGCACAATTTAGTGACATTGAAGAGTATGTTTCTAACTTAGAAACGCTTATCAATAATCTAAAAGAAGAAATCGCAGCTTTAAAAGCGCAATTCTCTGATTTTGAAACACCAGAAGCACCAAAAACGGATGACGATAGTAGCGAAGAAGATGAAAATGGAACTGATGGAGACGTTGATTCAGAAGAAGCTTCTAAAGATTCCTCGAAAGATGGAGACGAGCTTCCTAACACTGCTACTAACCTATTTAACTATTTAGTAATTGGTATGTTATTACTAATAATTGGTGCAGTGACATTCTTTACTAGAAAGAAGCAAGTTTTTAATAATTAAAGATTTGAGCCTTCTTCCACTGTGGGAGAGGGCTCTTTTGCTAAAATAATATTAAAGCGATAGTATAGCTTGACGCCGGCCTACAAGCTAATAAAAGTCGAGTGAAAATGCCAATTATAGTATTAAAGTAAATATATGTTCTATTTTGTCACATTTTGTGGTACTTTAGTAGTATTAAAGAGGCTAATTTGCCACCTAGAGAGGGGAAAATGGATATACTATGTTAAAGTGTACAAGCTGTGGAGCTGACCTGCGGGAAGATGCAAAATTTTGTGTTAAATGTGGAGCGAAGGCAGAAGTTAAAACTGCAACGGAATCCCCAGTAACAGAAGAAGAAAAATTAGATTCCTATTTTAATCATCAAGAGGAGCAGGAATCTCCATCTAATGAAGTAGTAACTACTTCAATTGAACAATCAGATGAGAAGTCCCCTTCATTTTTTCGCAAATTTCGACTATGGATTATTGCTGGATCATCAGCATTAGCTGTTATCGCACTTTTAATTGTACTTTCTACTCAATTTATTTTTGGTCAAGAGAAAACATGGTTTGTTACGGTGAACCACAATGAACAAGCAGGATTCATTAATGCTGCTGGTGAGGAACAAATTGCACATCAATACGAAGTTCCTTTCCTACTACACTTTTATTATTGGGATAGGTATTGGGATATCGATGAAATTAGAGCCTTTTATTTCACAGAAGACTATCATGTTGTAAGAATTTCCGATAAATTTGGATATATTAATAGAGATGGTAGATATGCAATTAATCCTCAATTTGATACGGCTACATCATTTGTTGACGGTCTAGCATTAGTATCGAAAGACGGTATGTATGGTTTTATTGATGAAGATGGAAATACTGTCATCAATTTCGAATTCGACTATGCGGAACCGTTTTCTGACGGTCTAGCATTAGTAGGTATTCAAAGCAATTATGGATTCATCGATAAAAATGGAGAAATGGTTATTAACCCACGATATGATGATGCGTATTCCTTTAGTGAAGGGCTAGCGCGAGTTGAAGTAAATGGGGAATATGGCTACATTGATAAAAATGGAGAAATGGTGATCTCACCACAGTTCGATTTTGCAATGGATTTTTCGGATGAGAGAGCGAGAGTTTATATCGGTGATAACTTAGGGTTTATTGATAAAAACGGTCAAATGGTTATTAATCCACAATTTCAATTTGCACTTCCGTTCTCTGAAGGCTTAGCGCCAGTAGCGAAAGACGATAAAATTGGTTATATAGATGTCGATGGTGTCTATGTTATCGATCCACAATTCGATTTTGCGGGTCCATTCCATGAAGGACTTGCAGCAGTTAGCATTGGTGGAAAAGTTGGATTCATTAATAAAGAAGGCAGAATTGTTATTAATCCACAGTATGATCAAGCATTACCTTTCTATAATGGTGTCGCATTAGTTGTAACAGACAACCATGATACGAGAACATTTAAGTACATCAACGAAGATAACGAAGAAATCTATTCGTTTAACTTGGACTATTAAAGAGGGAACCTTGAGTTAACTTACTTCAGAGGTGAAAACAAGTAATTCACAAGCAAAACACATGCGATTTCACAGTAGAAATCACATGTGTTTTTTGTTGTTATATCAGTGATTTATTGTTAAACATACAGTAATTCACACCCTTATTCCCATAGGTGGAAATAAATATCGATGTGATTTGCCATGTGAATTCTAATGTGAAAGGTAGGGAATTGTTTATTTATATTAAAGTAAATGAAAACCTATATATAATCTTTCATCCTTTCAAGCAATGTAATGAAAGAAACGAGCAGAAATACTCAATTCAATAAATAAACGGAGAAATTCCGCTTATTTAATAAATAGCACTGAAAATAGTCTGAATAAACGGAGAAATTCCCCTTATTGACTAGAAACTATTGAAAAAGGGGGGATTTCCTTTGCATAAGCGGAAAAACTACCCTTATTTGCCACGAAATTAGGTCAATTTTGATTTTAAACGGAAATTCTTCGCTTATTTTATTTGACTGGTAAAGAGAGGAATACATGGAATTGGCGATAAGCCAAGTGTATCTAATAAATTCCAATAAAACCGCATTTACTCCAACGAACGATTCGTGAAATAAGCAAACATAAAAACAATGGTACGAAGAACTTTCGCGCCATTGTTTTTATGCGAATAATTATACTGTGAATCTAGTTGCGAAAGATGTGAGTTTTAGCGTGTGAATTCGTTTGTGATTTGACAATTTGCACCTCACAAGTAAACCCGCTAGTTAACTACTCAAGGTTTTTTCTTTGAAAGATAAAGAAATTTGGTGGTGGAAATGATGCCGTACGCAGTAGCAAGAAGAGCACTCACTACTACTTTAAAGACATCTGGCATCATTTCTTCGAAGCTTCTAAGATAAGACTAACAACGCGCTTGTTCGTTTTTCTATGCGGTTGGCAAGTTTATTGTGAAAGTAATAAGGAGCCGCGCCATCTTACCTTCATTCATCATTTTACACCCTCAACGTCAAATAGCACCTCTTAATCGGCACTTCAACTAGCTAAAATGGCACTTATAAAAAAGAAATCAATAGATTTACCTCCAGTAGCAAATCTATTGATTCCATTTAGTTTATTCTTTCTTTCTGCTCAGTGAGTATTTTCAAGTGGTCATTTTCATAGCCAATTGTGTGAGTAACTTTATATTTTTCATAAGACGTTGTGTTATTACTATATTGTTCCTTCGTAATGATAGAAAATACTTGCAAAGGGTTTGTATTAGTGACAACAATGTCATCGATTGAAATCCAGTCTGTATGAATATATTCATTACGCAATGATTCGTAGCTCATATTAGTCTGCAAATTGCTTCCGAGTAAAGAATAGGCTGTAAGAAAATCTTGGTAAATTAAATTGTCGTAATAATATTCTACTAAGTACAAAGCGTAATCTTCATCAGTATAATAGTAGTCTGTTTCGTAGTAGCCATAGTCCGTTGTGTATGTGTCGAAGGTAGGTAAGGCAGTCATCGGACTTTGGGACCACCCTTGAATCATGCCGAGTACATCGATAATAGGAATGCTAAAACCGATAGACCCTTGGTCAGCAGCAGCAGAATTAATACCAATGACTTCTCCTGTTGCACTATATACAAGTGGCCCGCCGCTATTGCCCGGTGCGATAGGAGCAGAAATTTGATATAGTCCTTCATAGTAATAAGGTGGTAGATCGAGGTCACGGTCTAGCCCGCTAATGATTCCAGTTGTAACAGTATTATCTAAACCGAAAGGACTTCCTAAGGCAAGTACTTCTTCACCGATTTCTGCTTTCGTATTGCTAATAGGGAGTGGATCTGTGCCAGCTAAATCGTCAACTCGTACGAGAGCGATATCAATCGTATCACTAATACCAATAACAGTTCCGTAAAGTTGTCTGGAGTCGGCCGTTGTAACAGTAACATTATTCACTCCAGCAACGACGTGAGCATTAGTGACGATATCACCCATGTCATTATAAAGGAAGCCGGATCCAATGGACCCGTCTTCCGTTTCGATTTTTACTACTAGTTTTTGTGTATCATGAATAATTTCTGTTAACTCTCTTGTTTCCCCTTCAACAAACTGATCGCTCTCTTCGTCATCATAGGCGAGTATACTCGATGGCGCATCAAGTTGTTTTGGGACATGGTCGTATATAAAGTAGAAGCCATAAGCGCCTACCCCTAATATTAAAACTGTAAATATTAAGCTAATGATCCAATGTAATTTCATCGCCTTCACCTTCTTTAGTCAAGATTCCAAGTAATATAGTCAACTTCAACGCTGCCAATTTCATCATACCACGAGTAGTTAATGTACCAATCGTCAAAGTATCCGATGTCGCCTGGATATAAGTAATAAGGAAAAACAAATGTATAGCTCTCATCCATATAATAGCCATAATCATCATATACGGTGTAATAGATAGTAATATCATAGATTGGTACAGATGCATTATTTACAATTTCACCTTCTAAAAAGATGTCGCCCCAGCTATCAATATAGGAATCAAAGTAAGTGACTTGAACAGCTTCTGTTCTGTTGAATAAATCATCCTGTGCAGCGGCTTCTAAAGCAGCTGTAAGTCGTTCTTGCTCTGCTCTTTCAAATTCGGCTTGTTCAGATTCTATTTGACTACGTAATGAAAGGAGACTATCATTGTTACTCGCATATTCAAGGCCTTGGTTGACTAAAGAAAGCGCTTCTGAATATTGGTTGTTATTTAAAGAAGCTGTCGCCTGTTCCGTGCTAAGTTCAATAATTTTTGAGATAATTCGCTCTCGCACTTCCTCTGCTTCATCAGATGAAAGCGAGGAAATTGTATTTAATCGATCTGATAATGCATGGATTGTCGTTAGTTCATCTAACTCCAGCATGATTTTTCCTACAGCAATCGCAGATTGTAGAGATGGTATTTGATCTTTAAAATAGTCAAATAATATACCTTCTTCTCTATCTAGGGAACTTATAAAAGTTAGCAATAGCTCATCTGCTTCATCGTATGATTGCTCATCAATTAGCGTTGAGATTTCTACTAATCTATTAGAGAAATCATTTGCTTGATTTATTTCCTGTAAATTTTGTCTTAAAACAATATAATTAGGTCTTAAATCAATGGCCTTATTAATATCCTCTATAGCTGCAGTGAAATCTCCATCTAAAGCAGACTCTTCAGCCGATTCCTTCAGGTTTAACACTCTTTCATTTACGTTTGACTCATAAAAATAATATAAAATAAGTCCGCCTACAATAAGGAAAAAACTAAAGATAGGAACTAAGATTGATAGCCAAAATGAAAATGTTTTACGACTAGCTGGCTTAGATCGAGTCTTGCTTTCCTGTGGAATAGGTTCGGTTTCTTGAACGCTTTGTTGCTCGCTCGTACTAGCAACTTCGTTTTGCTGCTCTTCTGCCGGAACAACTTCTTTGCTTTGCGAATCTACAGTATCTTTTGAAGCATCTGTTGCTGCTGGAACACTTGAAAGTACTCCAGATGGTGTGTCATTTGGGGTGTCAGGTGTTTCATCCACGTTTTGAGATGAGGATGTTTCTCCTTCCTCCTTTAGTTCCACTTCATTGTTTTGTTCGCTCGTTTGATCATCCACTGGATGTTCGTCATGAGCTAACTTTGTACCACAATTTGCACAAAATTGAGAATCTTCGGGTAACTGTTCCCCGCAATTATGGCAGTACATTAACAACCCCTCCACATCTTCCTATGAAATTTTAAATGAATAATCACATTATACATTATTATTAAGAAAAAATGTTTCTTTTTTCCTATATATGTGACGTGGGAATGTCTGGTTTTGTCGAGTGTGAGTGAAAATCAGAACGAGCATGAAATGAACACGTCTATTTTGCTAAAATCGTATTCCATAGGTTGTTGTAAGCAAAAAATATAATGAGAAAAAATAATACACATTGTATTCCGATAATGCTAAAAAGTAGTCGTGATTCTTCGAACCTTTCAATCACGATATACGACATAATATATATGATTACTACCACGAGGGGAATAAGGAAAATCCAGAGATAAAATTGAAGTGTGTATCCAATATATGCCCAAGTATAGAACCAACTTAAGCCTATAATGAATAAGCTTACTAATGTATTAAAAAATTGAATTGCTTTTTTATTCATAAGAAATTCACCCCATTTAAGATGTATTTATTTTTCCCTATTTTTTTGAAACAAAACTAAAGAGACTCTTTGCAAAGGGGCAACGTGAGAGAAACAAGCTGGTGTTGAAGTGAGAGCTACTTTAGCATCGTATTTCGTTTTTTATGAATTATGCTTTATGCTCTCATTATTTTAGCAAATAATACCATTTTTACCTTGAGGCTTTTTTCATGTTTTACGAACAATTAGTACTAGTGATAAACGACTAAAGAGAGTGACGCAGACGTTACGTCCACAAAAAAATAATGAAATCGACAAAGAAAATCATTATACTTAGGATAAATGGTGGGTCGTTTTACCTACAGATGTATGGGGAGAGGCTAATAAATGATAAAGTATGGGTATTTTTTCGCTATATTGATAGTGCTTATTGGATGTGGGAGTTATGAACAAGAAATGCTTGCTGAGGAGGCGGTTGTTAAAGCGGAGGGGTTAGCGGAACAGTTAACGGAAACATTATTTATCAATGAAAACGTTGAACCGTTATCGTCGCTAGAAAATATTGATGAACAATTGAAAAATGAAACGAAATTAGCATATGAAGAAGCGATGGCATCGTTAGAAGAAATAAGAAATGAATCGAAACGTGAACCATACTTAGTGAGGTTAGAAAAAGTTTTGTTTGCGGTTGAAGAAGCTGAGAATTTTCAATTAGCAATTAATAAATATAATGAAGTTATTCAAAAATGGTTAGATTTTGAAAGCTTTGTCATGAAAAATCCATTAGATGCATCATTAAATGCTAAACTCGATGAAATGAATGAATTGTTTTCTTCTAAGCATTGGGAGGATTTCGATGATGAGATAAAGCTTGCATTCGTTAATCTTCTTCAATACGCGTCTACAGAAGAAGTCGAAACGATTTTAACGTTTCAACAGCAATTTGATGGACTAGAAGAATGGCTATTTTCAAATCCATCCATTGGCGAAGTGAATGATATGCATGATGAAATGACTGAACTAGTTGCACTTTTAGACAATCCGATCATAACTGAAGCATATGAGAAGTTTGAAAATGAAATGCTGTCTAGTTTTTATGATTGGAAAGAGTACGAGGCTGAGGTAAAGGCGTTTATGGATATAGTCAAGGAAGAGCAGATCATATCGTTGGACGCGGAAACAGAACCTCTATTGTGGGTGATACTTGAAAATAGTGAATACGTGTCACTGCTTTTTTATACGGATGGCTGTTTTGTTAAT